>DAIDKS010000033.1 GCA_027449885.1 Acidimicrobiaceae bacterium
GCGCCGTCGGGGGGCGACGGCCCCGGCGGAGACCGTGGCCTCGGCGGAGACCGTGGCCCCGGCCCCCGACGCTCCCCCGCGCCGCGCGAGGAAGAGGGCGACGACCCCGACCGTCCCGGCGCCGGAGCCCGCGGCGACGGAGGTCGCCGCCCCCGCGGGGGAGGCTCCGGCCGCCCTGCGACGGGGTCGCCATCCCGTCAACCCGGAGGACGAGTTCCGGCGCTTCGTCCATTCGCACCGGATCGGGGCGAAGCTCGAGGGCGAGGTCGTCACCTTCACGTCGCACGGGGCCGTCATCCGGGTCGCGACGAAGGCGGGACCGATCGAGTGCTACGCCCCGACCTCCCAGCTCGGTGATCCGCCCCCCGCGCGGGCGCGTGACGTCCTCACGCGGGGCGACCGACGAACCTTCCGACTGGTGACCGTGGACGACGAACGACGGATTGCGGAGCTGAGCCTGCTATGACGACCTCCGACCCCACCCGGTGGCTCCCTCACCGACCCCCGTTCCTGCTCGTCGACGAGATCGTCGAGCTCGAGCCCGGAGTGCGGGCACGGGGTCGTTGGACCCTGCGTGGCGACGAGTGGTTCTTCCCGGGACACTTCCCGGGCCGCCCCACGACGCCCGGCGTCCTCCTGCTGGAGTCACTCGCCCAGTGCGGGGGTGTCGCGGTGCTCGCCGACGAGCGCTACGCGGGGCGTCTTCCCCTCTTCGGGGGCGTCGAGCACGCCCGCTTTCGCCGTCAGGTCCTGCCCGGCGACGTCGTGGACCTCGAGTGCGTGATGACGCGGCTGTCGGCGCGAGCCGGGAAGGGTCACGGAGTCGCGCGCGTGGGGGGTGAGGTGGCGGTCGAGGCCGACCTGCTCTTCGTGCTCGCCGACGCCTCGTGAGGATCGCCACCTGGAACGTGAACTCGATCGGGGCCCGCTGGCCCCGCGTCGCCAGTTGGCTGACCCAGCGCGAGCCAGACGTCCTCCTCGTCCAGGAGACCAAGGCGGCCCCGGACGGCTTTCCCGTCGAGGAGGCGCGGGAACTCGGCTACGAGGTGGCACATCACGGTCAGGGCCGGTGGAATGGGGTCGCCATCATGTCCCGCGTGGGGCTGGCGGACGTCGTCGCGGGCCTCGACGGCGACGCGGAGGCGCGAGCCGTCGCCGCCACCTGTCGTGGGGTGCGCGTCTACTCCTGCTACGTCCCGAACGGTCGCGCCCTCGACGATCCCCACTACGCGTACAAGCTCTGGTGGCTCGAACAGTTGCGTGCGACCCTGGCCGAGCGCGATCCCGCGATTCCCTGCGTCGTGGGTGGCGACTTCAACGTCGCCCCCGAGGACCGGGACTGCTACGACCCCGCCGCCTTCGTCGGGGCGACCCACGTCAGCGAGCCGGAGCGACGCGCGCTGCGGGCCCTCGGCGACATCGGCCTCGTCGACCTGGTGCGGTGGTCCCACCCGGACGAGACCATCTTCACCTGGTGGGACTACCGTGGCGGCGCGTTCCACCGCGGTCACGGGCTGCGCATCGACCTCGTCTTCGGCGACCTCGCCCTCGCGGGGCGCGTGCGCGAGACCTTCGTCGATCGCGACGCGCGCAAGGGCGAGCGCCCGTCCGACCACGCCCCCGTCGTCGTCGACCTGGACCTCTAGGAGAGCCCCGGCGGGAGCATCGCTTCGACGAAGCTCGGACCCGGGGTGGCGTAGGAGCGCCGTAGGGCCTCGACGAGTTCGTCGGCGGTTCGCGCCCGCACGGCGGGCACCCCGAGTCCCCGCGCGATGGCGCCGAGGTCGAGGTCGGGGTCGGTGAGCTGCAGCAGGCGTCGGCTGGCCTCCCCGACGGGTCCGCCCACGCCGACGCGCGAACGCTCGAGCTCGAGGATCGCGTAGGCGCGGTTGGAGAGCCCCACCACGGTGACGTCGAGGCCCTCGCGCGCCATGGTCCAGAGCGCCTGGACGGTGTAGAGGAGCGAGCCGTCGGCGACGAGTGCGACGACGCGACCCCGGTGCGCGAGCGCGGCGCCGACGGCCGCCGGCACGCCGAAGCCGATCGCGCCACCGGTGAGGGTGAGGAGGCGGTGCGGCGCACTCGCCCGCGTCGCTCCGTACAGGTGAAGCCCACCGGTGTTCGACTCGTCGACGACGACGGCATCCTCGGGCAGGGTCGCCGCGATGGCCGCCGCAAAGGTCTGGGTGGAGAGGGCCCCCGTGGGCGCGACGGCGGGTTCGGGGGCCGCGACCGTGACCGTGGGGGCCGCGAGCGACTCGACGAGGGCCTCCAGAGCTCCCCGGGCGTCGTCGCCCGGAGCCGCCAGGGTGATCACCGTCGTCGTCGGGGCCGTGACGCGCCCCGGGACCCCCGGGTAGGCGAAGAAGCCCACCGGGTCGTCGGCCCCGACGAGGATGAGGTGGTCCAGGTCCTGGACCTGGGACTGGGCGAACTCGACCAGGTAGATGAGTCGCTCGGGCTGGGGGACACCGCGACCCCGGTCCATCACGGCCGGGAAGGTCTCGACGATCACGCGGGCGCCGGTCGCACGGGCGATGCGCTCGGCGGCGAGGAGCGACGGGCTCCGCGTCGCGTCCCCGCCGAGGAGGAGGGCGGCGCGGCCCTGGCGCAGGGCGCGCGCGGCCTCGTCGACGCGAGACGGATCGACGGGCCGCGGTCGATTGGCGGCGACCGGGGTGAGATCGGGCTCGCGGGTGAGCTCGCCCCACGAGGCGTCCGCCGGGAGCACGAGCGTGGCCACCCGACCCGGCGGTCCGTAGGCGGCAGCCAGGGCCTCACGGGTTCGCTCGGCGACCTCGTCCGGGGTGTCGGCCCGACCGACCCACCCCTCGAGCGCTCCGGCGACGGCGGCGATGTCCGAGGCGAGCGGGGGGTCGAGGGCGACGTGGTAGGTGGCGTGGTCGCCGACCACGTTCACCACCGGCGTGCGGGCCCGACGCGCGTTGTGGAGGTTGGCGAAGCCATTCCCGAGTCCGGGGCCGAGGTGGAGCAGGGTCGCCGCCGGGCGACCGCTGACGCGGGCGAATCCGTCGGCCGCCCCCGTGGCGACGCCCTCGAAGAGGCAGAGGATGCCGCGCACCTCGGGTGCGTCGTCGAGGGCCGCCACGAAGTGCATCTCGGACGTGCCGGGATTCGCGAAGACCGTGTCGACGCCGCTCGCGCGCAGCGTCCGCAGGAGGGAGAGGGCACCGTTCATGGTCGTGGCCGTTCGTCGAGGTGGCGGTAGGGGTTCAGGCGGCCGTCCGGGTCGAAGACGGCCTTCACTCGGCGCTGGAGGGCCACGAGTGCGGGGTCGGTGAGCTCGAGGTAGTAGGGCTGCTTGTCGCGTCCCAGTCCGTGCTCGCCCGAGACCTGACCCTCGAGGGCGACGCCCACCGCGAAGAGCTCTCGGAGGAGGGCGTGCCGGGCTTCGTCGTCGGGCTGGTACACGGAGAGATGGACGTTCCCGTCGCCCACGTGCCCGCAGCCCGCGATGAAGGCGCCGTGGCGCGTGGCGATGTCACCGGCCCGTTCGAGGAAGTCGGGGACGCGGGAGCGGGGGACGACGACGTCGATGATCTCGTTGGCGCCGGCGGCCTTCGAGACCCAGAAGACGCGTTCGCGGGCTTCGATGAGCCGCGTCGCGGCGGTGGGCGGCAGGACGTACACCTCGAGGGCTCCGGCCGCGTCGACCAGGCTCGCGAGGTCCGCGACGTCGCGGTCGAGCTGCTCGGCGGTGCGCGTCTCCAGGACGACGACCAGGTACGCCTGCGCCCGCGCGGCGATCTCTGGCGCGACGCCGACCTCGAGCTCGCTCGCTCGCGTGATGGCGGTGAGCGTGAGGGTGTCGAGGTACTCGAGGATCGCGGGCTCGAGCCCCGAGGCGACGATGCGGGGGACGACGCGCGTCACCTCGTCGAGGCCCTCGAAGGGGATGAGGACCGTGGCGCCGTGGGCGAGGCGGGGGCTGAGGCGCAACGTCACCTCGGTCACGAGGGCCAGGGTGCCCTCGCTGCCGATGACGAGCTGGGTGAGGTCGTAGCCCGACGAGTTCTTGACGACGGGACCACCGGTCCGCAGCACGGTCCCGTCGACCAGGACCAGCTCGAGGCCGACGACGTGGTGACGGGTCACTCCGTGGCGCACCGCGCGCATCCCGCCCGCGTTGGTGTTGACGTTCCCGCCGATCGAGCCCGACGTCTCTCCCGGGTAGACGGGGTAGCGCAGCCCGTGGGGGGCGAGGGCCTCGTCGAGGTCGCGGAGCGTCAACCCGGGCTCGACCACCGCCACGTGGTCGTCGACGCGGATCGACCGGACCCGGTTCATGCGGGCGAAGCTGACGACCAGGCCATCGGGGGCGGGTGTCGCGCCGCCCGAGAGCCCCGTTCCCGAGCCCCGCGGCGTCAGGGGTCGGCCGTGGCGCGCGGCGGTCCGTACGACGCCCACGACCTCGTCCGTGTCGCGCGGGTAGCAGACCGCGAAGGGGGTCACCGGATCGGGGTGGAGGGTCTCGTCGTGCAGGTCGTCGGGATTGACGTCGGGGGCGAAACGGACCCCGTCGGGCCCGAGCACCGCGAGGAGGTCGTCGCGTAGGGAGTCCACGCGCCGACGCTACTGCGCGCTCTGCTCCAGCTGGCGACGGATCGCGTCGAGGCGGGCGCGACGCGCCTCCCCGGTGAGGGGGGCCTCGCGGGCCGCCAGCGTCGCGATGGCCGCCGTGATCGGCGCGAGGAATCGAGACGGCTCCCGGTCGGGGTCGCGGGCGTCGTCGCGACCCCGACTCCAGGTGATGAGCAACGTGCTCTCGGCCCGACTCAGGGCGACGTAGGCGAGCCGCTGCTCCTCGGCGAGCTGGGCCGGGCGCACCGCGGCGTAGTGGGGCAGCAGCCCCTCCGACCACCCGACGACGGCCACGTGCGCGAACTCCAACCCCTTCGCCCGGTGGATGGTGGAGAGGGCGACCGCGTCGGGGGCGGGACCACCGTCCAGCCGACGCCCGGTCTCCGAGCCGGTGAGGTCGGACGCGGGTGAGTGCTCCGGGCCCCGACGCTCGTAGGGGACGTCGGCGGCGTCGAGGGCGGTGGCGACCACGTCGAGTTGGGCGTTCGTCCGGGCGAGCACGGCCATCGAACGCCACGCCGTGCCGGGCTGGTGGGTGGCGGTGAGCCACGCGGCGACGTGACGAGCCTCCTCGGCGTCGGTGCGGTACTCGCGAACCAGGGGAATGGCCCCACCCTCCCGAGCCGGCGTGATCCCGCGAGCCCCCTCCTCCAACATCGTGTTGGCGACCGCCACGATGTGGGCCGTCGATCGGTGATTACGGGTGAGGTCGACGATCTGGGTGTCGGGCCAGGTCCGGACGATCTCGTCGATGAGCTGGGGGCTCGCGCCATTGAAGCCGTAGATCGACTGGTGGGGGTCGCCCACCGCGAACAGGTCGGGATCGTCGCCCGCCATCTCGCGCAGCAGGGCGAACTGGAGGGGATTCATGTCCTGGGCCTCGTCGACGAAGAGGGCCCGCGTGCGGTGGCGAAAGGCCGCCCGCGCCGCGGCGTCCTCGCGCAGGACGTCGATCGCCTCGCGCAGGAGCAGGTCGAAGTCGAGGACGCCGCGGCTCGCGCAGAGTCCCACGTAGCGGTCGAGCACCTCGGCGAAGACGGTCGGAGGCAGGGGGGCGTCGCGACGGTGGCGGCGCGCCTCCGCTCCGTAGGTGCGCCCGGTCAACCCCTGGCTCAGCGCCCAGCCGATCTCCTGCTCGATACGGGGCAACTGCCAGTCGGCGACCCGGGTGACGCCGTCGCGTTCGAGCTGCTCGACGAGTCCGGCCACGAGGCGCCGCCGGTTGGCCTCGACCTGGGCCGGCGAGCGGCCCGTGTCGTGGCGGTGCTGGTTGACGAGGGTGAGGGCGGCGCGGTGGAACGTCCCCGCGCGCACGTCACGAACTCCCGATCGAAAGAGGCGCCTTCGCAGCTCCTCTCCGGCCTTACGGGTGAAGGTCATCGCCAGCACGTGCTCGCCAGCGATCTCCCCGCTCGCCACGCGGCGCTGGATCCGCAGCGTGAGGACGTGCGTCTTGCCCGAGCCGGCGGTCGCTCGCACCAGGAGTCGCCGGGCGGGTGAGGTCACGGCCTCGCGCTGCTCGGGAGTCAGCCCGACCAGGAGTTCGTTCGGGAAAGCACCGTCCACCGTCGTTGACGCTACCGGTCGGGTGGGTCGTCTCGGGGGCCTCAGTATCCTTGAGGGGTGCTACGTGCCCTGGGCGACGGGACCCTCTTCGCGGACGCCCACGGAGAGGGGGCGCCCCGGGTGATCTGGCTCCACGGCTGGGCCCGTCGCGGGGCCGACTTCGCCCGCTGCGGGGAGATGGTGGCCGCCCGCGGCGTGGCGTCGCTCGCGCTCGACCTCCCGGGCTTCGGGGCGTCACCTCCGCCGGCCGAGGCGGGCGGGGCGCGTCGGTACGCCGACGTCGTCGCGTCGGCCCTCGGCGACCTCGGCGAGGGCTTCGTCCTCGTCGGCCACTCCTTCGGCGGGCGGGTCGCGACGGTGATCGCGGCCGAGCACCCGGAGCTGGTGCGGGCGCTCGTCCTCACGGGCGCACCCGTGGTGCGCGTCGGCGCTTCGCGTACTCCGGCGACCGGGTACCGCCTGATACGGGCCCTGCGCCGGTGGCGCCTCGTCTCCGAGGAGCGGCTGGAGGCGGCGCGTCAGCGCTACGGGTCCGCCGACTACCGGGCCGCGTCGGGGGTCGTGCGCGAGGTGCTCGTCGCCACCCTGGCCGAGGACTACTCCGACGAGCTGGCACGGCTGGTGGCGCCCGTCGAGCTGGTCTGGGGCGAGCGAGACCGGGAGGTCCCCGTCGCCGTCGCGACGCGCGTCCGCGACCTCCTCACGGCCCGGGGCGTTCCCGTCGTGACCACCGTGGTGCCCGGGGTCGGCCACCTGCTGCCGCTCGAGGCACCCGACGCGCTCGCGGCGGCGGCGATGAGAGCCCTGTCGTGAACGTCGTGGTCGAGGTCGTCGGGGGCGTCGGCCTGGCCGGCGCGACGGCCGCCCAGCTGCTGCGCTGGCTGCGCGTGCTGCAGCGCGAGCACTACGTCCCGAGCTCGCTGCGCCACTTCGTCGCCCGCTGGGCCTCGCCACCGGTGGCGCCGGCCCGACGGTCCGCGTCGCGGCGACGTCCCGTCACCGGCACCCACATCGCGATGCTCTTCCTCGTGCTCGCCGCGCTGGTGCGCTCGCCCGAGCTCGCCGTCGCCGACGCGGTCGCCTACGGCGTGTTCCTGCCCGAGGGACTGTCGCTGCGGGGGCGCACGGGTGCGCTGCGATGGACGCGTCGGCTCACGACGACGGCGGGGGTCGCCGTCGCGATCGCCCTGCTCGTCGAAGCCTTGGGACTGGCGGTTCGACAGCCCTGGATCGCGGGCGTGGCGATCGTGTGGGCCGTGCCCCTGATCCTCGAAGTCGCCGCGCGGGTGGTGCAGCCCTACCAGGATCGCGAGGCGGGCCGCTTCGTCGCGCGGGCTCGAGAGCGCCTGACGCGCGTCGCCCCGATCGTGGTCGGCGTCACCGGTTCGTACGGGAAGACCTCGACGAAGAACCACCTCGTCCAGCTGCTCGGGCCCGGGGCGGTCGGCTCGCCGCGCAGCTTCAACAACCGCGCCGGTCTCTCGCGCGCCATCAACGAGAACCTCACCGACGGCACGCGCGTCTTCGTCGCCGAGATGGGGACCTTCGGACCGGGCGAGATCCGAGCGCTGTGCGAGTGGTGCCCACCGACGATCGCGGTGGTCACGGCGATCGGTCCCGTCCACCTCGAGCGCATGGGGAGCCTCGAGGTCATCGAGTCGGCCAAGTTCGAGATCACCGAGCGCGCGTCGACGATCGTCCTCAACGCGGACGACCCACGGCTCGCCGGCTGGGTCGAGCGACTGCGGTCGCGCGGGGCGCGCGTCGTCACGGCCGGCTCGAGCGGGGATGACCTCGACGTGCGCGTCCTCGTCGCCGCGTCCCGGTGGCGCGTCGTCGTCGACCAGGTCGAGTGGGCGACGATGGATCCCGTCCCGGGGGTGCAGCCCACGAATCTCGCGTGTGCGATCGCCGCGGCCCGCGAACTCGGCGTGGAGCGCGAGGACCTGGCGGCGCGGCTGCGAGGGATCACGCCCGTCGCCAACCGTTCGCAGGTCGGGCGGGCTCCGTCGGGCGTCACGGTGATCGACGACACGTTCAACGCGAACCCGGCGAGCGCCCGCGCGGCCCTCGACCTGCTCGGCGCCTTACCGGTCACGGGTCGGCGGGTGCTCGTCACGCCGGGAATGGTCGAACTCGGGCGCGAGCAGTACCACGAGAACCTGCGCCTCGCCCAGGCGGCCCACGCCCGGGGCGTCGAGCTCGTCGTCGTGGGACGGACCAACGCGGTGCCCCTGTCCCGGGGCTACGGCGACGGGGTGCGGCGCGTCGATCGGCGCGACGAGGCCGTGGCGTGGGTGCGTCAGAGCCTGGGCGAGGACGACGCGGTGCTCTACCTCAACGACCTTCCCGACCACTACCCTTGATCGTCGGCGCGGGGAGCAGAAAGGCGGCGCGGTGAGCCAGGGAGTCATTTTCGGTGGGCCGTCGCCCGAGCACGACATCTCCATCCTCACGGGTCTGCAGGCCCTGCGCGAGTTGCGCCGGAGCGGCGACGCCCTGGGCCTCTACTGGACCAAGTCGGGTGCGTTCTACCTAGTGAACGGGGACGTGGAGGCGGAGGCCTTCCTCGACGGGGTGCCCCCCGGCTCGACCGAGATCACCCTGCGACCCGGCGAGCCCGGAGGGTTCGTCCAACCCGGCGGACGGCTGGGGCGGGAGCGTCGGATCGACCTCGACGCGGTCGTCCTGGCGACGCACGGGGGACCGGGCGAGGACGGGACCCTGCAGGCGGCCCTCGATCTCGCGGGCGTTCCCTACAGCGGGCCCAGCGTGGCCGGTGCGGCGCTGGGCATGGACAAGTGGGCCTTCGGGGCCGTCGTGGCCGCGGCGGGACTGCCGACCCTGCCGCGAGCGCTCCTCGAGGTCGAGACCGACTCCCTGGCGTTCGACGGTCCCTACATCCTGAAGCCGCGCTTCGGCGGCTCGTCGATCGGCATCGACGTGGTCGAGGATCTGGCGACGGCTCGTGCGCGCCGGCGGACGAACCCGCACTTCGCGCGGGGCTGCGTGGTCGAGCCGTACCGCGCCGACCTTCGCGATCTCCAGATCGCCGTGCGTACCTACCCTCGCGTGGAGCTGTCGGCGATCGAGCGACCGCTGCGTCGCGACGATCGGGTCGAGATCCTCGACTACCGCGACAAGTACGTGGGCGGCGAGGGGATGGTGTCGGCGCCGCGCGAGATCCCGGCGAACCTGCCCCCCGAGCGCACCGCGCGCATCCGCGACATCGCCCGGGAGGTCGCGCGGGTCGCCTCGGTACGGGGGGTCGCACGCATCGACTTCCTCGCGGGTGACGAGGAGCTCTACGTGAACGAGGTGAACACGATCCCCGGGTCGCTCTCGAAGCACCTCTTCGTCGACCCGCCGCTACCCTTCGGACAGTTGCTGAGCGACCTGCTCGCCGAGGCGCGGGAGCGCCCGACGCGGCTCTTCAGCGCCGAGGGCGCGGACGGCCTGGCGCTACGACGCGCCGGTTCCATTGCGGCCAAGTTGGCCTGAGCGCGGGACGCGGGCCAGGGCGGCCGCGAGGTCGTCGCTGTAGGGATCGACGAGCCGGCCCTGGCGCAGCGCCCAGAACGCGAGATCGACGTCACCGCCCTCTCGCGCGATCGCCGCGAGGGTGAGGGCGGCCCACTCGCCGTCGCGCTGGACCTGGGCGAGGTGGCCCTCGGCGAGGAACCACTCGTACCCCCTCAGCACCGCCGCGAGCGGCTCGCCGTGCACCAGGGAGAGCGCGGCGCGCAGGTGGGCCGCGCCCCCGTCGGCGGCGTGACGAGCGGCCCGAACGAGGGAGTGGAAGGCGTCGACGTCACTCGAGAGTCCGTGGGTCTCGTAGAGCCCGGCGGACGAGACGGGGTGGAGTCGCGGGCCGTCGTCGTCGACGCCGAGGCTGCGCCGCAGGGCGGTCGCGGTGTTGGCGAGCGTCCTCAGCGAGGCGTCCCGGTCCCCGCGGCCGAGGACCCGTGCCCGGAGGCGCTCGCCGGTCACCGGCTCGTGCCGGTGCAGCGCGAGGTACGCCGCCATCTCGACGCAGTGGCGTCGCAGGGTCGCGGTGAAGGGGGCGATGAGGCCCGTCACCCGTGGATCGGCACGGAGCAGCTCGACCGTCGGCTCCCCGGCGGTGGAGGTCTCGTCGTCGACGAGGGCGGCGGGGTGCTCGACACGGTGCACGACGACGCAACTGGCGCGCAGGGCGTCGTCGAGGTCGTCGGGCGGACCGAGCCAGACGACGGCGCTGCGTCGGACGGCGCGGGTGGCGAGCAGCGTGAGCAACTCGTAGTGGTCGGCCGTCACCCCGACGCGCCCTCCCTCGTGAAGGCCGACGACGCTCGCACGGACCCGGCCGTCGTCCCACGTGGTCGGGAGCGCGAGGTCGGCACCCTCGCGGGCGAAGCTGACCAGGGGGGTGTCGTCGTCCGTGACGACGCACGCGACGAGCGGTTCGGCCTCGACTCCGGGGAGGAACGGTCCGGCGGGGTCGACGGGGACGACGCCGCCGGACCGTCCCGCGACGGCGGCGCGGATGCGTCCGATCCAGGTGAGATCGGCCCGTTGGACGAGGTCGAGCTCGCGATCGACGTCGGCGCCCGGATCGGGACCGTTCTCACGCCACTCGTCGAGCCGTCGACGCGCGGCGACGGCCAGAGCGAGGGGCGAGGCGGACACCGCGGTGAGGGGCGAGGGAAGGGCGTGGTGTCGCACCACGCTCGTGGCGGCGGGCCGGGCCGGGGGATGGGACGGGGCAACGGGCCCGAGGGCGAGCACCGCGACGACGACGCCGGCGACCCAGGCGCTCGCGCCGCGCTCCACGTCCTGGCCCCGGCGCAGTCGCACGACGTCGCGGCCGACGCGCGAGACGAACGCGAGCCAGAGCAGGGCGAGCAGCACGAGGGCCGCGCGCAGCAGCGTCGGGAACCGGTGGTGCGCGGCGTCGGCCCAGCGATTGGCCACGACGACGGGGACCAGGACGAAGTAGAGGGCGAGGGCGACCCCGGTGGGCGAGAGGCGACGGGCGTCGCTCACGACGTCCGGTGCAGCCGCCACTGGACGGCGCGGGACGTGGCGTCGGCCAGGTCGACGAGGCACGACGTTCCCGCGGGCAGTACGAGTCGGCCCGTCGCCGCCGTCGCCGGCCCCGAGCACCGAAGACGGGTCGTCACCGGGGAGTTCGCGCTCAGGGTCCACGTCCCCGGTCCTCGCAGTGGGAGCTCGACGCGCGGCGCGGCCCCGCCGAGCGAGCCGACCACGGTCGCGGGCAGAACGGGCGCGTCGCCGATCGGCGCGGTCGTCGTGACGGAGACGCGCGACGATGTCGTTCGACGACTCGGGTGCGTCGGGGCCCACGTCGACAGGACCAGCACGAGGGCCAGGACGGGACTCGACCAGAGGACCACGTGCGTCGCCCGCGAGGGGGCCGTGCGACGCGCCATGGGGCCACGGTACCGAGTCATCCACGGAGGCGCCAATTGAGTCGTCACCGTGGTTCACAGCACGTGGCTCTGGACGAATGAACGAACTTCGGTCCGCAGGGTGGCCGGGTGGGAGTGGTCGGCGGTCGCGACCTCGCGCCAGCTCCGGCCCTCGACGACGCGGGCGTAGGTCAGTCGGGCGAGTCGGGCGTGCGGACCCGTACCGAGGGCGGCGAGACGGGCGGTGAGGTCGACGTCGTCGCGAGCGACGTCGTGGTGGGCGAGGGGGAGGGCCGCGTCGCGAGAGTGTCGCTCGCGCAGGATGTAGCGCCGAAGGCGTCCCCGCAGGGCGGAGAGCAGGTCCGGGGCCGCGTAGGGACGACTCTGACCCGCCCACTCCGCGATGAGCTCGGTCGCGAGGGACGCGGCGACGCCGACCGTCTCGGACGGCGACTCGAGAGCGCCCGCTCCGAAGCGGAGCCGGCGGCAGACGCTCACGACCCCGGGAAGCAGCGCCTGCAGGAGCGCCCGGGCGACGAGGGGATCGTCGGCGCCGCGCAGGAGGGCCGTGATGAGGGCGTGCCGCTCGAGGAGCGGACGCCCGCCCGAGGTGTCGAGGGCCCCGAGGACGTCACCGAGGTCGGTGGCGTCACGCCACGGGGCGTCGGGGACGAGGCGGCGCATCCGTTCGAGGGAGTCCCTCGATGCCGGCTGGTGGCCGAGGAAGCGCCAGTCGGCGCGGAGGTGGGTGAGGACGTCGTATTCGGTCATGGGAGCGAGTCGACTCGCCCTCGCACATCCGTCGGCTCCTCGTCGCACGACCAGCACGGTGCCGCGACGCGCGCACACGCCCGCGCACATACCGGGCGCGTAGGCTGCGGACATGGATATCGAGTCCTTCTACGAGCAGAACGAGGCCCGGCGCGAGAGCACGGAGTACGAGTTCGGCGACGAGTGGACGGACGCGGCGGGGAACTCCTACACGCTCTCGTGGGTCGAGGCGACGGGCGAGCTCTACTTGATGATCGAGCCGGACACGACCGTGTCCGAGGACATCTTCGGTGACTTCTACGTCGAGGAGGAGCCCGTCGAGGGTCTCACGGTGGTGGTGATCGGCACCATTCCCACGCTGGGCGCGGTCGAGGACCGGCTCGAGGGGTGGGAGGACGCCATGGACCGCTCGGGCTCCCTGGACTGGCTCTACGAGCGGCTGTCAGCCACTCAGAGGTAGGGAGTCGACGACTGCGCGATGGCGCAGAGGTGCGTCAGCGACGGGATGAGGAAGTGCAGGGGGACGCGTTCGGCCTCGTTGATCGTCGTCACCAGCGGGTTCCATCCTCCGTCCGTCGAGGTCGCCGACGCGGCGTAGGGCGTCGCGCGCAGCAGGAGGGCCATCGCTCGATCGGCGAGGGCGTTGCGCTGGGCCGCGGGCGTCGTCGGCGACTGGCTCGTTCGGTAGACGGCGATCGCCTGGTCCACGTAGGTGCACGCGGTTCGCGCCTGAGCGACCGCGCCCGACGTGCCGCACGCGCTCAGCGCGAGCGAGGCCCCGAGAATGACCCCGGCGGAGAGGGCGCGCTGTCTCAGGCGAGCCACGAGTCGGCGGCCTGCAGCAGGAAGTCGCTGATCGCTCGTCCGTGCTCGAAGATCTCGCAGAGTGGGTCCTCACCCTTGCTGACCTGACTGAGCGAGATCGCTCGGCGCGCCACGATGGAGATCCGTCGCTCGCTCGACTCGGTGGGCGACGCGAACGTGTCGGTCGCGGTCACCTCGAGGGGCAGGTCGACGCCGCCCACCGGGGCGAGGTCGATGGCCAGGCGCAGCAGGTCGGGGCTGTGCGGCATGGGCGGGAGGGTCCAGGTCAGGACCAGGGGGAAGTGGAACTCGTCCGGCGGATCGACGTCGTCGGGCAGGCCGAGCACCGCGTCCTCGAAGGCGAGGAGGGTGCGCGGGTCGACGTCGAGCTCGATGTGCAGGTCGACGGGGCCGCCACAGCCGTCCTCGGGGTGCAGATCGACCTCCCACGTCTGGCGCAGTGAGTAGGTCTCGACGAAGTGACGCTCGTCGTGCACGTGGAAACCGTGGCTGACCGCGTGGTCCTTGAGATCGGCGACGAAGCCGGCGACGTCGATGGCGGCCATCGACTCCACCTTAGTGGTCGGGGCCCGGGACCCTCGAGTCGGCGTGGGTACAGTGTCACCAGGAGAGCCCATGACCCCCATCGCCAACCCCCTGGAGTCGCTGCGCCTGTCCGACCTGCGGCGCCGCACGAGCACGAAGTGGCGGCGCTACGGCGACGACGTCCTACCCCTGTGGGTGGCGGAGATGGACGTCGCCCCGGCCCCGGCCGTCGTCGAGGCGGTGTGCGACGCGATGGCGCGAGGCGACACGGGCTACGCGTTCGGCACGGCCTACGCCGAGGCGTTCGCCGCCTACGCGAGTGATCGATGGGGCTGGGACGGGCTCGCCGTGGCGCGCAGCGCCCCCGTCGCCGACGTTCTCTCCGGCGTCGACGAGGTGATCGGGCTCGTGACGTCGCCCGGCGACGCCGTCATCGTCAACAATCCCGTCTACCCGCCCTTCTACGACATCATTCGCCACGCCCGCCGCGAGGTGGTCGAGTCACCCCTCGACGAGGGCGCTCGGATCGATCTCGGCGCGCTCGAGGACGCGATGCGCCGCGCGACCGTCGGTGGTCGCGCGGCGGCCTACCTCCTCTGTAATCCCCACAATCCGACCGGGACGGCGCACCGGATCGACGAGCTGGCGGCCGTCGCGGAGCTGGCCGAGCGTCACGGCGTGAGGGTGATCGCCGACGAGATCCACGCACCGCTCGTCCTCGCGGGCGCCCATTTCGTCCCCTACCTCTCCGTTCCCGGCGCCGAGCGAGGATTCGCCGTGTGGTCCGCGTCGAAGGCGTGGAATCTCGCCGGATTGAAGGCGGCCCTCCTCCTGGCGGGACCCGGCGCTCGGGAGGACTGGCAGCACCGCGAACCGGGGGCGAGCCACGGGGCCAGCCACGTCGGGGTGATCGCGCACGCGGCGGCGCTGCGCGACGGGCGGGAGTGGCTCGACGAGGTCCTCGGGGGGCTCGACGCGCAGCGGGAGCGTCTCGTCCGGCTCGTGACCGATCTGCTGCCCGGGGTCGTGGTCCACCGACCCGAGGCGACCTATCTCGCGTGGCTCGACTGCCGGGCCCTCGACCTGCCCGAGATGCCGATCGAGGCCGACGCGGCCGGCAGCGCCATGCTGACCATGTCGGGCCCGGCCGAGTTCTTCTGGCGACGGGCCAAGGTCGCCCTCAACGACGGCGCGGCGTTCGGGACGGGTGGCGAGGGCCACGTGCGCCTCAACTTCGCGACCTCGCGCGAGATCCTGGAGAGCGCCCTGCACGCGATGGCGGACGCCGTGCGGTCGATTTAGAAGTTGACGCTCATCTGGATCGGCAGGTTGGCGGACGAGTCGCCGACGTTGACCCCGTAGGTTCCGGGCACCACGGTGAAGGTCCCGTTGCGGTAGATCTCGAACCCGTGGCGCGGTATCACCATGGTCACCGTGCGCGAGGCGCCGGGTGCCAGGGTGACGCGAGCGAAGGCGCGTAGTTGCTCGGGCGGCTCACCCGTCGACGTCGGATACGCCACGTAGGTCTGCACGACCTCGGTGCCCGCTCGCGATCCCGTGTTGGTCACTCGCACCGACACGCGCACCTGCTTCGTCCCGGGCGTCACGGATCCCTGGGAGAGGCTGAAGCTGGTGTACGTGAGCCCGAACCCGAAGGGGAAGAGGGG
>DAIDKS010000034.1 GCA_027449885.1 Acidimicrobiaceae bacterium
GTCGTGTCCGATGTCCGAGAGATGGAGAGACGTCGGCCAACCGCAGAATCCGTCTCCGCCCAAGACCAGTACCTTCACGACGCAACTCCTCGTTCTCGGGCGTACCCACAACGGTCAGGTGACCGGACAACCCTACCAAAGGCCCCCCCTCGCCCCGCAGCCGGGCCGTCACCGCCCTGGTCTCGGGGCCCCGAGGCGCTCCGCGGCATCCTCCCCGAGGCCCGGGCAGGCCGGCCGGGGCCCGAGGCCCAGCGCGCCGTACCGGTTCGCGGTGATCGCGACGCTCTGCTCGAGCAGCCAGCGGGGCGCCTCCACCCGGCCGCACTGGGCGAGCGCGCGGGGGTCGAGGCTCACACCCTGCTCGAGGAGCTCCGCGACGGGGGGCGGCTCGGCGCTGAGCCAGCGCACGCGCGCGACGCCGCCCGCGCGCGCCACGAGCTCGCCGACGTGCTCGACGCGCGCGCCGAGCACGTCGACCGGAGCGGCGGCACTGATCTCGACGGTGACGCCGAGCAGCGAGACGAGGCCCCCGAGGAGATCGCGCGCGGCGGCTCCGAGGCCGTCGTCGACGCGCACCACGATCGGGAGTCGCGGGCGGCGGTAGCGGTGGACGTTGCGCTCCCCGGGCAGGGCGACGGGATCGAGGGCTCGCGAGCCGACCTCGGCCCACCAGTCCCGCGCCTCGTCGAGCGCTCGGGGCGCGTCGACGACGCTCGGCCAGTCGCGGAGGCCGTCGACGTAGTGGGGACCCCCCGCCTTGGCGGTGGGCCCGACGCTGCTGCGGCGCCACCCCCCGAAGGGCTGGCGTCCGACCACGGCCCCCGTCACCCCCCGATTGACGTAGGCGTTGCCGACCTCCACTCCCTCGATCCACTCGCGGAGCTCGTCCGGATCGAGGGAGTGGATGCCGCCGGTGAGCCCGAAGGGGATTTCGTTCTGCCAGCGGATCGCCGTCGCGAGGTCCGGGGCGGTCATGACGCCGAGGACCGGGCCGAACCACTCGTGGGTGTGGGCCCACGACCCGGGGGCCACCCCGCGCTTCACCCCGGGCCGCCAGAGCCACCCCTCGGCGTCGAGCGGGCGCGGCTCGACGACCCAGGACTCCCCGGCCTCGTGGCGCAGGGCCCGCCGCAGCGCGGCCTCGGGTGGACGGATCAGCGGACCGACCGTCGTCGCCGGGCGCGTGGCGTCGCCGACGGCCAGTCCGGAGACGGCGTCGGCGAGCTGGGACCAGAAGCGGGGGTTGGCGTCGGTGGCGGCGTCGATGATCGCGAGGCTCGCCGCGCTGCACTTCTGGCCCGCGTGGCCGAAGGCCGACTGGACGAGGTCCCGGACCGCGGCGTCGACGTCGGCCGACCCCGTGACCACGAGAGCGTTCTTCCCACTGGTCTCGCCCAGGAGGTAGAGGTCGGGGCGCCACGAGGTGAACAGCTGGGCCGTCGAGAACCCCCCGGTGAGGACGACCGCGTCGACGCCGGCGTGCGTCACCAGGGCTCGGCCGACCTCGTCGTCGCGGGTGGGGACGAACTGCAGGACGTCGCGGGGCACCCCGGCGTCCCAGAGGGCCCGCACGAGGGCCCAGGACGTCGCGACGGCCTCGGGGGCCGGCTTCAGGATCACGGCGTTGCCCGCCGCGAGCCCGGCCGCGACGCCACCCGCGGGAATCGCCAGCGGGAAGTTCCAGGGCGGGACGACGAGGACGACCCCCCGGGGCGAGGACGGGCCCGGGGCGCGGTGGGCGCCGTAGTAGCGCAGGTAGTCGACGGCCTCGCTGACCTCCGGATCGGCCTCGCCGACCGTCTTGCCGCCGTCGCGCGCCATGAGGGCGAGGAGGAGCGCCCGGTCGCTCGCGAGCCGCGCGGCCGCGCGGCGCAGGATCGTCTCGCGCCCGGTCTCCCCACGCTCGTCCCACGCCGGCTGTGCGGCGCGCGCCCGCGCCACCGCGGCGTCCACGCCGTCGGCGTGGGCCACGCGGTACCGGTACCACGGTCGCCCGGACCGGTTCGGGTCGCCCCCGACCTCCCAGTCGGGCCCGTCCGCCCCCACGACCCGCTCGTCCCCGACGACCAGGTCCTCGCGCGAGACCACGTCCGCGAGGGCCGCACGGAGTCGACCCACGTGGTCGGGGTCGGTCGGGTCCCCGTCCGGCTCGTTGGCGGTGAGCGGATCGGCCCGGCGTCGGCGACCGAGCGGCAGGTCGTGACGTGCCGCGAGCGCCGCGGCGAAGCGCTCGCGCTGCTCGGCGAGGGCGCGGCCGTCGTGCGCGAGTCGCGGCGCGACCCGCAGGTAGTTCTCCGGCGCGGTGTTCTCGTCGAGGCGACGCACGAGGTAGGCGACGGCCGCGTCGAAGTCGTCGGGGCGCGTCACCGGGGCGTAGAGCCGCACCGGCGTGCCCGTGCGAGCGAGGGCCCGCGCCTCGCCCGGCGCCATCCCCTCGAGCATCTCGACGTCGAGCATCGAGGAGACGTCCCGGCGTCGAGCGATCGCGAGCGCCCCGACGACCGTGAAGAGGTTGTGGCTCGCCACCCCGACGCGCACGAACGGCACGTGCTCGGGTCGCAGGGCGACGTCGACCAGCCGGAGGTAGCTGGCGTCGACGTCGGCCTTCGTCCCGTAGGGGGCCGCCGTCCAGCCGTGGAGCGTCGCCTCGTGGTGCTCCATCGCGAGGTTCGCCCCCTTCACCAGGCGGATCTTGATCCGGCTGCCGTGGCGCTCGTGGCGCTCCCGACTCCAGGCGAGCAGCTCGTCGAGGGCCGCGTGGGACTCGGGGAGGTAGGCCTGCAGGACGATGCCCCCCTCGATCGTGGCGAACTCCGGCTCACTCAGCACCGCCCGGAAGGCGTCGACGGTGAGGCGCAGGTCCCGGTACTCCTCCATGTCGAGGTTGACGAAGGTGCCGGTCGCGTCCGCGTGCCGATAGAGCTCGCGCAGCCGCCCGCTCACCCGCTCGAGCGAGCCGTCGTGGTCGATCGTCACGAGGGGTGGGACCATCGACGAGAGCTTGACCGAGACGTAGTCGACCTCGGGTCGGGCCATCACGGCGAGGACCCGGTCGCGGCGCTCGTCAGCCTGCGCCTCGCCGAGGACGGCCTCGCCGACGACGTTCACGTTGAGGCCGAGGCCCTCGGCGCGACGGCGCGCGAGGTGACGCGCGAGGGCGTCCGACGTCTCGTCGAGCACGAGGCCCGCCGTGCGCTGGCGCACCCGGGCGCGCGCGACGCGCACGACCGACCCCGGGACCACCCGCGCCAGGGCGCTCGCCACCCGTAGTCCGGCCGCGTCCATCGGACCGACGCCCCGCCAGGAGGCGTCGGCCGCCGCGCGCGCGAGGGCCCGGGCGGCGCGGCGCGGGTCACGGAAGCGCATCACCTCGTCGGCCAGGGTCACCGTGGCCCGCAGCGCCCGGGGATCGCGCAGGAGCCCGGCGAGCGTGGCCGCGTCGCGGCGCTCGGGACGCGTCACCCGCCGCGCGGACGCCTCGAGCAGCTCACGCACCGTCGACGTGACCTCATCGGTCAGGTCGTCCATCAGGGGATCGGTCATCGCCATCGTCCACCCTCCACGACGACGCTAACGCCGCCGCCGAGGTCACTCGGAGCGACGCAGAAAGGCCCGGGTGGCCGGCTCCTGGGGGTCGTCGAAGATCTGGGCGGGCGTGCCGCGCTCCACGATCACGCCCTCCTCGAGGAAGAGGACCTCGCTCGCGACCTCGCGCGCGAAGGCCATCTCGTGGGTGGCGATCAGCATCGTCGTGCCGGCCGTCGCCAGGTCGCGCAGCAGGTCGAGGACCTCGCCCACGAGCGTGGGGTCGAGGGCGCTCGTCACCTCGTCGAGCAGGAGTACCGAGGGGCGCATGGCCAGCGAGCGGACGATCGCCACCCGCTGCTGCTGCCCCCCCGAGAGCCGGTCGGGGTAGTCGCCGGCGCGGGACTCGAGCCCGATCCGCGCGAGCAGGGTGCGCGCCTCGCTCTCGGCCTCGGCCCGGTCCCGACCGAGCGCGTAGCGCGGCCCGAGCAGGACGTTGTCGAGGACGCTGAGGTGGGGGAAGAGGTTGAAGGACTGGAAGACCATCGCGATCTCGCGACGCACCAGGTTCGGGTCGACGCGCGGATCGCCCAGCGACTGGCCGTGGAGCAGGACGTCCCCGGCGTCGATCGACTCGAGGAGGTTCGCGCAGCGCAGCAGGGTCGACTTCCCCGATCCCGAGGCGCCGATGAGACAGGCGACGCGGTGGGCCTCGAGGGTGAGCGAGACGTCGCGCAGGACCGGGTGCTCGCCGAATCGCTTCTCGACGTGGCGCAGCTCGAGGACGCTCACGACGCCCCCGCCAGGCGTCGGGAGCGGTCCCGGGCGATGAGGTGATCGGTGTAGCGGGTGAGAGGGACGGTGAGCACGAGGAAGAGCAGGGCCGCGACCACGTAGCTCGAGAAGTTGAAGACGGTCGAGCTGTAGATCTGGGCGGCCCGGGTCGCCTCGATGGCGCCGAGGGTCGACACCAGGGCGGTGTCCTTCTGCATCGAGATGAAGTCGTTGAGCAGGGGCGGGATCACCGTGCGCACCGCCTGGGGCAGCACGACGCGTCGCATCGTCGCCGCGTAGGTGAGCCCCAGGGAGCGGGCGGCCAGGATCTGCCCGTGGGGGACCGAGTTGATGCCCGCCCGGTAGACCTCGGCGACGTAGGCGGAGTACGAGATCGTGAGCGCCGTCACCCCGTAGACGGCCGGCGACTGGCTCGAGATGGCTCCGAGGGAGAGGGCCGGGAGTCCGAAGCCGATGATGTAGACGACCAGGAGGATCGGGATCCCGCGGAAGACGTCGGTGTAGAGGGTCGCGAGGACGCGAAAGGGCGCGAGGACCGGGGAGCGACTCACCCGCGCCACGGCGATGAGGAGGCCGATCGCGAGGACGAGGACCTCCGAGAGCAGGAACATCCAGATGTTGGTGATGAGTCCCGAGCCGACCGAGAGGAGGCCCTTCGAGGGATCGCCGCGGAAGGCGACCCACATGTCGTGGAACGAGAAGAACGTCGCGCGGACGTTCGCTCCCCCGGGCGCCCAGAAGAAGACGCTGACGAGCAGGGCGATGACGGCCACGCTCGAGATGGCCGACACCGCCGTGCCCCGTCGGCCCGCGAAGGCGACTTTTCGCCGGGGCAGGTAGAGCCGCGCGGGATCCGGTCCGGTCCCCTCCGACGAGTCGGTCACGTCAGGGCTTGATCAGCGGAACCGACGTGTAGATGCCGAGCCACTTCTTCGTCAGCCGGCCGAGGGTGCCGTTGTGGCGCAGCTGGGCGATCGCGGCGTCCACGCAGCCCACCATGGGGTTGCCCTTCTGGAAGAGGAGACCGTAGTGCTCGCCGACGCTCGGGAACTGGCCGACCTGGACCGCGAGGGGCTTGTTCTTCTTGTCCACGATCTGGGCGCTCGCCATGTACTGGCCGGTCGGCGTGTCGATCACCAGCGCGTCGATCAGGTGCTCCTGAAGGGCCGCGACCGCCTCGTCCAGGGTGTTGTAGACGCGCGCCGGCTTCGTGGGCTTGATGTAGCTGTTGATGAAAGCGAGCCCGGTCGTGCCGATCTGGTCGCCGTACTGGTAGGTGCGCAGCTGGGCCGGCGAGTGGGCCGTGACGATCTTCGACCCCTTCATCGCCACGATCGACTGCTGGACGTCGTAGTAGGAGGTCGAGAAGCTGACCGCCTTCGCCCGGTCGGCGGTGTAGGAGATCTCGTTGATGTCGAAGTCGAAGGGCTTCGGTCCCGGCGCGTAGCTCGCGTCGAAGGGCTCGACGACCCACTTCACGTGGCTCTTCGAGATCCCGAGGGCGCCCGCGATCGCGTAGGCGACCGCCGACTCGTAGCCCTGCCCGTTGCTCGGCTTGTTGTTGACGAACCAGGGCGTGTAGGCCGGGCTGTCGGTGGCGACGGTCAGGTAGCCCTTCTGGTGCTCCTGCTTCTGGATCGAGGTCTTGCAGCTGGCGAGCGAGGGCGTCGACGTCGCGCCGCTCGGAGTCGCGGCGACGACGCCCGTGAGGGCGGCGCCGACCAGCGCGGCGGACAGGGTGAGGCGGGTGAGGCGCATGGCCCTCCTTCGTGACCGTGACGTGACGGAAGTGTACTGCCCGCCCCGTCCCCGCCCCGTCCCGTAATGCTCCGACTCCCGCGGAGGGCCGAGCGTCCACCCGTCCTCGGGGAGACGGTGCGAGCGCCGCCGCACCACGGCGACGTCGCTCGCCTCGACCCGCGCCCGGCTCCTCCCGCTCGGGGTGATCGACCGCCGCTCGGGCGGGCTCGACGTTCCCGTCGCGCCCCACCCCCGGTCTCCTCCCGCGTCGGACCAGGTGGTCGCTCGCGGGACTCTCTGGGAGTGGCGCCCCTCAGGGTCTCCCGGCCCGGCTCCATCGGTGAGACCCGAACCGCGCATCCGCCAATCATCGCCATTGACAGAATGAATTGACTAGGTATATCAATTCACCATCTTTCTATCTAGACTGTCTATCGTCAACTCACCATCCCACCGACCAAAGGACCTGAGATGAGCCTGATCAACACCAAGATCCTCCCGTTCGAGGCCACGGCCTTCCACAAGGGCGAGTTCGTCCCCGTGAGCGACGCCGACCTGATCGGCAAGTGGAGCGTCGTCTTCTTCTACCCGGCCGACTTCACCTTCGTCTGCCCCACCGAGCTGGGCGACCTCGCGGACCACTACGCGGAGCTGCAGTCCGCGGGCGTCGAGGTCTACTCCGTCTCGACCGACACGCACTTCACCCACAAGGCGTGGCACGACACCTCCGACACCATCGCGAAGATCGACTACCCGATGGTGGGCGACCCGACCGGCCAGATCACGAACAACTTCGGGGTCATGCGCGAGGATCAGGGGCTGGCGGACCGCGCCACCTTCCTCGTCGACCCCGACGGCGTGATCCAGGTCGTGGAGATGACCGCCGAGGGGATCGGCCGCAACGCGGCCGAGCTCGTGCGCAAGATCCACGCGGCCCAGTACGTGCGCCAGCACCCGGGCGAGGTCTGCCCGGCGAAGTGGGAGGAGGGCGCCGCGACGCTCGCCCCGTCGCTGGAGCTCGTCGGCAAGATCTGATCGACCCGCGGCGGCGGGCCCTCGCCCGCCGCCGCGGCCGGTCCCCCCACCCACCCCGAACTGGAGGAGCCATGCTCGACACCGGAATGCGCGACCAGTTGCGCAGCCACTTCGCGAAGATCTCCCGACCCGTGCGCCTCGTCGCCTCCCTCGACGACGGCGACCTCTCCCGCCAGCTCGCCGAGCTCCTCGTCGAGCTGGCCGAGATCTCCCCGTCGATCACCCTCGAGCGCGACGGCGCCGACGCGC
The DNA here is from genome assembly GCA_027449885.1 of Acidimicrobiaceae bacterium. Lineage (GTDB taxonomy): Bacteria > Actinomycetota > Acidimicrobiia > Acidimicrobiales > RAAP-2 > RAAP-2. The sequence continues at coordinate 7,345 of DAIDKS010000034.1, forward strand.
GACGCCCGAGCGTCGCCGTCGTGAGCGACGAGACCGGTGACCGCGTGAGCTTCGCCGGACTGCCCCTCGGCCACGAGTTCACCTCGCTCGTCCTCGCCATCCTCCAGGTCGGCGGCCACCCACCCGTCGCGAGCGACGAGACGGTCGCCGCGGCCCGGCGCGTCGAGGGGCCGCTCGTCTTCGAGACCTTCTTCTCTCAGTCCTGCCAGAACTGCCCGGTCGTCGTCCAGGCCCTCAACGCGCTGAGCGTCCTCAACCCGCAGGTCCGTCACGTCGCCATCGACGGCGGCGCCTTCCGCGAGGAGGTCGCCGAGCGCGAGGTCCTGTCCGTGCCGACCGTCTTCCTCAACGGCGAGCCGTTCGCCCAGGGTCGCATGGACCTCGACGAGATCCTGCGCCAGCTCGGCGCCTCGACGAGCGCCGAGCGTGCGGCCGAGCTCGAGGGTCGCGACGTCTACGACGTCCTCGTCCTCGGGGCCGGTCCCGCCGGGGCCTCGGCCGCCATCTACAGCGCTCGCAAGGGACTGCGCACCGGCCTCGTCGCCGAGCGGCTCGGCGGCCAAGTCCTCGACACCGACGCCATCGAGAACCTGGTCTCGGTGGTCGCCACCTCAGGCCCGACGCTCGCGGCGAACCTCGAGGCCCACGTGCGCGCCTACGACGTCGACGTCATCACCGGCGAGCGGGTGCGGCGGCTCACCCCGGCGCGCGAGATCGGCGGTCTCGCCGAGATCGAGCTCGAGATCGGCGCTCGGCTGCGCGCCCGCAGCGTCGTCGTGGCGACGGGGGCGCGGTGGCGACGGCTCGGCGTCCCGGGCGAGCAGGAGCTGCTCAACCGTGGCGTCACCTTCTGCCCGCACTGCGACGGACCGCTCTTCAAGGGTCGCCGCGTCGCCGTCGTGGGCGGTGGCAACTCGGGAGTCGAGGCCGCGATCGACCTCGCCGGCGTCGTCGCCCACGTCTCTCTGCTGGAGTTCGACGACCAGCTCCGGGCCGACGAGGTCCTCCAGCGCAAGCTGCGGAGCCTGCCCAACGTCGACGTGCACCTGCGCGCCGAGACGACGCGCATCATCGGCGAGACGGCCATGACCGGTCTCGAGTACCGGACCCGGGGCGAGGAGACCCCGCACCGCCTCGACGTCGAGGGCGTCTTCGTGCAGATCGGCCTCGTGCCCAACACCGAGTGGCTCGGCGGGTCCCTCGAGCTCACGCCCCGAGGGGAGCTGGTGATCGACGAGCGGGGCGCCACCTCCGCGCCGGGGGTCTTCGGGGCGGGCGACTGCACCACCGTGCCCTTCAAGCAGATCGTCGTGGCCCTGGGGGCCGGGTCGACGGCCGCCCTCTCCGCCTTCGACTACCTCATCCGCAGCTCGGCCCCCGCGGCGGACGACGCGCTGGCCGGTGCCCGCTAGGCGGTCCGGTGAACCTGCGTGAGCTCGAGTACCTGGTGGCCGTGGGCGACTACGGCCACTTCGGCCGGGCCGCCGACGCGTGCCACGTCTCCCAGCCGACTCTCTCGACCCAGCTGCGAAAGCTGGAGGCCGAGCTCGGCGTCAGCCTGATCGAGCGCACCCCCCGACGCGCGACGCTGACCCCCGTGGGCCAGCTGATCGCCGAACGGGCGCGGGGCGCCCTCCACGAGGTCGGCGACATCGTCGAGCTCGCCCGCGCGGCACGCGACCCGTCGTCGGGCACCGTGCGGGTCGGCCTCTTCCCGACCCTCGCCCCGTACCTGTTGCCCCACGTCGTCGGAGCCCTCCACGACCGGTTCCCGCGACTCGAGCTCCTGCTCGTCGAGGAGAAGAGCGCCACCCTGCTCGAGCAGCTGCGCGACGGTCGACTCGACGCGGCCCTCCTCGCCCGGCCCCAGCGCGACGACGCGCTGCACGAGGAGGTGCTCTTCGACGAAGAGTTCGTCCTGGCGGTACCGGTCGGTCACGACCTGGCCCGCGAGTCGGGGCCGGTCGACGTCTCGGTCCTCGCCGACACGGACCTCCTCCTGCTCGACGAGGGCCACTGCCTGCGCGATCAGGCGCTGTCGGTCTGCGCCACCACGGGCGCGAGCGAGCGTCGGGGATTCCGCGCGACCAGCCTCGAGACCCTGCGCCAGATGGTCGCGGCCGGCGTCGGGATGACCCTCCTGCCCCGGCTGTCGGTCGAGCCCCCGGTGACCCCGGCACCCGGCATCGTCCTGCGGCCCTTCAGCGCCCCGGCACCGCGGCGCGAGATCGCCATGTACTGGCGGCGCACCAGCCCCCTCGACCGCTTCCTGCGCGACCTCGCCGACGTCTTCCGCGCGGGTCCGGAGTTCCTCGGGCGGCGTCCGGCGCGCCACTGAGCCACTCCCGGTCGGCACCGACGCGCCCCGCGACGCGGCGATAGGGTCGGGTCGAGCCCCCAGCGTCGAGGTGCGCATGCTCCAGACGGCCCCCCACCAGTCGAGTGCCCCCACCCGCGAACCGGTGGTGCGGCTCGAGGCGGTCACGAAGCTCTACCGGGGCGGCGGTGGCGTCCGCGACCTGACGCTCACGATCGAGCCGGGTGAGATCTTCGGGTTCCTCGGGCCGAACGGTGCTGGCAAGACGACCACGATCCGGCTGCTGCTCGACCTCATTCGACCCTCTCAGGGGACCATTCGCCTCTTCGGGCTCGACGCGCGCCGCGACAGCGTGGCCATCCGCCGGCGCGTGGGCTACCTCCCCGGCGACCTCGCCCTCTACGAGCGCCTCAGCGCCCGCGACGTGCTCGGGCACCTCGCCCACCTGCGCGGTGACGTGGCGTGGGCCGAGGTCCTCGCGCTCGCCGAGCAGCTCGACCTCGACCTGCAGCGTCCCATCCGCACGCTGTCGCGTGGCAACCGGCAGAAGGTGGGCATCGTGGCCGCGCTGATGGGGCGGCCCGACCTGCTGGTCCTCGACGAGCCCACGTCCGGACTCGACCCGCTGATCCAGCGCCAGGTCCACGAGCTGCTGCGGGCGGCGGCGGGGGAGGGTCGCACCGTCTTCCTCTCCTCCCACATCCTCTCCGAGGTCGCGGAGGTCGCGGATCGGGTCGGCCTGATCCGCGCCGGCGAGCTGGCGGCGGTCGAGCGCGTCGCCGACCTGCGCCAGCGCGCCGCCCACCTCATCGACGTGCGCTACGACCACGAGCCCGATCGCGACGCCCTGCTCCGACTCCCCGGCGTGCAGCGGTGCGACGTCAGCGGGCACGAGGCCCACCTCGAGGTGGCCGGGGACCTGCGCGGTGCGGTCGGGGCCATCGCGGCCTCCGACATGACGGACCTGTCGGTCCGCGAGCCCACTCTCGAGGAGCTCTTCCTCGCCTTCTACGACTATGACCCCTCCCGTTAGCCCCCTCAACGAGTCCCGCGTCCGCTCGATCACCGCGCGGGCCCTGCGCGAGCAGCGCAGCGGCCTCGTCGGCTGGGCCAGCGGGCTCGTCCTCTTCTGCTTGGTGATGCTGGCCGTCTACCCGACCATCCACGGCAACGCGAGCTTCAGCGACCTCATCAACGCCTACCCGGAGCCGTTGCGCAAGATCTTCCAGCTGGAGGACTACACGACGGGCGCCGGCTACCTGCGCACCGAGGTCTTCTCGTTCGTCCTGCCCCTCCTGCTCACGCTCTTCGCCGTGCTGTGGGGTTCGGACCTCGTCGCCGGGGAGGAGGAGCGTCGCACGGTCGACCTGCTCCTCGCCACGCCGGTCTCGCGAGGGCGCGTGGTGCGCGACAAGTGGCTCGCCCTCCTCGTCGGCGTGACGGCACTGGCCGTCGCCATGGAGATCGTCCTCGGGGTGATCGGCCCACTCTTCGAGCTGCACGTGGGTTGGGTGGGCCTCTCCGCGGCGATCGTGGGCTCCTGGCTCTTCGCCCTGGCCTTCGGCACGCTCGGCCTCGCCGTCGGGGCGGCGACGGGTCGACGCGGCCTCGCCCGCGGGGTCACGACCTCGCTCGTCCTCGCCTCGTACCTCGTGGCGACCCTGGCGACGCTCGTCTCGTGGCTCCGGCCGGTGCGCAACCTCTCGCTCTGGCAGCACACCATGGCGATCGACCCCCTCGGGACGGGCTTCCACGCCGAGCGCCTCGCTCTGGTCGCCGTGGTCACCGGACTCTTCCTCCTCTGGGCGACCTGGGCCTACGACCGGCGCGACCTGGCGACCTGAGCCGCGTGCGCGCTGACGGGCCGTCGCGACCTCGCGGCCGATACGGCTAGCGCGTGACGAGGGGCGCCACCTGACGCACCACCGTCACGGTGACCCGGAAGAGCCGGCTCGGCAGGAGACACTGCGGGTAGCAGGCCGGCGTCCCCGTGGCCGTCACGATCGCCGTCCCCGGCGAGCGCGCGACGAGGGTCCCCGTCGCCGTCGAGCCGGACGAGCCGGCCACGACGCCGAGGAGGTCGGGACGCGACGACGCCGGCACCGTCCAGCGGTAGACGGCCGACCCCTCGAGGGTCACCGCGAGCCGTCCGCCGACGACGAGCGCGTACCAGCCGCCCCCGTCGGCGAGTCCGAGTCGGAGGGACCGCGTCGACGCGGCGACGAGCCGGACGGTCGTCGTCGCGGGAGCCCCGGGGCCCCAGCGCATCGACACCCGATACGGACCCGTGGCAGCCCGCGTCGCGGGACCGATCAGCTGGTCCCACGCGGCGTGAGCGGTGAGGGACGCGCCCGGGCGCAGCACGCGCTCGACCAGCACGGTCGGGCACGGCTGCGGCGATCCGGCGGCCCAGCAGTCGCGCCAGACGACCCGACCGGTCGGGCCGACGATCTGGATGGACGGTGCGGTCGCGCCGACGGCGAGGCCGCACGGCGCCGCCGAGACGTTCGTCGCGCGAGCGCCGATCACGATCCGCACGCCCGGCCCGTAGGCCGCGGCGGCGGTGCCGACCACGAGGCGCAGCGCCGGTGCCGGGCAGCCGGCGACGGCCGCCTCGGCCGTCGGGCCACCGGGGACGACGAGGGCGGCGAGGGCGAGGGCGAGCACCACCATCGCGACGGACCACCGACCCCGGCGTGATCGCACCACGATGACCTCCCCACCCTCCGACGCGATTCTCCCCCATCGTCACCCGCGCCGTGAGGTCGACGAGAGGCCGTCAGTACGCTGAGGCCGTGGCCCTCGAGACCTACCGGAGCTGCTCGTTCGCGGAGAAGCGCCGGGTGCTGCGCGCCTTCTGGACGCGACGGGGCGACCCCTCGGAACGGGTTCTCCGAGCCGCTCGCGAGTACGGGCCGTACGCGCTCGTCATGGTGGGGATCACCGCTGTCGAACTGGGTGTGATCACCGCGGCCCTCGCCGCGGTCGACAGCCCCTGGACGTGGGTTAGCGCCCTCGCGACCCTGGCCGACCTCGCGGCCGTCCTCTGGACGAGCACCTGCCGAAAGACGATCTCCGCCGCTGCGCGGGGCTAGGGGGCCCGTCGCTCCGAGCGACGCGACGTCGTTGAGTGCTCGTCGTGCCCCACGTCGAACGGGTAGCGCAGCGACATCGGGTCCTGGTCGTTGACGATCACGACCGCCGACCCGGGCGCGGGGGGCAGTGGTGCGGCTGGAGGGATTCGAACCCCCGACCCTCGGTTCCGTAGACCGATGCTCTAATCCGCTGAGCTACAGCCGCGTTGATGCGAGACGCCAGTCTAGCCCAGGCGGCGCCGGGCGGTCTCGGCTGGTTACCATTCGGCCATGACCCCCGATATCGACGCCCTGGTCGAGACGGCCTACCCGACCATGGTCGAGCTGCGCCACGACCTCCACGCCCACCCCGAGCTCTCCTTCGCCGAGCGTCGGACGACCGAGGTGATCCGCGCCCGGCTCGACGACCTGGGATGGACCGTCGCCCCGACTGGGCTCGACACGGGCGTCGTCGCCACCCTGCCCGGTGCCCGGGACGGGCGACGCGTCCTCTTGCGCGCCGACATCGACGCCCTGCCGGTCGACGAGGAGGTCGACGTCCCGTTCCGCTCGACCCACCCGGGCGTGATGCACGCCTGCGGTCACGATGTCCACACCGCCGCCCTGCTCGGCGTCGCCGAGGTCCTCGCCCGACTGGACGGCCTCGTCGGGCCGACGACCCTCGTCTTCCAGCCCGCCGAGGAGGGTCTCGGTGGGGCTCGGGCCCTCGTCGAGGACGGGCTCCTCGACCGCCATCCCGCCGACGTCGTCCTCGGTGGCCACGTGACCTCGCTCGCTCCGACCGGCATCGTCGGGGTGCGACCGGGCATCGCCATGAGCCGGGGTGAAGCCTTCGAGATCACCCTCGACGGGACCGGGGGCCACGGGGCCATGTCGACGCGTGAGGGCAACGTGGTCCTCGCCCTGGCCGCGCTACTGCCCCGACTCGAGGAGGTCGTCGCCCGCCTGGCGACCGACGGCGCGCCGTGCGCCTGCTCCGCCGGGGTCGTGAGCGCGGGAACCGCCAACAACGTCGTCCCGCGGCGCGCGACGGCGCGCGGGACCCTGCGCACCTTCACCCCCGAACAGCGCACGACGGCCCTCGAGCGCTTCGACGCGCTGCTCGAGCAGGTCGCTCGCGACTTCGGGGTGCGGGCCCACGCCGCCTGGCAGGGCCTGACGCCCGCCGTCGTGAACGACCCGACGGTCACGGCCCGCGTGCGCGGCGCGCTCGTCACGGCGCTGGGCGACGCCCACGTCGTGGACCTTCCCCCGACCTCGGCGAGCGACGACGTCGCCGAGCTCCTGGAGCGCGTGCCCGGCTGCTACCTCTTCGTCGGAGGCGCGCCGAGCGAGCGACCGGTCGGCATGCACCACGCCCCGGACTTCTTCGTCGAGGACGCCAGCCTGCGGGTCATGGCCCGCAGCCTCCTCGCGGGAGCGATCGAGCTGACCCGGCCCTAGGCGAAGAGCCGCGCCGCGCCGCGCAGGGAGACCTCGTTGGTCCCGACGTCGACGGGGGGATCGGCCGGGAACCACGCCGCGTCGACGCGTCGGGCGTTGCCCCCCGCGACGTGGACGCGGTCGGCCGCGAACTCGACGGCCAGCTCCGCCACGACGTCGACGACGTCGGCCCGCCACCGGGTCTCGTCCGCCTCGCGCGCACGCTCCCCGAGGGTCTCGTCGTAGGTCCGTCCGTCGGCGCGGCGTGCCGCCCCGACGTCGCGCACCTTGGTCGGCGCGCCGTCGACGGTGAGCGCGAGCCCGCAGCCCGTGCCCAGCGTGACGACGACCTCGCGGCCGTGGCCCTCCATGGCGCCCAGGGCGGCGAGCGTCGCGTCGTTCACGACGCGGACGTCGAGCTCCGTCGCCCGCCGCAGGGCCGCCTCCAGGGGGAAGCCGCGCCACTGCGCCTCGATCTCGGGGTCGACCGGGGTGCCGGCGCCGCCCCGGCGCGCGAGGTTGCCCCAACCGATCGCCCGCCCGTCGACGAACTCACCGGGGAAGCCCACGCCGACGCGGCGGCACTCGCTGCGCAGGGCTCGTCGTGCGACCAGGTCGACCAGGACGTCGGGCGTGCAGGGATAGGGCGTGGGGCGGCGCTGCGAGGAGACGATGGCCCCGGAGGGATCGACGACGCCGAACTTGATGTTCGTCGCCCCGATGTCGACGGCGAAGATCGTCTCGGAGGGCGCGTCGCTCACCGGGGCATCGTACCGAGTCCCCCGCCGGGGCCCGCGCGCATCGCCCCGTCGGTGTCGACGAGGACCCACTCCCCGGGGGCCGGCTCGAGCCGCACCACCGAGCGGGAAGGGCCGTAGCGAACGAGCACCTCGCCACGACCGAGCCGGCCCAGGAGGTCGACCTCGAGCGCCCCGAGGCCCATCGAGCGACCGAGCGCCCGGGCCTCGTCGGGGGGCTGGGCGAAGACGAGCGCCGTCTCACACTCGGCGAGCAGCCCCTCGGCCCGCGCCCGCGCCGCGCTGCCCGCGTCGCCGACCGCCGTCGCGTCGCCGGCGCGGTGCAGCACGATCACGTGGCTGATCCCCCGGGCGCGGGCCAGCTTCCAGCTCGCCCGTAGCCAGTCGACCGCTCCCGGTGCGTCGAGCAGGGCCCAGGCCTCGTCGAGGACGACGTACCCGCCACCGGCCGACGCCATCCGCTGCGCGGCCGCGACGGCGGCGAGCGCGGAGGGGACGAGGGCCGCGCTCCCCCACGCGTCGGCGAGGTCGAGGACCACGAGGGGCGCGTCGAGGGAGACCGGCGACCCCGGGCCGTCCACGATCCCGGCGAGGTCGCCGCGCACCAGCCGCCGCAGCGCCAGGGCCAGGGATCGTCGGCCGTCGGCCGGACCCTCGAGGTCCGGCGCGAGGACCGCGGAGAGCGCCCGCAGCCGGGGTCCGGGGAGCCGCACCGCCTCGCCCCACGCCTCGTCGAGGACGAGGTGCTCCTCGTCGCTGAGGGGCCGTCCGGCGACCGCGGCGAGGAGCTGGCGGAGGGCGACGCGTCCGGCGGCGTCGTCGCCGACGGGGTCGCACCATCCGTCGCGGCCGAGCGCCACGTGCACGCCCCCGACCGCGCGGGCGAGCTCGCCGTACTCCCCCTTCGGATCGACGACGACCGCCCGGCGACCCCGGCGCAGTGCCCGATGGAGCAGGAGCTTGACCGCGGTGCTCTTGCCCGCACCGATGGCCCCCAGCACCACCAGGTTGGGGTTGGTGACGAGCCCGGCCCGGTACGCGTCGAGCGGGTCGAAGACGAACGGGGCGCCCCCGGGCACCCGAGCGATGGGCTCTCCGTCGAGGCCCGTGCCGGCATCGTGGGACGGCAGTCGTAACCCACCGACATCGCTCGACGTCGCCCAGTGCGTCCAGTGCCTCACCAGTCCGGCCCCCCGGGAAGCTGGGCGACGAGCCACGGCCCCTGACGTCCGCGCCCGCGCTCGAGCCCGAGACCGAGCCGCCGCGCCCGGGCCTCCAGCTGGGCGGACCGGTGCGCGAGGCCCGTGAGGTCCGCCGCGCGGACCACCACGAAGATGCCGAGTCGCGCGAGCGTCGCGCCCGCCGTGAGGTCGGCCTCGCGCTGGCGCGAGCGCGCGAGGTCGCGACGCCGGCGCGCTCGCCAGCGTCGACCCGCCTGGTCGTCGGCGGCGTCCTCCGAGCGCAGGGCGTGCACCAGCCGCTCGGCCCGGCGCACCCCTCGCGCGCGGTCGAGGGCCTCGGCGTGGAGCGAGACCGTGACGCCGGGACGGGCCAGGCGGGCGACCGACCACGGCCCGGTGGCGGTCAGGTCCTTGACGCGCCAGACCCGCGCGACGCCCTCCGTCCCGCGGACGTGGCCCCACCGCTCGAGCCAGATCCCGTCGCGACCCGGACCCACGCCGCACACCGTCTCCAGCGCGCTCGCGTCCCGGTCCCACCCGAGTGGGGCGTCGGCCCCCGCGCGCACCGCGAGGAGGGTGACCCCACCGGGCTCGGTGTGGATCGAGACGTGCCGACCGTGCGGGTCCTCACTCGCCTCACGCAGCGCCTCCACCAGGGCACGGGTGACGACCTCGTCCGCCCCGGTGAGGTCGAGTCGTCCGCGGTGACGCAGGACGAACGGGGCGCAGGTCGCCGCCCCGGTCGCGGTGACCAGGGCGTCGGGCGCCAGGCGCACGACGGCCACGCGCAGGACGCGCCGGCGCGTGGCGAAGCGGGCGACGTCGCTGGCCCGTGCGCCGAGGGAGCGACCCCCGAGGGGCACCGACAGTGTCGCCACGGCCGCGCCCGCCACGAGCCACCACGCGACGTGGTGCACGATCCCCTCCACCCCGACGACGGCCCCCGTGATCGCGAGCCCGGCCTGGTGGCGAGCGAGGCCCAGCCAACGACCGTCGGCGTCGGCGTGGCCGGGACCGACGCGCTCAGTCATCGTCCTCCCAGCCGATCACCGGGCCGAGTCGGTCCTCCTTGGTGACGAAGTGACCACGACGGGGTGGGGCGGGGAGGATCGGCCACGCGGGCAGCGGGCCGTCCTGAGGCGGCATCGTCCGATGCCCGGACCCCGGGGTCTCCGGCAACCCGAAGTCCTCGGGCGGCACGTAGGGACCGGGTTCCGGGGGCAGGGGCAGGACCGCGTCGACGGCCCGCCCCCACGGCGACCAGGGAGCCGCCACGGCGTGCGAGACGGCCCGCCCGCGCAACTCGGCGGCGTGGTGGAGCGCGGCCGACTCGAGGACCGGGACGACCCGCAGGAGACTCACCGGGACGAAGGTGGCGAGCACGATCGTGACGACCCCGGTCGACACGGCGACGAGCGACCCGCCGGTGAGGGCGCGGAGCCCGACGGCCAGCGTCACGACGATGAGCACCTTGGCGGCGGCCACCGCGAGGAAGGCCTCGATGAGCCGACCCGCGACGCGTCGCACCGCCGGCACCACCGTGAGAGGAGCGACGAGGGGCACGGTCACGAGGAGCAGGGCGAGGACGACACCGCGCACGACGAGCTCGCACCACAGGATCCACGCCCCCAGGGTGAGGAGGGTCGACACCACGAGCAGCCCGAAGCCCGGCATCGTCGGGGCGAGGGCGCTGAGGGTCCCCGACAGCCCGTCGATGCGGGTGGGGAGCCCCCGTCCGGCGGCGCTCGCCAGGGCGTCGACGGACGCCAGCACGAGACGGGCCAGGGGACGCGCCGCGGCGATCGCGAGGACCGCGAGCGGCGCCGCGCCGAGGTAGGTGCGCCAGAGGGCTCCCGCGTCGGCTCGCGCGATCGACCGAATCGTCGTGATCAGCAGTCCCAGCAGGAGCAGGATCGGGGAGACGGCACTCAGGGTCGTGAACTCCCCCGACGCGTCGGACACCACGGCCGCGGGCGAGCCGGGCGCGTTGAGGAGGGCGCCCAGGGCGTGCAGGAGCCACCCGACGCTCCCGAGCACCCAGGCGGCGAGGGCGCCAAAGAGGTCGCCGATCGTGGCGCGCCCCAGCGAGGTGGCGGCGCAGGCCGTCGGCGACAACCAGCAGGCGATGGTGCCCATCAGTGGACCTTGAGCCCCGCCGAGAAGAAGAAGTTGATGAGGGTCGGCGCGGCCCCGATGAGCAGAGCGGCCACCAGCGCGGACGTGACGGCACGTCGCCCCGTGAGCGAGTGGTGCATGTTCTGGGTGTGGCTGCCGATCGCCCACAGGGCCGCCCCGACCACGAGGGCGATCAAGGCGGCGAGCAGGCCCCACGCGGCGAGTCCGTTGGCGAACTGCTGGATCACCGAGCCGCCGGGCAGATCGGTGAGGGAGGGGCTGAGGGTGACCGAGAGCAGCGACATGGCGACCTTTCGTTCGAGAACCACGCAACGGTCGCGGCGCGGGGGTCTGCGTCTGCGAGAATGACGGCGTGGCCCTCGCGACCGCCTTCACCCTCTTCGACCGCTGGCCCGCCGCCGCCGTCTACGCCCTCGGGGCGGGGGTCCTGCTCGCGGGCGCCCTCGTCGGCTACCTCGTCGTCCGGTGGCGCGACCACCGATCGATCGCCCAGCGCCTCACCGCGCTCGCGTCACGGCTGGGGGTCGAGCCCCGGAGCGACTCCGGGAAGGTCGAGGCGGCCCTCGCGTACCTCGAGGAGGTGACCGGGGCCGCGACGACCGTCGTCAGCGAGTCGAGTGCCGAGACCCGGCGCCTGCGCCGTTCGCTCGACAGCCTGCCCCTCGGACTGATCCTCGTCGACGAGGGCGGCGAGGTCGTCTTCCGCAACCACCAGGCCGAGACCCTGATGGCGAGCCGCTACGGCGAGGCGATCGCGGCCCAGGCGGTCACCGACAGCCTGGCCGAGGCGTGGAACGCCGGTGTCGCCGAGCAGACGGTCGACATCTACGGCCCACCGCGACGGACCCTCTCGGTACGGGCCACCATCATCGACGACGGACGCCGTCCCCTCGGCGTCCTCGCGGTGATCGAGGACACCAGCGAGCGCCGTCGGCTCGAGGAGATCCGTCGGGACTTCATCGCCAACGTCTCCCACGAGCTGAAGACGCCGATGGGCGCGCTGGGGCTGCTCGCCGAGACCCTGCAGTACGAGCAGGACGCCGTCGTCGCCCGTCGGCTCGCCGAGCGGATCAACGTCGAGGCCTTCCGGGTCAACCGGATCATCGAGGACCTCCTCGACCTCTCGCGCATCGAGAGCGAGGGGTCTCCGGCCCGCGAGCCACTCCCGGTCGCCCTCTTCGTCGCCGAGGCCATCGAGCGCATCCGCACCGCCGCCGACCAGCGCGAGGTCGCCGTCGTCTTCGACGAGCCCGAGGGCGCGCCGGTCGTCGCGGGCGACCGTCGACAGCTCGTCTCGGCCGTCCACGCGCTCCTGGAGAACGCGGTCGTCTACTCCCCGGTGGGCAGTCTGGTGCGCATCGCGGTCACGCGTCGCGAGCCCGGCCTCGATGACGGAGGCGAGGCGACGCCCGCCTGCGTCTGCATCGCCGTCACGGACCAGGGAATCGGCATCCCGGCGAAGGACCTCGAGCGCATCTTCGAGCGCTTCTACCGCGTCGATCCCGGCCGGGCCCGCGAGACCGGGGGCACGGGACTCGGCCTCAGCATCGTGCGCCACGTGGCGCACAACCACGGGGGGACGGTCACGGTGAGCTCGCGCGAGGGCGAGGGCTCCACCTTCACCCTCGAGCTGCCCGTCGGCGGAGCGTGATGACCCGGCGCGAGAGCTCGGTGCGCGTCCTGCTGGTCGAGGACGAGGAGTCCTTCATCGACGCGCTGACGGTGGGGCTCACCCGCGAGGGCTTCGAGGTCGTCGTCGCGCGCGACGGCGCCGACGCCCTCGTGCGCTTCGCCGAAGCCCCGGTGGACGTCGTCCTGCTCGACCTGATGCTCCCGAAGATGTCGGGCCTCGACGTCTGCCGGGCCCTGCGCGCCGAGAGCGACGTCCCGATCATCGTCGTCTCGGCGAAGGGCGAGGAGGTGGACATGGTCCTCCTCCTCGAGATCGGCGCCGACGACTACGTCACGAAGCCCTACCGGCTCCGCGAGCTGGTGGCGCGCATTCGCGCCGTCCTGCGCCGTCGGGAGGCGGGACTCGACGTCGTCGAGGAGGAGTCCGTCCGCCGCGGCCCGGTGCGCCTCGACGTGGAGTCGCGCCGCTGCTTCGTGCGCGGCGAGGAGGTCCGCCTGCGCAAGAAGGAGTTCGCGCTACTGCGCCTGCTCATGGAGAACGCCGGCCGCGTCCTCACGCGGGAGGTCCTGATCGACCGGGTGTGGGGCAGCGACTACGTCGGCGACACCAAGACCCTCGACGTCCACGTGAAGCGGCTGCGCACCCTCATCGAGGAGGACCCGAAGAAGCCCCGTCTCGTCACGACCGTGCGCGGGGTCGGCTACCGCTTCGAGGTCACGCGGGACGAGTGATCGTCGTGCGGCCCCCGAGGTAGGGGGCCAGCACCGCGGGCAGCTCGACCGACCCGTCGGGCTGGCGGTAGGTCTCCACGAGGGCCGCCCAGATCCGGGCCCAGGCGAGAGCCGACCCGTTGACGGTGTGGACGAGCGCGGTGGTCCCGTCGGCGCGGCGGTAGCGGACGTTCGCCCGGCGCGACTGGTAGTCGCGGAACCAGCTCACCGAGGAGACCTCCAGCCACCGATCGACGCCGGGGCTGTAGACCTCGAGGTCGATCGTGCGCGCGGACGAGGTCCCGAGGTCCCCGGCGCACAGGTCGAGCAGGCGGTACGTGAGCCCGAGCTCGCGGAGCAGGCCCTCCGCGCGCTCGAGGATGTCGGCGTGCGCGGCCGGGGCTTGGTCGGGCGTGCAGTAGGCGAAGAGCTCGACCTTGTCGAACTCGTGCACGCGCAGCAGGCCGCGCGTGTCGCGTCCGGCCGCGCCGGCCTCGCGCCGGAAGCACGGCGTGAGCGCGGTCATGCGCACCGGCAGACGTGACTCCTCCAGGATCTCGCCGCGGTGCATCGAGGTGAGCGGGACCTCGGCCGTCGGGATCGCCCACAGTCCGTCGCGCTCGATCGCGTACATGTCGTCGACCGACTTCGGCAGGTGCCCCGTGGACTGCATCGTCTCGGTCAGGGCGAACGTCGGGGGCCGAATCTCCTCGTAGGCGTCGGCGTGACGGTCGAGGGCGAAGGCGCCGAGGGCGCGGATCAGCCGCGAGCCGGCGCCCCGGAACAGCGGGAACATCGAGCCGGCGAGTTTCGCGCCCGCCTCGAGGTCGAGGATCCCGAGCTCGCGCCCGACGTCCCAGTGCGGCACTCGCTGGTGCGGCCCGAACTCCGGGAAGCCGGCCCCGTCCTCGAGGCCCCGCCACCACCGGCGGACCTCGACGTTGTCGTGCTCGTCGACGCCGTCGGGGGCGTCGGGCGAGGGCAGGTTCGGCAGGCTGAGCCAGATCTCTCGCAGGCGGTCCGCCACGGCGTCGGCGTCGGCCCCGGCGCGGGCCTCCTCCTCGCCCAACTCGCGGCTCACCGCGCTCAGCTCCTCGGCGCGTTGGGTGTCGTGCGCGCGCCGGGCGTCGCCCACCTGGCGCGAGAGCGACTTGATCTCGGCGCGCAGACGCTCGGCCTCCTGGAGGAGTCGGCGGTGCTCGACGTCGATGGTGACGAGCTCGTCGACGAGGGCCGGCGACACGCCCCGACGCCCGAGGGCGGCTCGCACGACGTCGGGCTCCTTGCGCAGCTGAACCAGGTCGATCACGCCACCAGACTACCGACGGCCGTCTCGACCCCCCGGGCCAGCGTCTAGGTTCGTTCCCGATGAGTCACGCGATCGAGGCCGTCGAGGTGGGTGTCGACTTCGGGGCCACGGCGGCTCTGCGGGACGCCTCCCTGCGTGTCGACTACGGGGAGACGGTCGCCCTGCTCGGCCCGAACGGCGCCGGCAAGACGACCCTCGTGGAGACCCTGCTCGGCTTTCGCCGACCCGACCGCGGCACGGTGCGACTCCACGGACTCGACCCCGTCCGGGACCACGCCGAGGTCGTCACCCGCACCGGCGCCCTGCTCCAGCGGGGTGGGGTCTGGGCCCCGATGACGCCTCGCCAGGTCCTCACCCTCACGGCGACCTACTACGCGGAGACGCGCTCGCCCGACGAGTTGATCGAGCTCCTCGACCTCGATCGTTGCTCGCGCACGCCCTGGCGACGCCTCTCGGGCGGCGAGCAGCAGCGCACGCTCCTCGCCCTCGCCCTGCTGGCCCGTCCACGAGCGCTCGTCCTCGACGAGCCGACCACGGCCGTCGATCCCGAGGGGCGGGCCGTGATCCGCGACGTCATCGCGACCGAGCGCGCCCGGGGGTGCGCGATCCTCATCACCACCCACGAGCTCGTCGAGGCCGAGCGGATGGCCGACCGCGTCGTCGTCCTGCACCACGGCCGCGTGGTCGTCGACGGGGCCCTCGACGACCTGGGCGGCGAGCCCGAGCTGATCGTCGAGCTCGACCGCCCGATCGACCCGACGGCGCTCGCCGACGAGCTCGACTGCGCGGTGACCGTCGACGGGGCCCGCCTGCGCTGCGCCATCGCCTCGCGACCCGAGATCGTCGCGATCGTGAGCGCGCACGTCACCCGCGCCGGGGCGAACCTCCTCTCCCTGCGCACCCGCGCGACGCTCGAGGAGCGCTACCTGCAGATCATCGCCGACGAGCGGAGCCGCACGTGAAAGCCCTGCTCGCCCAGAGCGCCGCCGAAGTGCGCATGACGATCCGCCGCGGGGAGACGCTGCTGCTCACGCTGGCGATACCGGTGCTCCTCGAGGTCTTCTTCTCCCTGGCCGCGGTGGTGCGCACGCCCACGGCGCACCGCGTCGACTTCATCGCGCCGGGAGTCCTCGCCCTCGCCGTGCTCTCGACGTCGATGGTGGCCCTCTCCATCGCGACGGGTTTCGAGCGCAGCTACGGCGTCCTCCGGCGTCTGCACGTGACGCCACTCGGGCGACCCCGCCTCGTCGGGGCGAAGATCGTCGGCGTCATGGTCACCGAGGCGATCCAGGTGATCGTGATCGCCCTGGTGGGGCTGGCCCTCGGATGGCGTCCCCACGGCGGGGTCTCCGGGAGCCTCGTCACGGCCGTCGTCCTCGTCCTCGGGTCGGCCGGGCTCGCGGGCATCGGCCTCGGGCTCGCCGGGCAGCTCCGCGCCGAGGTGAACCTGGCCGCGAGCAACGGGCTCTACCTCGTCCTGCTCCTCATCTCGGGGGTCGTCGTCCCGCTCGGCAGCCTCCCGAGCGCCCTCGGCCGCATCGCGGTCGCGCTGCCCTCGGGCGCCATGGCCGACGCGGTCCACCGCATCCTCGGATCGGGTCTCGCGCCGAGCGGGGCCGACTGGCTCTCCCTCGCCGTGTGGGCGCTCGCCGCCCCCCTGCTCGCGGCGCGAACCTTCCGGCTCGACTGATCAGCGCAGTGACGTGATCCCGGCGCGCAGCCGCGCGACGGTGAGCCGTCCCTGGACCACGGCCACGACGCGACCGTGGGCGTTGAGGAAGACCGTGTCGGGGATCGCGAGGAAGCCGAAGGTGGTGGTGGCGACGCTCGCCGCCTGGTCGAAGGCGACCGGGAAGGTGACCCCGTCACGACGGACGAAGGCCTGGGCGCTCGCACGCTGGTCGTTGGTGTCGACCGCGACGACGCGCACGTCGCCGGTCGAGTGGGTCCGCAGATAGGCGGCGATCGACGGCATCTCGGCCTTGCACGGGTCACACCAGCTGGCCATCAGCATCACCACCGTGGGGTGGCCCGCGGCGTAGGGGGCGCTCACCGTGCCCCCGTCGAGCCCCGGGAGGGGACCGAAGGGCTTCACCACCGTCCCCACGAGGGAGTTCGTGGAGGCTCCGGCGTTCGTCGAGGACGCGTGCGACGAGGCCCACGAGACGAGCGAGATGACGATCAGCGCCACCACCGTGCCCACGGTGAGGGGGATGAGCGCCATCGGCGACGGACGACCCCGTCGGCGCTCCTCAGCCATGGCGCACCAGGACGTCCACCGCCATCGCCACGAAGAGGGCCGTGAGGTACGTCACGGAGAAGTGGAAGAGCCGCATCGCCTCGCCGGCGTCCGCTCGACCCTCCACCGCGTGACGGTGCAACCGGATCGCGTAGAGGGTGAAGAGGGCCCCGAGCACCGTGGCCGACACCGCGTAGACCCACCCCAGGTGCGCCGACGGTCCGATGAGGACCGTGAGGGCCCACATCACGACCGTGTAGACGAGGATCTCGAGGGTCGTGTGGCGCAGGGAGGCCACGACCGGCATCATCGGCACGTGCGCCACGTTGTAGTCGTCGCGGTAGCGCACCGCGAGGGCCCAGAAGTGCGGCGGCGTCCAGACGAAGACGACGAGGAAGATGAGCACCGGGGTCCAGGTGAGTCGTCCCGTCACCGCGGCCCACCCGACGAGGGCCGGGACCGCGCCGGCGGCCCCGCCGATCACGATGTTCTGACGGCTCCGTCGCTTCAGCCAGATCGTGTACACGAAGACGTAGAAGAGCATCGCCGACACGGCGAGCACGGCGGAGAGCAGGTTCACCCACACCGCGAGGATGGCGAACGCGACGGCCTCGAGGGCCAGGGCGAACACCAGGGCGGCGCGGGGCGTCATCACGCCGCGCACGAGCGGGCGGTTCTTGGTGCGCTCCATCACGGCGTCGATGTCGCGGTCGATGACCATGTTGCACGCGTTGGCCCCGCCCGCGGCCAGCGTCCCACCGACCAACGTCAGGAGCACCAGCGTCAGCGAGGGGATGCCCTGGGCGGCGACGATCATGGCCGGGACGGTCGTGACCAGGAGCAACTCGATGATGCGCGGCTTGGTCAGCGCTACGTAGCCCTTAAGGACCTCGCGCGTCGAGAACGCCTTCGGGGCGGCCAGAGTCACGGGGCGTATCTTACGGGTGCGCCGGTTTCGTAGGCTACGGGGGTGCCCCTCGAGCGTCACCTGGTCGTGAGCCCCCCGCGCTTCCGCTGGTTCGCCTTCAGCGCCTTCCTCTCGATGATCGTGATTGTCCTGACCGGAGGGGCCGTACGCCTCACCGGCTCCGGTCTCGGCTGCCCCGACTGGCCGA
This sequence comes from Acidimicrobiaceae bacterium, assembly GCA_027449885.1. Lineage (GTDB taxonomy): Bacteria > Actinomycetota > Acidimicrobiia > Acidimicrobiales > RAAP-2 > RAAP-2. The sequence goes on from DAIDKS010000034.1 coordinate 25,260, forward strand.
CCTGCTACCACCACCGCATCGCCGGGTCGTGGTCGATCCACCCCCTGATCGAGTACACCAACCGCATCGTCACGATCGTCCTGGTCGTCGTGACGGGGGTGACCTTCGTCGCCGCGTGGCTGCGCAGCGAGCGTCGGCGCGACCTCGTTCGGCTGTCGGGACTCCTCGTCCTCGGCGTCGTGGCCGACGCCGTCCTCGGCGCCTTCGTCGTCTACTCCAAGCTCAATCCCTGGCTCGTGTCGCTGCACATGGTCCTCTCCCTCAGCATGGTCGTGGTGGGCGCCATCCTCTACCACCGCTCGAAGTACGTCTACGGGCCGGGCGCTCGCGCCGACGTTCGCGACCCGCACATGCGCACCGTGGCCCGCGGGCTGTGGTTCCTCTTCGGCGCGGTCATCCTCGCGGGGACCGGCGCGACGGGCTCGGGCCCGCACGCCGGTGGGAGTCAGGGTCAGCTCGTGGCCCGTCGACTCCCCTTCTCCTTCGCCAACGCCGCGTGGTTCCACTCGGTGGTCGCCGTCGCCTTCCTCGGCGTGGTGATCGGCCTGCTCGTCGCCGTGTGGCGACCGAGCACTCCCGAGCCGCTGCGCTTCGGCGTGCGTCGCCTCGCGATCATCGCGATGGTGCAGGCGGCCCTCGGCTTCATCCAGTACGCCACGCACGTGCCCGTCGTGCTCGTCGAGCTCCACATCGCGGGTGCCGTCTCCCTCTCGATCGGCGTGACGCAGTTCCACCTCCGTCAGACGGCACGAGATCGAGTCCCCGGTACGCGTCGCGCTTGAGGTGTAGTGCGGCACTACGCATAGTGCCCGATAGGAATTTCGGCCCTAGTGGCCCTTTTTCACTCACTGCCATGCTGAAAACAACCTGGTTCGCAGGTTGGGAGGAGTTAAACAGCTATGGCGTTTCTGTGGTCTCTAGCGTCCCTGATATCGCTAGAGGGCAAGGGCCACTACATCCACTGGCACTTCATCTATCTGAGCGTCGCGAACTTCATCGTGATTCTCCTGATGGTGCTGGTCTTCTTGGCAGCCCTCTTCGTGCCGTTCCCCGGCCGCGCTAGTCGAAAGGAATCCAAGTGAGCACGACCATCGAGCGGCAGTGGACGACCCGGCTGCGCAAGCGCGCGACCGGGAAGCTCCCCCCCGAGAAGGCCCTCCCGGACACGCAGCCGGCGTACGTGGCCTCGTGGATCTACGTCTTCGGCGTGGCGACCATCGCCTCGTTCGTGATGGTGATCCTCTCCGGCTTCATCCTGGCCCTGAAGGGCCCGCAGTGGTGGCACGTCTCCTCGATCGGCCACTTCATCAACTCGTTGCACCTGTGGAGCGTGGAGATCCTGTTCTTCTCCATGGTCATCCACCTGTGGGGCAAGTTCTTCATGGCCGCGTGGCGGGGCGGGCGCACGATGACGTGGATGACCGGTGTGGTCACGTTCCTCGTCTCGATCGCGACCGCCTTCACCGGGTACGCGTCGCAGACGAACTTCGACTCGCAGTGGATCACCACGCAGGCGAAGGACGGCATCAACGCGACGGGGGCCGGCTCGTTCTTCAACGTGCTGAACCTCGGCCAGATGCTCATGTGGCACATCGTGCTGCTGCCCCTGGTCGCCGTCCTGCTGACCGCCGTGCACGTGGTGCTGGTGCGCCTGAAGGGCGTCGTTCCCCCGTTTGACGACAAGACTGGAGCTGCCAAGTGAGCAAGAAGGGATTCCGCCCGGACGTCGACGCTCCGGAGTACAAGGGTCACTACGCGCCCTACGACATCATCAAGGAGGGCACCATCGCCATCGCGGTGGTCGCCATCCTGGTCCTGTTCCTCTCGATCCTCTTCGGCTCGCCCGACGAGCCGTCGGTGACGGTCAAGTCCTGGGCGAACGCCGACCCGATCGACTTCGCCACGACCGCGATCAACGAGATGAACGGCTCGTCCATCACGGCGAGCTACGGCGCCCCCTACAACACCAACGGCTCCGGCCAGGCGTTGGGGCCGTTCAAGCTGGCGCAGTGGGCCGGGGTCACGATCCCCGTCGACCCGGTGAAGGACTTCGTCCTCGACCCGCTCTCGAGCGTGCCGAACGACTCGGACCTCACGGCCGCCCTCGCGACGTGGAAGAGCGCGAGCGCGAGCCAGCAGAGCACGTGGGTAACCAACTACACCAACGCTGACCCGAAGATGACCTTCTCGAACGGGATCATCTCGGTCCCGGCGACGAACGTCGGTCCCCTGCCGAAGATGATCAACGAGCTGACCGAGATGGCCCGATCGGGCGCGCTCGACCAGGCCCTCATCACCGGCAAGGGCGGCTACTACACGACGGACTACACCAAGCCGTTGCTGTTCATCGCCGACAGCGGGTACCTGCCCAACCTGGCCCAGAACCAGCACCTGCTGGGCAGCCAGTGGGGCATGATGAACGAGACCAACAGCTACCCCGGACAGGCGTGGCTGTGGCTCTACACCTTCTGGTACCAGGTCTCGCCCTTCTCGTCGAGCGCCAACGCCGACGTCCAGGTCTGGGCCGTCATGATGCTGCTGTCCGTGCTGCTG
>DAIDKS010000035.1 GCA_027449885.1 Acidimicrobiaceae bacterium
CACCGACCGACGGCCCCGCGAGGCACTGTTAGCCTCAGCCTCGATGACGCACGTGGCCGGAATCGACGACGAGGTCCTGACGCGCTGGCTCGCCGACCACGTGGGCCTGCGCCCCCCGATCGACGCGACGCTGATCGCGGGAGGGCGGTCGAACCTGACCTATCGCATCGTCGACGCCGCGGGCCGAACGGTCGCCCTGCGCCGTCCGCCGGTGCATCACGTGCTACCCACGGCCCACGACATGGTGCGCGAGCACACGATCCTGACCGCCCTCGCCCCCCAGGGTGTGCCGGTGGCCACGCCGCTCGCGCTCTGCACCGACGCCTCGGTCGCCGAGCACCCGTTCTACGTGATGGACTTCGTCGAGGGGGCGATCCTGCGCGACCGCGCCCAGGCGGAGGCGACCTTCCCCCTCGACGTCCGGGCCCGCATCGGCGACCACCTGGCCGAGACGCTCGCCCACCTCCACGCGGTCGATCTCGAGCGCTCCGGGCTGAGTGGCCTCGCGCGACACGACGGCTACATCGAGCGCCAGCTCCGACGCTGGCGAACCCAGTACGAGCAGACGTACATCGATGAGGGTCCCGACCCGAGCGGTGTCCTCGCCGTCGCCGACACCCTCGCTCGCGCCATCCCCACCCAGCAGCGCACCACGGTGGTGCACGGCGACTACCGGCTCGACAACGTGATCCTCGACGACGACGGACGGGTACGCGCCATCCTCGACTGGGAGATCTGCACCCTCGGAGACCCTCTCGGAGATCTCGGTATGCTCCTCGTCTACTGGGCCGAGCCCACCGATCCGATGGCCTCGCTCCTCGGAGCCGCGCCGTCGACGGCGCCGGGTTTCGCGTCGCGGGCCGACGTCCTGGCCGCCTACGCGGCGCGCACCGATCTCGACTTGAGCGCCATCGCCTACTATCAAGCCTTCGGCTATTGGAAGCTGGCCTGCATCCTTCAGGGCATCTACGCGCGCTATCGCGCCGGTGCGACCGCGGGGGATCGGGGCAGCGTGGACGAGTTCCCCGCATTCGTCGCCCTCCTGGCGAGTCTCGCGGCCACGACTCTGGAGCAGTGATGGACCACGACTACGAGCGCATCATCTACCTGGCGGAGCCCCCCCTCTCCGAGCCCGTACTGGTCGTCGCCCTCGAGGGATGGATCGACGCCGGCGTCGGGGCGGGAACGGCGATGTCGACCCTGCTCGGCGAGTGCGAGACCGAACTCCTCGCCACCTTCGACACCGAGTACTTCATCGACCAGCGAGCGCGTCGCCCGATGGCCCACATCATCGACGGGGTGACGACCGAACTCACGTGGCCCGAGATCCAACTTCGCGTCGGCCACGATGGCGACGGCGCCGACCTGCTCTTCCTGGTCGGCCCCGAGCCCGATCTTCACTGGAGCGACTTCGTCGAGACCGTGACCGACGCGGCGGCTCGGTTCGACGTCCGCCTCGTCGTGGGACTCGGGGCCTTCCCGGCTCCTACACCCCACACGCGTCCGATCCGCGTCATCGGGACCGCGCCACAGGCGAGTGCTCACCTCCTGCCCACGGTGGGCACGATGCCCGGTGAGATCGAGGTCCCCGCCGGCGTGATGGGCGCCCTCGAACTCGGCTTCGCCGACGTCGACGTCGACGTCGTCACGATCTGGGCGCGCGTACCCCACTACGTCGCCTCGATGTCCTACCCCCTCGCGGCGGCGGCCCTGATCGACGGCCTCGCCCGCGTCGCGGGTCTGACCCTCGACGCGGGATCCCTCCGCGAGTCCGCGGAGGATGCGCGGAGCCGGATCGACGCCCTGATCGAGAACAATCCCGAGCACCGGCTCATGGTGGAGCAGTTGGAGTCGGTGGTCGACCCCGAGGAGGAGCCGATCGCCGAGGAGCTCCCGAGCGCCGAGGAGTTGGCGGCCGAACTGGAGCGATTCCTGCGCGGCGAGGACTCCTAGTCGAACCCGGCACCGGACTCGCTCGCGAGTCCGAGCCCGAGTGCGTATCCCTCGAGGTAGACCTCGGCGTCGCGCTGGCGAGGGAAACGGTTGGCGATGCGGTGGAAGGCCGGCGAGTGATCGGCCTCGATCAGGTGCGCCAGCTCGTGGACGAGGACGGCGTCGATGACCCACGCCGGGCACTGTCGCAGGCGGGTCGAGACGCGGATCTCGCGAGTGTCGGGAGAGCACGACGCCCAGCGGGTCGTCTGCGATCCGGTCCAGCGCACCGACGCCGGCGACACGCCATCCGTGTACTGCGCGGCGAGCTCCCGACACCGGTCTTCGAGGGCGCCGTCGCCGGCCGCGTGCTGGGGCCTCTGGGCGAGTAGCCGGGCGACGAGCTCATCGACGAAGGCCCGCCGCTCTCGACCCCGCAGGCGGGCCGGAACCTGCACGACGATGCGACTCCCCGACCAGTGCGCCGAGCCCGTCTTGGTTCGCCGCGTCGACGCCCGGATCTCCACCTCGGGACGATCGAACCTCGGGGGCTCGACCTCCACCACGGGCGTCCGGGGCGCGACCCGGCTCATCCGACGATGACGTTGACCAGTCGCGGCGGCACCGCGACCACCCGCCGAGGCTCGCCGTCGCCCAGGCGCTCACGCACCTCGGGCTGGGCCAACGCCACCTCCCGGGCAGCCTCCTCGGACACGTCACGCGACACCTCCACGCGCGCCCGAACCTTGCCATTCACCTGGATCACCATGGTGACCGTGTCCTCAACGAGGAGGGACGGATCGGCGACGGGCCAGCTCTGCTCGTGCACCGAGGCGACGTCCGGGTGGCGACGCTCCCACAGTTCCGCGGTGAGGTGCGGTGCCATGGGCGCCAACAGGAGCAGCAACCCGTCCAGGGCCTCGTCGAACGTCGCCGCGTGAGCGCCGTCGTCGTCGTGGGCCCAGCGCGAGAGGGTGTTGAGAAACTCCATGAGGGCGGCGACCGCCGTGTTGTAGCTCCAGCGTTCGATGTCGCCGGTCACCTTGTCGATGGTCCGGTGCAGGGCCCGGCGCACCGCGAGGTCGCCGGGACGCTCCTCGTCGCGCCGGACGAGGTCGTCGCGGACGGCGAGGCGATAGACGCGGTCCAGGAATCGGGCGCAACCCTCGATGAGCTCCTCGGTCTGCTCCGTCCAGTCGACGTCGTCCGCCGGCGGGCCGACGAAGAGGTGGAAGAGGCGAAGTCCATCGGCCCCGACCGTGTCGAAGTACTTCTCCGGAGCGATCAGGTTGCCCTTCGACTTCGACATCTTCGAGCCGCCCAGGCGAATCATCCCCTGGGTGAAGAGTCGGGAGAAGGGCTCCCGCGGGAGTCCGGGCGCCAGCCCGATGTCGACGAGGGCCTTCAGGTAGAAGCGCGCGTAGAGCAGGTGCAGGATCGCATGCTCGATCCCCCCGATGTACTGATCGACGGGCATCCACTGGGCGGCCGCCTCCGGGTCGAAGGGGCGATCCGTCGAGAAGGGGTCGGTGAAGCGCAGGAAGTACCACGAGGAGTCGGTGAAGGTGTCCATCGTGTCGGCCTCGCGGCGCGCCGGCCCCCCGCACTGGGGGCACGTGGTGTCGCGGAAGGCCGCGTGGGTGGCGAGCGGCGACTGGCCGGTGCGGTCCATCACCACGTCGTCCGGGGCGAGAACCGGGAGCTCCGACTCCGGGACGGGGACGACGCCGCACGCGTCGCAGTAGACCATCGGGATCGGACAGCCCCAGAAGCGCTGCCGCGAGACGAGCCAGTCGCGCAGTCGGTAGTTCACGGTGGCGACGCCGCCGGCGCGCTCGACGAGGTAGTCGCGCGCGGCGACCTTGGCCGCGGCGACGTCGAGCCCGTCGAGGAAGCCGGAGTTGATGTGCCGCCCGTCGCCGGCGTAGGCGCCGCCGGCGAATCCCTCGGGTCGAGCGACGGTCGCCACCACGGGGAGTCCGTAGGCCTCGGCGAAGGCGAAGTCGCGCTCGTCCTCACCGGGCACGGCCATGATCGCCCCCGTGCCGTACGTGCCGAGGACGTAGTCGGCCACGTAGACCGGCACCGGTTGACCGGTGAAGGGGTTCAGCACGTGGCTCCCCGTGTAGGCACCCCGCTTGGCGAGCGTCGGTCCGGCCGCGCTCGCGGTGCGCTCCACCTCGGAGGCCGCACTCGCCCGACGAACGAGTTCCTCGACCTCCGCTCGCTGCTCGTCCGTCGTCAGCTCCGCGAGGAGCGGGTGCTCCGGCGCGACCACGGCGTAGGTGATGCCGAAGCCGGTGTCGGGCCGCGTCGTGAAGACTCGCAGCCCGCGCGAGGGGTCCGTGGCGAGGGGCAGGTCGAACTCGACCCCTTCGGACCGGCCGATCCAGTTGCGCTGCATCGTCTTCACCCGCTCGGGCCACTCGAGTCCGTCCAGGTCGTGGAGCAGCTCCTCCGCGTAGCGGGTGATCCGGAAGAACCACTGCTCCAGGTTCCGTCGCTCGACGAGATCACCCGAACGCTCGCACGTGCCGTCGGCGAGGACCTGCTCGTTGGCGAGCACCGTGCCACACCCGGGACACCAGTTGACGGGCGCCTCCGCGCGATACGCGAGCCCGGCCCGGTAGAAGGCGAGGAAGATCTGCTGGGAGAAGCGAATGTAGGTGGGATCGTGGCTGTAGACGAGCCGCCGCCAGTCGTAGACGGCCCCCAGGCGCTCCACCGATCGGCGCAGTTCCGCCATGCGGGCGTCGGTGAACACTCGCGGGTGGCTCCCCGCCTTGATCGCCGCGTTCTCGGCGGGTAGGCCGAAGGAGTCGAACCCGAACGGCGAGAGCACGGCCTTGCCCCGCATCGTCTGGTAGCGAACGATGAGGTCGCCGAAGGTGTAGTTGCGCATGTGACCCTGGTGCGCCGCGCCCGACGGATACGGGTACATGCACAGCGCGTAGTAGCGCTCTCGGGCGTCGTCGTTGTCGACCTCGTAGGTTCCGTCCGAACGCCAGCGATCCTGCCACTTCAGCTCGAGTTCGGAGACGTCAAAGGGCCGGGCCATCCCGACATTCTACGAAGGGAAGGACCTAGCCTCGGGGTGTGACGACGCCCCCCGACTCCACGGTCGTCCTCGTTCACGGGGCCTTCTGCGGCTCCTGGACCTGGCGCGACCTCACCCCCGAGCTCGACGCGCGCGGCGCGCGGTGGATCGCCCCCGACCTGCCGAGCACGTCGGGCGACCCCGAGGTCACCCTCGAGGACGACGCCGCGTCCGTACTGGGCGCGGTGAAGGCTGCCGAGCCCACGGGCCGCGTGATCCTGGTCGGTCACAGCTACGGGGGCGCGGTGATCGCGGAAGCCGCCGCCCGAATCCCCCGGTTGGCGGCGCTGGTCTTCCTCGCCGCCCTCGTCCCCGAGGTCGGCGAGAGCCCCAGCGACGCCGCGAGAGTGGTGAAGGTGAGGACCCTGCTCGACGAGGCCATGTCGGTCGATGACGGTCTCATCCGGCTGGATCCCGCGCGGGCCGGCGAGGCGCTGATGGGTGACTGCGACGCCGACGCGACCGACTGGGTCACGGCTCGCCTTCGTCCGCAGTCGTTGCGCAGCTTTCGCTCGCCGCGCGTCGCGACCAATCCCGCGGTGCTACGGCGCTACGTCCGTTGCCGCGACGACCACGCCATCGACCCCGCCGTGCAGACGTTGCTCGCCGCACGCTGTGACGAGGTCGTCGACCTGGCGAGCGCCCACTCACCCCAGTTCTCGATGCCACGCGCCTGCGTCGACGCGATCCTCGGAACGGCGGATCACCGGTAGCCGGCGGTCCGGAGGGAGCGATCGCCCGGCGGCGGCGTCGCGATGGAGGACGAACTAGGCGCTGTGGTGGTCGCCGACCTCGACGGGGCCGAGCGCGGCGATCTCCTCGTCGGTGAAGACCGTCGAGCGGATGAGGAAACGCACTCCCTCGGGAGCCTCGAGCGAGAAGCCCCCGCCCCGACCGGCCACGACGTCGACGAGCAGGTGGGTGTGAGACCAGTACTCGAATTGGTCGGCGCCCATGTAGAAGGGCGTGCCGGCGACCTCGCCGAGGTAGACGTCGCGCTGGCCGATGCGAAACTCCCCCCTCGGGTAGCACATGGGGCTCGAACCGTCACAGCAGCCGCCCGACTGGTGGAACAGCAGTGGTCCGTGCTGGTCCACCAGTCGGGCGACGAGTGCCGCCGCCTCGTCGGTGATGTCGACGCGACGAAGTTCGCTCATGGCTAGAAGAAGCCCAACTTCTGGGGCGCGTAGCTGACGAGCAGGTTCTTGGTCTGCTGGTAGTGGTCGAGCATCATCAGGTGCGTCTCGCGTCCGATCCCCGAACCCTTGTAGCCACCGAAGGCGGCGTGGGCCGGGTACAGGTGGTAGCAGTTCGTCCAGACGCGTCCCGCCTGGATCGCCCGGCCCACGGTGTACGCGGTGTTGACGTCCCGGGTCCACAGTCCAGCGCCCAGACCGTAGAGGGTGTCGTTGGCGATCGCGATCGCCTCCTCGGTCGTGGCGAACGTCGTCGCCGAGAGCACGGGACCGAAGATCTCCTCTTGGAAGATGCGCATCTTGTTGTGGCCCTTGAAGATGGTCGGCTCCACGTAGTAGCCCCCGTCGCAGCCCTCGACCTGGCGCTGCGCCCCGCCGACCAGCACCTCGGCACCCTCGCTCCGGCCGATCTCCAGGTAGGAGAGGATCTTCTCCAGCTGGTCGTTGGAGGCCTGGGCGCCGACCATCGTGTCGGTGTCCAGTGGGTTACCGAGCTTGATCGCCTTCACTCGCGCGATGCAGCGGGCCATGAACTCGTCGTAGATCGACTCGTGGATGAGGGCTCTCGACGGACACGTGCAGACTTCGCCCTGGTTGAGGGCGAACAGCACGAGCCCCTCGACCGCCTTGTCGAGGAAGTCGTCGTCGGCGGCCATGACGTCGGGGAAGAAGATGTTAGGGCTCTTGCCCCCGAGCTCCAACGTGACGGGGATGATGTTCTCCGACGCATACTGCATGATGAGCCGGCCCGTCGTCGTCTCGCCGGTGAAGGCGATCTTCGCGATGCGGGGTGACGACGCGAGCGGCTTGCCCGCCTCGACGCCGAAGCCGTTGACGACGTTGAGCACACCCGGCGGCAACAGGTCCGCGATGAGCTCCACCACCTTGAGGATCGACCAGGGCGTCTGCTCGGCGGGCTTCAGCACGATGCAGTTGCCCGCCGCCAGGGCCGGAGCGATCTTCCACGCGGCCATGAGGATCGGGAAGTTCCAGGGAATGATCTGACCGACGACCCCGAGTGGCTCGTGGAAGTGGTAGGCGACGGTCGTGCCGTCGACGATGCCGATCGATCCCTCCTGGGCGCGCAGGGCACCAGCGAAGTACCGGAAGTGGTCGATCGCCAATGGGATATCGGCCGCGAGCGTCTCGCGAATCGGCTTTCCGTTCTCGTAGCACTCGGCGATCGCGATGGCCTCGAGGTTGGCTTCGATCCGGTCGGCGATACGCAGCAGCACGAGCGAGCGCTCGGCGGGGCTGGTCGCGCCCCACGCATCCTTCGCGGCGTGAGCGGCGTCGAGCGCGAGGTCGATGTCCTTCGCGTTGGAGCGAGCGATCTGGGTGAAGACGGCTCCGGTGATCGGCGTCACGTTCTCGAAGTACCGTCCGTCCACGGGTGGCACCCAACGACCACCGATGAAGTTGTCGTACCTGGGCTGTACGGTGACCGGACTGCCGGCGGAGCCGGGAACGTCGTAGAGCATGATCCCCCTCTTTCTTTGCTGGCGCGTGCGCCGAAACTCCGTTGCGCGTCTCGCAACGGGCGCATGGTAGGAGCGCGTCGGTTGGAAAAAGGTTGGCGTCGACGACCTAGCAGCCCCATCGCGCGCGGGGTAGGGTTCCCGCGAGACGGACTTCGTCGCCGAGGTTCTGGAGGGGGACGTGAATCGCGAGCTGAAGGAGCGTCGTGGCGACGCCGAGGCGCTCTGGCGTTACGCGGTGGAGTCCGGGGGCTCCACGAGCGCGGCCCCACCAGAGGTGTTCGCGTCCTGGCAGCGATCGGTCCACTCGGTTCCCGTGGACCTCGCGCTCGCGCCGATGGTCGAGCCGGCGACCGTGGCGGCGACGTTCGACGACTCTCGACTGGGTCGAGCGAGCCGAGTCATCCGGGACGACCTGCGCGACCTCTCGGCCGACGGTGATCTCGTCGCGGCGCTGACCGACGAGACCGTGACCATCACGTGGCTCGCCGGAGGCCGACGCATGCGCCGGCACGCCGACACCGTCAACTTCTGCCTCGGGGGATGCTGGAGCGAGGAGTCCGTCGGGACGAACGCGCTCGCGCTGGCCCACCGACTCGGCCGTCCGGCGACCGTCTTCTCCGCCGAGCACTACGCCCCGATGGTCCACGACTGGGTCTGCTACTCGGCCCCGATCATCGATCCGCGGGACGGGCACTCGCTCGGGGTGATCGACGTCTCCTCCCTGTGGAACAAGTTCAACCCCTCGCTGCTGACCATGGTCCGCGCGCTCGCGCGCAACGTCGAGTACGAGCTAGCCCGTGACCCGATCACTCCGATCGCCGGCACCCCGCTCGACACCCACGGCGAGCTGGTGCTGCGCCTGCTCGGCTCGTCGACGGTGCTGGTCGGCGGGACGGCCGTACGCGTGAGTCCTCGGCAGGTCGAGCTCCTGGCGATCCTCGCCATGCACGACGAGGGACTGTCGCTGGACGAGTTGACGGCCCTCGTCTACGGTGACCAACCCATCAGCGCCACGACCGTGAAGGCCGAGTTGTCGCACCTGCGCCATCTCATCGGTGGCGCCATCGCGTCACGGCCCTACCGACTCACGGGACGGGTCGACGCCGATCACGTTCGTGTGCTGCGGTCCCTGGCGAGCGGCGACCTCCGGGCCGCCCTCGACCTCTACCGAGGGTCCCTGCTGCCGGGTTCCGAGAGCCCCGAGATCACCTCGGCGCGCCACCAGATCGACGTCGCCATTCGCAACGCGGTCACCCGGTCGAGGAATCCCGAGCTGCTCTACCGATTGAGTTCGTGCTGTCCCGACGATGGCGACGTTGCCGACCTCGCGCTCGCCCTCATGGCGTCCGATGACCTGCGCCGGGGCGTCGTCGCGGGACGTCGCGTCCGCTACTGATCGGGAGGGTTCCGCAGCACGGCGGGAGCGCGCCGTCGACCATCGGCCGTCCATGACGGGCGGACCGTCCCACGATCACCGGTGAAGCCCGATGTCGAGCCCTGCTACTATCTATGGACCCTCGGGGGTATAGCTCAGTTGGTAGAGCGCTTGCATGGCATGCAAGAGGTCAGGGGTTCGAATCCCCTTACCTCCACCGAAGACGCGGGCCCGGTGCAACCGGCCATCGGTCCGATTGGGCCATGCGGTTCACCGTTGCCGCTACCCACGAGGCTCCGTGGTGTGTCGCACGGTGTCACGACGTCGACGTCGTGAGCCAGGGCGAGACGGTGGAAGAAGCCGTCGAGAACTTCCGCGAGGCGTTGGGCCTCTACTTCGATGGCGAGGTCCTCCCGGACTCGCTCGAGCCCCCTATCATCACCACCGTTCTCCTTTCGGCGTGAGCCCCACCCTCCCGACTGTGTCGGGGCAGGACCTCATTCGAGCGCTGGCGAAGGTGGGTCTCAGCACCGTGGGCCGGCGAGCGAGGACGGCACGCGACGGTCCGGGACCGGAGCGTCCGAACGGTTCTGCGTCCTCAGTACTCGCCACACCGACTCTCGACAACGGACCCGTCGGCGGATTTCCTACACTCGACGCTAATGAGTGAGCGCGAAGTATTGACCTACGACGGATTCGGACGAGCCACACGCGAGCTGGCGCAGAGGATCGCCGACGACGACTACCGACCTGACATCGTCCTCTCGATCGCGCGGGGGGGCTTCTTCCTCGGTGCCGGTCTCGGTTACGCGCTCAACGTGAAGAACGCGTTCATGATGAGTGTGGAGTTCTACACCGGCGTCGACGAGCGCCTCGCCGTGCCGGTGGTCCTGCCCCCCGTCCCCAACCGCGTCGACTTCTCGGGACTCAATGTGCTCATCGCCGACGACGTCGCCGACTCGGGCGAGACGCTCAAGTTGGTGCGCGACTTCGTCGCGGGTGAGGTCAACTCGGTTCGCTCCGCCGTCCTCTACGAGAAGTCCCGCAGCGTTATCAAGCCCGACTACTCCTGGCGCGTCACGGACAACTGGATCGACTTCCCCTGGTCCTGCGAAGGTCCCGTCGTTTCGGGCGGCATGAATCACTGACGACGCGACCGAGCGAGCCTCGTCTAGCGCCCGTACCGACGACGTTCCCGAGCCTCGAGAGCTCGCTTCACCCGTCGCCAGCAGCGGCCGGGGATCGCGAGCGACGCGTGCCGTGACCGGTACACCATGACGGCCGAGTCCAGCCCGTCCAGGACGCAGACGAGTTCCTGACGGAATGCGCGCCGGCGCGTTCGCCCCGACGCCTCGCTGGCGATGTTCGCCGCCGCCGTCACCCCCTGGAGCTCGGCGGCGTGACCCTGCTTGGGCATCCAGTCCTCGACCCCCTCGTACGCGCCCGCGTCGCCCACCACGTAGACACCGGGATGTCCCAGGACGCGGCAGGCACGATCCGCCCGGATGAAGCCGCCGGGAGAGAGCGGCAAGCCGGACGACCGAGCCCACGACGGCCCGGCCAGTCCCGGCACGTAGACCACGAGGTCGGCGGCGACGTCACCTCCGTCGGTGAGGACGCGACCCTCCTCGAACCCCCGCAGACGGTGACCGAGGTGGGCCCGGATGCCTCGCCGCTCCATGAGAGACATCACGCGCCTCACGGCTGCACTTCCGAGCCGCTCCCCCGGGTTCGACGCGGGACTGAAGAAGACGAGGTCGACCTCGTCGCGGACGCCCCGCCGGCGCAGGTCCGCGTCGAGGCTCAGCAGCAACTCGAGGACGGGGCCCCCGCGGGCCCCCGCGGGCTCGTCAGGATTGCCGCCGAAGCCACAGGCGATGGTGCCGCGTCGCAGGTGACGCACGCGTCGATGGATCTCCTCGGCCGTCTCGGGAGACGAGCAGATCGACAGGGTGTGCTCCAACCCGACCGGAGTGGTCACCTTGCTCGCGCCGGTCGCGATGACGAGGACGTCGTTCTCGATCTCCCCGACGTCCGTCAGCACCGTTCGACCCGAGCGGGCGAGGCCCTGAACGGACGCCCGCACGTAGTTCACTCGGTGACGGTCGAAGAACTCGCCCAGTTCCACTCGTGTCGTCCCCGCGTGCTGCTCACCGACCGCCACGCCCACGAGTCCCGGGTAGAGCACGAGACGATCGCCCGGGGCGACCACCGAGATCTCGGCGTCCGGCAGTCGCCGGCGCAGTGCCCGCACTGCGGCGAGTGCCCCGAAGCCACTCCCGAGGATGACGATTCGTGTCATGGGCGCCTCCCCGCGATAGTTGAGTGCGCAACTACACTTTACCGACCTACCGGGACGGGCGTCGTGTGGGAGGGTTCAGTCGTGACGTCGTGGTGGAGACGGGTGGCCGGAGTCGCCATCGTGCTCGGGGGTCTCGCTGGCACCGGACCGGCGGATGCCGGGACGTCGAGCACGCTCTCCCCGATCGCCGTGTCGTTCGTATCGGCGCAGGTGGGCTGGGTCCTCGGGGCGCGATCGTGCGCCGCGACGTCCTACTGTCTCGACCTCGGACGCACCACCGATGGCGGTCGGCACTGGTCGGCCGTCCCTCCCCCCGGCCCGCTCGCGGCACCGCACGGCACGAATCCCGCCGTGAGCGGCGTCCCGGGGCTCGCCCTCACCGTCGCCTCGGCGAAGACGGCGTGGCTCTACGGCGCCACGACGACGTCATCGCCGGGAGGCGACGTCACGACGGCCGCACCCCTCTGGTCGACGACGGACGGTGGTCGGCACTGGGTCGCCATCTCCCTTCGCACGCTCGGACTCGCCGGGGTCCTCACGGTGGCCCTCCGCGGAGCGACGGTGTACGTCGTCGGATGGACGCCGAGCGGCGTCGCGCTGGTGCGCACCGCGCCGGTCGCGGGCTCACGATGGTCGCCCGCGCCCGTGCCCCGACTCGACCTGCCGGCGGGTGGCGGCGAGCCCCAGGCCGGCGTCATCGTGGCGCCCGGCCGCGCGTGGCTCGTGGTGGGCAACGACCGCGGCGTGTCCTCGGGCGCGACCGTCACGGGTACCGGACCATGGCGGCCCTGGTCCGGACCGTGCCACACGGTGGGCGACTCCTTCTCCATCCCCGCCGCCCTCACGGCCACGAGGATGCTCGCGACGTGCACGATGGGGGGCTTCGCCTCGCCCCTCTCCCCCAGCGCCCCGCGCGGAGCGTCGCTCGGGTCCCAGTGGCTCTATCGGTCGAATGACGGCGGACGGACCTTCGGGCCCGTCGCCCCGATCCCGTCACGCCCCTTCTCGACGCTCGTCCCGGTACCCGGGGTCCCCGCCGTACCCGCCCCCGGCGTCATCATCGCCGGGGGCGGCATCGGGGCCAACGCGACTCCCGCGCTGCTACGCAGTGTCGACGGCGGTCGGTCGTGGCGAACGGTGCTCGCGCGCCCGGTCGTCCAGGCCGACTTTCCGGGTTCCCGCGTGGGCTACGCGATCGTCCTCAGCGGGACGACCCGCGTCGCGCTGATCTCGCGCGATGCCGGGGCGCACTGGTCGACCCTTCCGATCCGCCTCGCCACGTCCGCGAGCTGATCTCGCCCCGTGGGTGCACGAGGTTCACGCCGCTCCTCTCGCGCTCGAGATCTCGTTCAACCGCCCGCGCAGCCCCTCGGCCGCGCGGGCCGCGAGCTTCCGAAAGACGATCGCGAGGACGGGATTGGCCACGCGCGACCACCCGAGTCCTCGCAGTTCGGCCTCGTAGCGAACACGGGCGCCCACCGTCGTCGGCGCGACGGTGATGGTGTCGCGCGATTCGAGGCGGCGTGAGCGCGAGAGGAGCACGATCGTGTCCGGCTCCGTCGTCACCAGTTCGTAGACGAGGGGGGTCGTGCGACCGGCCGCCTTCACCGTCAACTCGAAGCGACTCCCTCGCCGAACCGGCCCGTCGTCGAGGCGGCGCGCCGCGGCGACGCTCGGGTCCCACTCCGGGGCCCGCGAGAAGTCGGCGAGGTAGTCGAGCGCCTCCGTGGGCGCACACCCGGTCTCAATCTCCACGATCGCTCTCGGCACGCTGACCTCCTTATTAGCACTAAACTAGTGGTGCGTCGCTCCCCTCCGAGCGGGCTCCCGACCTCGAAAGGCTCCATGAGCGCCGCCCCCGACCAGCCGAGGACCGTCAGCCTCGTGGAGGCGGCCGCCGCGCTCGGCGTTCACTACATGACGGCGTACCGCTACGTGCGCACGGGGCGCCTGGCGGCAGATCTGGACGGCCACGAGTGGAGGGTCCGCCTCGCGGACCTCGAAGCGTTCCGGGCCCCCCGCCCGGCCCCCGACGGCACGGGACCTAGGGTCCGCGCGCCTCGCCTCGTCGATCGACTGATCGCTGGAGACGAGACCGGGGCGTGGCGCATCATCGAGGACGCGCTCGCCGCCGGGTCCTCCCCGACGGACATCCACCTCGACCTCCTGGTCCCCGCCCTGCGACGGGTGGGCGAGGGGTGGCGCGCCGGTCGCGTGAGCGTCGCCGACGAGCACCGCGCTAGCGCGACGGCGCGGCGTCTCATCGCCCGTCTCGGCCCCCAGTTCGCCCGACCCGGTCGCAAGCGCGGCACGGTCGTGGTCGGGGCGGTCGCCGGCGAGTGGCACGACATCCCCGCTGCTCTCGTCGCCGACCAGTTGCGCGGCGCCGGGTACGCCGTCGTCGAACTCGGGGCGAACACGCCCGGCCCGTCGTTCGCCGAGACCGCCCGTCGAGAGAGCGCCCTCGCGGTCCTCATCTCGGTGACGACGCCGGGACTCGACGACGCCGTGCGCGCCGCGACCGACGCCGTGCGCGCCACGGGCACCCCGGTCGTCGTCGGCGGCGCGGCCGTGAGCTCGGCCCGCGTGGCGGCGTCGCTGGGCTCCGACGCGTGGGCGGGACGAGACGCCCGTGACGTCGTGACGCTCGTCGAGCGACTGCGCGACGAGCGCGCGTCCCGACGGCGTCGGGTCTGACCGGCCGCGGTCTACGCGGCGCGCCAGCCGCGTGGACAGTGCGGGGCGCGGGAGCGCACCCGGCGCGTGTGGTGATTCCTCACGCAGATGAGAGTGCGCACGGGCCGCGACGGCCGAGCGGCGGGTGCCCGGCGCTGGCTCGTGACGATGGGCACGTAGCCGTACTGGAGGCCGGGCGGTGGGGTCACGAGAAGTCCGGAGTCGAACGACGCGAGTGCGCCCGAGGTCGGCGGACCCATCATGGCCGTCGCGTCCCACTGCTTCTGCATCGCCACGACGAGCGCCTGCATTGCGATCTTCTGCGCGCTCGTCCAGTCGTACTGCTGCAGAGCGGGCTGGTCGACGAACTCGTACCACCGGTAGGTCACGACGCTGCCGTCGCTCAGACGCGTCGTGAAGGTCGGCGAGGCCGCCGGACTGGCGCTCCACCACGTCGGTGACTGGTACACGAAGGAGCTGGGAGGAACTCGAGGAAAGCTGGCCGCGCTGAGGGCCGCGGGGGGTGGGCTCGACACGGTGCTCGACAGGGTGCCGCCCGTGCGCTCAAAGACTTGGGGCAGATTCTGAGTCGAGGAGGCCGCGCTCGCACCCCACGTCAGCGCGAGCCCCGTCCCCGACGCGGTCGTGCTCATCGTGAGGGCGTTGGTCAGTTCGGGCACCGCGGCGCCGTCCTGGTAGACGGGAGCGCTGGACGTGGTCATCGTGAGCGGGACGACGCTGCTGGCGCTGAACGTCGTGGGGAGGGGCGCCCCACTCGCCACGGCGTTCGCGAACGGCGTGACGATCGCCCCCGGGGCGTACGCGGAGAAGTCCTCGCCGATGATCGTCTGACCCTTCGCGTCGACCGGGAACTGCAGCGGGGGGATCTTGGAGTAGACGGTGCCCGACGAGTCGGTGGTCTCGAAGTAGGGGATCGAGTTCCACTCCGACGCGAGCGAGTACACGATGCCGGGGCGTACGTCCAAGGTCAGTCCACGTTGGTAGGCGTTGGCGCTCGAGGCCCGCGACCAGAACTGGGGCACCACGTAGCCGAGCGGGCCCTGGAAGTTCGCCGCGTTGAGGAACACGGTCCAGTCGTTGGGCCCCGTGGCGACGCCACTGGTCGGCCCCGTCGCGGGGAAGGTGAGCGCCGACCAGTTGGTGCCGATGTAGCCGGGAGTGCTCGTCGGATTGAGCGTCATTCCGTCGGGCGGCATGAGGATCCGATTGCTCAATTGGGCGAAGGCGGTCTGGCTGCGAGCGAGCGGGCTCGTCCCGAACGTGCCCCAACCCGGCGTGCTCACGGCGTTCTCGTAGCAGTTGCTCGTGATGTTGACGATGTACTTCGGCGTCGCGGACGTGAACTCCTCGTTGGCCCACCAACCGAGGCCGCCCTCGATGGTCTGGAACAGTTGGAGTCCGAACGTCCCGCTCGCCGGATTCTGGACGGTGCTCTTGATGCCCTGCACCGGGCTCGTGTCGCAGAGGTGCTGAATGGTCGCCACCGGAGTGCCCGGGTCGCTCGGGGTGATCCACGTCCCGGCCAAGCCCATCTGGAAGCCCTGAATGGGCTGGGGGGTCACGGGCCACGCCAGCGAGTACCAGGAGAAGCCGGCGGCCGAGGCCGACGCCCCGTTGTCCCAGCCCGAGAGGTAGTACGAACCGTCGGAAGTACTGGACGAGCTGATCGCCCCCACGTTGTGGTACGTGGGGGCCGCGGAGGTGCTCGCCGCGCGCCGCGACGTGGCGCCGCCCCGACTCTCCTGCGCGCCGGCCCGATACCCGCCCTGGAGGGCCAGCAGTCCGAGCAGGGCGACGAGCACTCCCCCTCGATGCACTCCCCGCATCGACGGAATATATATCGAGTACGTAATCCACGCCACGAGCCGACCGGGCCGGCCCCGTCACGACCCCTAGCGTTCGAGCAGCACCTGGACGTCGCTGACGTGACGCTCGAGGAACGCGCCCTCGCAGTACGTCAGGTAGAGCCTCCAGAGCCGCTGGAACCGCTCGTCGTAGCCGAGAGCCGTGACGTCGTCGCGTCGAGCGTCGACGCGGTCGCGCCACTCGTGCAGCGTGCGCGCGTAGTGCAGCCCGATGTCCTCGACCCTCGAGAGGTGCCAGCCGGCGCGGGCACTCGCGCTCAGGAGGGACCGCACCGAGGGCAGGCTGCCGCCGGGGAAGATGAACTCCTTGATGAAGTCCGTCGTCATCTTCGCTCGCTCGTAGCTGTCGTCCTCGATGACGATCGCCTGCAGTGCCATACGACCACCGGGCCGCACCAGACGAGCGCACACGCGGAAGAAGTCCGGTACCTCGCGCCAGTCGACGGCCTCGATCATCTCGACCGAGACGACCTTGTCGTAGTTCCCCGTCAGGTCGCGGTAGTCGTCGTGGAGGACCGTCACCCGCTCCGCGAGCCCGAGGTCGCTGATGCGCCGCGTCGCGGCGGCGAACTGCTCGGCCGAGATCGTCGTCGTCGTCACGCGACACCCGTAGCGCTGGGCGACGTGGGCCGCGAGCCCGCCCCAGCCCGTCCCGATCTCCAGGAGGTGATCCTGCGGCCCCAGGTCGAGCATGCTCGCGAGCCGGTCGATCTTCGCGATCGACGCCTCCTCGAGGGTCGACGCGGGACTCTCGAAGTAGCCGCACGAGTACGACATGGTGGCATCGAGCATCAGCGCGAACAGGTCGTTGCCCACGTCGTAGTGGGCACGCACCATGCGTCGATCCGCCTGTCGGCCCCGCTGACGTCGACGACGGCGAACCGGGTCGAGCACGGTGCTCATCGCTCGCCCCACGGCGTCCTGGGCACGCCCCAGACGTCCGCGGGCCCGCACCAGGATGCGGACCAGCGTGACGAGGTCATCCGCGTCCCACCACCCTTCCAGGTATCCGATGCCGAGGCCCACGGAGCCGTGACGCACGAGGGCCGTGTAGGCGCGATCGTCGTTCACGCGAACCTCGGTCGCGAGCTCACCCCGACCCAGCTCCCGTCGGCCCCTACCGTCGACGATCGTCAGCCGGCCCCCACGACCGCGCGCGAGCAGCCCGTGCAGCACGGCCCGGGCGCCGCGGGCGGCGATGCGAGAGTCGTCCACTCGCTCGGCGAGGGACCCGGTGGGCCGGACGGTGGTGACGGTGGAATCAGACACGCTCTACCTTGCGCTCGGGATGCGCCACGAAGGGTACGCGCCGGCGCCAGAGTGCGAGCGCCTGGCGGTAGATGCCGAGCGAGACGCGCCAGGTCATGGCGGGGTAGGACCAGAGCACCCGTCCCAGCTGGTGACGGTCGATCGGGCGCCGCGTCAGGGTCATGGACGTCTCGAGGACGGTCGCGCCGTGTTCGACGACGTCGATGGCCACGACGAGGTGCGAACCGGGGTCGCGGTAGGTGATCTCGTAGACCACGTCCATCGAGACGAATGGAGAGACGTGCATCTCCTTCGCGACCCGGTGCGTGCCGGCCGGTCCGACCACGTACGCCCGGTGCTCGTGCCACGGCGTGCTCGTGACGTCGGCCACCAGGGCCTCGACTCGCTCGCCCGCGGCGTCGAAGCAGAAGTAGAGGGAGATCGGGTTGAACTGCCAGCCCCAGGTTCGCGGATGCGTCAGCAGGGCGATCGGCCCGAGCGGCCGCTGACCGGTCTCGCGCTGCACGAGATCCCGCACGGCCGTGTCGAGTGGCACGTCACCGGGCCCGAGGTAGTCCCGACGACGGACGTTGATCGGGCGGTGACGCTCGTGCCCCCACCAGGGGTGCTGTGCCGTCACCTCCTCGATCTCCGCGAGATCGAGGAGGGGCATGGCGACCCGATACTCGAAGGCGTGCTCGATCGGCGACCGGCGACGGTGCCGGACCCGGCCCTCGTAGATGGCGCTCCTCACGCGCTCACCAGCGACGCCCCGAGGGCCCGACAGACCCGCAGGGCACTCTGCACGCCGTCCTCGTGGAACCCATAGCCCCAGTATGCGCCGCAGTACCAGGTTCCCGACCGGCCGCTGATCTCGTCGTAGCGGCCCTGCGCGGCGATCGCGGTCGCGTCGAGCATCGGGTGGGCGTACTCGTAGCGCCCGAGCACCGTCGCCGGGTCGATCGCCTCGTCCTGGTTCAACGTGATACAGACCTCGTCACGGGTCGCGAGCGACTGCAGCCGGTTCATGTGGTACGTGACGCTCGCGCCGCGCTGACCGGAGCCGACACGGTAGTTCCAGCTCGCCCACGCGTGGCGGGCCGCCGGCAGGAGGGACCGGTCCGTGTGCAGCACCACCGAGTTCTCCTGATACCGGAGATCGCCCAGCACCTCCCGCTCAGCGACCGTCGGGTCGCTCAGGAGGGACAGGCTCACGTCGCTGTGGGTCGCGAAGATCACGTGATCGAAGACCTCGGGACCGCGCGCCTCGCTGTAGACCTCGATCCCGTCGCGCCGTCGCGCGACCTTGGCCGCCCCCTGGCCGAGGCGTAGGCGGTCACCCAGTCGATCGCTGATGGCGTTCACGTAGGAGCGCGACCCGCCCACGATGGTGCGCCAGGCGGGGCGACCCGTAGCCGCGAGCAGTCCGTGATTCTCGAAGAAGCGCACGAAGGTCTGCGCGGGGATGTCGAGGGCGTCCTCGAGCGGTGCCGACCAGATCGCGGACACCATCGGTCGCAGGTACCACTCGGCGACGCGCTCACCGCCCCGCGCGTCGTTGACGAGGTCACGCAACGAGCGGGTCGGCTCGCCGGGCTCGAGTAGCAGGGAGCGCGCCCGACGATTGAAGGCCGCGATGTCCGCGAGGGTGGCCAGCACCTCTCGACGCGAGACGCCGGCCTGCGCGGCGAGGAGGGAGCGCGGGGATCCCGGTCGCCACTCGAGCCCCCGGCGAGGATCGCTCACGCTGAAGCTCATGCTGCTCGGCCGCGTCGCCACCCCGAGGTCCGCCAGCAGGCGCGTGAACCCCGGATAGTTCCTCTCGTTGTAGACGATGAACCCGGTATCCACGGCGACTCGACCGTCGGACACCTCGACGTCGACCGTGTGCGCGTGCCCTCCCGGTCGGTCCTCGCTCTCGAAGACCGTCACGTCGTGGTGCGGAGCCAACACGTGTGCGCTGGTGAGACCCGAAATCCCGGATCCGACGATGGCAATGCGCATTCGATCTCCTCGTGCGACTGCGGAGCTCGAGGGACCTCGACCCCTCGCTCCAATTTAGCACTAAACTCGTCTCGTGAGACCGCCCCGGTCGGTCACCGCCGACATCCGTCGCCCCATCGCGCGAGCCCTCGACGTCGCGCTCGAGGCGACCATCGTGGGCAGTTTCAGTCGCGTCGGCTACCTCCTGCGGCGGGCGACGCAGGAGTGGGGCGACCCCCCGTCCGCACGGGGCCGGACCTTCCTCGTCACCGGGGCGTCCTCGGGGGTGGGGCGCGCCGTGGCGGACGGACTCGCCCGACTCGGCGCCGACCTCGTCCTCGGGGGACGCGACCTCGACCGCCTCGAGGCCGTCGCTGGCAGCGTCCGCGAGAAGGGGGTGCGCGCCCGCACCTGGCGGGTGGACCTCGGACGCGGCGCGGACGTCGACGCGGCAGCGCTCGACCTAGCCGACGAGCTCGAGCGACTCGACGGCATCGTCCACTCGGCCGGTGCCCTGCTCCCGCACTTCACGACCGACGCGAACGGCGTCGAGATGACCGTGGCGACCCATCTCCTCGCACCGTTTCGCGTGACCTGGCACCTCGCGGACCGTCTCGCCGAGTCGGACCGACCCACGATCGTCACCGTGTCGTCCGGCGGGATGTACACCCAGGCCCTGCGCCTCGCGTCACTCGAGATGGCACCGGGTCAGTATCGAGGTGCCACCGCCTACGCCCGAGCCAAGCGCGCTCAGGTCGTGCTCGCTCACGAGTGGTCCCGTCGCTGGTCCGCGTCGGGGCTCCGCAGCTACGCGATGCATCCCGGATGGACCGACACGCCCGGCCTCGCGGAGTCCCTGCCCCGATTCTCCCGGTTGGGCCCCCTCCTGCGCCGACCCGACGAGGGGGCCGACACGGCCGTCTGGCTCGCGGCGGGCGGCGCGGGCACCGAGGGGACCCGGTCCGGCATCTGGCTCGACCGACGGCGGCGATCGGAGTACTACCTGCCCGGGACCCGACCCGCGGACGCGTCGCTCGGCGACGAGCTCTGGCGGTGGTGCGAGCAGCGCACCGGACTGTCCGCGGCGTCGGACTGAGCCCCGGGTCAGTGGTCGAGCAGCCCCTCCGGCACGCTGTCCAGGGTCCGCAGGATGGCGTGCGCCAGCTCGCGCGCCGACTCCGCGTCGAGCTCCAGTCCCACGCGCGCGCTGGCGCCACGACTCGGATTGAGGAGATCCACCATCAGGGCGTGACCGGCGGCGTGGTGAACCGGGTGATCGAAGTACACGGTCGCCCGGGTCGCGGGGAACCAGCCGGTCGCCCCCTTCGCACTGCCGTGGACGTCGAGCGTCTCAGTGTTGTACGTGCACACGGGTCCTCCTAGCTCAGGTGACGACCGAAGAAGTCCCAGATCATCGACCACCCTTCGACCGCGGCCTCGGGTCGGTACGAGGGCCGCTCCACCGCGAAGAAGGCGTGTCCCGCACCGTCGAAGGTGTGGTGGGTGAAGTCCTTACCGTGTTCGGCGAGGATCGCCGCGAGGGTCGCCGTCTGTTCCGGCGACGGGTACTGGTCCTCCGCTCCGAAGAGGCCCAGCATGGGACACGAGAGATCGGGAAGCAGGCCCGTCAGCGAGGTGACCTTGAGCACGTGCTCGGCCGGCGGGTCGACGACGACGAAGGCGCCGTAGCAGTCGACGGCGGCGTCGACGTCGAGCGAACACGCGGCGAGGACGGTCTGTCGTCCGCCCGAGCAGTACCCGATCACGCCGGTCTTGCCGTTCGACTCGGCCCGGGCGCGCAGCCAGGACTGTGCTCCGGCAACGTCACCCACGAGCCGGGCGTCCGGGACGCCGCCGCTCGCCCGAGCCGCCGCGGCCGCGTCGTCCGGACTCGCGCCGGGCGCCTCACGGCTGTAGAGGTTGGGCATCATCGCCGCGTAGCCGTGCGCCGCGAACTTGCGCACGATCTCCTTCGTCTGCTCGTCGAACCCCGGCATGTGGTGGATCACCACCACGCCCGGTGTCGGCGTCGCCGACTCGGGAACGGCCGCGTAGGCCTCGATCCGATCACCGCCGTGGCCCTCGATCTCGGTCGTAAAGGCGCGCAGGTCGTAGGTCATGTCCCTCCCGGTCTCGTCGTCCGGTCCCGACCTTAGCGACCGGGACCGGCGCGATCGGTAGGGTCGAGGGGTGACCTACTCTCCCAACCCGGCGCGCTACCAGGACATGGAGTACCGGCGCAGCGGCCGCAGTGGACTGGCCCTGCCGGTCGTCTCGCTCGGTCTCTGGCACAACTTCGGCGACGCGACGCCCATCACCACCCAGCGCGACATGCTGCGTCGCGCCTTCGATCGCGGCGTCACCCACTTCGACCTCGCCAACAACTACGGACCGCCCTACGGCTCGGCCGAGGAGAACTTCGGGCGAATCCTCGCCCGCGACTTCGTCGGCCTGCGCGACGAACTGGTCATCTCGACCAAGGCCGGTTGGGACATGTGGCCCGGTCCCTACGGCGACCTCGGCAGCCGCAAGTACCTGCTCGCCAGCCTCGACCAGAGTCTCCGTCGTCTCAGGCTCGACTACGTCGACATCTTCTACCACCACCACTTCGACGACTCGACCCCCCTCGAGGAGACGATGGGTGCGCTCGACCACGCCGTGCGCCAGGGCAAGGCCCTCTACGTCGGCGTCTCCTCGTACTCGGCGCAGCGCACGCGCGAGGCCGTAGCGATCCTGCGGGAGATGGGCACGCCCCTCCTGATCCACCAGCCCAACTACTCCCTGCTCAGCCGCTGGGTCGAGGACGAGCTCCTCGACGTCCTCGACGAGTCCGGCGTCGGCTGCATCGCCTTCGCCCCCCTGGCGCAGGGGATCCTCACGGACCGCTATCTGGACGGCATCCCGGCCGACTCGCGCGCCTCTCTCGCGGCCTCACTCCCGCCCTCCCTGCTCGACCCGACCACGCTGGTCCGCGTACGGGCCCTGTCGGCGATCGCCCTGGAGCGGGGTCAGACCCTCGCGCAGATGGCCATCGCCTGGGTGCTGCGCGACCGTCGCGTCACCTCGGCGCTCATCGGCGCGAGCAGCGTGACGCAGCTGGACGCCAACCTCGACGCCCTGGAGCGACTCGACTTCGACGACGACGAGTTGGCCGAGATCGATCGTCACGCCGTCGACACGCCCGACGTCGACCTGTGGCGGGACGTCGCGTCGCGCTGACCACCTAGATGGCGGGCGACAGCCCCCCGTCGAGCGCGACGCCCACTCCCGTGAGGTAGCTCGCACGAGGCGACAGCAGGAAGGCCGCGAGGTCCGCGAACTCGCTGGCTCGCCCCACGCGACCGAGGGGAATGCTCTGGTCGGCGACGAGTCCCGCGTAGACCTCGGCCACCGGAACACCCCGGGCGGCAGCCCGGCGCTCCCACTGGCCCGACTCGATGAGTCCGATGAGGATCGCGTTCGCCCGCACGCCCCGCGGGCCGAGCTCGTTCGCCAGGGCCTTCGTCAGGGCGAGGCCCGCCGCTCGCGACGCCGCCGTCGGCGTCGACCCGGCGTCGGGAGTTCGTGCCTTGATGGCCAGCACGTTGAGGACGGCGCCGCCCGTTACCACCAGGTCGTCGATCAGCCGACGCGTGAGCTCGACCGCCGCGACGACCTTGAGCTCGTAGTCGTCGCGCCAGGCTTGCGCCGTCGCCGTGGCCACCGGGCTCGCCGCGTGGCGTCCCGCGTTGTTGACGAGCCCGTCGACCCGACCGAATCGATCCCGAACGGCGGCGACCAACGCGTCAAGATCCTCGTGCCGCGTCACGTCGACTCGGACGCCCAGGGCCGCAGGCCCGAGCCGGGAGAGCGCGGCGGCCAGCCGATCCTCGTCGCGCCCGCAGACCGCGACCTTCGCACCCTCTCGCTGCAGCGTGAGGGCCAGGGCGAGCCCGAGCCCATCGGTTCCGCCCGTGATCACCACGACGCGATCGCGCAGATCCAGATCCACCCGTCGATCCTAGGAGGCGCCCCCCACGTCGTCGAGCGACCGCCGCGCCGGCTCGGGCAGGAGGGCCGTCGCGGCCGCCCCGAGGAGCGCCGCGACGGCCGCGATCGCCAGCATGCCGCGCAGTCCCATGACGCTCGACAGGTGCGGCACCAGGAAGACGCCGACGAAGGCGCCGAGCTTCCCTATCCCCGCCGCCACCCCGTGACCCGTCGCGCGCAGCTCGGCCGGGAAGATCTCCGACGGCAGAACGAAGGTGGTCGTGTTGGGACCGAACTCCGTGAAGAAGTAGCTCACGCCAAAGAGGACCACGAAGGGGACGATGGCCGTCGTGAGGACGGGCACCGCGGCGAGCAGCCCGAAGGCCGCGGCCATCACGACGAATCCCACCCACTGGAGTCGCCGGTGCCCCACCCGATCCATGTGGGTGACGGCAACCGCGTAGCCCGGCAGGGCGAAGAGGGCGAAGAGGGCCAGGGACCACCAGAGCTTCGCGCTGAGGGTCGCCGACGGATCGACGCCCTTCAGGATCGAGGGGAGGGACAGGGTGTTGCCGTAGTAGGCGTAGTCGAAGAGGAACCAGCTCGCCGTCGTGCCGATCACCAGTCGACGCAGCCGTGCCGTCGACCAGAGGTGCGAGGGCCGCAGCAGCTCGTCGTGGTTCACCGGGGCGGTCACGACGTCGCGAGCGTCGAGGGCCCCGTCGGCGAAGGCGTGGAGCTCCGCGGCGGCCCGGTCACCCTCGCCGCGAACGCGCTCGCGGAATCGGGGCGACTCGGGCATCCGGGCCCGCAGGTAGATGACGGCGGCCGCCGGCACCGCCCCGAGTCCGAGTAGGACGCGCCAGATGATGGAGGGGCTGATACCGGATCCGAGGAGGAGGAGCGCCACGAGGGGTCCGACGACCAGGCCGACCGCCTGCATCGCGAAGACCAGGCCGACCAGCCGGCCTCGATCGTGGCGGTTCGCGTACTCGCTCATGAGGACGGCCGAGACGGGGTAGTCGCCACCGACCCCCAGGCCGAGGACGATGCGCGAGATCACGAGCCAGGTCACGTTCGGCGCCGCCGCCGAGGCGATTGCTCCGATGATCATCACGCCCGCCACAATCGCGTAGATCGTCTTGCGCCCGCTCACGTCGGCGATGCGCCCGAAGACGACGGCTCCGATGAAGGCGCCGAGGATCGCCGCGCCACTCACCCAACTCGCCTGGGTGGTCGAGAGGTGCCACTGCGTCGTCACGATCGTCGCCACGGTTCCGATGACGAAGAGGTCGTAGGCGTCGGTGAAGAAGCCCATCCCGGAGACGACGACCGCTCGTCGGTGGAATCGACTCGTGGGCGCTTCGTCCAAGACCTCGGCGAGGGTGCGCGGGACCCCGTCGCCACCACCCGGATCAGGTTCAGAGGTCTCGCCCACGCGCCCTCCCGTCGGAGTTCCGTGGAGAGTCTCCCGACGCTGGGTGACCGAGAGGTAAACGGTCCGTGAACCCCCCGTGAACTCTCGGGCGGCGACGCGCACCGGGGGCGATGACGTCGACGGTCCCGTCGGGCCGGTCGTCGGCCTGCGGTGGAGACGGCGAGCGCCGCACCCCTCCGACCGAATGGCCGTCACCCGTCCCGCCGTCGCCCCTCGGGCCGCACGGGACGGAGAAAAGACAGTGCCACCAGGTCATCCACGCGGTCGCTCGTGAGTCGTGCGGGGGCGACCGGCCCCGCGTGCCGCACTCGCCACGGGAGTCGTCTCGGGTAGCGTGGGCGGGTCATCCCCGCGCCCGAAGGCCCCCGCACGTGATTCCGATCTCCCAGTACGACGTCGACCCGGCCGTCCCGGCCATCACCGACCGCGAGATCCGCCGGCGGTGGGCCGAGTTCCACGGTCGGATCAGGATGGTCTCCGGCAATCGGCTCCAGCAGATTCTCGGGCGGATGTTCGGCCCCGAAGACGGTGTCCGCTACCGCCTCGCCCGCCTCGTGGGTCGACCCCTCCTGCGCCTCATCCGTCGAGTACGCGGCACGACACCGCCCGCACGAAAGACGGTGCTGCACCTCGACGTGCCCGACGACGCCTACTTCCCCGTGAACCTGCGCGAGAACCTCCTCGAGCGACCCGATCTCGCCCCCCGCGACGCCGTCGGCCCCGCCATCACCGTCGTGCGGATCGACGAGTCCGTCGCGCAGCCGCGGGACGTCGTCGACAGCGTCAATCGAGCGGTGCGATCGGCGACGACGGACTGGGTCCTCCTCGCCGACGTGGGTCTCCTCGAGGGCGACGTCGAGTTCGCCAGCCGCGCGTTGCTCGCGCGAGCGGTCGAGGGCGTCGACGTCGTCTACGCCGACGAGTTCGGCCCGCACCCGCACCGGCCGATCCTCAAGCCGCCCTACATCGCCCCCCATACGCTCCTCAGCTACAACGTCGTCGGTCGGCCCGCCCTCGTCCGCCGCACGACCTGGGAGAGCCTCGGGGGGCTTCGTCCCGAGGCCGGGTGGGCCTTCGAGCACGACTTCTACCTGCGAGCCTCGGAGGCCGGTGTGACGTTCGCGCACGTGCCGACGATCCTGCACGCCGGCCGCCCCCGTTCCGGCTTCGAGGCGGACCACATCGACGACGACACCGTCCGGGTGGTGCGCGACGCCCTCGAGCGACGCGGATGGGGTGGCGAGGTGACCGCGGGCGAGCTCCCGGGCCTGACGCACTGGCGACCCCCGGTCCCCGACCCGGCACCCCGCGTCGACATCGTGATCCCCACGCGCGACCGGGTGGACCTGATGCGCCGCTGCATCGACTCGATCACGGCCCGCACGACCTACCCCAACTACGACATCATCATCCTCGACAACGACTCGAAGGACCCCGAGACCCTCGCCTACTTTCGCGAGGGCCCGTACCGAGTCGTGCCGTGCCCGGGACCCTTCAACTACGCGTGGATCGTGAATCGGGGCGTCACCCAGTCCACGGCGGACTTCATCATCACCCTCAACAACGACACCATCGTCGTGACCCCGGACTGGATCGAGCGACTGCTCGCGGTGGCGGCGCTCCCCGACGTGGGCTTCGTCGGCGCGTGCCTCCTCGACGAGGACGGGCAGCGCGAGCACGAGAGCATCGTGGCCGTGCCGTATCCCCAGCACCTGCGCACGGACTCCAACTACCCCAACGACGACCACTTCGCCCGTGCGGTCCGTGACGTGGTCGCGGTGACCGGAGCGATCCAGATGGCGCGACGGGACTGGTGGTCGCACCTCGGCGGAATGGACGAAGAGCTGAAGGTGACGATGAACGACGTGGACATCTGCCTACGCAGTCAGGTCGAGGGGCGCTACGTCGTCTACCTGCCCGACGTCCAGCTGTACCACCACGTCAGCTCGTCGCGCGGGTCCCTCGATCCGCTCGACGACCGGAATCGCTTCATCCGCCGCTGGGACATCTTCGGGAACTTCCGCGACCCCTACTTCCCCGAGTCGTTAGTCCTGCTCGGCGAGCAGATGTACTACCGGTTCCGGTGAGTGCGCGGTCCGGCGGCGCCGGCCTCGCGGGATAGCCTGGACCCCGTGTCCACGCTGCGCCAGCGGTTCGCCGCGCTCAACGGGCGACTCCCGCACTGGGTCTGGCCCCTCGTCGTCATCGTGGCCGCAGTCCTCCTGGGCAACGGCATGTACACGTTCGGGCTGGCCGACAACAACCCGATCGCCTGGACGGCCAACATCGCGCACTCGCTGTGCCGCATCACCTGCGGACGGCCCGCCATCGACCCGAACCTCGGATTCCTCACCCAACCGTTGGGCCACGTGGCGGCCCTCGACCTGGTGCACGGCCACATCCCGTGGTGGAACTACTTCGAGGGCCTGGGACAGCCCCTCGCGGGCGAGATGCAGGGCGCGGCCCTCTTCCCGCTGACCCTCTTCTTCGCCCTGCCCAACGGCCTCTACCTCTTCCACGTCTCGCTCGAGATCATCGCCGGTCTCTCCACCTACTTCCTGGGACGGCGTCTGGGCATGGGCGGCGTCGTCGCCACCTCGATCGGCATCGCCTTCGCGCTGAACGGCACGTACGCGTGGCTCGGCAACGCGACCCTGAACCCCGTGGCCTTCGCACCGATGATGGCGCTCGGCGTCGAGATGATTTACGACGGCGTCCAGGGTCGGGCGAGGGGCGGCTGGTACGTGCTGGCCGTGGGCCTCGCGCTCTCGCTCTACGCGGGCTTCCCCGAGGTCGCGTACTTCAACGGCGTGCTGGTCCTGGTCTGGGCGGTCGTGCGACTCTGGGCCGTGCCGGCCGCCCGCCGCTGGGCCGCGACCGGTGGGGTCGCCCTCGGAGGAGTCGTGGGCCTCCTCCTCTCGGCCCCCCTCCTCGTCGCCTTCGCCGACTTCTTGAAGCTGGCGCACATCGGCAACCACACCGCCAGCGGCTACGCGACGGCTCACCTCAGCCCCCAGGCCCTCCCGATGCTGATCGACCCCTACATCTACGGGACGATCTTCTCCAATCCGGCAGCGATCCCCTCGTGGGGAGCCGTCGGGGGGTACCTCACGACCGGCATCGTCGCCTTCGCGCTCGTCGGGCTCTTCGGGCGGCGAGCGCGGGCGCTCAGGGTGACCCTCGGCATCTGGAGCGTCCTCGGCATATGCGCCATCTTCGGCTACGCGCACGCCCACGAACTCTTCAACCTGCTGCCGGGCGTCCAGTCGATCGCCCTCCTCCGCTACTTCCTGCCCAGCGTCGAGTTCGCAATGATCGTGCTCGCCGGCTTCGGGCTCAGCGACCTGCGCACGAGCGTCTGGGCGCGGCGTCTCGCCCCGCTCGCCGTCGCCGGTACCGCGATCGTCACGGCGCTCGCCGCCGAGGGTGGGGCGCCCACCAACAACGGGGTCGTCCTGGGGCACCGCGAGCGGATCATCTACCTGGGCCTGCACGCCCTGCCCTTCATCGCCCTCTTCCTCTACCTCGTCTTCGTGGCCCTCGCCCGTTACCGTCCCTTCCGCGTGCTGCTGGCGATCGTCCTCGCCGGCGAGGCGCTCCTGCTCTACTTCGTGCCCACGGGCGAAGCCCCGAAGAAGATCCTGGTGGACCAGCCGGCGATCACCTTCCTCCAGCAGCACCTCGGGACCCAGCGCTTCCTCGACTTCGCCGTCCTCAACGCGAACTGGGGATCCCAGTACGGCGTGAGCTCCCTGTCGGCGATCGACCTGCCCTTCCCGTCGACCTTCGCCACCTATATCGCGACGCAGCTGTACCCGTCGAAGGTCCACCCGCGGCAGTTCATCATCCAGGGCGGCATGACGGGGATCAAGGAGCAGGAGCAGATGGTCGTCGACCACCTGAGCGCCTACCAGGAGTCGAGCGTCAAGTACCTGCTGATCAACAACAAGGTGCCCCTCCTGCCCGCCCTGGCGAAGATCGGCGTCACCCTCGTCTACCGTGACGGGCTGGCGAGCATCTACCAGGTCCCCGGGGCCCAGCCCCTCTTCACGGCGACGAAGGGCTGTCAGGTGACGTCGACGACCTACGACCACGCCACCGTCACCTGCTCGGCCCCCGGGACGCTCACCCGCAGTGAGCTCGTCATGAAGGGCTGGCACGCCACGGTGAACGGCACGGCGGCACCGATCGGCGCGAGCGAGGGGACCTTCCAGACCGTGGCGCTGCCGGCGGGGACCTCGACCGTCGCGTTCAGCTTCCTGCCGCCCCACGAGGAGGCGGCGATCGGAGCCTTCCTGCTCGGGATCCTCGCGATGATCTTGTGGCCCGTCGCCGGGTCGCTACGTCGTCACCGACGCGCGCGCCATGCGGCCTAGCGGCGTCCGCGCCGTCGCGGGCACCCTCCTCGCCGCCGCCCTCCTCGCGATCACCCTCGTCGACGGACCCGCGAGCGCCGGCGACCTCACGAACGCCGCGCGACCCGTCACGACCCCGGCGTCCCTGCTCACCCGGCTCGAACCCCTGTGGCGGGCCGTCGCGAGCGGCGACCTCGCGCTCGCGTCTCCTCTCTTCTTCCCGCGGGCTCCGTACGTGACGATGAAGACGGGAGAGATACCAGCGCCGGCGAGTGACTACGCCCATCGACTCTGGGCCCTCTACCAGCTCGATCTCGCGACGTACCACCGCGCCCTCGCGACCGGCCCCGCCCCCCGGCTCGTCGGGGTGCGTGCCGTCGCGTCCGACGTCACGTGGATCCCCCCGGGTGACTGCGAGAACCGCTTCGGGTACTGGCACCTCGGCGAGGTCCGCCTCGAGTTTCGACGTCAGCGAGCGCTCTGGTCGGTGGGCGTCTTCTCGCTCATCTCGTGGGCGGGACACTGGTACGTGGTGCACCTCGGGCCGAACCCTCGCCCCGCCCCCGTCGGCACCCTCGACCACCTGGTTCGCGGGCCGGGGGTGGCGGGCGCCGGCGGCTGCTAGGGAGCCGTGATCACCCCATCGGGACCGATGAGGGCCGCACGGGCGCCGAAGTCCTCTCGGGAGAGCTGGTTCACGAAGGTCGCGGCCGCTCCGGTCGGATCCGGCAGGGGCTGACCCGAGGGTGTGAGGACGAGCGAGTCGAAACGCCCCGCGACGAAGCGCCCCGTCGCCGAGAGGGTGACCCGCAGGATGGCCGAGAGGCGCAGGGTCGACACGGTGGCGAAGTCGTAGTAGTTCGCGAAGTCGCCGAGGCTGTAGTCGATCAGCCTCCCGCGGTACCACTCGAGGCCCCGCAGCACGTGGGGCCCGCTCGCGATCACCAGGTCGGCACCGGCGTCCACCGCCGCGTGGGCGAAGGCGTAGGGGTTGCCGCGATTCTCGCCGTAGAAGGTCTCGGTCGTGCGCGTCACGTGGTCGGCCTGGGGCCCCTCGGCGCCGGCGTGCATGTAGACGACGACGATCGACGCCTCGCGGTGGGCGGCCGAGATCATCTGCGTCGCGCTCGACAGGTCGAGGAGGTTGTT
The DNA here is from genome assembly GCA_027449885.1 of Acidimicrobiaceae bacterium. Classification (GTDB taxonomy): domain Bacteria; phylum Actinomycetota; class Acidimicrobiia; order Acidimicrobiales; family RAAP-2; genus RAAP-2. The sequence continues at coordinate 30,088 of DAIDKS010000035.1, forward strand.
GGTGTTGTAGTAGGGGGCGAAGTCGACGAAGGCGACTCGGACCCCGTGCACGGCGACGACCCCGACCTGTCCGGGTAGACCCGCCTCGGTGATGCCCGCGGCGGTGAGCGCCGCCGTCGTCTGGGCGACGCCCGGTGCCCCGTAGTCCCACGCGTGGTTGTTCGCGGCGTTGAGCACGGTGAAGCCGTCCCAGCGGTACGCGGCGGCGAACGATGGCGGGACCTTGAACGCGTAGCACGTCGGTGAGGGCGGCTGGCACTTCGACGTCGTCGCCGTGGTCATCGTCCCCTCGAGGTTGCCGAAGACGATCGGGGCGGCCAGGAGGGCTCGCGTGGGCGCGAGGTAGGCGCGGGGATCGGACGGCACCTGCGTGCCGTTGCCCAGCTCGGTGTCCCCCACCGCCGAGATCGTGACCGGTGCCGGGGGCGGGACCGTCGTCGTGGGGGGCGTCGTCGTCTACGTCGACGACGACGGGACGGTGGTCGCGGCCGCGCGCGCCCGGGGCGCTCGACGACCGAGGGCGAGCGCTCCGCCCACCACCACCAGGAGGAGGATCGCGGCGACGCCCCCGACCACCCACCCCCGGCGCCCGGACGACGCCCGGTGCTGCGCTACCACGGCTGGGGCGCCCCGACTCGTTGGCGCACGAAGAGGGCGAAGAAGTCCTTCGTGCTCGGGTAGAGGAATCGACCGGGGATCTGGTTCGGGTTCGGCACGATGAGCGACGGGTCGACGGCGCCGCGCGCCCCGTAGGCGACGAAGATGGGCCACTCGGGGTTGATGTCCAGCTCCATGGCCCGCACGCAGTGGAGTTGCACCATGATCGCGGCGAGAGTGGCGGACGTCTGGGCCGGCGCCGCCGCGTAGATCAAGTTGCCCGCGGCGTCGACCCCGAGAGCGGTCCGCCACACGTCGGGAACTCCGTGCAGCGTGAGTCCCCACGCGGCGTTGTTCGAACTGAGGGCCGTCGCACGAGAGTTGGCGACGAGCAGCGGGAGGTTCTGGCGAGCCATGAGGATGTTCGCTCCCGGTCGCGGGCCGCCGGCCCACGAGATGACGTCCACGCGACCGCTGGCGTAGCGCACGACGGTCGCGAGGCCCCGCACCATCGGGAAGTACAGGGTTCGGTTGGTGTAGAACCCGGCCGCCTGATCGCTCTCGTAGAAGCCGCTGTTGAACGTGGCGAGCAGGCGGCCCCGTCCGCTCAGGGGAACCATCTCGGGCCCGCGCGGCAGGCTCGTGGTCCCCGGCCCCTCGTAGCCGGGGTACAGGGCGAGGTCCGTCGTGGACGAGCGCATCCAGGTGACGTAGGCCGTGACCCCGGGCTGCCGGACGGGTGTGAACGACGCCGTGAACACGCTGGGGACGGGCGACCACGCGTCCAGGCGGTGCCACGGGGAGCAGGTCGGGCTCGGGCGGCCGCAGACGGCGGGTGGTCGACTGGTGTCGACGACCCGCGCGCTCGCGCCGACGGGCGAGGTCGCCGCGGCCGCCGTCGCCAGGAGCGTCGCGAGAGTGGCGAGGACGGCCCGACGCACCCCCCCATCCTACGGAGTGACGCCTCGCCCACCCGGTCAGGGCACACGTGCGCTACGGTCGCCGGGGAGGTGACCATGAGCCGCATCGACGAGATCGACCTCACGAAGTCTCTCGGCCGGGAGGAGTCCGAGCGGCGCATCCTGGCCGCCCAGCGCCGGCTCACCCACCTGCGCCTGCTGACCGCGGGCCTCCTCAACGGGGGGCCGCCCGGGCCGGGACTCCTCGTGCTCTTCGAGGGATTCGACGCCGCTGGCAAGGGCGGGGCGATCCGTCGGCTGACGGCCGGCCTCGACCCCCGCCACGTGCGCGTCGTGCCGATCGGGCCACCCACCGACGAAGAGCGTCGCCACCACTTCCTGTGGCGCTTCGCCCCCCACGTCCCCGGGAAGGGTGAGATGACGGTGTTCGACCGGTCGTGGTACGGGCGCCTGCTCGTCGAGAGGGTCGAGGAGCTCATCGACCCCGACACCGCCCATCGTTCGGCCGAGGAGATCGTGGAGTTCGAGCGTCAGCTCGTGAACGCGGGGACGACGGTCATCAAGTTCTGGCTGCACATCTCCGAAGAGGAGCAGCTGCGACGCTTCAACGCTCGCGCCGCCGATCCGTTGAAGCACTGGAAGCTGACGCCCGACGACTGGCGCAATCGAGGGCTCCGACCGCGCTACCTCGACGCACTGCGCGACGCGATCGACGACACCGATCACCACCACTCCCGCTGGGAGCTCATCGCGGCCGAGAACAAGCACTACGCCCGGGTCGCAGTGCTCGAGACCGTCATCGAGCGCTGGTCGCACGACCTCGAGCGCCACGGCATCGTCCTGCCCCCCTCGCGCGGCGAGGACTACCTGCACTAGGCATCGGTGGCACACTGGGCCATGGCCCACTACGGCATCACCATCCCCTTCGAGGGCGTCACCCTGGCCGACCACGAGCGGTGGTTCCACCGCATGGCCGATCTCGGCTACGCGGACGTGTGGTCGGCCGAGGTCGACGGCACCGACGGGTTCACCCCCCTGACCCTGGCGGCCGCCTGGGAGCCGCGTCTCGCCCTGGGACTCGCCGTGGCGCCGGTGTTCACCCGCGGCCCCGGACTCCTCGCCATGTCGATCGCGTCGCTCGCCGAGGTCGCCGGCGAGCGGCTCACCATCGGTCTCGGGGCGTCGAGCGCGCCCGTCGTCGAGCGCTGGAACGGCATCCCCTACTCCCACCCCTACGCCCGCACTCGGGACGTCCTCGCGTTCGTTCGGCGCGCCCTCGCGGGCGAGCGAATCGACGAGTCCTTCGAGACCTTCACCGTGAAGGGGTTCCGCCTCTCCCGACCCGTGGCCACGCCCCCGCGCCTCCTGCTCGGGGCCCTGCGGCCGCGCATGCTGCGCCTCGCGGGCGAGGCCGCGGACGGGGCCGTCCTCAACTGGCTCGCGCCGGGCGACGTGGGGCGGTGTCGGGCCGAGGTCGGACCGGGCAAGACGATCGCCGCCCGACTCTTCGTCCTGCCCACCGAGGACGCCACCACCGCTCGCCTCATCGGGCGCCGGATGATCTCCTCCTACCTCACCGTCCCCGCGTACGCGGAGTTCCACCGCTGGCTGGGACGCTCCGAGGCCCTCGCCCCGATGTGGGAGGCCTGGGCGGCGGGCGATCGGCAGCGCGCGAACGAGGTCATCCCCGACGAGGTCGTCGACGACCTCGTGATCCACGGATCCTACGAGGCTTGCCGGGCCCGCGTCCGGGAGTACCTCGACGCCGGGGTCGACGCCGCGACACTGGCCCTCGTCGGCGTGCGCGACCTGGACGCCGCCCTCGAGGGACTCGCGCCGCGGGACTGACTCCCTACACTGGTCCCGGAGGTCCTCATGGGCAAGAAGAAGAAGAGTCCGTCGCACCCCGCGCGCATCGGCGTCGTCGACACCATGTTCGCTCGCTACGACATGGGTGGCGCCGCCCGGGCGGAGCTCGCCGAGTGCCCCGGCTACGGCCAGCGGTTCGAGGTCGTCTCCCAGACCGTTCCCGGATTCAAGGACCTCGCCGTCGCGGCGAAGAACCTGATCGAGAGGGAGGGCTGCTCCATCGTGGTCGCCCTGGGCATGCCCGGCTCGGCACCGATCGACAAGCAGTGCGCCCACGAGGCGTCCCTCGGGATCATGCAGGCCCAGCTCCTGACCTCGACGCCCATCCTCGAGGTCTTCGTCCACGAAGACGAGGCCGACGACCCGGCGGTCCTCGCCTCCGTCTTCGAGAATCGGTCGCGGCGCCACGCCCGCAACGCCTACTGGATGCTCTTCGAGCCCGAGCAGCTGGCCCACCGCGCCGGCCAGGGCGTTCGCCAGGGGTTCGCCGACGCCGGCCCCCTGGCCTCCCCCACCGCTACCCGGGAGTAACTATGCTCCCCGGGGACAGGAGGTTCCCATGCCCGACGCCGTCATCGTCGCCACCGGCCGCACCGCCATCGGTCGTGCCTTCAAGGGGTCGCTCGTCGACCTGAGGCCCGACGACCTCACCGCCCACGTGGTCCGTGAGGTCCTCGCGAAGGTCCCCCAACTCGACCCCGCCCTGGTCGAAGACCTGATGGTCGGCTGCGGGGAGCCCGCGGGCGAGGCCGGATTCAACGTCGCCCGAGTGGCGGCGGTGCTCGCCGGACTCAACCACGTCCCCGGCGTGACCGTCAACCGGTACTGCAGCTCCTCGCTCCAGACGATTCGGATGGCCGCCCACGCGATCCGCGCGGGCGAGGGTGACGTCTTCGTCGCCGCGGGCGTCGAGACCGTGTCCCGCTACGGCAACGGCACCGCCGACCTCTTCACGGCCGTGAATCCGGTCTTCGGCGACGCGCTCGCGCGATCGAAGGCCCGATCGGAGAGGGCCGGCGAGCCGTGGCAGCCCTCGCCGGGGCTGCCCGACGTCTACATCGCCATGGGCCAGACGGCCGAGAACGTCGCCGAGTACGAGGGCGTCTCGCGGACCGAGATGGACGAGTACGCGGTGCGCAGCCAGGAGCTCGCCGTCGCCAATCAGGCCAACGGCTTCTTCGATCGAGAGATCATCCCGGTGACCCGTCCCGACGGCGTCGTCGTCGACCGCGACGACGGTCCCCGGCCCGGCACCACGATGGAGAAGTTGAGCGCCCTCGCCCCGGCCTTCCGCGAGGGGGGCACCGTGACCGCGGGGAACGCCTGCCCGCTGAACGACGGCGCGGCTGCGGTCGTGGTGATGAGCGACACGAAGGCGCGTGAACTGGGCATCACCCCGATCGCGCGGATCGTGTCGAGCGGCGTCAGCGCCCTCAACCCCGAGATCATGGGTCTCGGACCCGTCGAGGCCAGCCGACAGGCCCTCGCCCGCGCCGGACTGACGATGAAGGACATCGACCTGGTGGAGATCAACGAGGCCTTCGCCGCGCAGGTGATCCCCAGTGCTCGCCACCTCGAGATCCCCCTCGAGAAGTTGAACGTGAATGGCGGCGCCATCGCGCTCGGCCACCCGTTCGGCATGACCGGGGCCCGCATCATGACGACCCTGATCAACGGGCTCGAGGATCGTGGCCTGCGCTACGGGCTCGAGACGATGTGCGTCGGCGGCGGCCAGGGAATGGCCATGATCGTCGAGCGCCTCGGCTAACTCGTCGCGCGACCCGTCCAGCGACCCGAGGGGTCCTCGTCCAGCCGACGAGCCTCGTCGTCGTCGACCGGTCGCGCCTCGGACGGCACCAGAACGGGTATCCCGTCGCGCACCTCGTAGGCCACCCGACGGCGGGGGTTGTAGAGGACGTCCGCCGCGGCCACGTAGCGCAGGGGCTCGTGGTCGACCGGGTCGGCGAGCAGCTCGAGCAGGAACGGGTCCAGGGTCACGACGCCTCCTCTGCCAGCCACGACTGGACTTCACTCACGTGCCGCTCGACGTCCGCCTCGGTCGTCGCCTCGACGTTGAGACGCAGGAGGGGCTCGGTGTTCGACGGTCGCAGGTTGAAACGCCAGTCCCCGTAGTCGACGCTCAGGCCGTCGAGCTCGTCGATCGCGTCGCCCCGCGCACGTCGGCGGGCGGCGACGCGGGCCACGGTGGCCACCGGGTCGGCGACGGTGGTGTTGCGCTCGCCCGAGGCGTGGTAGCGCTGGAACGGAGCCACCAGGGCGGAGAGGGGCTCGGAGGAACGGCTGAGGAGCTCGAGGACGATCATCGCGGTGATGATGCCCGAGTCCGCTCGGAAGTTCTCGCGGTAGTAGTAGTGACCCGAGTGCTCCCCGCCGAAGACGGCGCCGGTCTCGGCCATCACCTGCTTGATGTAGCTGTGCCCCACGCGGGTGCGCACCCCCACGCCACCGCGTTCGGCGATGATCTCGGGAACGGCGCGCGAGCAGATCAGGTTGTAGAGGATCGTCGACCCGGGGTGGCGCTCCAGCATCGCCGCGGCCACCACCCCCGTCACGGTCGAGCCGTCGAGGGGTACGCCGCGCTCGTCGATCAGGAAGACGCGATCGGCGTCCCCGTCGAAGGCCAGACCGATGTCGGCCCCCACCTCTCGCACGCGACGCTGCAGGTCGACGAGGTTGTCCGGATTGAGGGGGTCCGCCGGGTGGTTCGGGAAGGTCCCGTCCAACTCCGGGAAGAGGATCTCCACCTCGAAGGGAAGGCCGGCGAAGACGCGGGGCGCGACGAGTCCCCCCATGCCGTTCGCCGTGTCCGCCACGATGCGCAGCGGACGCAGCACGCTGGTATCGGCGAAGGAGTGCACGTGGCTCACCCACTCGTGCCACAGATCGATCGCGACCCGGTCGGCCCGAGCGGGCGCGGGGGACGCTCCCTCGAGGGCGATCGCCATCTCCTCGATCTCGCGCAGCCCCGACTCCACCCCGACGGGACGAGCGCCGCTCACGCAGAGCTTGATCCCGTTGTAGGCGGCCGGATTGTGCGAGGCGGTGAACATGGCACCCGGAGCGTCGAGGTGGCCGGACGCGAAGTAGAGGAGGTCCGTCGACGCCAGTCCGAGGTCGAGGACCTCCACTCCCTCCCCGCGGGCTCCGTCGGCGAAGGCGTCGACCAGGGCGATCCCCGAGGGGCGCATGTCGCGGGCGACCACGATCCGGGGCGCGCCCGCGAAGCGGGCGAAGGCCGCCCCCACCGCCCGGGCGACGGTCTCGTCGAGCTGGTCCGGGTAGGTTCCGCGGACGTCGTAGGCCTTGAAGATCGCGCGCGCGTCCACGGGGCTCCACTCTACTGAGCCGTCCGCCGCCTCTCCCGGGCGCGGCGGCGACCCGCTAGGAACGCGACGACCAGCCCCAGCGCGATCGTGACGCCGCTCAGGGTCGAGCCGAGACGGGTCGCGCCGTCGGCGCCGTAGACGAGCGTGACCTCGTGCGAGGTGGGGACGACCACCATCAGGTTGGGACTCACCCGATAGGGGCCCGTGGCGCCGCTGACCTGCCAGCGCGGGTAGTAGGAGACCTTGACGAGCGTTGGCACGCCCAGGCGACTCACGTGGAACGACACCGACTGGAGTCCCGCCGTCACTCGGGTGACCGACTCGCGCGGCAGGGCCCGTCCCGGCGGCAGCCCGAGGGGATCGGCACTCGCCGCGTGGGGCCACGAGGCCGGTCCACTCGCGGCGAGCGGGGTGTCCCACCGTGTCGCGTCGATCCACCAGCCCACGTTGGCGTTGAGCCACGCCGTGCGCGAGGAGAGGCCCGCGACGACGACGGGCGTGCGGGTGAGCCCGACGACGAGCGGGCTCGGGCGGATCTCGTAGATCCGCCACTGCACGCCCGGGGCGGGCCAGGCCCGAGTCGTGGCGACGAGACGGAGGCGAGGATCCCGCGACGCCTCCGCGACGACGCCCGGCGAGAAGGCGATGAAGTAGCGAACCCCCAGCATCTGCAGGTGCGTCACGCCCGTCGCCACGTCGAGGGTCCCGTACGGCAGACCGACCTGGGGATTGCTGGGCTGGGCGCTCAGTTCGGCCTGGTCCAGGAAGTGGTAGGGGGTCGTGGCCGACGACTCGAAGTACAGCCCCTCCATCGACGACACGCAGTTGTTGGTCCAGTACGGGAGCAGCATCAGGGCCATGGTCGTGCCGAAGCGGTTCTCGCTCGGGCTGTACTCCCACATCGCGCGTCCGCAGCCGTCGCGCTGGGCGACCCGGCCCATGGTGGTCATGAGGTCGTGGTACTCGGGCCACGCCGGCTTGCCCTGGTACCCGGAGTAGTTCCACGCGGCCCAGCTCGACACCTGGTTGCCGGTGGTCGAGAGGCCGAGCGCCTTCGCGACCCCGGTGATCTGCCCGGGCACCGTCGAGAGCAGTCCGGCGACCAGCACGACGATCGCGGCGCTCGCACGCCGAGAGCGTCCGCGCCGTGAGGAGAACGACTCGCTCACCGCGACCCCCGGCGCACCGTCCGGGCGTATCGCGTCGACCGGCTCGAGTACGTGGTCCGACGCCTCCGGCGACGTCGGTGGTCCGGCCGTGACCGCTCCCGCGACGTCCCACCCGGCGCCCTCCCCCCCGACGCCCCCGTCCGTCGGCCCCCCGAGCGCCACCCCCGCGTCCGCGGACAGGGCGTCCGTGGGCGGGGCGGGCGCGTCGGCCACGCGCGCGCCGCGACGAGGGTGGCGGCGCCCGGTCGCCCAGCGCGCCAGGGGCCAGGCGACGGCCCAGCCCGCGAGCAGGTGGACGGAGACGAACCAGAAGGGGATGAGGCGCTCGTTCCAGATGACCCCTTGGGGGTCGACCACGAAGGCGACGAGGGAGAACGAGCTGAGCGAGCCGAGGACGACGCCGAGCCGGTCACGGGAGACGATCGCGATCACGAGACCCACCGCCGCGAGGAGGATGACCCAGCGGTCACCGGCGGCACCGCCCGTCGACGTGAACCAGCCCAGCGTCGTGAAGATGGCGTGGAGGCTCGACGTGTTGTCGTTCGTGTAGCCCATCGAGTTCGTGAACGACTGGGAGGTGGCGAAGGGGACGAGCCACCAGGCCGTGAGACCCACGCTGAGGAGGGCCGTTCCGGCGACGAAGCGAACCGGACGCGCGTAGTCGCCCGTGGTCGCGGGCAGTCGAGGGTCCCCGATCCCCCGTCGCTGCAGCAACTCGAGCACCACCAGGAGAGCGGTCGCCCCCACCACGAAGAAGAAGGGCAGCACGTGGGCGAAGAGGGTGAGCGAGATGAGGACGGCCGTGATCCAGTAGCCCCGTCCCTCGCGGACCCCACGCGCGACCAGCCCGATCGCGACGAGCGCGAAGGCCAGCGAGAGCGAGAAGGCGTACTCCCCCGCCATCGTCGAGAACAAGTTGCCCCCGTCGATGGTGAAGCTCGCGTCGAAGAGGAACGGCAGGGTGGCCATCGCGAGACCGAGCGGCACCGGTCGAGGGGCCCGGAAGAGCCGCCCCATCACGTACGCCGCGAGGGGCATGAGCACTGATCCGAGGACCGTGGCCAGTTTGAAGGCGACCGCGTAGTTGATCACGTAGCCGGCCCACGCCGCGAGGGCGTCGGGAAGGACGAAGTAGTAGGAGTAGGCGGGCATGCCGGCGAACCACCCCGGGTACCACGGCATCAGGTTGAAGGGATTGCCCGTCGAGCGCAGGTAGGCGGGCAGCGCGACGTGGGCCCCGGTGTCGCCCCCCGTGATGAGCGTCGACGACACGAGCAGCGAGGGGTGGAGCGCCGCCATGGTCACCACGACGACCGAGAGGATCCCGACGACGTCGATCCACGCCTCGCGCGAGAGTCGTCTCACCCGTGCCACCGTTGGGCGAGGAGGGCGACGATGGCGACCCCGTTGAAGGAGACGTGGACCACGGCGCTCGCCGCGAGTCGACGAGTGCGCCAGGCGACGAGGGCCAGCACGACGCCGAAGGCCGCGAGGCCGGCGAACTGGGCCGGCTCGCCGTGCGCCGCGGCGAACAGCACGCCGCTCGCCACGACGCCGACGGGGACGGCGAGGCGGGCCCCGAGGCGCCCGAGCGCCCCGACCAGGCCCCGCAGCAGGACGCCCCGGAAGAACCACTCCTCGGCGATCGGTGCCCCGACCGTGGTCAGGACCACGAGCAGTGCGAAGGTCACCCCGTGCGCCCCCCCGAAGAGCCGGGTGACGGGCTTGCCGAAGTCGTGAACGTGAAAGGGGCGATAGGCGAGCGCGATGACGAGTTGCGAGGCGACCCCCAGGACGACGAAGCGAAGGTCGCTCCAGCGCAGCCGCCAGCTCCCCGGCCACGCCGCCAGTCCCCCGACGCGCCCGGCGACCACGACGGCGAGGGCGAAGCCGACCCAGAGCCCCGCCAGGCTCGCCACGTTGACCCACCAGGGCGGCGTGGCCGAGCGGGCCAGGGCGAGGACGCCGCCGGGAACGTGGGTGATCGCCGCGCCGACGCCGACCAGGGTCGTCGCGACCGCCTCGCCCACCGCGAATCCCCCCAGGGCAGCGAGCAGCACCACTCCGGGACGGATCTCGTCTCCGGAGTCCGTCCCGCTCTTCACAGGTCCTTAGGCTAACCTCCGGTCCCTCTTAGGGGGTCGGCGAGGTGCGACGACGCGGGACCTCTAGATTGGAGCAGTGAGCGCTGCCCCGAACGACAAGCCCGGCTTCCGCCGCCTCCTGCCCTCGCCCGAGCGGCCCATGGCGCCCGAGTCCCGGCGGCGCCTGGTGACGATCGCCATCATCGCGTTCGTGATCGGCCTGCTGTTCATCCCGTCGCTCTTCAAGACGACCACCGTGAAGACGATCTCGTACTCCACCCTCACGGCCGACATCAAGGCCAACAAGGTCGTCTCGGCCACCGTGGACAACGCGAACGGCGTGATCACGGGCCAGCTGAGCGACGGCACGAACTACTCCGCGAACGGCCCCTCGCCGCTCGTCTCGAGCGAGCTCGACCTCCTGCGTTCGAACAACGTGGCGGTGACCTTCGCCAACCCCTCGAGCTTCGGATCGACGATCCTCCCCTACCTCATCTGGATCGCCATCTTCGCGGGCTTCATGATCTTCGCCGGGCGCCAGGCCCGGGGGCAGATGAACGGCATGATGTCCGTCGGCCGTTCGAAGGCGAAGCAGTTCAGCCAGGACCGGCCGAAGATCACCTTCGCCGACGTGGCCGGATACCTCGGCGTGAAGCAGGAGATCAGCGAGGTCGTCGACTTCTTGAAGAATCCCGGGCGATTCCGCGAGATCGGGGCGATGGTCCCCAAGGGCATGCTCCTCGTCGGACCGCCGGGCACCGGCAAGACGCTGCTCGCCCGCGCCGTGGCCGGCGAGGCCGGCGTGCCCTTCTTCTCGGTCTCCGGCTCGGACTTCATGGAGATGTTCGTGGGAGTGGGCGCGAGCCGCGTCCGCGACCTCTTCGCGACGGCCCGCAAGCAGTCCCCGGCCATCGTCTTCATCGACGAGATCGACTCGATCGGGCGCAAGCGCGGGGCCGGACTGGGCGGCGGGCACGACGAGCGCGAGCAGACGCTCAACCAGATGCTCTCGGAGATGGACGGGTTCGACCCCACCGAGGGGGTCGTGGTGATGGCGGCGACCAACCGCCCGGACGTCCTGGACCCGGCGCTGCTACGACCCGGGCGATTCGACCGCCAGATCGTGGTTCCGCTCCCCGACCTCGAGGAGCGTCTGCCGATCCTGCAGGTCCACGCCCGCAACAAGCCGCTCGACGCCACCGTCGACCTCTCGATGGTGGCGCGAGGGACGCCGGGCATGTCGGGTGCCGACCTCGCCAACCTGGTCAACGAGGCCGCCCTGCACGCCGTACGGCGTCACTCGGCGACGATCTCGATGGACGACTTCGAGTCGGCCCGGGACCGCGTCATGATGGGCCAGGAGCGCGACACCATGGTGCTCCAGGACGACGAGCGCGAGCGGATCGCCTACCACGAGTCGGGTCACGCCGTCCTCGCCTACGTCCTCGACAAGACGGACCCGCTGCACAAGATCACGATCATTCCGCGCGGTATGGCCCTCGGCGTCACCATGACGCTGCCCGAGGAGGACCGGCACATCATGTCGCGCCAGCACCTCGAGGACTCGCTGTGCATGCGCATGGGCGGCCGCGTGGCGGAGCTCCTCGTCTACGGCGACCTCTCGACCGGGGCCGCCGACGACCTGCAGCGCAACACCGACCTCGCCCGCCGGATGGTTCGCGAGTGGGGCATGTCCAAGGAGATCGGCCCGATGGCGTGGGGCTCCAACAACCAGGTCTTCCTGGGCGAGGACCTCATGCACACCCGGGACTACTCGGACCACACGTCGACGCTCATCGACGACGAGATCGAGCGCATCCTGCGCGAGCAGGAGTCGCGCGCGATCGAGGTGCTGACCCTGCACCGCCGCGGCCTGGACGCGTTGACGCGGGCCCTGCTCGAGCACGAGACGATCGACGGCGAGGAGGCGGCGCGACTCATCGACGAGGCCTTCGGGCAGCCGGTGCACACCCGGGCCACCAAGACGGTCAGCTCGCTGCGTGGCACGAGTCGCCGCACGGCCCCCGGGGACGTGACGCCGACCGACGTCGCGCCGTCGCCCTCGGCGCCTCCCGCTCCCGCTCCCGCCCCGGCCACGTGGCAGGAGCCGCCCTCGCTACCCTCCGTATAGGGGCGACGCCACCGCGACGCCCCGCGGCGTGCTCGGGAGGATGGCCCCGACGACCAGGTCGGGGCGGTCGGCCGAGATCACGATGGTGGCCCCGCGCAGCGACGAGGCGAACGACGCCACCCCGCGCAGCAGCGTCGTGCTCCTCGGGTCGAGGGACGCGGTCGTGCTCTGCGCGGTCGATCCGGCCCCCGCGAGTCGCGTCACCGTGACCCCGAGGGGAGACCCCGTGGTGTTGGTCAGGGCGACCGCGTCGTAGCCCGTCCCGCTGAAGTCGCCGACCAGGTACGTGGCCGACGGGGGCGTGGGCGTCGACAGGGCCACGCCGGCGCTCGTCCCGGTCGCCAGGGTGGCGACGACGGGAACCGTCGAGGTGAGGTGGACGGACGCCTCGCCCCGCGCCGGTATGGCCGGGTTCGGCGTGATCGCCAGCACGGCCGTCCCGAAGCCGGGGACCGTCGTCGTCTGGGCCGGGATCGAGAAGGCGCCCAGCGAGACCGTCGCCGTGATCGCGGCCTCCGCGCTCGAGGGATTCGCCAGGCGGATCTCGGCCACGGATCGCGCCGCCGTCGTGACGAGGGGCAGCCACGCCGAGGTGACGGGCGTCGACGTCCCCGCGTCGAGCGAGACGACGGATCCCGAGGACACGGCGGCCGCGGCCACCACCGACCCGCGCAACACGTTCACCCGGACCCCGAGGTCGCGCGACGTCGGCAGGCGCACGCCCAGGTTGAGGGCCATTTCGGAGTGCGGCCCGATCGTGACTCCCTGGTAGGAGGCGGGGGCGCTGAAGCCCGAGGAGGTCTGGGCGGTCAGGTTGGCGACGGCCGCCGTGGCCGTCGGGTTGTACAGCGAGATCACCGCCTGCGAACCGACGACCGTGTCGAGCCCCGACGCGTACCAGCTGGTCACGCCACCGGCGGCGCACGGCGTCTGGGCGGCGCCGGCGCCGACCACCTCGTCGGCGACGACCCCGCCGCCGTTCACCTGGGCACCGACGCCGAACCAGCTGCCGGCGAGCTGCGGACGCACCGAGGTCGCCGCGTGCGCCCCGAGCACGACCGTCGACGTGGCCGAGGCGCCCGAGTTGCTGTCCACCCGCACGGTGAGCGTGCGGGTGGCGTCGCTGGTGTTGAGGAACACCACCCGACCGGCGAAGGCTCCCGACCCGAGGCCCGTGCAGTAGAGGGCCGCGGACTCCACGTTGCCGGTGATGAGCCCGCCGCGGGGACCCGGCGGATTGGCCTCGTGGACCAGGGTCGCGGCGACGCCGCTCGCCGCGAGCGCGGCCGCGAGCGCGAGGGGGAGGACGGCCCGCCTCACGAGCTGACCCCCCGAGACCGACGACGAGGAGCGCGGCGCCGAGGACGACGTCGCTGAGTCAACCACTCGAGGCGTGAGGCCCAGCCGAAGCCGAGCCAGACGATGCCCCACAGTCCCAACGTGCCCAGGGCGAGGAGCCCGTTGAGCGGGAACTGACGCAGGACGAGTGAGACGGTCGGGGGCTGGGCGTAGCGATTCACGCGGTAGCGGGCCGCCCAGCCGAAGACCGTCGAGCGACTCGCCGGGTGGCCGTTCACCTCGAGCGCGAAGGCGCTCGCCGGGGCGAGGCCGGCCACGACGGTCGACCCCGGGTTGACGCGGGCGGTGCCGTAGGTGGTGCCCGCGAGCGGCGTCAGGGTCGCGAGGTCCGAGGAGCTGGTCGTGCCGATGAGTCCGTGGAAGTCGGCGTTGCCGTAGATGGACACCGACGACGTCTCGAGCTCGAGGGAGAGGTCGGTCTGACGATCGAGGGCGACCGTCAGACCGGCCGGAGCCGGTCGCGCGGGGAGGCTGGCGACACCCGCCACCGCCGGCGCGGGGCTGTTCATCACCACGACCGTGGCGATGCCCGCCTGCGCCAGCAAGGCCCCGAGGTGGACCGTCCGGTCGTGCAGGGCGAGACCCACGGCCGTCAGCAGGACGTCGCTCGTGCCCGAGTTCGGTGGCGTGAAGAGAGTGTTGCCACCCGGCACCCCGTTGAGGGACGTCGCGGCGGCCAGTCCCGGCTCGACGCTCCACCCGGAGGCCGGCAGCACGGACGGATCGCCGAGCCACAGCACCCGGTACCCGCTCGCCGTCACGCGGGGCAGCGCGCTCATGGCCTCGGCCACGCTGGTCGTGGGGAGGTTGAAGCGCCCCGACTCGAGGGAGCCGACCGTGGGCACGATCGAGAGCACCAGGGCTCCGACGAAGAGGGCGGCCGCCCCCTGGCGCCACCCGAAGCCCTCGCGGCGCAGGTCGAGCTCGAGCGAGGTGATCCCGAATCCGACGACCACGGCCTCGGCCCAGGCGACGACGACGAGCAGCACGTCGGCGTCGGGGGCGAAGGGGCCCATCCAGTGCCGCAGACTGAGCAGCGCGAGGACGAGGGCGAGCGTGCCCGCGGTGGCCACCGGTGCCGCCATGTCGCGCCGGACGGCCCGCGTCACCAGGAGGGCGACGGCGGCCGCGCCGGGAAGGAGCCAGCCCGTCCACCCGAGCCCGAAGAGCCCGTCGGCTCCCCGCGCGAGGGCGGCGAAGGACGGGGCCGACCAGGGGCCCCGCGGCAACCCGAAGACCTCGAGCGCGTGTCGACCGGCCGCGATCGTGTCGACGGTGAGTGGCGCGAGGAAGACGGCGACGGTCGCGAGCAGCGAGCCGAGCAGGCGCCAGGGCGTCACGGGCGCCGGCGTCCCGCCGAGCCGGGCCGCCAGCCAGGCGGCGACGACCACGAGCACCACGACCACCACGGTGGCCGGGACCATCGCCGTCGCCACGGCCACGATCATCGCCAACTCGGTCCGACGCCCGGCGCGCGTCGCTCGCCACCCCCGGTGCCCGAAGGGGACCGCCGGGGGGTACGGCGTCTCGCGGAATCCCGGGACCGCGAGGAGTTCGAAGAGCCGCACGGCGATGAAGGGCAGCGCCGCGACGAGGACGAGGGCGTCGACGCGGCCCTCGCTGATCAGGTTGAGGCCGATCGGAGCGGCCGCGTAGGCGAGGGCCGCGATCAGGCGCGCGCGGTTCGACATCCGCCCCCGCAGCGTCCGTGCCACGCCGTAGGCCCCGAGCGGGACGGCGAAGATCAGGGCCGCCCGGGGGAGGATCCCCATGCGTCCCAGGACGAAGGTGCCGACGAAGGCGAGGACGCCGTAGCCCGGGGCGCCCGGGGCGCCCGATCCGACCCCGTTCGGCGACCACGACGCGAAGAAGTGGCGCCAGTTCGACCACCACGAGTCGAGGGGGGCGAGACGCCCGATGAGCGGCAGGTGGGTCGCGATGAGGTTCCGCGAGCCGAGGGCCCAGAGCACGATTGCCACGGCCACGGTCAGCGCCTGGCCGCGGAAGCTGGTGAGGGCCCGGCTGAGCCGAGGGCCTCGCGCCGCGGGCTCGGGCATCGTGTCGAAGGCCTCGTCGTCGGCGAAGGCGGCCGCGAAGCCGACGCCGTCGGTCTCGGCCGGCTCCTCCGGCTCGGCGGGCAGGATCCCCCGCGCCCGGTCGTACCCGTCGCGCAGCAGGGTCGCCACGAACCGACGGAGCCGGTGGGCCCCGCCCACCTGGAGCCGGTGCAGGTCCTCGTCGGCGAGCACCTGCTCGGCCTGACGCTCCCGGCGCCGGGCCCGCACGTGCCGGCGCTGGCGCAGCAGCCAGCGCCACGAGCCGAGGATCGCCCCCACCCGGTCACCGTCTCGCCCGACGAGGGCGATGACGAGCTCCGCGCCGTCGAGGACGAGCTGCGCGGCGAGCGTCGTGATCGTCCGCGCCCGCCCCCACCCGGTCGCCACGACCAGAAGCCGATGGCGCCGCTGGAGGTCCTGGCGGCTCGCCCGCCCGGTCCCGAGGGCCGTGACGGCCCGCTCCCCCGTCGCGATGGTCTGGCGGTGGGCCACGCGCGCCGACGGCGCCACGATCACTCGCGCGCCGGCCACCTGAGCCCGCCAGCACAGGTCGAGGTCCTCGCCGAGGACCGTGATCAGCGGGTCGAACCCCTTCAGGGTGACGAAGAGGTCGGCGCGCACGAGCGTCGTGCCGCCCGGCGCGACGAAGACGTCTCGCTCGAGGTCCTGCTGGCCGTGATCGACTTCGCCCGGCTCGACGCGCTCCTCGACGACTCCGAATCGATCGCTCGTCTGGCCGACGTGGAGCAGGGTCAGCGGATCGTCGTAGGCCACGAACTTCGGTGAGACGACTCCCGCGTTGGTGCGGTAGGCCGCCTCGACCAGGCAGGAGACGGCGTCGTCGTCCAGTCGCACGTCGTCGTGACAGAAGAGGAAGAAGGTCGCCCCCTCCACCCCGAGAACGGCCTCGTTGCAGGCCGCGCCGAAGCCCCGGTTCTCGGCGACGACCTGGACGAGGGCCGCGGGGTCGACCGCGGCGACCCGGGCCGCGACGTGCTCCGCGTCGCCGTTCGCGACGACCAGGATGCTGAGTTCGGGATAGTCCTGCGTCGCGAGAGACGCCACCGCGGCCTCCAGCCCCGGGCCGGGACCCGTGGTGACGACGACGGCCACGACGGCCGGGGCGCGACTCTCCATCAGACCCTCCAGGCTAGTAGCCGCCCGTGGGCCACCCGGGCCGCCGCGATGGGAGTCTTCTCCGCTGTGATCAGGATATTCGTGAGATCCACGCGACAACGTCGTCCAACGTCGTGGCGAGAGGGATCCGGGGCTCCCACCCCGTCGCCTCGTGGAGTCGGGCGAAGCTCCCGCGCAGCGCCGGCACCTCGACGGGTCGCATCAGCGCCGGATCGGGTCGCAGTCCCACGTTCGGGGCGATGCGCCGGGCGAGCGCCGCCACGACGTCGCCGATCGCCACGTCCACGCCCGAGCAGACGTGGTACGTGACCCCGGGCCGCCCGTGGTGGAGCAGGAGTCGGTAGGCCCGGACCACGTCGCGAACGTCGGTCAAGTCGCGCCGAGCGCTCACGTCCCCGACCGCGATGGTCGCCCGCCCCTCGTCGCGGGCGGCCAGCAGGCGTCGGGCCACGGCGGGCACGACGAACTGATCGGACTGGCCCGGCCCGACGTGCGCGAAGGGGCGCACGACGATGACGCGCTGACCTCGCTCGGTGGCGAGCATCGCGACCTGCTCCGCCTCGACCTTCGAGCGCGCGTAGGGGCTCACGGGGCGCACCGGGTGGCTCTCGGTGAGGGGCAGCTCACCGGGGTCCACCACGCCGTAGACGTCCGACGTGCTGACCACGATCACCACCGCCTCCGGTGCGGCGTCGGCCGCCGCGGCGAGCAGGGCCGCCGTCCCCCCGGCGTTCACTCGCGAGTAGGCGTCGGGGTCGGCGAAGGAGGCCCCGACGTGGCTGAGTCCCCCGAGGTGGACGATGCCGGTGCAGTCCGGGGGGATCGCCGCCCGTAGGGCACCCCGATCGGTGATCTCGACGTCGCGGTCGATGCCGACCACCTGGTCACCGCAGTCCGTCAGATGGCGCCGCAGGTGCGTGCCGACGAATCCTCGAGCCCCGGTGACGAGAGTCGAGCTCATCGCCCGAGGGCCTCGTCGTAGGCGCGCAGGTGCGCCGCGACGGAGGCCTCCCACGTGAAGTGGGTCGCCCGCTCGCGACCGGCTCTCGACCGCACGGCGCGCGTCGCCGCGTCCGTCGTGAGGGCCTCGCCGAGGGCGCGCGCCAGGGCCACCTCGTCTCCGACGGGGACGAGGTCGGCGGCGGAGCCCGCGACCTCCTCCATCACCGTCGCCCTCGTCGTCACGACGAGGGCGCCGCAGGCGAGGGCCTCGAGGACGGGCAGGCCGAATCCCTCTCCTCGCGACGGATAGCAGACGACGGCGGCCCGGCGCATGAGCGCGGGCAGGGCGTCGTCGTCCACGTAGCCGAGCCGGCGGATCCGGTGCCGTACCCGGTGGGTGCGAAGGGCCTCCTCGATCGGCCCCAGACCCCACCCCGCCTGGCCGGCGAGCCAGAGCTCGGCGTCGGGGAAGTCGGCCCCCATGACGTCGAAGGCGCGCAGCAGCACGTCGAGGCCCTTGCGGGGCTCGACGGTGCCCACGAAGAGGATGCCGGGGGCCACCCCGAGACCGAGCGCCGACAGCCGAGCCGCGTCGTCGTCACCGTCGGGCGAGAACCGGTCGAGGTCGACGCCGTGGGGGGCGACGACCACGGGTCCGTGGTCCGGCACGATCTCGTCGAGTTGGGCCGCGGTCGTCGCGCTCACGCAGATGAGGACGCGCGCGTGGTGAGCCGAGAATCGGATCGCCTGACGGAAGAAGACGGCCTTCGCCGACTCGTGCCACTCGGGATTCGTGAAGAAGGTGAGGTCGTGGATCGTGACGACGGCGGGTGTCGTGCCGCGGCGCGGCATCGTGTAGTGGGGTCCGTGCCAGAGGTCCACCGCGCGCGCCGTCGGCGTCGTGCCCAGTCGCCAGGCCTCGGCGGCCAACCGCGCGAGCCGACCCGTCGGGACGAGGGGCACGACCGTTGCGTCGGGCGACCACGCGTGCCAGCGCTCGACGTCGTCGCGCCGGGCCACGAGGGTGGTGTCGACGCCCGCACCCGGCAGCCGGCTCGCGAGTTCGACGACGTAGCGACCGGCGCCGGCCACCTTGGGAGGGACCGCGGAGACGTCGAGCGCGACCCTCACCGCCAGGCCGCCAGGTGGTCGAGCGCGCACTGGCGCCACGTGAGGTCCGCGACCGAGGCCCGGCGGCGCTCGCGCGCGGCCGGGTCGTCATCGTCGCGTAGCGCCGCCGCGAGGCCCGCGGCGACGTCCGTCACGGCCCGGGCGTCGACCCGGACCACCGTGGGGTTCGTCGCCACGCTCGGCGTGGTCGTCGACACGACGACGCGTGTTCCCCGGGCCAGGGCCTCCACCGGCGGCAGCCCCCAGCCCTCGGCGAGGGGCACGTAGGCCACGACGGCCGCCGCGCGATAGAGGCCGAGGAGGACCGGGCGCTCGACGAGCCCCACCACGACGGCGCCGCCCAGGTCGACCTCACCCCACCCGGCCGGTCCCGCGATCACGAGGGGGCCGAGCTCGGGGTCGTCGCGCCGCGCGAGGGCGTGAGCCGCGACCAGGCGCTCGAGGTTCTTGCGGGGCTCTCGCGTCCCGGCGTAGAGGGTGAAGGGGCCCGTGACGCCGTGCGCCGCGAGCACGTCACGAATCCGCTCGATCGGGGCCTCCGGGGTCGACTCGTCGACGCCCAGGCGAATCGAGTGCAGACGGTCCGCGGCGAAGCCCTCGCCCAGGAGACGCGACTGCAGGCCGGGGCTCGAGCAGAGGACCCGCACGTCCCCGGCGTCGCGCAAGCGGGCGAGGCGCGCCTCGTGGAAGGCCGCCCCCTGGCGCGTCGTCGCCTCGGGCGCGTCGCGCCAGAGGAGATCGTGCACCGCCACCGAGTGCACCGCACCCCGACGACCCCCGCCGAAGGGCCCGGCGAGCGACGGCCCGTGGACGACGTCGGCATCGCGGGGCACTCCGATTGGCCAACGAGCCCAGAGGCGCGTCAGGACCCGCACGTCGAGGGGCACGGGCCGGGGGCGGGCGGGGGCCACGTTCACCCCGCCGCGGGGCACCAGCCCCACGAGAACGTCCTCGGGCGCCACCTCCGCGAGTCCACCGAGCAGCCCGCGTACGTAGGTGGCCACTCCGCCCGGCTGGGGCCGGGCCAGTTGATCGAGCGCGACGACGATGGTGCGGGCCACGGGATCAGCCTCCCACCATCTCGCGGTACAGGGCGACGTACGCCCGGGCGGCCGCCTCCGGGGCGAAGTCGGTCGCGCGCGTTCGGCCGGCCGCCCGAGCGAGCTCTCGCGCCGGCCCCTCGTCCCACAGCTCGTCCAGGGCGGCGACGACGGAGGCGTCGTCGTCCAGCAGTCGGGCCGCCCCGGCGAGCAGCTCTCGATTCACGGCCGTCGCGCGGGCCACCGTGGGCACCCCGGCCCCCATCGCCGCGATCGCGAAGGACGGAAAGCGCGCTCCGTCGGATAGGTGGAGGGCGAGGCGTGCGCCGGCGAGCGCCCGACGAGCGGCGAGTCGTGGCTCGACGACGACGCCGGGAACGCCACGCAGGTGCCCCGCCGCCGCCGCGCTGACGATCGCCACGAGGCGACCTCCCCGGCGGGTGGCCAGGCTGGAGAGCGCCGGCACCATCGTGCGGAAGGTCTCGACGACCCCGGCGACGTTGACCACGAGGTCCGCGGCCCGCGACGGCGGGTCGACGGTGACCACCGCCGGGGCGACGACGCGGACGCGGTCGCGATCGAGGTCCAGGGCGTCGCGTACCTCGTGGGCGGCGGCGTGGCTCGAGACGGCGATCACCGCCCCCCGCTGAACCGCTCGACGCAACGGCCCGACGCGTCCGGCGGATCGCGCACCGTCGCGCAGAGGGCGCAGGTCGTCGAGGGAGACGAGGAGTCGAGCGTCCCGCGTCGGCGGCACGGCGAGACCGGCGACGTGGACGACGTCGACGCCGCCGAGGAGGACGTCGAGGGACGGTCCACGCGACCGTCGCCACCAGGGTCCCCACAGGGACCGTCCGGGGGCGGCGCGCTCCCCCGGCCCCGCGACCCCCGACGTGCGAACGCGCACCAGGTCGATCCCGAGGGCCTCGAGAGCCTCGGCGAGGACCTCACCAGCGTCCCCGAGCGACTCGAGTGAGCCATCGAGGTCGAGGGCGACGCGCACCGGGGTCACCGGTCGCGCGCGAGCGCTCGAGCCTCGTCCACCCAGGCGGGCCACCGTCGCACCGCCCACGGCCCGAACGGCACGTCGCTCGTCGCGACGACCGCGACCTGCGCCGCGACGTCGGCGAGCAGGAGGGCGCCGCTCTGGCCGAAGTGGCCGAACGACGTCGGCGGCCACTGCCCCATCCAGTGCTCCTTCCCACCCCGGACCTCCGGTCCCAGCCCCCAGGGGCAGGGCCGGAAGGAGCCGAAGCCGGGCACGATGCCGTCGAGCGCCGGCAGGAACGGCGTGACGATGCGGTCGCGGGTGCGAAGGGCGAGTCCGTCGCTGCGCAGCCACGCGGTCGCCAAGGTCGTGAGGTCGCGCGTCGAGCCCCACACCCCGGCGGCCGGGCGATCCTCGAGGTCCGTTCGCGACATCCCGAGCGGCCGAAAGACCCGCGAGGCCAACCACTCCCGGGCGTCACCCGCCTCACCCACGATGTGGGTGACGGCGCGGTCGATGCCGGCGTTCGAGTAGACGCGCCGCTCGCCCACTCCACGTCGGGGCCCGTCCTCTTCGAGAGCGAGTCCCGAACTGTGCGACAGGAGGTGGGCGAGGGTCGATCCCGGCGGCCCGGCCGGCTCCGCGTAGTCGTGCAGCCCCCAGTCGACCTCGACGCCGACGGCGAGGGCGACGGCGAGCTTGCTCACCGAGGCCCAGGGGCGCACGACGTCGAGATCGCCCACCGACGCGACGGTGACGGGGATGCCGCCCTCGAGGGCCAGCACCGCGGCGGCGAACTCGCCCGGCCACCCCCGTTCCCACTCCGCCGCGCCCACGTCCTGAGATGTTACGAGGGGGCCTACAGTCGTCGGCGTGATCGTGGTCTTGAGCGGCGGCGTGGGAGCGGCCCGCCTCCTGCGCGTCCTGCGGCGGGCGGCCCCCGACGAGGAGATCGTGGCCGTCGTGAACGTCGGGGACGACCTGGTCCTCCACGGCCTCACGATCTGCCCCGATCTCGACACCATCGCCTACACGCTGGCAGGGCTCAGCAACGACGAGACGGGATGGGGTCGACGCGACGAGTCGTGGCGGGTCATGGACGAGCTCGCGACGCTCGGCGGCGACGCCTGGTTCCGGCTCGGCGACCGCGACCTCGCCACCCACCTCTACCGCAGCCAGCGTCTCGCCGAGGGTGCGACCAAGACGACCGTGACCGCCGAGTTGGTCGAGCGCTGGGGCGTCCCCGTCCGGCTCCTGCCCGTCACCGACGATCCCGTGCGTACCCGCTTCTCGACGGCGATCGGACCACTGAGCTTCCAGGAGTACTTCGTGCGGCATCGCCACGACGTCACCGTCGCCGACGTCGTCGTCGAGGGAGCGGCCGTCGCCCGCCCGACGGCGGAGGTGGTCGCGGCGCTGGACGCCGCCCGGCGCGTCGTAGTGGCGCCGTCCAATCCGGTGATCTCGATCGGCCCGCTCCTCGCCGTCCACGGCGTTCGCGACCTCGTGGCCGCCCGACGCGACGACGTCGTGGCCGTCTCCCCGCTGATCGGAGGTCGCGCGCTCAAGGGGCCGGCCGATCGCCTCCTTCGGGAACTCGGCTTCGGCACGGGTCACGCCGCGGTCGCGAGCGCCTACGAGGGGCTCCTGGGGCGCCTGGTGATCGACGAGTCGGACGCCGCCGAGGCGGACGTCCTGCGGTCCGGGGGCCTCGAGGTCACGGTCTGCCCGACGCTCATGGGCGACCCCGACCGCGACGCCCGGCTCGCCGCGGCGGTGCTCGGGTGAGCGAGGTGCGCATCGTCGCGCTGGGGTCACCCGGCGAGGTCGTCGAGGGGGCCGACCTCTCGGACCTGGTGATGGCCGCGGCGCGTGCCATCGACCTCGTCCTCGCCGACGACGACGTCCTCGTGGTGACGAGCAAGGTCGTGAGCAAGTCGGAGGGCCGCGTCGTCGCCTTCGACGGCTCGGACGAGGAGAAGGAACGCCTCATCGCCGCCGAGTCGCGACGGATCATTCGCCGCCGCGGTGGCCTGCGCATCACCGAGACTCGTCACGGCTTCGTGAACGCGAACGCCGGCATCGACGTCTCCAACGCCCGACCCGGCACCGCCGTGCTGCTGCCCGTCGATCCCGATCGCTCGGCCCGTGGACTGCGCGCCCGGCTCCGGGAGCGCCACGGGGTGTCCCCCGCCGTCGTCATCACCGACACCTTCGGTCGGGCCTGGCGCCACGGAGTGGCCGACGTGGCGATCGGCGTGGCGGGACTGCGGGCGGTCCTCGACCTGCGTGGTCAACCCGATCAGAACGGACGGATCCTCGAGGTCACCGAGATCGCCGTCGCCGACGAGATCGCCGCGGCGGCCCACCTCGTGTTGCCCAAGGCCGCTGGGACGCCCTTCGCGGTCGTCCGCGGCCTCGACCCCTCGATGTTCGGCCCGGGCTCGGTCGCCGACGAGATCGTCCGGCCGCCCTCGGGCGACCTCTTCCGGTAGGTCAGACGCCGCCGAGACGGACGTCGCCCGAGAGCTCCGAACCGGGCGCCACGTGCTCGTGGCTCCCCACCACGCAGGTCGGCCCCAGGTGGCTGAACGCCCCGATGACGGCCCCGGGGCCGACGATCGAGTGACGGACCACCGCCCCCGACTCGATGACCGCGCCGGGGAGCAGTACGGCCTCCTCCACCACGGCGTTCTCGCCCACGAGGCACTCGCGGTCGACGACGACGCGGTTCAGGCGCGCCGAGCCGTCGACGCGCGCCGTCTCGTGGACCCACGAGCCGTCGCGCAGGGTGAGGTCGGCCCGATGCTCCCGGCCGGCGAGGATGTCCATGTTGGCCTGCAGGTAGGTCGCCGGCGTCCCGGTGTCCAGCCAGTAGGCGCCGTCGGCCATCGCGTAGAGCTCCCCCGTGCGCACGAGCGCCGGGAAGGTCTCACGCTCGACGCTCACGCGCCGATCCGGAGCGATCGAGTCGAGCACCGAGGGCTCGAACACGTAGGTGCCCGCGTTGATGAGGTTGGTCGGGGCCTGGTCCCGCGGGGGCTTCTCGACGAAGGCCCGGACGCGCCCCGTCGGATCGGTCGAGACGACACCGAAGCGCGACGGGTCCTCCACCGGGTGGAGCGCGATCGTCGCCGACGCGCCCCGGGTCCGGTGGAACGCGATGAGGGCCCCGACGTCGAGGTCGGTGAGGACGTCGCCGTTCACCACGACGAAGGTGTCGTCGACGCCGGCGGTGCGGGCGGCGAAGCGGATCGCCCCCGCGGTGTCGAGCGGCTCGGACTCGACGGCGTAGCTCACGCGGATGCCCGAGATGACGCCGTCCGGGTAGGCCTCCGTGAAGCGGTCCGGAAGGTACCCGAGCGACAGCACCGCGTCAGTCACGCCGTAGTGGGCCAGATTGCCGAGGGCCACCTCGATGAGCGGGATGCCCACGAGCGGGAGCATCTGCTTCGGCGTCTGGTACGTCAACGGCCGCAGGCGCGTACCCATCCCCCCGACCAGGATGACCGCCTGCACGGACTAGCCCTTGGGCGCGGTGGTGGTGGTCGTGCTCGTGGGTGACGTGGTCGAGGACGGCGATCCCGCGGTGGTCGAGGTCGTCGGGGACGTCGTCGTCGTCACGGGGGCCACCGTGGTCGTCGTCGACGGCGTCACGGCCGCCGCCACCATGGCGTCGACCGTCGCCTTCGGCGGAGCCGCCGGCGTCACGCCCGAGGGCAGGAAGCCGATCGTCACGCGGAGGTACTGGGAGAACTTGATGGTCGACGGGTCCGTCGTCAGCTTCGGAGCCTTCTGGCTCAGCGATGACCAGTAGGCGTAGGTGACCTGACCGACCTTGCCCGCGTACTTGGTCCGCGGAGCGCAGTGCTGGCCGTTGGTGAACGTCGTCGTCGAGGAGCCCTTGACTAGTGAGACCGGAACCGTCACCGACGTCGAACTGAGGGTGACCCCTCCGTACTCGCGCGCGAACTGCGACAGCGTCGCGTTGTTGCCGCTGTCGGCCGACGAGATCGGGCTCACCTTGATGACGCCGCCGCTCTGGACGATGAAGCCCTTGGCGACGGTCGGGTCGGGTGACAGGCTGGGCAGGAAGGCGCCGCAGTCGTCGACCGCCAACGCGGCGTACCACGTCGTGCCCACCGCCGGCGGCGTCGCGCTGGTGCCGGGACTCGGGTTCTGGTACTCGTAGCGCGAGTACACCACGGACGCGAGGCCGAGGATCACGATCACGACGAGGGCCGCGTAGAAGTTGGACGGACGCGTCCGTCGGTACGTCCGTCCACCGCCCGACGCGCCGACGCGACTGACCCACTTGCCCGAGGTGCTTTTCGCCACGGGTGCCACGCTACTAAAAATCGGCTCTCCGCCCGCGCGGGTGGGGGCGGAGGGATTCGAACCCTCACTACGGGCGGTTTAAGCGCCCCGCCTCTGCCAGTTGGGCTACGCCCCCGCGCGCGGTGGTTCCCGCCACGGTAACGCAGGCCGGCCCGGGGGTGCCTCAGGTCGCGGGGCCCCCTTCACTAGGCTGAGCGAGTGGATCTCCGGCGTCGTCGGGGCGGGCTCAGGTCCGCGGGGGCTGTCGTGTCGCTCCTGGTCGTGGCGGCCCTGGTCGTGCCGATACCGTCGGCGGGAGCGGCGGGGACGATCGCCCAGACCCGGGCCGAGATCGCACGGCTCTCCTCCGAGTTGGCCGCCCAGCAGCGCTTCGCCGAGACGACGGCCAACGCCTACGACGCCGCGAAGGTCGACCTGGCCAACATCACGGTCAACATCAAGCGCCTCGAGCGGCACGAGACGACCCTGCGGGGCCAGCTGCACGTGACGACCCACCGACTGGTCGTCGACGTCGTCCGGGCCTACGTGCTCGGCGCGGCCGACGCCCAGGTCCTCTCGCTCTTCAACCAGTCCGTCACCTCGAGCGACGCGCGCCGCATCTACCAGGACCAGGCGATCGGTGACATCGCCGCCGTCCACGACGCCTACTCGCGTCAGAAGAAGACCCTCGACGCGACCCTCTCGGCCGTCGCCGCGCAGCGGGCCCAGGCGGCCCAGCAGACGGTCACGATGCAGTCGCTGCTCGCCCAGAACCAGCGCAACGAGGCCGCGACCCAGGCCACCCTGACCTCGGTGACCGCCACCTTGCGCACGCAGATCATCGCCTACGAGATCCAGGTCGGGGTGGCGGCCGCGAAGGCCGGCAACACCTCGGGCGAGCAGCAGGCCGTGGCCGCGGCCGCCTCGGTCGGGGGTCAGAGCGCCGCCAACCAGGTGCTCTCCGCGATCCAGGCCGCGGTGCCCCCGGTCTTCAGCGGCTCGAGCGCGGGATCGGCGGCCGGGCTCCTCGCCGTGAAGGCCGCCGAATCCCAGATCGGGGTGCCCTACGTCTGGGGTGGCGAGACGCCCGGGCAGGGCTTCGACTGCTCGGGACTGGTCCAGTGGGCCTGGGCCCAAGCCGGATTCAAGATTCCGCGCACGACCGAGACGCAGTACCCGGCACTGCGCCACGTCCCGCTCAACGCCCTGCAGCCGGGCGACCTGCTCTTCTACTACAACCTGGACGGCGACCACCTGATCGATCACGTCGTCATGTACGTGGGCAGTGGGCCCTGGGGCAAGAGCACGATCATCGCCGCGGCGAGCTCGGGCACGAGGATCAGCTTCGCCCCCATCTTCACCTTTGGGCTCGTCGGTGCCGCCCGCCCCTGATCCCGCGTCGCCCGACGTCAGCCTCGTCGTCCCCGCCTTCAACGAGGCGGGGCGGCTGGCTGCGGGCTACGCCCGCCTGGCCCCGGTGCTCGCCGCGTGGGATGCCGTCGTCGAGCTGATCGTCGTCGACGACGGGTCGAGCGACCGCACCGGGGTCGTCGCCGCCGAGGTCATCGCCGACGTGGTCCCTCACCTCATCGTTCGCCACGACCGCAATCGCGGCAAGGGCGCCGCGGTGCGAACGGGGATCGCCGTGGCCCGCGGGGCGCGCGTCATCGTGGCCGACGCCGACATGGCGATCGACCCCCACCACTTCCCCGCGATGGCCGCGGCCCTCGATCGCGCCGATCTCGTCCCGGGGTCGCGGGCCCTCGACGGTCACGTCCGCTATCGCCACCCCACGCGCACCGTCGCGGGACGCGTCTTCAACCGCGTGGTCCGCCACTACAGCGGGGTGGCCCTGGGCGACACCCAGTGCGGCGCCAAGGCCTACCGACTCGGCCCGGCGCGCGCGATCGCCCTACTCGCCCGGATCGACGGGTTCGCCTTCGACGCCGAGTTCCTGTACCTGGCCCGCGAGCTGGGGCTCTCGATCGCACCCTTCCCGGTCACCTGGACCGACGTGGCGGGCTCGTCGGTGCACCTCGGGTCGGGCACCCGCGCGATGATCGTCGATCTGCGCACCATCGGTCGCTCCCGTGTGGAGAACCCCGTCGTCGCCCTCGCGGCGCGCACCGACCTCGCGACCGTTCGCGACGCGGCGCGCGCCCACCGCGTCGTCGGCGCGGTCCTCGCCCGGGGTGCCGACGAGGACCTACTCGTGCTGTCGCGCGACGACGCCGTCGCCGGCGCCGGTCTGGCCGCCACCCTCGGCGGGCGGCTGCGCGTCGCCGGGCTCGACGAGCTGCGCGGACGCGCCTTCGACGCCGTCTGATCAGTCGCGGGGCAGGAGCCAGCCCGCGACGAGCTCGGGGGCCCGGTCGGACCACTCCTCCGCGGTGATCGCGTAGCGGGCGTGGTCCTCCCACGCCCCGTCGATCTCGAGGTACCGCTCGGCGACGCCCTCGAAGCGCAGCCCGAGCTTCTCCACCACCCGTCGTGAGGCGTGATTGCGGGGAATGATGTTGATCTCGACGCGGTGGAGCCGCAACGTCTCGAACGCGTACTGCAGCGTCACCACGACCGACTCGGGCATCAGCCCGCGACCGGCCACGGCCTCGTCGATCCAGTAGCCGATGAAGGCCGACTGGAGCGGGCCCCGCTGGATCGACGAGAGCGTGAGCTCGCCCACGAAGCGCCCGTCGTAGAAGATCCCGAATCCGTAGCCCGACCCGATCTGGCGCTCGCGCTCGCGGATGGCGCAGCGCGCGGCGAAGCTGCGACGGTCCTCGGGCAGGTAGCCGGCGTTGGCCGGTCGCGGCTCCCACTTCACGAGCCAGTCGTGGCACCGGACGCGGACGTCGAGCCACCCCTCGTAGTCGTCGTCCGCGAGGGTGCGCAGGATCACGCGACGACCGTGCAGGGTGACCGGGACGTAGCCCACGCCACGCGCGCTCACGAGTCGACTCCCACGACCTCCATCGTGTCAGGCTGGTGGACCCCCCGCAGCCACGCGACCGTTCCGTCGAGGATGTCGGCCTCCGAGGCGATCACCTCGCTCGCCCCGAGGCGCTCGAGGACCGCGTCGAGCACGAGGAGTCCGGCGACGAGGACGTCCTCCCGACCCGGCACCATGCCCGCGAGGGCGAGCCGCTCGACCGGGGCGAGAGCGGCGAGCCGGTCCGCCCACGCGCGCACGGTGTCGCGGGTGAGGATCCGGTGGTGGATGGCCGCCCGGTCGTAGTCCGACCGTCCGGCGTCGAGTTGGGCCAGGGTCGCGACCGTTCCCGCGAGCCCGACGACGCGCAGCGGCCCGGAGTACGCGGCCAGTTCGGGCAGGGCGGCCATCGCGGCCTCGAGCTCGCGCGCGATCATGGCGTCCGCCCGGTCGCGGCTCTCGCGCGTGGGCGACGCCCCGAGGGCCCTCTCGGTCACGCGCACGCAGCCCAGCTGCATCGAGTGGCCGAGGAGCCGCCCCCCGAGGCGCGTGGCGATCTCGGTGCTCCCTCCGCCCACGTCCACGATCACGGTCGGACGCGGATCGTCCGCCAGGTCGGCCGTCGCCCCCGCGTAGCTGAGCGCGGCCTCGTCGCGACCCGTGATGACGCGCACGTCGAATCCGGTGCGGCGGGCCGCGTCCTCGAGGAACTCCTCACGGTTCGCCGCGTCGCGGACGGCCGCCGTCGCCACGACGAGCCCCCGGTCGACGCCGGCGCCGCGCGCGAGGTCGGCGTAGAGGTCGAGGACGTGAGCCACCCGCGCGAGGGCGTCGGGCGCCAGCCGCCCCCGGGCGTCGACCCCTTCGCCGAGCCGCGTGATGCGCATCTCGCGCCGCGGCTCGCCGTCGCGCGCGTCGACCAGCAGGCGCGTCGAGTTCGATCCGCAGTCGATCACCGCCACCGTGTCGTCGGACTCGCCCGCCGTCCACGGTGGGACGGCGACCCGTCGGGCCACGAGGGCGCCTACCGGGTCGTCCGCGCCCACGAGGAAGTTGGCGAGGTGCGCGTGGAGGCACTTGACACCACGCCGCGTCCCACCGACGCCTCCCGTGGGGGCCGGGCCCGGACGCCGCCCCCCTCGTGCGTCGCGGCGTCGGGCGTACAGACGGTGGGTTCGCTCCAGGGCGTCCGGGTCGACCATCTCCTCGAAGCGGTGCACCCCCCCGCCCCCTTCGAGGCGGCTGACGTCCTCGACGAGGGCGCGGTCGACCAGCCAGTAGAGGGTGGGCATCGGCGTCCCGTCCCGCAGGAAGGGGGCGTTCTCGATGACCATCGGCGTCCCGTTGCGCCCTCGCGCGACGACCCAGAAGTCACCCTCGAGAGGGCGGCCGACCGCCGCCTCGACGCGCGCCCGGTCCTCCGCGGAGGGCTCGTGACGGGGGCTCAACGCCAGAACTCGAGGGTGCGGACGAGCCGGTGCCAGAAGCCGCCGATGCCGCCCGAGCGAGTCGGCGCGGCAGCGACCGTCGGGGTCGCGCCGAGCGAGGTCAGCGAGGACGGGGAGACGAGCGGGGCGTAGCCGGGGTCGCCGGTGCTCGCCGCGACGTCACCCGACGCGGTGCCCGGCAGGACCTGGATGAGGCTCTGGCCGGGCTCGACCAACTGGTACTGGGAGCGCGCCATGCTGATGGCCGCCTGGGTCGAGGAGATCGACGACTGCTGGGCGGCGAGGTTGCGCTGCTGGGCCTGGATCAGGGAGATCTCGCTGCGCGCCGCGTTGAGGGCGGCCTGCTGGTGCAGCAGCGCCCCCAGGGGGAACCACGCCACCAGGATCGCGATGGCCGTGCCCAGGGCGAGCGGGTAGATCCACTGGACCCGAGCCCGCGACGCGACCCTAGCCGTGTGTGCCACCGACCGCCCCCGACAATGACGACCTCCCACCGAATCGCGCCTGGTCGCCCAGGAGCTCCTCCACGCGAAGCAACTGATTGTACTTTGCCACGCGGTCGGTCCTCGCGGGGGCACCGGTCTTGATCTGCCCGGCGTTCGTCGCGACCGCGACGTCCGCGATGGTGACGTCCTCGCTCTCGCCCGAGCGGTGCGAGACGACGTTGGCGTAGCCGTGCCGCGTCGCGAGACGCATCGCGTCGAGGGTCTCGGTGAGCGTGCCGATCTGGTTGAGCTTGATCAGGATGGCGTTCGCGACGCCGGCGTCGATGCCCCGCTGGAGGCGGGCCGAGTTGGTCACGAAGAGGTCGTCGCCAACGAGCTGGATCGATCGACCGAGTCGTGAGGTCAAAGCCGCCCAGCCGTCCCAGTCCTCCTCGGCCATGCCGTCCTCGAGCGAGACGATCGGGTAGCGCCCGACGAGGTCGGCCCAGTAGTCGGCCAGCTCCAGGCTGCTCAGCACCCGACCCTCGCCGTCGAGGTGGTAGGCGCCGTCACGCCAGAGCTCCGAGACCGCCGGGTCGAGGGCGATCGCCACGTCGCGGCCCGGGGTGCGGCCCGTCGCCTCGATGGCCTCCATGAGGATCTTGACGGCGCTCTCGTTGTCGGGCAGGTCCGGGGCGAAGCCACCCTCGTCGCCGACGGCGGTCGCGAGGCCCCGCGCGGCCAGGACGCCCTTCAGGGCGTGGTAGGTCTCGGTCCCCCACCGCAGGGCCTCGGCGAACGAGCCCGCCCCGACGGGCATCACCATGAACTCCTGGAAGTCGATGGAGTTCGCCGCGTGGACGCCCCCGTTGAGGACGTTCATCATGGGGACGGGCAGGACGTGGGCGTTGACGCCCCCGAGGTAGTGGAAGAGCGGCAGGTCGGCCTCCTCGGCCGCGGCCTTCGCCACCGCGAGCGAGACGGCCAAGATGGCGTTCGCCCCGAGCCGGGCCTTGTTCTCGGTCCCGTCCAGGTCGATGAGGGCCTGGTCGACCGACCGCTGGTCGATGGCCTCGTAGCCCTCGAGGGCGTCGTGGACCTCGCCGTTCACGTGGTCGACCGCGGCCGAGACGCCCTTGCCGCCCCACTCGGAGCCCCCGTCGCGCAGCTCCACGGCCTCGAACTGGCCCGTCGAGGCGCCCGAGGGAACGATGGCCCGCCCGGAGGCACCGGACTCCAGGTGCACCTCGGCCTCGACCGTGGGGTTGCCCCGCGAGTCCAGAACCTGCCGCCCCCGAATGACCTCAATCGCACTCATCGCGCCTCCTTCGCCACCGTCGACGCTAGTGCAGCGGCCTCAGCGGACCTGCTCGACCTCCTCGATCGCCGCCTTCAGGGCGAGCGCTCGCGCGCGCACGGCTCCCTCGAGGTCGACGTCGGCGAGAGCCGCCGCCCGGGCGAGGGCGTCGGCCAGTCGCGACCACGCGGCGTCGTCCCCGTCCCGATCGCCGCCGATCTCCGCGAGGGCCCCGCGCGCGGCGGTGAGTGCGTGATCGAGGTCGAGGTCGACGACGTCGAGCGAACGGCCGTGGCGAAGGAGCTTCGCGTAGAGCGTGAGGCCCGGCAACTGCAGCGGCACGCCCTCGGTCGCCGAGCGGCGTCCCTTCTCGGCCTGCTTGAGGACCTCCCAGCGCGCGGCCACCTCCTCGGCGCCCGCGACCCGGACGCCGGCGAAGACGTGAGGGTGGCGTCCGATCAGCTTGGCGCGCTGCGCCTCGATGATCGAGCGCAGGTCGAAGCGCCCCATCTCGTCCCCGAGCTCCGCGTGGAAGACCACCTGCAAGAGGAGATCGCCCAACTCCTCTTCGACGTGGGCGACGGTCACCGCGTCGGGCGTGGGCTCCTCGCGGACCAGCGTCTCGAGAGCGTCGAGGGCCTCGTAGGACTCCTCGACGAGGTGGCGGAGCAGCGAGTCGTGGGTCTGCTCGACGTCCCACGGGCACTCGCGGCGCAGCCGCCGCATCAGGTCGACGATCTCCCGGGCCGCGACGCCCACGTCGCGCACCTCGTCGATCCACAAGGAGGTGAGGTGATCGGCCGGGAAGGTCGCCAGCTCGCGGGCGGCGCGCACCTCGACGACCGCGTCGTCGAGGCCCAGGTGGTGCAGGATCGTGACCATGGTGGCGGGATCGAGGCGATCGGCCACGTCGGCCAGGATCTCCGGGCGGTAGGTCTGCAGGACGAGCAGGGGACCCGGTCCCGCCAGCCCGTCGGCCGGCCCGAGCGCGTCGACGACCCGCAGCCCGACGGACATGGGGTCGCGACCCAGGGCGGCGCACGCGACGTCGATGACCGAGACGGCCGGCTCCACGACGAGCGTCACGTCGCGCTCGCGCAAGATCTCGACCGTCCGCTCGGCGACGAGGGGCGAGCCGGGAACCGCGTAGACGACCTCGCCACCTACCGACGTCGAGGCCAATCGCACCAGGTCGTCGGCGATCGATCGATAGAGGTCGTCGAAGCTCTCGGCACTCTCGTAGAGGTCGTCGTAGCTCCCGACGTTCGCGAAGGGCTCCGCCGCCGGGTGATGCCTCGTCCGCAGGCGCGCCACGGGGGCGTTCGCGAGCAACGCGGTCGCGTGTTGGGTCATCAGTCCGGCCCCCGCGGGGCCGAGCCCCACGACACGGACGGTGGGCCGGATCACCGGTACGAGAGCGAGCCCGCCGTGCTCAGAGTCGTGGCGCTCGCGACGTCGCCCGCCGAGGGCAGCGCCGCGCTACCGACCACCGGGCCGGTGCTGGCCAGGCCCCAGCGGCCGAAGGCGGGGTCGACCCGCACGGCGGCGCGGTAGAGGATGCCGTCACGCACCGTCGAGGCCGCGCTGGCGTTGTAGGTCCGCACGTCGTTGAGCACGGCGGGCTCGGCCGTGGCGAAAGGGGTCGTCGTGCGCTGGGTCACGGCCACGTAGAGGGCGTAGATGGAACCACCGAGGTTCACCTGTCCGGGTGTCGTGGGGAACGTGTCGAGCGCCAGATTGGCGACGTCGGCCCGGACGCTCCCGTAGGAGCTCGAGGTCGGCGAGTAGCAGCCGTAGGCTCCCCCCTTTGCCCCCGAGGGATCGAGGGAGTACTTCTTCGCCAGCTGGGCGACCGAGAGTCCCGCGGCCTGGGACGCGTGGAAGGCGTTCACCTGCGACGGGTTGACGAGGGCCACCGAGATGCACAGGGTGTCGTAGCTCGCCCGGTGGCTCGCGTAGTAGGCCTGCAGCGACGCGGTCGTGAGCGGGATCGTCGAGTTCAGCTTCGAGATCAGGTACAGGGACGACGCCTGCGACTGCAGCTCGAAGGACCGCATCGCCGACGGCATCGCCGCGAGGGCCTGAGCGGCACTACCGGGGCAGGACAGGTGATTGGCCTGGGCGGCCTGCGTGAGCTCCTGCTCGAGCGAGGTCTGCGCCGAGGCGAGGTTGCCGCTCGGGACGTGGTGCAGGGTCGTCGCCACGTAGCGCTCGATCGCGAGCCCCTGGACCCGCATGTTCAGCCACGCGGCGGCGCCCGAGGCCGCCATGGTCCCCCCACCCGCTCCGGCGCTGTAGCTCGCGGGCGAGGCGGCGGTCAGATAGCACTGCAGGACGGGCGAGGTCTGGATGGCGGCGAGCTCGGCCGCGACCTCGCCCTGGGAGACCGGGCTTCCCGACACCTCCAGGGCGTGTGAGACCGAGGCCCGGCCGATCACGACGGCGAGGACGAGGGCGAGGATGAGGGCCAGGGAGACACGACGCACGGCGCAATGCTACCGAAGGGTCAGGCGGCGTCCGGGAGCAGGTCCTCCAGCAGTGCCACGAGGTTCGCCGCGCTGGCCCGGGACGGGTCGAGCTCGAGACGCAGCTCGTGCGTCGCCTCGTCGTAGGCGCGCGACCCGTAGGTGCGGCGCAGTCGCATCTGCTGGCTCAACGAGAGGGTCACCGGAGTGATGCGCGCGACGGGTTTGGTGCGCAGTCCCGGGCGGGGCGGCTGGACGACGAGCGACGTGATGCCGCGGGCGAGGCACGCGAGCCGCAGGGCCGCAAGGTCGAGCAGGCCCCGGGCCGGTGCCGGCAGTGCTCCGTACCGGTCGGCCCACTCGTCGGCGAGGTCCGCGAGTGCCGCCTCGTCGCTGAGGGCGGCCAGCCGGCGGTAGGCCTCGAGTCGCGCGTCGTCGGCGCTCACGTAGTCGGCGGGCAGGTGCGCGGCGCCCGGGACGTCGAGCGTGACCGGCGTCACCTCGACCGCCCCGAGGCCCTTGGCCTCGGCGACGGCCTCGGCGACGAGCTGGACGTAGAGGTCGTAGCCCACCGCGGCGACGGGCCCCGACTGGTCGTGACCGAGCAGGTTGCCGGCCCCGCGGATCTCGAGGTCGCGCATCGCGATCTTGAAGCCGCTGCCGAGCGAGGTGTTGTCGCCGATCGTCCGCAAGCGCTCGTAGGCCGTCTCCGACAGGCTCTGACCCGCGGCGTAGAAGAGGTAGGCGTAGGCGCGCTGCCCGGAGCGCCCCACCCGACCGCGCAGCTGGTGGAGCTGGCCGAGCCCCAGTCGCTCGGCGCGGTCCACGATGAGGGTGTTCACCGACGGCAGGTCGATTCCGGACTCCACGATCGTCGTGCAGACGAGCACGTCGTAACGGTGCTCCCAGAAGTCGACCATGACCTTCTCGAGCGTCCCCTCGTCCATCTGCCCGTGGGCGACGGCCACCCGGGCGTCCGGCACCAGGCGCCCGACCCGGCGGGCCACCTCGTCGATGTCGTGGACGCGATTGTGCACGTAGAAGACCTGGCCCTCGCGCAGCAGCTCTCGTCGAATGGCCTCGATGACGGCGGCCTCGTCGTACTCCCCCACGTGCGTGAGGATCGGCCGGCGATCGGCCGGGGGCGTCGTCACCATCGACAGGTCGCGGATGCCCGTGAGCGCCATCTCGAGGGTCCGCGGAATGGGGCTCGCCGAGAGGGTGAGCGCGTCGACACCCACCGAGCGCTGCTTGATGGCCTCCTTGTGGGTCACCCCGAAGCGCTGCTCCTCGTCGACGACGAGGAGGCCGAGGCGGGCGAAGCGGACCTCGGTCCCCAGGAGTCGGTGCGTCCCCACCACCACGTCGACGGTCCCGTCGGCCAGTCCCGCGAGGGTGGCCGCGGCCTCGGCGTCGTCGACGAACCGGCTGAGCAGGGCGATGCGAATCGGAAAGCCGGCGAAGCGCTCCACGAGACTGGCGTAGTGCTGGCTCGCGAGCAGGGTCGTGGGCACGAGGAAGGCGGCCTGTCGGTGATCCTGCACGGCCTTGAAGATCGCGCGGAGGGCGATCTCGGTCTTGCCGAAGCCGACGTCGGCGCAGACCAGACGGTCCATCGGGCGCTCGGACTCCATGTCGGCCTTCACCTCGGCGATCGCCCTCGCCTGGTCCGGGGTGAGCGTGTAGGGGAAGAGCGACTCCATCTCGGCCTGCCACGCCGTGTCGGGCGCGAAGGCGTGACCCGACGCGACCGTGCGCTCGCGGTAGAGCTCCACGAGCTCCTGGGCGACGAGGTAGGCCGCCGCGCGGGCCTTGGCGCGCGTCTTCTGCCACTCCGTTCCGCCCATGCGCGAGAGCGACGGGGCGTCGCCACCCGTGTAGGGGGTGATGACGTCGATCTGGTCGGTCGGCCAGTAGTTGCGCCCGTCCTTGAACTCGAGCACGAGGTAGTCGCGCACCGTCCCGTTGACCTCGCGTGTCGTCGTGCCCGCGAAGCGGGCGACGCCGTGGTGGCGGTGGACGACGTAGCTGCCCACGGCGAGGTCGTCGAAGAAGCCGTCGACGTTACGCGCCCGGGCACGCGGAGCCCGGTGGACGGTCCGACGGCCCGTGAGGTCCGACTCACTCCAGACGGTGATCCCGAGCGTCTCGGACTGGAAGCCCTGCGGCAGCCGGCTGGTGAGCACGCTGACGCGCGTGTCGAGGAGGCGGGCGGGATCGCTCGTGACCTCGAGCCCCTCGCCGCGCAGCTGATCGGCCATCCGCGCCACGGCGGCCGGATTGGTGGTCAGCACGACGGCCCGGTGCTGCCGAGGCAGGTCACGCAGATGGGCCGCGATGCGTCCGGGGTCGCCCTGCACGGGCGGCGCCGACGTGAGCAGCCCCCCGCTGCTCGCGGCGAGGACCGTCCCGCGCGACTCCGTCAGACGAGGGTCGGCCACGTGGAGCAGGGGCACGGGGCCGTCGGCTCGCCAGGTGACGCCGACGACGTCGGTGAGCTCTCGCTCCTCGTCGAGCAGCTCGGCGAGACGGGTGCGCACGCGATCCGGTTCGACGATCACCAGGCGGGTCTCGCCGACCTCGTCGAGCAGCGTGCGAGGCTCGTCGACGAAGAGGCTCATCCAGCTCTCCATGCCGTCGAAGAGGTGTCCGGTCGAGATCCGGTCGACGACCTCGCGGCCCCAGTGGCCGGACCTCGACCACTCGGCCGCCCGAGCGCGGTCCGCCGCGTCCGGCAGCCACTCGCGCGTCGGGGCGACGAGGACCGCCGGGAGATCCCCCGACGACCGCTGGGTGGCGACGTCGAACGTGGTGACGCGCTCGACCTCGTCACCGAAGAAGTCGAGGCGGACCGGCTGATCCTGGTCGGGAGACCAGACGTCCACGATGCCCCCGCGCACGGCGAACTCGCCGCGGTGTTCGACGAGCGACTCGCGGCGATACCCCACCTCGGCCAGCCAGCCCACGACCTCGTCACGCTCGATCTGGGCCCCTCGCTCCACACGCCGAGGGTCCGCCGACGTGCGCGGCAGCACCTGGGCCGCGGCGCGGACCGGCAGCACCAGAACGGGGGGTCGCCCCCCCGCCCGGAGGCGGTGACGCACCATCGCGCGCTGGGCCATGACCTCGACGTCGGGGCTCACCCGCTCGAGGGGATGGGTGTCCCAGCCGGGGACGAGGACGACCTCGTCCCCGAGCAGGGCGGCGACGCCCTCGCGCAGGACCTCGGCGTCGCTCGTCGTCGCCACGACCACCACGACGGGCCCCTCGAGCGCGAGCGAGGCGATCGCGAGTGGGGTGGCGAAGCCGCTCGGCGCGAGGGATCCCGCCGCGACGGCGTCCCGAACGGGGCCCGCCAGGCGCTCGAGCAGGGGTCGCAGGCCGCTCACGAGCGGTTGACGCGCTCGCGCGCCTCCTCGACGCCGTGGTCCACGACGTCGGCGAGGACCTCCGCCGCCCGGGCGACGTCCGCGTCGCGGTCACGGCGCGGGGCGCCGGTGAGGGACCGTAGGACCCAGTCGGCCCCCTGGGACTTGTGGACCGGCTTGCCGATGCCGATGCGCAGTCGCGTGAAGTCGCTCGATCCCACCACCTGCGCGATGGAGCGCAGTCCGTTATGGCCGGCGAGTCCGCCCCCCACCTTCAGCTGCAGACGCCCCGGCTCGAGGTCGAGCTCGTCGTGAACCACCACGAGGTGGGACAGGTCCGCGAGGTCGGCCCGGCGCAGCAGGGCGGGCAGGGCCGCTCCGGACTCGTTCATGTAGGTCGTCGGAACGGCCAGGGTGATCAGTCCGAGCGCGCTCGTGAACGTGGCCAGGGAGGCTCGCTGACGGCGCTCGGTGCTCCACCGGGCGCCCCTCGCGTCGGCGAGGACGCGAACGGCGTCCCCGCCCACGTTGTGCCGACTGCCCTCGTACTCCGACCCCGGGTTGGCCAGCCCCACGATCAGCAGGGCGCTGGACTGCCCGGAACGGGGCGCGTCACCCCCTCGCCGCGGGGCCACCGCGGACTACGACGCGGCGCCGCCGGTGCGGGCCGCTCGGCCCGCGCGGGTCGACACGACCGGCGCGGCGGGGTCCCCGGCCGCACTCACCCCGTCGGGGAGGACGACGTCGCCCACGCGGATGGAACCGCCCACCTTGAGGCCCGAGATGTCGACGTTGACGAACGTCGGGATGAGCGCCGGACGCGTGCGGATCTGGAGCTGGAAGAGCTGCTGGTCGACTTCCCAGTCGGCGTGTCGCACCTCGACGGCGTCGCCGATGAGGTGCAGGGGCACCTCGGCGACGACGGGCTGGTCGGGGTCGACGACCTGGAAGTCGATGTGGGCCACCGTGCCCCGCACGGGGTGGCGCTGGATCTCGCGGGCCATCACGATGTACTCGCGGCCCTCGGCGTCGAGCGTGATCACGGTGTTGAGCCCCTGATCACCGGAGACGGCCCCACGGAACTCCTTCGCGTCCACCGACACCGCCACCGGGTCGACACCGACCCCGTAGACGACCGCCGGGATCGTTCCCGCGCGGCGCAGGCGGCGCGAGGCCCGCGAGCCCTGCGTACGACCGGTCGACGCGCTCAAGGTCACCTGGGACATGACAACTCCTTCACGGGGCCGCCGCGACGGGGCGACCGGCCGACAAGTCTAGCCGCCGCGCGGGGCCGGGCGCCTAGAGCAGGTTCTCGCCCCCGAAGATGTCCGAGACCGACGAGTCCTCGAAGATCGCCGAGATGGCGTTCGCCACGATCTGGGCGACCGAGAGGATCTCGAGCTTCTCGAAGCGCCGCTCCGGCCCGAGGGGCAGGGTGTCGGTGACGATGACGCGGCTCACCGGGGCGTTGAAGAGGCGGTCGACCGCCGGAGGCGAGAAGACGGCGTGGGTGGCCATCACCCAGATCTCCCCCGCTCCGTGGGCCTTCAGGAGATCGCAGGCCGCCGTGATCGTGCCGGCGGTGTCGATCATGTCGTCGATCAGGACGCAGTGTCGCCCGGCCACTTCACCGACGATGTGGCGCGCCTCGGCGACGTTCGCGGTGCCGCGAGGTCGGGTCTTGTGCACCAGGGCCAGGTCGCAGCCCAGGTGCTGGGCGTAGCGCTCGGCCACCTTCACACGTCCGGCGTCGGGCGCGACCACGACGATCTCGTGAGGATCGGTGTGGGCCTTGAGGTAGCCCTCGAGGACGGGGGCGGCCACGAGGTGGTCGACCGGGATGTCGAAGAAGCCCTGGATCTGCCCGGAGTGGAAGTCGACCGAGAGCACCCGGTTGGCCCCCGCCGTCTGCAGCATGTCCGCGATGAGCTTGGCCGTGATCGGCTCGCGCCCGGCGGACTTGCGGTCCTGACGTGCGTATCCGTAGTTGGGGACGACCGCGGTGATGCTCTTCGCCGACGCGCGCTTGGCCGCGTCGATCATGATCAACTGCTCCATCACGGCGTCGTTCACGGGCGAGGCGTGCGTCTGGACGATGAAGACGTGGGCGCCACGGATCGACTCGTCGAAGCGGCAGTGGATCTCCCCGTTCGCGAACTCTCGCACGTGGGCCTCGGTGAGCTCGACACCGAGCTTGTCGGCGATGTCACGGGCGAGGTCCGGGTGCATTCGCCCCGTCACGATCACGAGGCGACGCTTGGCCAGTGACTCCACGGCGCCAGCGTACCCGCTCCCCCGGGGACGGCTCGGGAGACGCGACCGGGCTACTCGGCGGTGCTCGCTCGGCGGTCCATGACGGTCCGCACGTACTCGAGCTGACCGGGGTCGTTCACCCCGACGCCCTCGTCCGGGTCGTCCAGGCACCACGCGGCGGCGTCCCCGCCCGCGCGGCGAATCTCGCCCACCACGTCCGTCAGGTAGTACTCGCCCTGGGCGTTCGCACGACCGACCCGGGCGAGGGCGAGGGTCAGGTCGTGGGCCCGCGCCACGAGGACGCCGGTGTTGACCTCGGTGAGTCGACGCTCGTCGGGCGTCGCGTCGCGCTCCTCGACGATTCGCTCGAGGTCGCCGCGGTCGTCGCGCACCACTCGCCCGTAGCCGGTGGGATCCGCCACGACCATGCTCAGCACCGTGACGTCCGCCCCCCGGCGCCCGTGCTCGGTGAGCAGGGCGGCGAGGGTCGGCGCCCGCAACAGGGGCGTGTCGCCGAGGGCCACGAGCACGTCGCCGTCGTCGCCGTCGAGCGCCGCGGTCACGGCGTCGAGGGCCGTCGCCACCGCGTGAGCCGTGCCCAGCTGCTCGGCCTGGACCACGGTGACGACCCCCGGGGTCGGGTGGTGGCGGGCCACGTCGGCGACGGCCGAGCCCCCGTGACCGACGACGACCACGGTCGCGCGTCGACCGTCCAGGTCGACGGCGTCGAGCACGTAGTCGATCATGGGCCTCCCCGCGACCTCGTGGAGCGGCTTGGGGAGGGTCGAGCCCATCCGGCGCCCCTCGCCGGCGGCGAGGATCACGGCGACGAAGGGGCGGGGCACCCCACGATTCTCGCCGAGCGGCCCGCGAGGGTCACGCCTCATACCCAGGGGGGTATACTTGACGTACCAACGAGGGAACGGGTGGCGAGATGGCGACAGTGGCACTGACGGCTGAGACCTTCGACGAGGTCGTGTCGTCGAACGACATCGTGTTGATCGACTTCTGGGCCGCGTGGTGCGCGCCGTGCCGCTCTTTCGCCCCGGTGTTCGAGGCGGCGTCCGAGACGCACTCGGACATCGTCTTCGCGAAGGTCGACACCGAGGCCCAGCCGCAGCTGGCCCAGGCGTTCAACATCTACTCGATACCGACGCTGATGATCATCCGCGAGCAGGTGGTGCTCTACGCCGAGGCCGGCGCCCTGCCGGCTCGCGCCCTCGAGGACCTCATCGGCAAGGTTCGCGAGATCGACATGGAGGACGTCCACCGTCAGGTGGCGGCCCAGAAGGCGGGCGCGGAGTCCTAGTCGTACGATTCCGTCGTGGGCGACTACGACGAGTTCGGCTACCTGCACGAGAACCTCGCGGAGTGGGACCTCGCGGTCCCGATCCCGACGGTGCGACGGCTCTTCGTCGCCGTGGACGGGCTGCGCCTCATGAGCGCGCTGCGCTGGGGTGACGACGCCCCCGAGATCTCCCTGCTGCACGGGGGGGCCCAGAACGCCCACACCTTCGACACCGTGGCCCTGGCCCTCGGGCGCCCCCTGGTCGCCTTCGACCTGCCCGGACACGGCCACTCCGACGACGCTCCCCGCGGCGCGTCCGCGATCGATCAGCACGCCCGCGACGTCGCCATCGCCCTCGAGGAGGTCACGGGTCCCGGGCGACCCCTCGTCGGCATGTCGCTCGGGGGCCTGACGGCCCTGCTCGTCGCCGATCATCGCCCCGACCTCGTCGCGCACCTGGTCATGATCGACATCACGCCCGGGGTCGACGAGCACAAGGCGCGCCACATCACGGACTTCGTGAACGGACCGGCGACCTTCCCCGACTTCGACGCGCTCCTCGAGCGCACCGTCGCGTACAACCCGACACGGTCCGTCTCGTCGCTGCGCCGGGGCATCCTCCACAACGCGGTGCGCCAGTCGGACGGGACGTGGCGCTGGCGCCACCAGCGCGCGGTCCCGACCGATCTCGCGGCGCCCGACATCGCGGACCTCTGGGACCGCCTCGGCCAGGTGTCCGTTCCGGTGACCCTGGTCCGCGCGATGGGACCCGGCTCGGTCGTCGACGACGCGGACGAGGCCGAGTTCCGTCGGCGGGCCCCCCACGCGCGCGTCGTGCGCGTCGAGGGCTCGGGCCACTCGGTCCAGGGCGACCAGCCGCTCGTGCTCGCCGAGATCCTCGCCGACGTCCTGCGCGAGAGCGGGGCGTGACCCGCTCTCCTGAGCTGGCGGGGGAGGGCTCGAACCTCCAACCTTCGGATCCAAAGTCCGCTGTTCTGCCGGTTGAACTACCCGCCACCACGGGCTCGGCCTCACGATGTTCTTAGTGAATCAGCGGTCTCGGCTTATACCCGTCCGCCACACTAGAACGTGAGGTGGGCGAAAGAGAGTGCCGTGACCGCCAGTGCCAACTCCTACATCGCGATCGTCGACGACGACGGGGCCATTCGGACCGCCCTGGGCCGGGCCCTGCGCATGGAGAACTACGACGTCGAGCTCTTCCCCGACGGGACGAGTGCCCTGAAGGCCATCCAACTACGGGCTCCGGACGCCATCGTCCTCGACCTCCAGCTGCCCGACATCGACGGGCTCGAGGTGTGCCGGCGCATCCGTCGAGCGGGCGACGCGACACCGATCCTGATGCTGACGGCGCGCGACGCCGTGAACGACCGCGTCGAGGGCCTCGACGTCGGGGCTGACGACTACCTGGTTAAGCCCTTCGACCTGGCCGAGCTCCTGGCACGGCTGCGCGCCCTCCTACGCCGCCACAGCGTCGCCGACGGCGAGGACGCGGTGCTGCGCTTCGACGACCTCACCCTCAACCCCCAGACGCGCGAGGTCTTTCGGGGCGACCGTAGGATCGACTTGACGAAGATCGAGTTCGACCTGCTCGAGCTGCTCATGCACCACCCCCGCCAGGTGCTCACCCGCGACCAGATCCTCGATCTCGTGTGGGGGTACACCTTCGACTCCGGGACGAACTCGCTCGCGGTCTACATCGGCTACCTCCGCCGGAAGCTGGAGGAGGACGGCGAGTCGCGGCTGATTCAGACCGTCCGCGGCGTCGGCTACGCGCTGCGCTCGTCGTGACCTTCCGCTTCCGCGTCATCGGATCGGTCATCGCGGTCGCCGCGGTGGCGGTGATCCTCGCGGGCCTGGCGTCCTTCCTCACCACGCGCAACGCCCTGCTGCGCAGCGTCGACGAGTCGCTCCTGCAGGCGGCCCAATCCCCCACCTCGCACCCGGTCGGTGACGAGAACCACGTAACGGGAACCTTCTTCGAGCTGGTGCTCGCCAGCGGACAGACCGTGCCGCGATCGAACGTGCCGATCGACGCGACGATCCGCGACGCCGCCAAGGGCAACGGCGCCCAGACCCTGCGCACGGTCTCCTTCGGGGGCGCCACGTATCGCGAGCTCATCGTGCCGCTGCCCGCCAACTCGATCGTGGCCTGCTCGACGGGGCTCTGCCAGGTCCCCACCACCTCGGCCG
Organism: Acidimicrobiaceae bacterium; assembly: GCA_027449885.1. GTDB lineage: Bacteria > Actinomycetota > Acidimicrobiia > Acidimicrobiales > RAAP-2 > RAAP-2. Next base: position 72,860 of record DAIDKS010000035.1, read on the forward strand.
AGATCTTCGTGGTGAACATCACCGGCCAGGCGATCGAGCTGCGCAGCCTGGTCCGGACCCTTCTCGTGACGGGGGGGATCGCGCTGCTGACCGCGCTGCTCCTCGGCTTCGCGCTGGCCCGCGCGGCGCTGCGACCGCTCGAGGACGTCGCCGACGACATCGAGGAGCTCGCCCAGGGCAACGACCTGTCCCAGCGCATCGACGAGGGCGGCGCCGACGAGCTCGGACGTCTCCGGCGCGTCTTCAATCGACTCATGAACTCGGTGGAGCAGAGCGAGACGCTCCAGCGCCAACTCGTCCTCGACGCGAGCCACGAGCTCCGCACACCCCTGACGAGCCTGCGCACGAACGCGCAGGTGTTGTCACGCGCGAGCGACCTCGACACGGACGACCTCACCCAGCTGACCCAGGACATGGTCACCCAGGTCGACGAGCTCGCCTCTCTCGTGGCCGACCTCGCCGAGCTCTCCCGAGGGGAGCGCAGCGAGGGCGCCGTGGTGGCCCTACGACTCGACGAGTGCGTGGACGAGTGCGTGGACACGGCCCGCACCTACGCCCGGATCAAAGACATCACGATCGACGTCGACGTCGAGCCGTCACTCGTGGCGGGACGTCGAGACCGCCTGGTGCGGGCGATCAGCAACCTGCTCACCAACGCGATCAAGTTCACGCCCGCCGGTGGTCGCATCGCGGTGAGCTCGCGCTTCGGCGTCGTGACCGTGTCCGACTCGGGACCGGGCGTGAACGAGGCGGACCGCCTCCACATCTTCGACCGGTTCTGGCGAGCGCCCTCGGCACGCTCGCTGCCCGGCTCGGGCCTGGGCCTCTCCATCGTCGCTCAGGTCGTCAACGAGTTCGACGGCTCGGTGCGGGTCGACCGCGACCCCGACCTCGGGGGTGCTCGCTTCACCATGACGCTGCCGACGGCGACCGAGTAGCGGATTCTTTCCGTTTTCTTAGTCCCCGCGGACGGGGACTTAAGAACGTGCTGTCAGACTGTAGGACACAGTTTCTATGCGCACACACTCCCGTAGCACTCACCAACGCGACCGTCGTTTCGCCCGCGTCCGTCGCCTGACCCAGTCGGTCCTCATTGGGTCGGGCCTCGCGTCCGGCCTCTTCGTCGGCTACGCCGCGAGCATCGCGAAGCCCTACACGACGGTTCCGCTGCCCGCCGGTGCCGCGACCGGTGGCGCGGCCCCGACGACCGTTGGGTCAACGGGCGCCGCCGCGGGGTCGACACCCGCCACGACGCCGGCGACCACACCCGCGACGACGCCGGCGACCACGCCGCCGACGACGACCCACTCGTCGGCGAGCACGCCCGCTGCTCCCGCGACCACTCCGACGACGGCGGCTCCGACGACGACCTACACGCCTCCGACCACGGCACCGGTGACCACCACGACGACGTGCTACTCGACGCCGTCCGGCAACACCGTCTGCTACTAGCTCGTGGAGTTTCGCGTCTGGGGCATGACGGGCTCGGTGCACGTCGCCGACTCGAGCGTCGCCCCGTTCGCGAACGAGCGCCTCTGGCACTGGATCCATCACGTGGACGACGCCTGCAATCGATTTCGCGAGGACTCTGACGTGAGCCGCCTCAATCACGCCGAGGGTCGAGCGACGCCCGTGTCCGAGACGTTTCGACGCGCCCTCGCGGCAGCCCTCGACGCCGCCCACCGAACGGACGGCCTCTGCACTCCGACGATCCTGCCGACCCTGCTCGCGTGGGGCTACGACGAGGACTACGACGCCGTGCGTCGCGCCGGCCGCGACCACGAGCCCGCTCGGCCCCCCGTCGCCTCCCCCCTCGACGCGATCGAGGTCGACGACGAGGCCGGCACCGTGCGCCTGCTCGCCGGCTGCCAGCTGGATTTGGGAGCGACGGCGAAGGCGCTGACCGCCGACCTCGTGGCCGACGACGTGGCGACCCGGGGCTCGGTCGTCGTCGAGATCGGCGGCGACGTCGCGGTCCGCGGCGCCAGCGCCGAGGGCCCCTGGGTCGTCGGCATCGCGACGGGACTGGAGATCTACGGCGACGAGCCGCGCGTCGCGGTGAGCGGTGGCGGGATCGCCACCTCCTCGACCGCCGTGCGCACCTGGGACGTGGCCGGTCGCACCGTCGGCCACATCATGGACCCGCGGACCGGGCGTCCGGCCGACGGGCCGTACCGAGCGGCCACCGTGGCCGCGGACTCGTGCGTGCACGCCAACGCCTTCGCGACCGCCACGCTCATCCGCGACGTCGACGCCGACTTCCACCTGGCCCAGGCCGGCTGGTCCGGCCGTCTGGTGCGCCGGGACGGTACCGTGGACTACGTCGGCGGTTGGCCCCACGACGAAGGGAGTCGCGCGTGATAGCCCTCACCTCGCCGTACCTGTGGTACACGACACGCGCGACGGGACTGGTCGTCCTGGTCCTGTTCACGATGGTCGTCGCGCTGGGAGCCCTCGTCGCCAACCGCGTCGGCGGCAGCACGGTCGGGCGCTTCGAGCTGAACGAGATCCACCGGACGGTCTCGTCGGTCGCCATCGTCTTCCTCGGCATCCACATCCTCACGACCGTCGTCGACAGCTTCGTCTCCACCGGCGTCCTCTCGGCCGTCATCCCCTTCATCTCGAGCTACAAGCGCGTTCCGGTCGCCCTGGGCACGATCGCCTTCGACCTGATGATCGCGGTGTGGATCTCCAGCCTCGCGAAGACGCGCATCGCGAACTCCTCCTGGCGCTTCATCCACTGGTTCAGTTGGATGGCCTACGCCGTCGCGGTGATCCACGCCTTCCTCACCGGCACCGACTCCCGGCACGGCATCGGCTTCGTCGTCGTCCTGGCGAGCGCGGCCATCGGTGCCGGGGCCGGGGTGTGGCGATTCGCCGCGCGGCCCGCTCGGGCCGCCGGACGCACCGCCCTCTCCCCGCTCGGGGCCGTCGTCGAACCCGAGCGCCAGCCCAACCGGGTCGTCTCGCGCCCGCGCATCGAACCCGACGCCGTTCCGCCGTCGGCCCGACGCCGCGACGCGTCCCGCCCCGCGGCCGACAACGCTCGCCGCGACGTCGCGGGGGGCGCCGCCCGGCCCACGGAGACCGGTGGGGTCTTCCCGCGCGGTGCGCGGCCGAGCCGACGAGGTCGGCGATGATCGACGCCACGTCCCTCCCCCGGGTTCTCGCGGCCGCCAGTGGGCGTCCGCTCAGCCTGGCCGAGCACGACGACGTCTTCGGCCTCGCGCGACCCGTCCCGGCCTTCCTCGAGGAGCTCGAGGCCTCCGGGCTCACGGGTCGAGGCGGAGCGGCCTTCCCGACCTTCCGCAAGGCGAAGCTCCTGCGCGACCAGCGGGGTCACTCGAAGTTCGTCGTCGTGAACGCGATGGAGGGGGAACCCGCGGCGCACAAGGACCGCACCCTCCTCGCGGCCAACCCCCACCTCGTGCTCGACGGCGCGGAGTACCTGGCGGCGGCCATCGGGGCGAAGCACATCGTCGTCGCCGTGTCGCGCGACAACCCCGCCACCGTCAACCACCTCAGCCACGCGATCCACGAGCGCGAGCGCCGCACGCTACGCGGGGCGAAGTTCGAGCTCCACACCCCTCCCTGGCGCTACGTCGCCGGCGAGGAGTCGGCCCTCGTGCACTGGCTCGACGACAACGAGTCCCTGCCCCAGTACCGGCCGCGTCGCCCGCACATCCTGCGCATCGGCCACGCGCCCGTCCTGCTCGACAACGCGGAGACCTGCGCCCACGTCGGCCTCGTCGCCCGCTACGGCGGCCAGTGGTTCCGATCCATCGGCACGCCGACGAGTCCCGGGTCGACCCTCGTCTCCGTCTCGGGAGCCGTGACACGCCCGACGGTGATGGAGGTCGCCCTCGGGACACCCCTGCGCACCGTCCTCGCGGCCGCGGGGGCCGATACGGACCCGCAAGCCGTCCTGCTCGGTGGCTACGGCGGAGCCTGGCTCGACGGCCGCAACATCGACGTGCCCTACGCGAACGAGTCGCTCGGGCCGCTCGACGCCACCGTCGGGGCCGGCATCATCATCGTGCTGCCCCGCGGAGCGTGCGGACTCGCCGAAACGACGCGCATCGCCCGCTGGATGGCCAACGAGAGCGCCCGTCAGTGCGGACCCTGCGCCTTCGGGCTGCCGGCGATCGCCGACGACCTCCAGCGACTGACCCTGGACGCCCGGGACGCCACCGCGGCCCACGACCGGCTCCTCGAACGCTGCGGCGTGGTCGAGGGGCGGGGCGCCTGTCGCCATCCCGACGGCGTCGTCCGCCTCGTGCGATCCGCGCTGCGCGTCTTCGCCGACCACGTCGAGGAGCACGCCAGCGGCGTTCCCTGTGCGGCCGCCCGTTCGACCCGCCACTTCGCCGCCGTCCCCGCGCTCGAGCGAGAAGAGGAGCTCGTATGGGAGTGAGGCGCCGCATCGGAGGCTTCGTCCTCAAGGTGAACCCCATCCTCTGCGACGGCTTCGGTCACTGCGTCGAGCTCGCCCCGGACCTCGTGCGATTGGACGAGTGGGGCTACCCGATCATCTCGCCGACGCCGGTTCCCCTCTCCAACCTCGCGGCGCTCGAGTCCGCGCGCTACGCCGTGCGCGGATGCCCCCGTCAGGCTCTCGCCATCGAGCGCGTCGCCGACGTCCAGCCCTGAGCCTGGCCCGGGGACCCGCCGACCGACTAGAGTTCTACGAGCCATGGGATCTCTGATCAAGAAGCGCCGTAAGCGCATGCGCAAGAAGAAGCACAAGAAGATGCTGAAGCGGACCCGCTTCCAGCGTCGCGCCGCCGGCAAGTAGCTCCTAGGGCTTCGTCGTCGTCTGCAGCAGGTGGACCGCCCCGTCCGGGCCGGTCACGTCCCACGACGTCCGTCCGGGCTCCACGTGGCGGTCCACGAAGAGCGTCGATCCCGATCCCGCGAGCGTGACCTCCCCGTAGGTGGCCCGAGCCCAATCGAGGAGCCTCCCGACGCGTGGCTCGACCTGACGCGCCGCTGGCTCGAGATGATTGCGCCCCGTCGGACGTCGTCCGTCGGCGACCAGTTCGTCGTAGGCGCGGTAGCAGTCGGCCGTCGAGACGCCGACGTCGGCGAGGATCAGCGTGACGGAACGCTCCACGAAGCGCAGGGGGGTCAGCACCTCGCCCACCCCCTCGACGAGTGCCCGACCGCCGAGTTGGCAGAACGGCACGTCCCCGCCCAGGGCGACGGCCCGTCGCGGGTCGACCCCGCCGGCCCAGCGCAGGATCGCGCCGGCGTCGGCGCTGCCGCCGCCGAGCCCCCCACCGGGCGGGATGCGCTTCACCAGGGCGACGCGAGCGCGTCGCCCGACGAGGGCCAGCGCCCGGCGAACCAGGTTGTCCTCGCCCGCCGGGGCGGGATAGTCACCGCTCACCACGAGACCGTCCCCCTCGCTCACGTCGAGCTCGTCGGCCAGGGCGAGCGTCGTCATCTCGCTGCGCAGCTCGTGGTAGCCGTCGGCGCGCTGTCCCGTCACCTCCAGGTACCAGGTCAACTTGGCCGGGGCCCGCAGGGTGGTCACCGCTCGGCCGCCAATCGAGCGAACTCCTCCAGGCCCAGTTCCTCGGGTCGCCGCGTCGGCTCGACGCCGGCGCGCGCGAAGGTCTCCTCGGTGGCCCAGTGTCCGAGGGTCCGTCGCAGCATCTGGCGGCGGTGGGCGAACGCCTCGTGGATCACCGCGAACAGCTCCGCCTCCTCCACCCACTCGGGGTCGACGGCCACCCGAGGACGTCGCACGATCTCGACCAGGGCCGAGTCGACGCGCGGACGGGGATGGAAGACGGCGGGGCCGACCCGCCCGACGACTCGGGCCTCGGCGAAGTAGTCGACGCGCAGCGAGACGGCCCCGAAGGCCTCGTCGCCCGGGCTGGCCGCGAGTCGCTGACCCACCTCGTACTGGACCATGACGAGCAGGCGCCGGACCGTGGGCTGACTCTCGAGCAGTCGCAGCACGACGGGTGTCGCCACGTTGTAGGGGAGGTTCGCGACCACGATCACGGGACGATCCCCGCAGAGGTCCGCCACGTCCACCCGGAGGGCGTCACCGTGGTGCAGGGTGACGTCGGTGCCGGCGAGCACCTCGCGCAGCGGAGCCAACAGGTAGCGGTCGACCTCGAGGGCGTGGACCTCAGCACCGGTCTCGGCGAGGGCGAGGGTGAGGGAGCCGAGTCCCGCCCCGATCTCCAGGACGACGTCGCCGGGGCCGATCCCCGCCAGGCGCGCGATGCGCCGCACCGTGTTGGCGTCGACCACGAAGTTCTGTCCGAGCGCGCGCGACGGGTTGAGCCCGTGGGACTCGAGGAGGGCCCGCAGTCGGCTGGGCGAGTGGGTCACCAGGTGACCCGGACCTTCACCACTCCCTGCCACAGCGGAGCGAGCTCGCTGAACTGGGTCTCCGACAGGTCGACGACTCGTCCCGGCGAGTAGGCCTGCCGATCGGTCACCACGCACTGGATCGATCGGCCACTCGCGAGGTCCGTGACGGTGATGCGGGTCCCCTTGGGCAGGTACGAGGTGGCGCACTGCCCCGGAATGTACGAGTACCAGGTCGCGATCCCGACGCGCTCGCGGGCCGGCGGCGCGGTCGTCGTCGTGGTCGGCGGCGCGGCGGTCGTCGTGGTGGGCGGCAGCGTCGTCGGCGGTGCCGTCGTCGTCTCGCCCGGGGACCCGGGCACGGTGGTGGTGGTCGTCGTCGTGGTCGTCGTGGTCGTGGTCGTGGTGGGCGGCGTCGCCGGTCGCGTGGTGTCGACGACGATCACCGTGCCCCGACGCACGACGCTCCCGGCCACGAGGTTCTGCGCCGTCGCACGGGTCCACGTCCCGTTCGTCGCTCCGGGGCCCTGCAGGTGCACCCGGAGCCCGGCCCGAGCGAGGGTCGCGAGGGCCAACGCGCGGGGCATCCCCACGACCGACGGCACGCGGGTGGTCGTCGCCGGTGCGGGCGTCGGCCGTGGTCGAGGACGCGGCGCCGGCAGGGCGAGGGCCGTCGCGAGAACGACCGTGGAGTGCCAGGCGACCACGACGCCGGGTCGAGGATTCTGCGCCGTGACGTAACGCCAGTTGGCGGGACCGTGCGTGACGAAGTAGAGACCCGCTCGCGCCAGGGCGACGTAGGCGGCGGATCGGGTGTCGTGGAGGACCCTCGGCATGCGCGTGGTGCCGGTGGGCGAGCTGGTGCGCACGACCGCGGTCACCACCGTCACGGTCGATCGGGCTGCTAGGGCCGTCCCCGGTCGCGGATTCTGCCCGGTGACGATGTTCCAGTTGGCGGGTCCGACGGTGCGGAAGTAGAGGTTGGCGCCCCGCATCGCGGCGTAGGTCTCCGCGCGCGTCCGGTACAGGACGTCGGGCATGGTGGTCGTCGCCGTCGACGGGCTCGTCGTACGGACCGCGGTGCGGACGATGACGGTGGAGTGCCACGGGACGAGTGCCCCCGCCGCGGGCGTCTCACCGACGGCGACGTTCCAGTTCGCGGGACCCACGGTTCGGAAGTAGAGACCGGCGCGACTCATGGCGACGAAGACGGCCGCCTTGCTCGCTCCCACCACTTGGGGCATCCGCGTCGGCGCGTGACCGCCCGCCGCCCCCACCGGGGACGCAAACAGGGCGGTGGCAACGACGCCGCCCACCACGAACGTCGCCGAGCGCCGAGGCGCCCGGCCGATCGATGTCCTCAGTTCTCCACCTTCCGCAGGGACAACGGGCCGTTCGTTCACGTCCCGCCTCTACGCTAGGCAACCGAGGCCCCGGGGGCAACCAGAAGGAGCGATGATCTGACGTCATGGCAGGTCACAGCCGTGATCACATGATCACAAGTTGAACAGCCGCGCCGTGTTGGCCCGGGTGCGCTCGCGCACCTCGTCGGGGTCCTCCCCGCGCAACGCGGCGACGAACTCCCCCACCACGCGCACGAGGGCCGGCTCGTTCGCCCGACCGCGGTGGGGCACCGGGGCGAGGAACGGGCTATCGGTCTCCACGTGGAGTCGCTCGAGGGGCACGAGCCGCACGGCCTCGCGCAGGATCTCGGCGTTCTTGAACGTCACGACCCCGGCCACCGAGATGTCGCAGCCGAGATCCAGGCACCGGCGGGCGTCGTCGGGCCCCCCGGTGAAGCAGTGGATCACGGTTCGGGGCGGCACCCCCTCGCTCCCGAGGACGTCGACCAGGTCGTCGAAGGCGTCCCGGGCGTGGATGACGAGGGCCAGGTCGAGCTCGTGGGCCAGGGCGATCTGCTCGGCGAAGGCCCGACGCTGGGCGCTGCGCGGCGAGTGCTCGTAGAAGTAGTCGAGTCCGGTCTCCCCGATTCCCACCACTCGGGGGTGCCGCCGGCGGGCCAGCTCGGCGACGGGCGTCAGGTCGCTCGTCGCCTCGTGGGGGTGCAGCCCCACGACCGCGAAGACCTCGATCGGTGACGGAGCCTCGCTCAGGGCGACGGCCTCCCGGGAGGTCGCCGCGTCCGTGCCCACGACCACGACGCGGTCGACGCCGCCGTCGCGAGCCCGCTCCAGCGTGGAGCGGATCGCGTCGGTCGCCGCCTCGTCGCCGCGCAGGAACTGTTCCTGGAGGTGGCAGTGGGCGTCCGTCCAGCCGCTCATCGCGCCCCCTCGATGCGGGGAAAGAGGGGGGCGCCCTTCACCACGCTGAGCCCACCCGGATAGCGTCCCCACACCAGGGCGACGTCGGCGCGCTCGTCGCTCGGCGATCCGGTCAGCCCGAGCCGTGACCAGATCTCCGCGGCGACGCCGGGCATCGCCGGCCCGACGAGAACCGCGACGAGTCGTAGCACCTCGAGGGCGTCACCCAGCACGCGCTCGAGCGCCGGTCCCGGCTCCATCTTCCAGGGCGCGTGGCGCTCGAGGTAGGCGTTGGTCGCACCGATCAGCCCCCACGTCGCCTCGAGCGCGGCGTGCGGCGCGAACCGCTCCCACGCGGCCCGCGCGGCCTCGACGGTCTGACGGGCCTCACCCGCCAATTCCGACGAGGCGTCGGGAGCCGGGCCGACGCCGCCGCACTTCGTGGCGACCACGGTCGCCACCCGGGACACCAGGTTCCCGAGGTTGTTCGCGAGGTCCGTGTTGTAGCGGTGGGCGATGCCCTCGTAGGAGAACTCGCCGTCGTTGCCGAGTGCGGTCTCGCGCAGCAGGTAGTAGCGGACCGGGTCGACGCCGAACTCGTCCGTGAGGACCACCGGGGCGATGTCGGTGAGCCGCACGGTCCCCTCGGCGGCCATGGTCTTCGACAGCTTCTGCCCGCCGACGAGCAGCCACCCGTGCACCTGCACGTGATGGGGCGGTTCCAGGCCGGCCGCCATGCACATCGCCGGCCACCACACGCAGTGGAAGCGGATGATCTCCTTGCCGATGAGGTGGTGGGAGGCCGGCCACCACGCGTCCACGCGCGAGGCGTCGCGGCCGTAGTCGAGCGCCGTCAGGTAGTTGATGAGCGCGTCGTACCAGACGTAGAAGACGTGCGCGGGATCCCAGGGTACGGGCACTCCCCAGTCGATCGAGGTGCGCGTGATCGAGATGTCGCGCAGCCCCCCCTTGATGAAGGAGTAGGCCTCGTTGCGCTTGGTCTCGGGCGTGACGAATCCCGGGTGCTCGTCGTAGTACTCCCGCAGGCGGTCCTCGAAGGCGCTGAGACGGAAGAACCAGTTCTCCTCCTCCATCTCGGTGAGCGGCCGTCCGTGCACGGGACACGCACCCTCGTGGCTCGCCTCGAGCGTGTAGTAGTCCTCGCAGCTCACGCAGTAGAGGCCGCGGTAGACGTCCTTGTAGATGTACCCGTTCTCGTAGATCCGGCCGAGGAAGGCCTGCACGCTCTCGTAGTGACGCGGCTCGGTGGTGCGGATGAAGTCGTCGTAGGAGACGTCGAGGGCGTCCCAGGCGTCGCGAAAGCGTCGCGACGTCTGGTTCGTCCACTCGCGCGGCGCGACGCCGTTCTTCGCCGCGGCGTCGGCGACCTTCTGACCGTGCTCGTCCGTCCCGGTCAGGAAGAACGTGTCGTCGCCGACCAGTCGATGCCACCGCGCCAGCGCGTCGGCGTTGAGCGTCGTGTAGGCGTGGCCGACGTGCGGGACGTCATTCACGTAGTAGATCGGGGTGGTGATGTAGAACCGGCCCATCGTCCTAGCGTAACGACCGGGTTCTCACTCCTCGCGACGCAGCTCGAGCGCCGCCTCGTAGGCGCGCCGACGCGGGACCCCCAACTCGGACGCCACGGCGGTCGCGGCCTCCCCCACCCGTTCGCCGCGAGCGAGTCGTTCGCGCAGGGCGTCCGCCACCATCTCGTCACTGGCCTCCGGGGCGGACACCCCGGCGAGGACCAGGACGACCTCGCCGCGGACCTCGCCCTGAGCCGCCCAGGCGGCGAGCTCGGCCACCGTGCCACGTCGCACCTCCTCGTGCACCTTCGTGAGCTCCCGACACACCGCGGCGCGGCGCGCCGGGTCGAGGAGCGCGATCTCCTCCAACGTGACGGCGAGGCGCTGCGGTGACTCCAGGGCGACGATCGTGCGCCGTTCGCGTCGCCACTCCTCGATGCGCCGGGTCCGGTCGCCCGCGCGACGCGGGACGAACCCCTCGATCACGCAACGATCCGTGGGCAGACCGCTCAGGACGAGCGCCATCACCGGCGCACTCGGCCCCGGGGCCATGGTGATCGCCAGCCCGGCCGCCGCCGCGGCCGCGACGACTCGCACCCCCGGATCGCTCACCCCCGGGGTGCCGGCGTCGCTGACGAGCGCGACCTCCTCACCCGCGCCGACGCGGGCGAGGACCTCGGGGGCCACCTCGGACTCGGTGTGGTCGTTGAGGGTCCTGAGGCGCCCGCCCGCGGGAATCCCGACGGCACTGAGCAGGACGCGCGTGCGCCGCGTGTCCTCGCAGTAGATGACGTCGGCGCGCTCGAGCTCGCGTCGCGCGCGATCCGAGAGGTCGCCCAGGTTGCCGATCGGCGTCGCCACCAGCACCAACCGACCGCCCCCGCGATGCTCCCCGTCCATCGGCCTCCCGTCGTCGGCGCGACCACCTCGCCGCCGTACTAAGATTGTCACCTATGTCGAAGCGGACCGTGAAGCGCAAGTTGCGCGCAAAGAAGAAGGCCAACCACGGCAAGAAGCCGAACTGCGGTCGCGGCTGATCACGCCGAGCGCCACGTCGCGCCGCGGCGCTCCAGGACCTCGGCCAGCCTCGAGGGCCGATCGGAGATGACGCCGTCGACGTTCGCGTCGAGCATCTCCTCCATCGCCGACTCGCCGTTGACCGTCCACACGTGGACGGCGAGACCATGGGCGTGCGCCGCCAGCACGAGGTCGGGCGTCACCACTCGCTGATCGCCGAGATCCATCGGGATCTGGAGCACCTGCGCGGGCGGCACCCACGGCTCACCGGACCCGATCGACCCGTACCAGCGCAGAGCCTCGTCGGTGGCCGCGGCCGTCGCGACGCCGGGCGCGTGCTCGCGAAACCGGCGAATCGCCACGTCGTGGAACGAGGCGACGATGACCCGATCGCTCGCGCGATGGCGCCGCAGGAGATCCGCGAGGGCCGACTCGTAGGGGACGACGTCGGGATCGGTCCGCTTGATGTCGAGGTTGACCACGACGTCGGGAAAGCTCGCGAGGACCTCGTCGAGCGTCGCGACGCCGAAGCGCCGATCGTCGGGCCCGCGGCCGCGCCACGGGTAGTCGCCCGGCGGTCGCCCCGGAGTGACCGTGTCGCCGGGGATGAACCAGTAGGCGTTGTCGAGGCGTCGGACCTCGGCGAGGTCGAGCGACGCGATCTCACCCGACCCGTCCGTCGTACGATCCACCGTCTCGTCGTGGCAGACGACGAGCACGCCGTCACGGGTCGCGTGCACGTCGAGCTCGACGGCGTTCGCCCCGGCCGCCATCGCCCCCTCGATCGCGGCGAGGGTCGACGAGGGACCCTCGAACGACCCGCCCTGGTGAGCGAAGTTGATGACCCGGCGCCCGAGCCAGGGATTCACGAGAGCCGCTGGGGGGCGGTGCGAACGGCCACGAGGTGCTCCATGTAGAAGGCCAGACCCGGGACGAAGCCGGCGAGCAGCATGAGCACGAGCAGTCCGACGTGCAGGCGGGCCTTCAGGGCGAACTGGAAGCACATGATCATGTAGATGGGGTAGAGGACCACGCCGTGACCGATCCCGACGACGGTCACCACGGCCTTCAGGTGCGTCCAGAGGGAGAGGTCGACCGTGTGCAGGATGAGGAACAACGTGAGCAGGATGAGCGTCGTTCCGGTGACGAACGACATCGCTCGGTAGCGACGGAAGGCCGCCTCCACTAGTGACCCCAGAGCCGGCGCTTCGGACGAGCGGCCAGCTCGGCGAGGTGGTCGTTGTAGGCGGCGAGCTCCGGGTCCTCGTCGACGTCGCGCTCGCGCGCCGCTCGGGCCTCGGCCCGCATGCGCTCCTCGTAGCGGGCACGCTCGAGGTGGTCCTCCTCGCTCACGCGATCGAGGTTGAGCAGCGCGTACCACCCGAGGACGCCGAGGACGCCGAACATGGGCCACTCGATCGAGTACAGGAAACTGAGCGAGTTCCCCGCGACCGCCCGCCCGACCTGCCACCACGCGGCGAGGGCGCACATCACGAGCCACGCGACCAGCGCCACGTGCAGGGTGAGCGCGCGCGCGCCGAACCACTTCGACTTCACGACGGCCATCCTAACGACGGGCTCGGTCGTCCGTCACCGGGTGACGGACCGGACGTGACCGTAGACTCGATCGGTGGCTGTCGTGACCCCGTTCGTCTGGCGCGACGTGACGCAATTCCAGATCGATCCGGTAGGGATTGCGATCATGGTGGTGGCGACCGTTGCCTACCTGGTGGGCGCCCACCGCGTGCCGGGCTGGTCGCGCGGACGGCGCGGCGCCTTCATCGCCGGGATGCTCGTCACGTTCCTCGCCGTCGAGTCGGTCGTCGGGGTCTTCGACTCCGTCTACTTCAGCGACCACATGATCCAGCACCTGCTGTTGATCATGGTCGCCGCCCCCCTGTTCGCCCTCTCCGCCCCGCTCGACCTGCTGCGCGCCGTGGGCGGATCGCGCACGGCGCGGCTCCTCGACGGTCGGGTGATGACGACCCTCCTCCACCCGCTGGTCGCCTTCGCCCTCTACTTCGTCTTCATCCCCGTCGCCCACCTGACCGGCCTCTACAACGAGATGCTGCGGCACGACTGGATTCACCAGCTGGAGCACGTCGCCTTCCTGGCGGTGGGCTACGACTTCTTCCGAACCGCCTTCGGGCTCGAAGAGGGTCGGCGCATCGCGCCGGGCCTACGCCTCATCTACGTGATGGCGGCCGTCCCGGTGGACACCTTCACCGGGCTCGCCCTGGCCATGGGCTCGCACAACCCCTTCCCCGCCTACCGGTCCCTCGCCCCGGCGGGCTCGACGTCCGCATCGATCCTGGCCAACGTGCACTTCGGGGGCGCCATCATGTGGATCGGGGGCGACGCGCTGATGCTCGCCCTCTGCATCCCGATCGCCGTCGCGTGGGTGCGCGACGAGACGCGCAAGACGGCCGAACTCGACGCGAGACTCGACGCCCTCGGGCTCTAGAGAAGTCCGGCCTCGATCGCCAGGAGCTCGAGGTCGACCTCGGGTCGCGCGCCCAGGTGCTGGATGATCTCCCCCGCACAGAGCGAGCCCAGCGCCGCGGCCTCGACCGGGTCGTCGCCGCGAGCGAGACCGTAGAGGAATCCGGCGGCGAACATGTCGCCCGCACCGTTCTGGTCGACGACGTGCTCGACGTCTCGCGCCGGCACCTCCACGACGCCGGCCGGCGTGACCACGTCGGCCCCCCGCGGTCCTCGCGTGACGACGGCCAGGATGCCGAGCTCGTCGATGGCGTCGAAGGCCCGCGCGAGGCTGGTGGCCTGGAAGAGCGCCATCGTCTCGGCCTCGTTGGCCAGCAGCACGTCGACGTCGTGGGTCACGAGCTCGAGGAAGTCGTGCCGGTGGCGCTCGACGCAGAACATGTCCGAGAGCGAGAGGGCGACCATGGAGTCGTGGTGGTGGGCCAGCTCGGTGACCCGAGCGATGGCGGCCTTCGCCGGCGGGAGGTCGTAGAGGTAGCCCTCGACGTAGGTGATCTCCGAGCGGGCGATGAGGTCCTCGCGGATGTCGTCGACGCGCAGCTGGTTCGACGCCCCCAGGTAGGTGGCCATGGTCCGCTGGGCGTCGGGCGTGATGAAGACGTGACAGCGACCCGTTCCACCGTCGCCGTCGAGGGCGACCGCCAGGTCGAGCTCGACGCCCAGGGCGCGCAGGTCGTGGGTGAACCGTTCACCGAACTCGTCGTCGGCGACCTTTCCGATGTAGCCGGCCGCCCCCCCGAGCGCCGCGACGCCCGCGATGGAGTTGGCGACCGAGCCGCCGGACATCTGGATCGTCGGGCCCATCGACTGGTAGAAGCGATCCAGCTGGTCGTCGTCGATCAGCGTCATCCCCCCCTTGACGAGGCCGAGCTCGTGGTACACGTCGCTCTCGTCGCGCGCGATGATGTCGAGCAGCGCGTTGCCAATTCCCGTCACCGCGAGCCGTGTCGGACCCGGCTTGGCGCGCAGGGAGACCGGCGTAGGGGGAATTGTCACTCGGCGAGCCTAGAGCGTTTCGTCGTAACCTGGCTACCTATGACCACCCGCTCGAACCCGTATCGCTTGGCGCGTACCGTCGTCCCCTCCGCCTACCGAATCTTCCTCACCCCCGACCTCGAGGCGGCCCGTTTCGACGGTCGCGTCGAGGTCGACGTCGAGGTAGCCGAGCCGACGACCACGCTCACCCTCCACGCGAAGAACCTCGCCCTCCAGCCCGCCACGGTGACCGCGGGCGGCGTCGCGCACCGCTCGACGGACGCGACCCTCGACGAGACCTACGAGACCGCGACCTTCACCTTCGACGAGCCCCTCCCCGCGGGGCCCGCCGTCGTGGAGATCGCCTTCACCGGGATCCTCAACGACCAGCTCGTGGGCTTCTACCGCTCCACCTACGTCGACGAGGCCGGCGAGACTCGCGTGATCGCGACGACGCAGTTCGAGCACTCCGACGCCCGCCAGGCCTTTCCCTGCTGGGACGAGCCGTCCTTCAAGGCGACCTTCGAGAGCACGCTCACCGTGCCGAGCCACCTGGCCGCCTACTCCAACAGTCCCGTCGTGAGCGACACCGACCTCGGCAACGGCCAGCGCGTCGTGCGCTTCGCCCCCACCATGACGATGTCGACGTACCTGGTCGCCTTCGTCGTCGGACCCTTCGAGGAGACGGCGCCCGTCGACGTCGACGGCGTCCCCCTGCGGGTCGTCTACCCGATCGGCAAGGGCCACCTGAGCGCCCTCGCGCTCGAGGCCGGCGCCTTCGGCCTGCGCTTCTACCGTGACTACTTCGGCATCCCCTACCCCGGCGAGAAGGTCGACATGGTCGCCATCCCCGACTTCGCCTTCGGCGCCATGGAGAACCTGGGCTGCATCACGTACCGCGAGACCGCGCTCCTCGTCGACCCGGCGACGGCCTCCCAGGCCGAGATCCAGCGGGTGGCCGAGGTCGTGCACCACGAGCTCGCCCACATGTGGTTCGGCGACCTGGTCACCATGGAGTGGTGGGAGGGGATCTGGCTGAACGAGGCCTTCGCCACGTTCATGCAGCTCCTGTGCACCGACGCCTTCCGCCCGTCGTGGCGGATCTGGCCGGACCAGATCACGATGCGGGACCTCGCCCTCGGCGTCGACGGACTGACCTCGACCCGACCGATCGAGTACGAGGTGATCTCGCCCAACGACACCCAGGGCATGTTCGACGTCCTGACCTACGAGAAGGGTGGCTCGGTCCTGCGCATGCTCCAGCAGTACCTCGGCGACACGACCTTCCGCGACGGCATCCGCCTCTACCTGACGCGGCACAGCTACGCGAACACCGTCACGACCGACCTGTGGGACGCCCTCGAGGAGGCCTCGGGACAGCCGGTGCGCGACATCATGAACTCCTTCATCCTCCAGGGGGGCCACCCGCTCGTCACCCTGGAGAACGGCGTCATCCGCCAGGAGCCCTTCACCTACGGCGACCCCGCGAACAAGGGCGCCATCGGCGACCGCTGGCTCGTCCCGGTCCTCACCCGGTCGCTCGACGGGGGCGAGGTGTCGCACCACCTCCTCGGCGACGAGCCCCTCGCGGTCACGTCGGCCCTGCCGGTGGTCGTGAACGCCGGTGGTTCGGGCGTCTTCCGCTCCCGGTACGGGGCGGCGGAGCTGGCCGCCCTGGGGCCGCGCATCGCCGAGCTCGACGAGCTCGAGCGCGCCACCCTGGTCGCCGACAGCTGGGCCCTCCTCTTCGCCGGACGCGTGGGATGGAGTGACTTCTACCGCATCGCCCAGGGACTGGGCGACGCCGACGAGCCGACGCCGTGGGCGGTCGTGGCGGCGGCCGTCGACCACATGGTGAGGGCGCTCGACGGGGCGGCCCGGGCGACGGTCGTCGAGCAGGTCCGCACTCTCGTCGCACCCCAGTTCGCCCGTCTCGGCTGGGACCGTCGACCCGGCGACGGCGAGCTCACCCCGCAGCTGCGGGCCACGATCGTCGGGCTGATGGGACTCGTCGTCCGGGACGAGGACGTTCGCGCCGAGGCCGTTCGCCGCTTCGAGGCGAACGACATGGACGGCGACCTCGCCGCGACGATCCTGCGCGTCGTCGCGGATCAGGACCGCCCCGGCGACTACTCCACGTTCCTCGAGCGCTACCGGGGCGCCGCGACGCCGCAGGAGGAGATGCGCTACCTGAGCGCCCTACGGGGCTTCAACGAGCCCGCGACCGCCCTCGACGCGGCGGAGCGGTGCCTCAGCGACTTCCGCAGCCAGGACGGGCCGATGATCCTCCCGCTCCTCATGACCAACCCCCACACCGGGCCGGCCGTCTGGCGCTTCCTCACCGGTCGCTGGGACGAGGCCGTGGCGCGCTTCTCGGTGAGCCACCACGCGCGCATGGCGGCCGGGATCACGACCTTCTTCACCGATCCGGCGCTCGCCGACGAGGTCGAGGCCTTCCACCGCGCCCACCCGGTGCCCGGCGGCTACCCGGCGACGATGGACCAGCAACTCGAGCGGCTGAGGGTCGGCCGGCGCTTCGCCGAGGCCGTGCGACAGCAGTTCTAAGACCATGAGCGTCGGGACGTTCCTGGGCATCGTGGCCCTGATGTTCGTCCTCGAGCTGCCCGACAAGACCATGATCGCGACGGTCGTGATGTCGACGCGGGCCCGGCCGTCGTCGATCGTCGCGGGGGCCTCGAGCGCCTTCGTCGCCCAGATGGCCATCGCGACCGCCGCCGGCAGCCTGATCACGCTGCTGCCGGGGCGAGCGCGAGAGGCCGTCGTGGCCGCCCTCTTCCTCGCGGGGGCGGGCTACCTCCTCTTCGTCCCCGAGAAGGCGGAGGAGCAGGAGGGCGAGCGCGAGGCGGCCGCCGAGCGCGCGGGCACGCGTCGGCGCGAGATCGCGACGGCCTTCACCGTTATCTTCGTCGGCGAGTTCGGCGACCTCACCCAGATCCAGGCGGCCAACCTGTCCGCGCGCACGCACGAGCCCCTCGACGTGTTCTTCGCGTCCTCGATCGCCCTGATCGCCATCTCGGTGCTCGGCGCCTACGGCGGACGCGTCCTGCTCCGACGCGTCCCGCTCAAGGCGGTGCGCCTGCTCGGGGGCCTGGTCTTCGCCGTCCTCGGCGTCCTGAGCGCGATCTCGGCGGTGCGGGGGTGAGCGACTGGCTCGCGGTCGCCCGATCGGCCAAGGGCTTCATGCCCGACGACGAGGGGGCGGCCCTCCACGCGGCCGGGCATGACGTCGGGAGGGAGCGCCCGGGGGGCACCTGGCTCGAGATCGGTGCCTGGTGCGGCAAGTCGGCCGTCTACCTCGGCGCCGCCGCGGCGGCCTCCGGCAGCGTCCTCTACTCCCTCGACCACCACCACGGCAGTGAGGAGAACCAGGAGGGCTGGGAGCACTTCGACGCCGAGCTGGTGGACCCCGTCGACGGTCGTCTCAACACCCTGCCCTCGTGGCAGCGGACGATCGCGCGGGCGGGCCTCGAGTCGAGCGTCGTCGGGCTCGTCGGGGAGTCCTCGGTCGTCGCGGCCCACTTCGCCCAGCCCCTCGACCTGCTCTTCGTCGACGGGGGCCACGGGGCGGACGTGGCCTGGGCCGACTACGAGGGGTGGGCGCCCAAGGTCACCCGGGGTGGACGACTCCTCATCCACGACGTCTTCCCCGACCCGCGCGACGGTGGTCGCCCCCCCTACGAGATCTACCGGGCCGCGCTCGCGGACGGATTCGAGGAGCTGTCGGCGACCGGATCGCTGCGCGTGCTGCGACGACGCTAGGAGCGGCAGCCCGGCTCGGCGATCTCGCCCGGGGCCGTGAGTCGGCCGTGGCGGAAGAGGTCGGCGCCCCCGGTCGACGAGGTGAGCGCGTCGGCGGCGAGCAGGACGGCGGCGGCGGTGTAGCTGGTGACCTCCCGATCGGGGAAGGTCACGGCGTCGGGATAGGCGAGCCCCGTCCAGTAGGCCCCGTCCTCGCGCCGGTGACGGGAGGTGAGGGCGAAGAGGTCGAGCGCCGCCCCGGTGCGGCCCACCGCGTCGAGGGCGATCACGCACTCGGCCGTCTCCGCCGCCGTCACCCAGTCGTTCGTCGAGACGCACCGCACGCCGTGGCCCGCCATGACGTGACGCTCCCAGCCCTCGTCGAGCCGAGCCTCGGCCGCCGACCCCGTCAGGGCCCCGGCGAGGACCGGGTAGTACCAGTCCATCGCGAACTCGTTCTTCGGAGCGAAGGCCCCGGGGTGGCGGGCGATGGCGTGGCCCAGGCGGGCCGCCGCGTCGCGCCAGGCCGGACGATCCTCCCCGAGCCGCTCGGCCAGGGCGAGCCCGCACACCAGGGCGTGGTACGCCGACGACGAGCCCGTGAGCAGCGCGTAGCCCTCGGGGCGGCCCGTCGCGTCGAGCGACCAGCGCAGCGTCCCGTCCTCCAACTGCCACCGGACGACGAAGTCGAGGGCCCGGTCGACGACCGCGAAGCGCGTCGCGGCCCCGTCGACGTCGCCCGTCACGGCCAAGTAGTGGTAGAGGCCCGTCGCCACGTAGGCGCAGACGTTGGTGTCGAGCCGGGCGTCGACGACGACGGGTCCGCGGTAGTAGTTGAACCAGCTGCCGTCGCCCAGCTGGGTCCGCTCGAGCCAGTCGTAGGCGGCCCGGGCCTCGGCGAGGTGGCCCGTCACCGTGAGGGCCATGGCCACCTCGACGTGGTTCCACGGGTCGGTGTGACCACCCGGCCACCACGGGATCTGCCCGTCCGCCCCCACCAGGTCCGCCAGGTACCGCCCGGTTCGGGCGACCTCGTCGGCCCGCAGGACCCCGGGGACGCCGCCCAGACCGGCGATCGTCGTCGTCACGCGGCCCTCACCGCGTAGATCACCAGGGACTTGCCCATGATCGGGCTGAGCACCGCCTCGGCCGCCCGAGTGAGCCACGGGCGCTTCACGATGTCCCAGACGAGGAGGCGGTGATAGGCCCGCACCGCCCAGTGCTCGTCGTTGGTCGTGCCCACGAGGCACTTCAACCACCAGTAGGGGCTGTGCAGGCCGTGGGCGTAGTGGTGCCCCGTCACCCGCAGGCCGGCCGCGACGAGTCGGGACTCGAGCACCCGGCGCCGGTAGATCCGGACGTGTCCGCCCGGGACCGTGTGGTACTCGTCCGAGAGGGCCCAGTTGAGCAGCTCCGGCCCGAAGCGCGGAACGGTCACGGCGATCGTCCCGCCCGGTCGCAGGACGCGGGCGAGCTCGTCGATCGCGCCGCGGTCGTCGGGGATGTGCTCGAGGACCTCGCTGCAGATGATGCGATCGAACGCACCGTCGGCGAAGGGGAGGGCCAGCGCGTCGCCCTGGACGACGGCGGCGTACTGGCGAGCGGGGTCGAGCTCCCCCGCCTCGGTCATGGCGACGAAGGTGGCGACGACGCCCTCGACCTCGGCGCGACCGGCGTCCAGGGCGACGACCGCCGCCCCCCGGCGCGCCGCCTCGAAGGCGTGGCGCCCGAAGCCGCACCCGAGATCCAGGAGGCGGTCCCCCGGGTGGACGCCGAGCTGGTCGTAACGGGCGGTCAGCATCAGTCAAACGTCATCGACTCGGGCAGGGGGGTCCCCCGCAGGATCGCGTCGTAGCAGGCGGCCGTCCCCCTCGCCGTGACCTGCCAGGTGAAGCGCTCGATCACGCGCTCTCGCCCGGCGGCGCCCAGGCGGGCCCGCAGGTCGGGGTCGTCGAGCAACTGGCGCAGCGCGCCGACGAGGGCGTCGGGATCGTTCGGGCGGACGAGGAGTCCGGTGACCCCACTCTCCCCGACCACCTCCGGCAGGGCGCCCCCGGTCGTGGCGACGACCGGCACCCCGCAGCTCATCGCCTCGATCGCCGGAAGCGAGAAGCCCTCGTAGAGGCTGGGCACCACGGCCACCTGGGCCTCGCCGTAGAGACGGGCGAGCTCCTCGTCGCTCACGCCGCTGATCGTCGTGACGACGTCCCGCAGGCCGAGTCGCTCGAGGGTCCGATCCACGCGGCCGCCGGGCCGGGGGCGGCCGATCACCACGAGGTCGAGCTCTCGCTCGGTGCGCAGCTTGGCGATCGCCTCGAGCAGCGGGACGAGCCCCTTCATGGGGACGTCGCTGCTGGAGGTGACCATGATCCGCCCCGGGCGCGGCGCCACGTCCTCGTAGGGTCGAAACACCGTGTGGTCGACGCCGACCGGCACCACCGTGAGGCGCTCGAGGGGCACGTGCATCTGGGCGGCGATGTCGGTCTTCGAGTTGTGCGAGACGGTCAGGACGGCCGGGAGCCGGCGCGCGACGCGGACCTGCATGCGCAAGAAGCCGAACCAGCGCCGGGTCGTGACGCGCTTCCAGAGGGTCTCCGCGTGGTCGAGGGCGATCGACCGATCCACCGTGATCGGGTGGTGCAGCGTCTCGAGGAGAGGCCAGCCGTCGCGGACGAGCCCGAGGATGCCGGTGCCCAGGCACTGGTCGTCGTGGACGATGTCGAACTCGGCCCGGCGTCGGCGCAGGATGCGTCGGATCCGCAGGGAGAAGGCCAACGGCTCACCGAAGCCCGCCAGCAGCATCGTGGCGAACTCGACCAGGTCGGCGCGGGTGCGCAGCTCGCGGGGGTGCGGGATCCGGAAGGGATCGGGGTCGCGGTAGAGGTCGAGGCCGGGCACGGGCGTGAAGCCCACCCCCTCGTCCAGTTGGGGCCACGGGGGACCGGCGAAGACCTCGACGCTGTGGCCCAGGGCCACCAGCTCGCGCGTCAGGTGACGCGTGTACACGCCCTGTCCCCCGCACTGGGGGTTGCCCCGGTAGACGAGGAAGGCCACCCGGTGCCCTCCCGGGGCTGGCGGACGGGGCGGCCGTCGTCCGGGCACCACGAGCGAGCGGGTCCGCGCGGCCGACGCCCGCGTGTCGGCGATGGTCTGGCGAATGGTACGTGACACGGCACCCCCGGATCGGATTGACCATTCTCGCCCAGGCGAGCGAGGGCCCACAACTCCGCGTCCGGGCCGTGGCTACGCTGCGGGTATGGACCTGACCTACCCCCCCGAGGCCGAGACGTTTCGCACCGAGATCCGCCAGTGGCTCGAGGCCAACCTCCCCGAGGGGTGGTTCGACCCGGGCTTCGAGCAGAGCCCCGGCGAGCGCGCCGAGTTCAACCGCACCTGGACCCAGCGGCTCTTCGAGGGCGGGTGGATCTGCGCGGGCTGGCCGGTCGAGTACGGGGGCCGCGGCCTCACGCTCATCCAGCAGGTCGTGCTGGCCGAGGAGTTCGCCCGCGCGGGCGCGCCGCTGCGCGCCGACTTCTTCGGCGACACCCTGGTGGGACCGACGATCCTGCAGTGGGCGTCCGAGGAGCAGAAGCAGGCGTTCATCCCGGGCATCCTGAACGGGACTATCACGTGGTGCCAGGGCTTCAGCGAGCCCAACTCGGGCTCGGACCTCGCGAGCCTCGCGACCTCGGCCGTCCTCGACGGCGACGAGTGGGTGATCAACGGCCAGAAGGTCTGGACGACCCAGGCCCAGTACGCCGACTACGTCTTCCTGCTGGCGCGTACCGATCCGACGGCCTCGCTGCACGCCGGGATCAGCTACCTGCTGGTCCCGATGAACCAGCCGGGGATCGAGGTGCGGCCGATCACGCAGGTGGACGGCACCGCCGAGTTCAACGAGGTCTTCTTCACCGACGCCCGGTGTCCGGCCGCGAACGTCGTCGGCGGGGTCAACAACGGCTGGAAGGTCGCCATGACGACGCTCGGCTTCGAGCGCGGCTCCTCGGCCACCACGGGCTACCGCCGCTTCCTCGTCGAGTGGGAGGAGATCCTCGAGGCCGCCCGTCAGCACGGCCGGACCGACGATCGGCTGGTCCGCGACCGCCTGGTGCGCGCCTGGTCGAAGGTGAAGATCATGCAGGTGAACGGCTACCGATCGCTCACCGACGCCCTCAACGGCACGCACGAGACGCTGCGGCTGGGCGCGGGCAACAAGATGTTCTGGTCCGAGACGCACCGCGACATGATGGAACTCGCCATCGACGTCCTGGGGATGAGCGGGCAGGTCCTCACGGGCACGCCGCCCACGCCCGACGCCCCGCGCCGTCGCGGTCGGGCCGACTACCCGGTCTCCGACCTGCAGGCCTCGTTCTTCTTCTCGCGCTCCGAGACGATCTGGGGCGGCACCGCCGAGATCCAGCGCAACATCGTGGGCGAGCGCGTGCTGGGCCTGCCGAAGGAGCCCTCGGCGCGCTGATCGGGCGCGCCGATCAGGCCGGCTGGAGCGACGTGGCCCCGACGGGGCGACGGCGCAGCGTGACCACCAGGCCCAGCCCGGTCGCCAGGGTCAGGACGGCGCCGAGCCCGATGCCGATACGGGGGTTCGTCACGGCGATGATCGCGGCGACGAGGGGGGCGCCGATGGGCGTCGTCCCCTGGAAGGCGATCGCGTAGAGGCTCATCACCCGTCCCCGCATCTCCTGGCTCGAGTTGAGCTGGAGCATCGCGTTGGAGGACGACATGTAGGCGATGGAGAAGGCCCCGGTGGGGACCATCAGCACCTCGGCCCAGCCGATGGACGGGGCCAGGGCCGACGCCCCCATGAAGACGCCGAAGCCCACCGCGAGGCCGGTGATCAGTCGCGCGGTCGGGTTGGACCGGTGGGCGATGTAGAGCCCGCCGATGATGGCCCCGAGACCCATCGCGGCGAGCAGCAGGCCGTAGTCGGTGGCCGTGCGCTGGTGGAAGGTGGTCCGGGCGAAGAGGGGCAGCGTGACGGTGAAGTTGAAGGCGAAGGTCCCGATGACCGTGATGGCGAGGATGACGTTGCGCAGGATCGGCGTCTCGTAGACGTAGCGGATCCCCCGTCGCAGCTGCCCCTTCTCCCGGGTCACCGTCCGCATCGGCAGGAAGGTCGCGCCGTCCATCATCACGAGAGCCACGAGGACCGCGACGTACGAGGCGGCGTTCGCGTAGAAGCAGGCGGCGTCGCCCACGAGGGCGATGAAGCCCGCGGCGAGCGACGGACCCACCAGGCGTCCGGCGTTCATCAGGACGCTGTTGAGGCTCACCGCGTTCGTGATCAGGTCCCGGCCCACCATCTGCTGGACGAAGGCCTGCCGCGCCGGCATGTCGAAGAGGTTGACCACGCCGAGCAGGGTGGCCAGCACGTAGATGGTCGAGACGTTGACGTGGTGGATCGAGACGAGGATCCCCAGGACCAGCGCGAGCAGGCCGGCCCCGGCCTGGGTCCCGTAGAGGATGGTCCGCTTGTCGTAGCGGTCGGCGACGACGCCGCCGTAGGAGCCGGCGACCAGCATGGGCAGGCTCTGGAGGGCGATGGCGATCCCGAGGTCGACCGACGAACCCGTCAGCTGGAGGACCAGCCAGCCCTGGGCGACCGACTGCATCCACGTCCCCGAGACGGAGATCAGCTGACCGATGAAGTAGAGGCGGAAGTTGCGCACCCGCAGCGCCGCGAAGGTTCGCGAGGAGAAGGCCCGGACCGCGCTCATTCCGCCTCCACCAGTGCCTCGAGCAGGGCGACGAGCTCGTCCGCGCGACTGCGGTCCACGTGGGCGAGGGCGCGCTCGAGGAACTCGTCCTTGCGGCGGCGGATGCGCTCCACCTCTCGACGTCCCCGCGTCGTGAGGACGACGCGCGTGCAGCGGCCGTCGCGGGCGTCGCGCACCTTCTCGAGCAGTCCGGCTCCCTCGAGGTCCCGGACCAGCCGGGTCACGGTCGGCGGCTGGACCTGCTCCGCGGCCGCGAGGTCCCCCAGCGAGGGCCGTCCCATGCGGTCGATCGTGCCGAGCAGCGACGCCTGAGCGGGCGAGACGCCCGCCAGCGCGCTCTGGCGCAACTTGCGATGGAGTCGGGTGACGGCCCGCCGCAGCCGGACCGCCGTGTCGTCGAGAGTCACTGCATCCATTAGTTCACCTAACTAAATAATAGGGCCCTCGACGGGCCTCGTGACGGGTCGTCGCGGACGGCCGGGTCAGAGCTTGCGGTAGCGCGGAACGTAGCCGCCGGTGCCGAGGGCCATGGAGGCCTCGAGGTCGGCCTCCTCGTCGACGCCCCCGATGACCTCGGTCACCCAGTCGAGGCGGTCGGTCAGGATCCTGGTCACCCCGCCCTGGATGGTGTCCGACGAGATCGCGCAGCTGGAGCACGCCCCCTGGAGCTCGACCTCGACGACCCCGGTCTCGACGTCGGCCCGCACGAGGACGAGGTCACCGCCGTCGGCCTGCACGGCCGGCCGCATGAGGTCGATGAGGGACTGGAGCGCCTCGAGCCGGGCGCGGCGCTGCTCGTCGGTCAACGAAGTCACCCGTACAGTCTGCCGGTATTCCGCGGCGACGTGTCGGGGCTCGCTACGCTGCCCCCATGCCGTGGCGACTCGAGGACATCGACCTGTCATCCATGGACTTCTGGCGGCGGCCCTGGTCCGAGCGGGAGGCGGCCTTCGCGCTGCTGCGCCGCGAGAGCCCCGTCGCTCACTTCGAGGACCCCGTCATCGAGGGCACCGCCGTCGAGTTCCCGCGCGGCAACGGCTACTGGGCGCTCACCCGCTACCGCGACGTGGCGACCGCGTCGCGCCACCCCGAGCTCTTCCTCTCGGGACCGGGTGCCGTCTCCCAGCTCGACCTCCCCCCGGAGATGGTGGAGTACTTCTCGGGCATGATCTCCACCGACAATCCCCGCCACGCCCGGTTGCGACGGATCGTCGCGAACGCCTTCAACCCCCGGACGGTACGGGCCATCGAGGACGACATCGAGCGGGTCGCGCACCGCGTGGTGACCGACGCCCGCGCGCGGGGCACCGGGGACTTCGTCACCGACGTGGCGGCTCCCTTCCCCGTCGAGATCATCGCGAACATGATGGGGATCCCGCCGTCGGAGCACGACACGATGCTGCGGTGCTCGAACGTCATCCTCTCGAGCGGCGACCCCCAGTTCATCCCGGAGGGGACCGACCCGGTCGTCGCCTTCCTCGAGGCCGGCGCCACCCTCACCGGCCTGATGGAGGAGCTCGGGGCCTACCGCCGGGAGAACCCGGTCGACGACCTGACGAGCGCTCTGGTGAACGCCGAGATCGAGTCCGAGCGCCTCAGCGCCCAGGAGCTCTCGTCGTTCTTCGTCCTGCTCGTCACGGCGGGCAACGAGACGACCCGAACGGCCATCGCCCACGCCCTCATCGCCCTCACCGAACACCCCGAGCAGCGCGAGCGCTGGCGTCGGGACGTCGCGGGCCTCACGCCGACGGCGGTGGACGAGATCGTCCGGTGGGCGTCGCCGGTGATCTGGATGCGGCGCACCCTCGCCGGGGACGTCACCCTCTCCGGGGTGGACCTGCACGCCGGCGACAAGGTCCTCCTCTTCTACAACTCGGCCAACCGCGACGAGGAGGCCTTCGACGACCCGTACCGCTTCGACCTGGGACGGACGCCGAACGACCACTTCGGCTTCGGGGCCCCCGGTCCCCACTTCTGCCTCGGCGCCCACCTGGCCCGCCGCGAGATCGCCGTGGTCTGGCGCGAGCTCTTCTCCGTCATGCCCGGCGTCCACGCGACCGGGACCCCGACGCAACTGGCGTCGAGCTTCGTGAACGGCGTCACCCACCTCCCCTACGACGTCGGGGGGTGAGGCCCCCCGGGGGACTCGGATTTGACAGGCCCCCGCGCACCGCCCAGGCTGAGGGGGTGAGATGGCGCCGTGTCGCCGGGGCGCTCACGCTGGCCGTGAGCCTGGCTCCCGCGGGGGTGGTCGCGTCCCCGGCGAGCGCGGCGACCCCCCTCCTCGCCCTCGGCTCTCGGGGTCCGGCCGTCGTCACCCTGCAGCGGCACCTGGCCGGGCTCGGCTACTGGCTGGGACCGGTGACGGGCGTCGTCAACGACGCGACCCAGCAGGCCGTCTTCGCGATCCAGAAGGCGGCCGGCCTCTCCCGCGACGGGATCGTCGGACCCCTGACGCAGGGAGCCATCGCCCGCGGGGTGCGCCCGAAGCCCCACAGCACTCGCGGCGCGGTCGTCGAGATCAACCTGTCGACCAACCTCCTCCTACTCGTCCGCGACGGACGGCTCGTCGCCACCCTCAACGTCTCGACCGGCGGGGGCTACCCGTACTCGATGAACGGCGTGAGCGGTGTCGCCGTCACGCCGCGCGGTCAGTTCCGCGTCTTCCGCCAGGTCAACGGACTCGACGTCAGCCCCCTCGGCGAGATGTGGCGTCCGAAGTACTTCAGTGGCGGCTTCGCCATCCACGGGTCGGCCTTCGTGCCGCCCCAGCCCGCGTCCCACGGCTGCGTCCGCGTGAGCAACGCCGCCATGGACTGGATCTGGGCGAGCAACCGGATGCCGATCGGCACCCTCGTCTGGATCTACTGAGCCGGTCGCCGCCCGGACGGCGTGTCGCGAGTCGCGAGAGCGACGACGTCGCGTCGGGCCGGCAGCTCCCCCAGGCTCGTCATCACCTCGATCCCGAGTGAGCTCCGCGCGACGGGTGGTACGGGATCGCTCGCCCGGCCGAGGCCGCGTATCCCGGCGGCCACGACGCGCCCACCAGGGGCCCGATCACCCGGGCGACCCGCTCGGGGGTCCCCCCGCGAGCGCGTCACCCCGGGGCGTCGGGGGCTCCGGGGAATCGACGTCGAAAGTCGACGTAGGCGAGGCCACCCGAGACGATCGGGAGCCAGTAGGAACCGATGCGGTAGGCCAGGGTCCCGAGCACCGCCCGCGTGCTCGGGACGCCGGCCAGAACGAGCAGGCTCGCGAGACTCGCCTCGACGACCCCGAGGCCCCCCGGAGTGATCGGGACGAGGGCCACGACCGCGGCGGCCGAGTAGACGACCATGATCGCCGCGGCGTTGGGCCGCGCACCGGCGGCGTGCACGGCGGCCAGCAGGCTCGCGTAGTCGAATCCGATGTGCCCCGCCACGAGCAGCGCGGCCTGCCACCAGTGCCGCCCCAGCTCGTGGCGCACCAGGTCGCGCTGCTCGAGCAGTCGTCGCGGGAGCGACGTCGACCACGGACGACGTCTCGCGACGTGCGCGACGATCCACTCGACACCACGACCGACGACGCGCAGCGGAGCGTCGTAGGCGAGTGCGACCAGGGCGGCGAGGGCGATGATCGCGAAGCCCCCGACGCCGAGGAGGGCCGCGTCGGTGAGGTCGCGATTGACGTCCGCCCCTCCGAGGGCCGGCAGGGCGAAGACCGGCAGGAGGAAGTGACCGGCAACGTCCAGGGTCGAGGCCACGGCCAGACCGCCCGCCGCGTCGGCGGTGTCGATCCCCGCGCGGTGGAGCATTCGGAACTGCACCCCGGCGCCGACGACGTCCCCGCCGGGCACGGTGTTGGTGACCGCCGCGCCGGCGAGGGAGGCGGCGGCGACGTCGCGCACGTGACCGACCCGCACCGCCAGCCGGAGGAGCCCCACCGAGCAGGCGATGCTGGCCACCTCTCCGAGGAGGGTGGCGGCGACCCAGAGGGGCGCCAGGGTCGACAGACGGGGCCACGAGGCGAAGACCCCCGTGAGCGCCGGGGCGAGCGTGTAGAGCGCCACCCCCGCGATGACGACGGCGACCGTACGACGCAGGCGACCCGAGCCCTCTCGCCGCCCCTCGGGATCGCTCGGGCTCACGTCACGCCGCCCACCAGCCGGACCGTACCACCGAGTTCGGGACGCGCCGGGCGGGCCCTCGACGGCGCCCGACCATCGTCCCGAGCGGTGTTCAGGCCTGGGTCGTGGACTCCTGGCGCTCGGCGAAGGCCTCGTCGTAGGCGTGCAGGGCCCGCGGCCCCCACACCGTCCCCGGACCGCCGTTCATCAAGATCGCGACGCCCACGGCCTCGGCCACCTGCTGGCGCGTCACCCCCTGGCGGACGAGTCCGCGGGCGTGGGTGACGACGCAGCCGTCGCACTGACGGGTGATGGCCACCATCATGGCGAGAAGCTCCTTCACCCCGGCGCTGAGCTCGCCCGGGGCCATCGCCGCCCGCGACATCTCCCCGTAGCCCTTGAGGACGTCGGGCACCAGGCCTCGCAGCTCGAGCGCCGGGCCGCGCAGTTCGGATCGAACCTCGTCGTTGCTCTTCATAGGCACCTCCGGTCCCAGCGTAGGGCTCGGGCGCATCCCCCTACGTAGACTCGCGACGTGGGAACGATCGACGATCGCCTCGACGCGAATCGCACGTACGTCACCCGTCACGGCCAGCGCCCCCTCGACACCGCCCCGCGGCTGCACCTCGCCGTCCTCACCTGCATGGACTCGCGACTCGACCTCTTCGGCGCCCTCGGCCTCGACCTCGGGGAGGTGCACCTCGTGCGCAACGCCGGCGGCCTCGCCACGGAGGACACCATCCGCTCCCTGATGCTCAGCCAGCGCCTCCTCGGGACGCGATCGATCATGGTGATCCACCACACGCGCTGCGGCCTCGAGGCCTTCGCCGAGGAGGAGCTCTCGGCCGAGATCGCGGCCGACGTGGGTTTCGCTCCCCCGTTCCGGCTCGGGGCCTACCGCGACGTCGAGGCCGACGTGCTCGCGACCATGGCCGCTCTCGAGATGAGCCCGTTCGTGGACACCACCGACCTGCGCGGCTTCGTCTTCGACGTCGACTCGGGCGCCCTGCGCGAGGTCACGCGAGCGACTTCTTGAACCCCTGGTGGGTCGCGCCGTAGCCGTGGGCGACGTAGAAGCGGTGGGCGTCGAGGCGCTCGTTGCGGCTCGTCAGCTGGATGCGGTAGCAGCCGGCGGCGCGCGCCCGCGACTCGGCCTCGGCGATGAGGGCGGCGCCCGCGCCCCGTCCCCGGTGGTCGGCCCGGACGAAGACGCTCTCGACCTCGGCGCACCACCCACCCCGGTGCATGAAGTGGCGGAAGATCACCAGCTGGCAGACGCCGATCACGACGCCGTCGTCCTCGGCGACGAGGACCTCGCCGCCACGCTCGCGCGTCGACGAGACGGCCGCCCAGTACGACGCGACGTCCTCGGGATCCTCCGCGTCGGGGACGGCCGCCCCGTCGAGGATGGCCCGCACCGCCGCCGGGACGTCGGCGCGTCGGATCGGCCGGACGCCGAGGCTCACGACGGTCGCGGGTCGATCGGGGTGAGCGGACCCACCGCGCGCTCGACGACCTCCGCGGCGTCGAGGCAGAGGTCGTCACGGTACATGAGGCCGATGATCTGCGCCCCCACGGGCAGGCCGTTCGCCACCCCCGTCGGCACGCACGCCGCGGGCAGTCCCATGAGGTTCGCCGGGAGGACGAAACGGAACATCTCGGCGACGGCCAGAGCGGACTCGACGTCGCGGATGTCGAAGCCGTGGGGGAAGGGCGGCTGCGTCCAGGTGGGACCGACGATGAGTGGGTACTCCTCCATGAAGGCCCTCCACGCCGTCTCGACCGCGAAGCGGGTCTGGTGCATCGCGTAGAGCGCTTCGGCGTGGTCCGGGAACTCGACGGTGCTCAGCTCGAGGAACCGGCGCCCGTCCTCGCCGATCACGGGGAGGATCAGCGGCGTGGCGACCTTGAGGCTGGTCATCATCAGCTCGCTCCACGCGAAGAGGGCGTCGAAGAGCTTCGGCGGCTCGACCTCGTCCACCTGATAGCCGGCCGCCTCCAGGGCCCGCCCCGCGGTCCGGACGCCCTCGGCGACGGCGGGATCCGTCGATCCGCCGCTCGGGGTCGGGACCAGGGCGACGCGTCGTGGTCGAGCGGGGCCCTCGAGCGGGACGTCGACCGCCTGCGGGTCGCGGGGGTGTGAGCCCATCACGACACGCAGGCCCCGGCGGACGTCGTCGACGCGCCGGGCGAGCACGCCCTCGGCCACCATGACCTGCGAGTTGATGGGTCGCAGCGTCGGATCGGTCACGCTCGCCATCGGGACGCGTCCCCGGGAGGGCTTGATCGACGCGATGCCGCAGGCGTAGGCGGGGTTGCGCAGTGACCCGCCGATGTCGTTGCCCAGTCCGAGCGGGCTCATGCCGCTCGCGATGGCGGCCGCCTCGCCGCCCGACGAGCCGCCGGCCGTCACGCCGTGACGCCAGGGATTGTGAGTCGGTCCGTAGAGGGACGACTCGGTGTTGACGCGCAGACCGAGATCCGGCATGTTCGTGCGCGCGAGGACCACTCCCCCGGCGGCGCGGACCCGCTCCACGGCCGGCGCGTCGAGGTCGGCCCGACGCTCGGCGAGGGCGCTCGACCCCTCGGTCGTCGCGTAGCCGGCGACGTCGATGTTCGTCTTCACCGTGACCGGCACCCCGTGGAGGGGCCCCAGGGCCTCGCCGCGAGCCCGGCGCGCGTCGGCGGCGTCGGCCTCGCGCAGGACCTCCTCGGGACGGACCTCGACGATCGCGTTGATCTGGTGGTTGACGGCCGCGATGCGTTCGAGGTGGGACGAGACGACCTCGCGCGACGACGTCGCGCCCGAGCCGATCAGCTCGGCGAGCTCCCCCGCCCCCAGTTGCCACAGTTCCCGTGCCATGACGATCCCCCTTCGCCTCCCCCGAGGGTAGCCGGGGTCAGCGCGCGGACTCGGAGTGCCGCTGGGTGCGCGCGACGATGACGCGCGAGACGACGAGCAGCGTCAGCACCATCACGATCAGGATGAGGCTCGCGTCGTAGGAGACCACGTGGGCCGAGGCCATCGGCTGGTTCCAGTCGGTCCAGACGTAGTACGTCAGGTAGGCGACGGGGTGGTGCAGGGGCGCGATCGAGGGGAGCGTGTTGGAGGCCCCGGCCGTGTAGAGGAGGGGCGCCGTCTCTCCACCGGCGATCGCCAGGGCCAGCAGCAGGCCGGTCACGATGCCGGGCAGGGCCGAGCGCACGACCACCTTGCGCAACCCGTACCCCAGCGACATGCCGAGGGCCTCGGCCCCCTCGCGGTAGCTGGTCGGCACCTGGTGCAGGGCCGACTCGGTCGCCTTGGCGATGTAGGGGATCACCATGAGCGAGAGGATCAGCACGGCCGGCAGGAACGAGTACCCCCAGTGCAGGCCGACGACCAGGGCGACGTAGCCGACGTAGCCCAGCACGATGGAGGGGAATCCGGAGAGGACGTCGATCACCACGCGCACCACGGCACCGCTGGAACGTCCGCGACGCGTAGGCGGGGCGATCTCGGCGAGGTAGATGCCGGTGAGGATCCCGATCGACCCGGCGACCACGGTCACGCCGAGCATCAGGAGCAGCGTCCCGACGATGGCGTTCTCGAGCCCGCCGCTCGTCCCCTGGGAGAGCGTCGTGAGCACGTTCCACCGCCACCCGGGCACGGCCTTCACGACGACGCCCCCGATGATCCACAGGGCCGGCCCGATCACGAAGGCCAGGGCCAGGATCGTGAAGGCCCGGAAGAGGCCGACCTTCGCCCGGCGCCACCGGGTCGAGGGGTAGCTCGCCGGAACGACGCTCATCACGCCCTCCCCACCGGTGCGGCCATGCGCCCGGCGCGACGCACGATGGTGCGAGCGAGCAGGTTGACGACGACCGAGATGATCGCGAGCACCAGGCCCGCCTCGGCGAGCGTCGCCACCGCGAAGCCGGTGCCGTCGGTGGCGGCCGAGTCGAGCTGGGTGACGATGGTGGCGGCGATCGTCGTCATCGTGCCGTAGACGTTCGGGGCGACGGTGCCGAGCACCGATCCCGAGACCATCGCGACGGCGATCGTCTCCCCGAGGGCCCGACCGAGTCCGAGCACCGTGGCGCCGATGATGCCCGAGCGCACCCAGGGGATCGTGACGCGTCGCGCCACCTCGGCGTCGGTCATGCCGAGAGCCAGGGCCCCCTCCTTGGGTAGTGGCGGGACCTGGAGGAAGAGGTCGCGGGTCGTCGAGGCGATGACCGGGACGATCATCAGACCGAGCACCAGACCCGAGGTGAGGAGCCCCTCGCCGTAGCCGACGGAGCCACGGAAGTACCGGAGCACCGGGACGTTGGGCAGGTGGTTCGCGACGATCGGGTAGACGTCGCGCGAGAGGAAGGGCCCGAGAACGAGGACGCCCCAGAGGCCGATGATGACGCTCGGCACGCCCGCGAGGATCTCGACGAAGAAGCCCAGCGGCGCGCTCAGCCACTTGGGCAGGCGCTCGGTCAGCGCGAACGCGGTGCCGATCGAGATCGGCAGCGCCACGAGCAGCGCGATCGCGGAGGTCTGGAGGGTGCCGAGGAGCATCGGCCACGCGCCGTAGGTGGCGCCCTGGGGGATGAGGACGCCGTGGACGCGCTGGGTCCCGCCGTAGGTGTTTCCCGGCTGCCAGGCGCTGTGGGTGATGAAGCCGAGTCCGCTCACGCGAAAGGCCGGCCAGGCCTTCACCGCGAGCACGATCATGACGAAGGCGAAGCCCACGACGGGGAGGATCGTCGCCAGGCGGCCACCGATCCGCCAGGCGCGGTCCTCGCGCCGGTGACGACGAGCCCCGGTGACGCGCGGAGCGCGCGCCACCGGGGTCGTCGAACGGGGGGTGGAGGGGACGGTCACTGGACGGTTCCCTCCTCGACCCCTACTTGATCGACTTGATCTGCTTGTACGACTGAGCGACCACCTTCGCCGGCAGCGGGAGGAAGTTCACCTGGCTCAGGTACTTCATCTGGTTGCCGAACTTGGGGCTGATGGCCCACTCGAGCAGCGAACGAACGGCCTGCGCGGTCGAGGCGCTCGTCTGGTTCTTGTTGACGATGCCGTACTCGTAGTTGATGATCGGGTAGCCACCGTTGACGCGACCGTTGATCATCGAGATGGCGCCACTCGCCGGGGTGATGTTGGCGTACTGGGCCGCTTCCTTCGCGACGGCCTGCGCCGTCGGCATCATGTACTGGCCGTTCCCGTTGAGCAGCTGCGCGTACTGGAGCCCGGCCTTCTGCGCCTGAGCGAGGAAGCTGATACCGATGTAGGCGATGCAGCCGGGCGTCGCCTGGCACGTGGTCACCATGCCCCCGTTGCCCTGGGCCGAGAGGGCGCTGTGCAGCGCCGGCCAGGTCACCGACGTCCCGTAGTTGCCGGTGCCCCACTCCGGGCCGTCCTGGCGCGCCAGGTACTGGCTGAAGAGGAAGGTGTCACCACTGCCGTCCGCGCGGTGCACCGGGACGATGGTGGTGCCGGGAAGGTTGACCCCGGGGTTGAGCTTCGCGATCGCCGGGTCGTTCCAACGAGTGATGCGCCCGAGGTAGATCTTCGTGAGGATCGTGCCGTTCAGCTTGAGGTGGGCGGTCACGCCGGGGATGTTGTACGCGATCACCTGGTAGGAGATGGCCAGGGGGATGTTGAGCAGACCCGGGTTCGCCGCGACCGTCGAGGGTGAGAGGTAGGCGTCCGAGGAGCCGATGTTGACGGTGTTGTTCGTCGCGTCGGCGATGCCCGTGCCCGAGCCCGTGCCGGCCGTCGTCAGGGTCACCTGCGAGTAGGTGTGGTGGTACGCGGGACCCCAGATGTTCCAGAGCGGGTAGAGCAGGGTGCTGCCCGTCTCGGTCAGGTTGGCGGCCGCCGGCTTCTCGACCGTGATGGTCGCCGGCGCGGTCGCCTTCGGCTTCTTCTTGGTGCCCGCTGACGCCGCGGTCGACAGACCGGTCGCCGTCAGAGCACCCGCGATCGTGAGCGCCGTCATCAGACGGACTCCACTGCGCAAGGTTGTCGTCACTTCATTCCTCCTCGTTGGTGACGCCTCACGGTAAACAGCCCGGGTGAACCACTCGTGACCCTGGGGTGATGCTCAGTTGATTTCTGCGTAACCCTCAGCCCATCAATCCGTTGACGTAACGGGCCGTGTCGGGGTCGCGGGGCGACTCGAAGAGGGCGGGGGTCGGACCGTGCTCGACGAGACGGCCCTCGTAGAAGAACATCGTGCGGTCCGAGATCCGGCGCGCCTGACCCAGGTTGTGCGTCACCACGATCAGGGTGAGCGCGGGGACGAGGGTGCGCAGCAGGTTCTCCACGGCCTCGGTCGAGAGGGGGTCGAGCGCCGAGGTGGGCTCGTCGAGGAGGAGGACCTCCGGCCCGACGGCGAGGGCCCGCGCCAGGCAGAGCAGTTGCTGCTGACCGCCCGAGAGTCGGTACGGGGAGTCGTTCAGGCGATCCTTCACCGCGTTCCACAGCCCAACCTCGCGCAGCCGCGTCTCGGCGACCACGTCGAGCTCGCGCCCCTTGGCGATGCCGTGCGCCTTGACCCCGGCCACCACGTTGTCCTTGATGGACATCGGGAACGGGTTGGGTCGCTGGAAGAGCATGCCGACGCGCCGACGCAGCGTGAGCAGGTCCTGGGACGACGACCAGATGCTCTCGTCGTCGAGGAGGACCTCGCCCTCGTGGCGGAAGCCCACGACCCGGTCGTTCATCCGGTTGAGCGTGCGAAGGAAGGTGGACTTTCCCGAGCCCGTCGGACCGATGAGCGCGGTGATCGTGCCGCGCTCGAAGGGGATCGTGACGTCGCTGATGACCGTTTTCGCCCCGAAGTGCAGGCTCAGGTTGCGGACGTCGACGACGTTCGAGGGCCGACCGGCGTCGGGGTCGAGGTGAGCGAGCGCGCGATCGACCTCGTTAGGAGTTGCCTTCTGCCGGGTCACCTCGTCCATGTCCCACCTCGGTCGACGACGACCGCAGCGTAGAGAGCCCAGGTGAACGGAACGTGAACGCGCGGTCATCTCTCAGAGATTTCCTCGTCGCGTCGCCGCCCGGTGGCCGCGGAGAGGTCGCCTAGCATGGAGGTCGCAGAGAGACGGGTTGGGTCTATGCGCATCGGAGTACTGACAGCCGGCGGGGACGCGCCGGGCTTGAACGCCGCGATCCGGGCGGTGGCGCTCATGGCGCTGCGCGACGGGCACGAGGTCATCGGCATATCGAACGGCTGGTCCGGCCTCGCCGACTACACCGCCCGACCGCTGAGGGAGCAGGACCTCGCGGGCGTGGTGGGCCTCGGGGGCACCCTGCTCGGGACCGCCCGCTACGACCTCGACAATCCCGCCGGGGGCCGCGACCGCGTCCTCGCGAACATCGCCGAGCACCTGGACGGCCTGGTCGCGATCGGTGGCGACGGCACCCAGCGGATCTCCCACTGGCTCGCCGAGCGTGGCGCTCCCGTCGTCGGCGTGCCGAAGACCCTCGACAACGACCTGCTCGGGACGGACTACTGCATCGGCTTCGACACCGCCATCTCGATCGTCGCCGAATCCCTCGACCGCCTCTACACGACGGCCGCCTCCCACCACCGGGTCATGGTCGTCGAGACGATGGGGCGCTCGACCGGCTGGGTCGCGGCACTCGGCGGGCTCGCGGGTGGCGCCGACCTCATCGTGGTCCCGGAGTTCCCCCTGACCATGGAGGACATCATCGCCCACCTCGTTCGGCGGCGGTCGGCCGGCTACGGCTTCTCGATCGTGGCGGTCGCCGAGGGCGTCAACCTCTCGACCCTCGGGGGGACCGAGGCCGGCGAGCTCTCGACCGAGGGCGTTCGGGGGGTCCGCCTCGCCACGCGCGGCGTGGGCCACTTCGTCGCCAAGCGCATCGACGAGCACGGGGGCTTCGAGGTTCGCACCACGGTCCTCGGTCACCTCCAGCGCGGGGGCAGCCCCACCGCCTACGACCGCGTCTGGGCCACCCGGGTCGGAGCGGCCGCCTACGAGGC
The DNA here is from genome assembly GCA_027449885.1 of Acidimicrobiaceae bacterium. GTDB lineage: Bacteria > Actinomycetota > Acidimicrobiia > Acidimicrobiales > RAAP-2 > RAAP-2. The sequence continues at coordinate 109,061 of DAIDKS010000035.1, forward strand.
CGCGGTCGAGGGCACCTTCGGGGTGATCCCCCTCATCCGGGGGGCGGAGGTCGTCCTGCGCCCGCTCGAGGTCGTCGCGGCGGGTCAGCGACGCCTGCCCCGCGAGCTCTACGACCTCTGCGCCGCCTTCTTCTGAGCGACCCCGTCGGGGCCGAGCTGGCCCAGTCGGTAGTGCGTGCGGCAGAGGACCTGGTAGTGGACCACGCCGGTCTGGACGTCGCCGTAGACGAATTGGTCCCCGGCCCGGGCGACCACGCCCGAGACGACTCTCGCGTTGCAGCGGCCCTTGCGCCCGCACCAGCAGTTCGAGGTCAGCGGCAGCTCGTGCGCCCAGTCGGCGATGGCGAAGAGGCGGGCCGAGCCGGGGAACACGTTGAGCAGGAAGTCGGCCGACAGCCCGAAGGTGTGCACGTCGACGTCGTGGTCGTCGACGAGCCGCGCGAGGGCGTCGACCTGGTCGACGCTGGCGAACTGGACCTCGTCGATCACCAAGATGGCCACCCGACGCTCGAGGAGTGAGGCGACGAAGGGCTCGAGGTCGGCCCCGGCGGGCACCGCCTCGGCGTCGGCCTCGATGCCGATCCGGCTGGTCACGGTACCGGCCGCGCTGCGATCGCCGAAGGTCCACAGGGCGACGTCCGACCGGTTCTCCCGCAGCTGCCAGCAGAGCTGGAGGGCCAGCGTGGACTTGCCGGCCGCCATCGTTCCGTAGGTAAAGGTCAGTTCCGCCATGGTGAACTCGCGAGGTCTCACCCTACTGCGCCGCGGGGTGGGTGCTGATTACCATGACCCCATGGAGTTCCGCGTCCGCCCCGTCGCCTTCATTCGCAACGACCGCCAGGAGGCCCTCGACGACCACTGGGACGACGTCCTCTCCACGATCGAGCTGGCGTCCGACGTCCCCTCCGAGGCCCTCGTCGGCCTCCGTGAGTTCTCCCACGTGGAGGTCGTCTTCCTCGCCGACTGGGCCGACGACGTGCCGCCCGCACCCTGGACGCGCCACCCCCGCGGCAACCCCGCCTGGCCCGAGGTGGGCGTCTTCGCTCAGCGCAACAAGGACCGACCGAACCGACTCCTCCTCACGACCGTCGCCGTGGAGTCGTGGACCGAGCGCTCCTTCACGGCCCGGGGCCTGGACGGCATCGACGGCACCCCGGTCCTCGACATCAAGCCGGTGTTCCGCTGGAGCCAGCCCCGCGGCGACCTGCGCGTCGCCCCCTGGAGCGACGAGCTCGGCCGCGACTACTTCTGAGCCGACGCGAAGGCCGCGTCGATCTCCGCGGCGCTCGCGACCGCCGCGGGTCCGTCCCCCTGGACGACCAGGGCCGCCGCCAGGTTCGCTCGTCGCGCCGCCGTGACGGCGTCCTCGCCCCGCAGCAGCCCGGCGAGGAAGACGCCGTTGTGCACGTCCCCGGCCCCGTTGGTGTCCCGCGCCACGACGGGAAAGCCCTCGACGGGAACGACCGACCCGTCGCGAGCGACCCAGCATCCCCGCGCGCCGTCGTGAACGACCACGCGACGCGTCGCGGCGGCGAGGCGTCGCGCACCCTCGGCCACGTCCGTCGCGCCCGAGACGACGCGGCACTCGTCACGGTTGAGGAGGAGCCAGTCGACGCGCTCGAGGACCGGGGCGAGGACCGACTCGGGGATGTCGCCCACGCGCGCCCCACCATCGAAGGCGAGGATCACCCCCTGGTCGAGACCGGTGAGCCACGGGCCCGCGGCGGCGGCGAGTGACGGGTAGACGAGGTTGTACCCCGACGCGTAGACGACGTCACCCGGTCGCGGACGCGCGAGCCGGAGGTCGTCCGCGGAGAGGTCGAGTTCCGCCCCCGGCGACGTCACGAAGGTGCGCTCGCCCACCGGGTCGACGAGCACGACGCAGACGCCGAGGTCCCGCTCGCCCGTCGGGTCGACGATCACCTCCACGTCGGCAGCGTCGAGGGCGTCCCGGGCGCTCGTGGCGAAGGGACCCCGCCCCAGGTGGCCGGCGTACGCGACCTCGACCCCCTGACGTCGGGCCGCCCGCGCCACGTTGAGCCCGCCACCGACGACGACCCGACCCTCGTCGCTCTCGACGTCGCCCCCGCGGGACGGCAGGCCCGCCACGCGCAGCACGAGGTCGACGATGACGCTGTCGAGGACGATCAGACGGGCCACCGCGACGACCTAGTCGTCGTGCTCGGCGAGGAAGTCCCCCACCACCTGGAGGTAGCGCTCCGTCTCCTCCACGAACGGCATGTGGCTCGACTCCTCGAAGACCTCCCAGCGGGCCCCGGCGATGCGGTCCGCGAAGGGCTGCACCGTCGCGGGCGTGGCCTCGTCGTGACGTCCCGAGCAGAGCAGCGTGGGGGCGCGCACCGCGTCGAGACGATCGACCACCGACCAGGTGCGCAGCGTGCCGATGCAGAAGAACTCGTTCGGCCCGTTCATCGTGTGGTACACGGTCGGATCGGCGTTCAGCTGCTCCATCGACGCGACGAGCTCCGGCGGGTTCGGCACGACCCGGCACACGTGGCGGTCGTAGAAGACCTGCGTCGCGGCGAGGTAGTCGGGATGGTCGGTCGTCCCCGCCGCCTCGTGACGGTCGAGGGCGTCGCGCACCTCGGGCGGGAGGTCCGCCCGCAGCCGGTGGGCCTCGGCGACCCACAGGGCCATCGACGCCGGCGAGTTCGAGATGACGAGCGAGGCGAGCTCGCGCGGCTGGCGCACGGCGTGCTCGGCCGCCAGCATCCCGCCCCACGACTGACCGAGGAGGTGGTAGCGGTCGATGCCGAGGTGGGCGCGCAGGTTCTCGAACTCGTCGAGGAAGAGGTCGACGGTCCAGAAGTCCGGTCCGCGCTCGGGCAGGTGGGTGGAGAGCCCGCAGCCGACCTGGTCGTAGTGGATCACCGGGCGCCCGGTGCGCGCGAGCGCCGCGATGGCGAGGGTGTAGTTGTGGGCGACCCCCGGCCCCCCGTGCATGACGATCAGGGGAAGCAGGTCGCTGTCGAGGTCCCCCGTGACCCGGTACCAGGTCTCGAGGGGGCCGAAGGGGGCGTGACCGGTCTGGTCGGGCTCGGGGATCATGGGCGCAGCGTACACAATGAGAGCCCGCCGCGACCAGGTGATTCTTAGCCGGACATTACGAAGCGGCGGCCGTCGACCGACGCGACACCGGTAGGATTCTGCCGACCGGGTCCGACCCGCTCCCCCCTTCTTCTCGTCGTCACATGGCTCGTCGCGCTCCCCTCCACGCCCGCCCCCGCGAACAGTCCCGCTCGGGCGGGGTCGACGGCAACACTCGGCTCACGAGTGGCCTCGCCGCGGTCATCTTCGTCCTGCTCTTCGTCGAGGGACTCACCATCGTGGCGATCGGGTCGCTGCTCACGCCCCACGTCTTCATCGGCGCCCTGCTCATTCCCCCGGTGCTGGTGAAGACGGGTACGACGGGCTACCGAATGGTCCGCTACTACCTGGGCGACCGGGAGTACGTGCGCCGGGGCCCGCCCGCGATGCTCCTGCGCCTCCTCGGCCCGTTCGTCGTCATCCTCACCTGGGTCCTGCTGGGCTCGGGGCTCCTCCTCGTCGTCGGGGCTCCCGCGAGCTGGCACGCCCAGCTGTTCACGATCCACCGGGCGTCGTTCGTCCTGTGGTTCGGGGCGATGAGCATCCACGTGCTCGGCCACCTCGTCGAGACGGCCCGCTTCGCCCCGCGCGACTGGATCCGCTTCACCCGCCGACAGGTGCGGGGCGCCACGACGCGCCAGTGGGTGCTCGCGGCGAGCGTGGTCGTCGGCCTCGTCGTGGCGACGCTGGTGGCACCGCACGCGAGCAGCTGGCGCGTGCTGATCGGCGGCTAACCGATCAGGGGCACCGAGCCGCCGGGGGTGACGTCCACGACCACCGCGGAGGACCCCAGCGAGGCGAGGTGGGTGCGGACCTCCTGCGGCGTGCCGGCGAGCAACGGGAACGTCCCGTAGTGGTACGGGGCGAACCGGCTCACGCCGAGGAGCCGTACCGCGTGGGCGGCCTCCCAGGGACCCATGTTGTAGTGGCCGTCGATGGGCATGAGGGCGAGCTCGGGGTGGTAGAGCTCGCGGATGAGGGCCATGTCCCCGAAGACGTTGGTGTCCCCCGAGACGTAGATCGGACCGCCGTTGCCCTCGGGGAGCCGGGCGATGAATCCGACGGGGTTGCCCCCGTAGATGTTGGGCACGCCGTCGCCGGCGGCCACGCCGCAGGAGTGATCGGCCGAGACCATGGTCAGGGCGACGTCGCCCACCTTCACGGTGCCGCCCTTGTTCATCTCGACCAGATTGCTGAGACCCACGGAGGCGAAGTACGCGGCCATCTCCGGCACGCAGACGACCGTGGCACCCGTCGCGGTGGCGAGGGGCACGACCGAGCCCATGTGATCGAAGTGGCCGTGGGTCACCGCGATCACGTCGACGGGTCCCACCGCGTCGAGGTCCGCGGGGCTCTTGGGGTTCTCGAGCCACGGGTCGAAGATCACTCGGGTCCCCGTGGTCGTGGTGAGCAGGACCGTGGCGTGACCCAACCAGGTCAGCGTCCCCGCCTCACCGAGCCCACTCCGATCACTGTGCCACGCCGTCATCGCGCCCTCCTTGCGTCGACCTCACCCTAGGGCCGCTCGGCGTACAGTGACGCCAGGAGGTCCCCATGATTGTCGTCACCACCAATGACCTGCCGGGATTCCGCATCACCCGGGTGCTCGGGGAGGTGAACGGCCTCACCGTGCGGACGCGCAACGTCGGCGCCCAGATCGGTGCCGCGCTGAAGTCCCTCGGGGGAGGTGAGCTGCGGGGTCTCACGACCCAGCTGCAGCAGAGCCGGTCCGAGGCCCTCGCCCGGATGGTGGAGGCGGCCGAGGCGATGGGCGCCACGGCCGTCGTCGCGATGCGCTACGACTCCAACGAGCTGGCCAACACCTTCCAGGAGATCCTCGCCTACGGCACGGCCGTCGTGACCGAACCACTGGGCTAGCCGTGTGGCCCGTCCTCGACGTCGCGGCCATGCGGGCGGCTGACGCCACCGCGGTCGCCGAGCGCGGGACCGACGCCCTCGTCGGCGCGGCCGGCTACGCGGTGGCCCGCGAGGCGCGCGACCTGCTGCCCTCGACCTACGGCGCCCGCGTCGCGGTCGTCGTCGGCCCCGGACTGAACGGGGCCGACGGACGCATCGCCGCTCGTCACCTCCTCGCTCGCGGGGCGCGCGTCGAGGTCATCCCCGTCACCGAGCAGCCCGACCGACTGTCCGGCTACGACCTCGTGATCGACGCGGCCTTCGGACTCGGCTGTCGCCGCCCCTACCGCGCGCCGACCGTCGCGGCGACGACGCCCGTCCTCGCCGTCGACCTGCCCTCGGGCGTCGACGCCGCGACCGGCGTGGTCCTCGGATCGCCTCCCTGGGCGACGCGAACCCTGGCGCTCGGCGCCCTCAAGCCCGCCCACCTCACCGGCGACGCGGCGGAACGGTGTGGGGACCTGCGCCTCGAGACCCTCGGCATCGCGGGGGTCCCGACGACCTTCCTGCTGGAGCCGTCGGATCTCGCCGGCTACGTGCGCTCCCACCGCGACGACCACAAGTGGCGCCACGCGCTGAGCGTCATCGCCGGATCACCGCCCATGCGCGGCGCGGCGGAGCTCGTCACGCGCGGCGCCCTGGCCGGCGGGGCCTCCATGATCCGAGCCTGGGAGTGGGCGGGACCGCTCGACGGCCTTCCGGCCGAGGTGGTGCGCGAGACCGGGTCCACCGTCGACCCACGATCGCGCGCGGTCGTCGTGGGACCGGGCCTCGGGGCCGACGCCCCGACCCGCCTCCCCCGGCTCCTCGCGTCCGTCACCGTCCCGGTCGTGGTCGACGCCGACGCGCTCAGCCTCGACCTGCTCGCGCACCGCCCGCCCGACGCGGCCTGGATCCTCACCCCGCACGACGGCGAGTACGCACGCCTCAGCGGACACGCCCCGGGTCCCGACCGCCTCACGGCGACCCGTGAGCTCGCCGAGCGAACCGGCTGCGTCGTCCTGCTGAAGGGACCCACGACCGTCGTCGCGGCGCCCGACGGCGCGACCCGCGTGGTGCGCGCGGGCACCCCCTCCCTCGCGACGGCCGGGAGTGGCGACGTGCTCGCGGGCCTCATCGGCGCGGCGCTCGCTCGGGGGCACGAGCCACTGGCGGCCGCCTCGCTCTCCGCGCTCGCCCACGGCCTCGCCGGCGCCCGCCTCAGCGCCTACGCCCGCTCGTCCGACCTCGCGTCGGCGATCACCGCGGTCCTGCAGGCGCTCGGGTGATCAACCGCCCGAGATGTGGAAGTCGCGACTGAACTTCCGGATCTCGCGCCGCGCGATCGTCATCTTGTGGACCTCGTCGGGCCCGTCGGCGATCCGGAGGGTCCGCACCCCGGCGTACATGTGGGCGAGCGGGGTGAACTGGGTCACGCCCGCGGCCCCGTGCACCTGGATCGCGCGGTCGATGACCTTGAGAGCGACGTTGGGGATGGCGACCTTGATCCCGGCGATCGCCGACGCCGCACCCTTGTTCCCGACCGTGTCCATCTGGTGAGCGGCCGACAGCACGTACTCGCGCGCCATGTCGATCTCGATGCGGGACTCGGCGATCCAGTCCTGGATGAGCCCCTTGTGGGCCAGGCTCGAGCCGAAGGTGTGCCGCTCCAGCGAACGGCGCACCATGAGCTCGAGGGCTCGCTCGGCCACGCCGAGGGTGCGCATCGCGTGGTGGATGCGCCCCGGCCCGAGGCGGGCCTGGGCGATGGCGAAGCCCCCGCCCTCCTCACCGAGGAGGTAGTCGGCCGGCACCCGTACGTCGCGGTAGACGACCTCGGGATGGCCGCCCCGCTCGTCGTAGCCGAAGACGTGCGGCTCGAGGCCGATCGACACGCCCGGGGCGTCGCGCGGCACCACGATCATCGACTGCTGGCGGTGCCGCGGTGCCGCGGGGTCGGTCTTGCCCATGACGACGAGGACGCGACAGCGCGGCGAGCGCGCGCCGCTCGAGAACCACTTGCGGCCGTTCAGCACGTACTCCTCGCCGTCGCGCTCGATCGAGAGGCCGATGTTGGTCGCGTCCGACGACGCGACGTCGGGCTCGGTCATGGAGAAGGCGCTGCGGATCTCCCCCGCGAGCAGGGGGGCCAGCCACTCGGCCTTCACCCGCTCCGAGCCGTAGAGGTTGAGTATCTCCATGTTCCCGGTGTCGGGCGCGTTGCAGTTCATGACCTCGGAGGCGAAGCCGACGCGACCGAGGACCTCGGAGATGGGCGCGTAGTCGAGGTTCGAGAGCGGGGTGCCCGGGTGATCGGCGTTGAGGTGGGGCAGGAACAGGTTCCACAGCCCGCGCTGCAGCGCCTCGCTCTTCAGGCGATCGAGGATCGGCGGATAGCCGTCGGGACCGAGCTCCGCCAGCTGCTCGTAGAAGGCGGGTTCCGCGGGCTCGATCGAGCTCGCCATGAACCGGCGGACCTCCTCGAGGACCGCCCGGCCCCGCTCGGTGAACTCGTAGGGCATGTCGCCTCCCCGTGTGCCGCGACCACGTGCAGGCCCAGGCTACACACGGCTCCGACACGGTCGAGGCGGGCGCGGGGCGTACAGTACGGGCCGTGAGCTCGCGCGTGGTCCGAGTGGCGGCGGTGCAGATGAACTCGGGCACCGACGTCGACGCGAATCGCGCGGCGGCCGTACGACTGGTGGACGAGGCCGCCGGGCGCGGCGCGACGTACGTCCAGCTGCCCGAGTACACGCCCTTTCTCGGGCCGACCCGCGGCTACGCGGCCGCGGCCGAGACGGTTCCCGGCCCGACGACCCGCGCCCTCGCCGCCCTCGCCCGGCGCCACCGCGTGATCGTGCACGTCGGCAGCCTCCTCGAGCGGTCGGACGGTCTCCCCTTCAACACGAGCGTCGTCATCGGACCGCACGGCCGGATCGTCGCCCGCTACCGCAAGACGCACCTCTTCGACGTCGACGTGCCCGGCACGGTGCGCTACCGCGAGTCCGACGGCCTCTCGCGCGGCGACGAGCTGGTGGTCGCGCGCCTGCGCCCCTTCGAGCTCGGCCTCTCGGTCTGCTTCGACGTGCGATTCCCGGAGCTCTACCGTGCCCTCAGCGCCCGGGGGGCGGAGGTCCTCGCGATCCCCGCCGCCTTCAACGCGGGTACCGGGGCGAGCCACTGGGACGTGCTGGTGCGGGCCCGCGCCATCGAGAACCACGCCTTCGTGGTCGCGGCGACGCAGGCGGGCGTCACCACCGAGGGCATCGCCACCTACGGGCACGCGATGATCGTCGGGCCGTGGGGTGACGTCCGGGCCCGCTCGCACGGCGACGACGCTCAGGTGGTCGTCGCCGACATCGACCTCGACGAGGTCGCCCGTCGTCGTGAGCAGATCGCCGTCCTGCGCTTCCGGCGACCCGCCCTCTACCGACGGCGCGTCCGGATCGCCGGGACCTGACCCCGCACGACCCCGGGGCCTGGCGGACCGGGCCTAGCATGACGCTGGCACCGGTGGCGGGCTCGCCACCGTTGCGACACGACGAAAAGGAAGCCATGAACGCCCCCAGCGCCTCGTACTCCATCACCATGCGCGTCATCCTCGACGGCGCGGGAACCATCCCGAACGTCGCCGCGGCGATCGCCGACGCGGGCGGGCTCGTCACGGCCCTCGACGTCGGGGAACCCATCGACGGCCGCATGGTGGTCGACGTGACCTGCAACGCCTCCAACGAGGATCACGCGGAGACGCTCGGCCGGGTGGTGGGCGCGGTCCCGGGGGCCGAGGTCCACGCGATGAGCGACCGCACGTTCCTCCTCCACCTGGGCGGCACCATCGAGGTGCGGCCGAAGATCGCCCTCAAGACCCGCGACGACCTCTCGATGGCCTACACCCCCGGCGTGGCGCGCATCTCCAACGCGATCGCGAAGGACGTCTCGCTCGCTCGCAAGCTCACCATCAAGCGCAACACGGTGGCCGTCGTGACCGACGGGTCGGCGGTCCTGGGACTCGGCAACATCGGGCCCGAGGCGGCCCTCCCGGTCATGGAGGGCAAGGCCCTCCTCTTCAAGCGCTTCGCCGACATCGACGCCTGGCCGGTCTGCCTCGCGACCCAGGACGTCGACGAGATCGTGCGAACGGTCCAGGTCCTCGCCCCGGTCTTCGGCGGCATCAACCTGGAGGACATCGCGGCGCCCCGCTGCTTCGAGATCGAGGCGCGGCTGCGCGAGATGCTCGACATCCCGGTCTTCCACGACGACCAGCACGGCACGGCCGTCGTCGTCTACGCCGCCCTGCGCAACGCCCTGCGCGTCGTCGGCAAGGAGATGAAGGACGTCACCGTCGCCCTGCTCGGGGTAGGGGCGGCGGGGGTCGCCATCGCCAAGCTGCTCATGCACGAGGGCGTGGGCGACGTCATCGGCGTCAACCGCCACGGCATCCTCGACCCCGACGACGAGCGCCTCGACGAGGACCGGCGCTGGCTGGCGACCCACACCAACCGGTCGGGCCGGCGAGGCGACCTCGGCGACGCCCTCCAGGACGCCGACGTCTTCATCGGCGTGAGCGGACCCAACCTCGTGGCCGAGGAGCAGATCATGCGGATGGCCCCGAAGTCCATCGTGTTCGCCCTCGCCAACCCCGACCCGGAGATCGACCCGCAGGTGGCTCGGCGTCACGCGGCGATCGTCGCGACGGGTCGCAGCGATGAGCCGAACCAGATCAACAACGTGCTCGCCTTCCCCGGGATCTTCCGCGGACTGCTCGACGCCGGGGCGTCGAAGATCACCGAGGAGATCGAGGTGGCCGCCGGACGAGCGATCGCCGACGCCGTCAACTCCGACGACCTCTCGCCCAACTACATCGTGCCGACCGTCTTCAACCCGAGCGTGGTGAAGGCCGTCGCGGACGCCGTCGGCAAGGCGGCCCGGGCGGTGATGGCCTGATGCGTCGCGGCGGAATCCTCGTCACCGTGCTCCTCGCGAGCATCGCGGTCGGGGGGGCCGCCGCGGCGGCGAGCCCCCTCGTGCTCGCCGGCCGTTCCGTCGGAGGAGTGGCCTTCGGGTCGCCCCTCAGCGCCGCCGTCGGGCGCCTCGACCGGACCCTCGGGATCCGCGGACGCGTCGCCCCGACGCCCGACCTCGCGAACTGCGGGGTCACCGCCACCGCGACGTGGGGGGCGCTCCACCTGTTCTTCGATCGGGGACGCCTCGTCGGGGCCAGCGCGGGACCCGGGCGAACACCCCCCGCGCGCACGGACACCGGACTGGTCCTCGGCGAGACCATGGCCCACGCCCGAGCCCACCTCGGACGTCGCCTCACCCTGCGGACCGACCAGGGGGGCGCCTTCTCGGTCGCGACCCCGCACGGGGTCGAGAGGGGGTTCCTCACGCCGAGCAACGGGCATCCCACGGGCGCCTCGCGCGTGCTCACCCTGGACGTCGGGGTCGTCGGGTGCCCGGCGATGAGCCCGTGAACGCCCCGGGCCGGCGGGTGCGGGGCGCCTCGCGACCGCGGTGACGGGATCGTCACCGGGCGACCGTTCGCCCCACCGATAGGAACTACGGGGTCGGGTCCGCGGCCGCCCCGGGCCGGTCCGACTCGGGCTCGTAGATCGCCACGCGATCGCGCCCCAGGCGCTTCGCCCGGTACATCGCCACGTCCGCGTGTCGCAGCGTGAGGAGGGGTGCGTCGCCGGGCTCGGCGATCGCCACCCCGATCGAGACCGACGCCTCGATGGGGTGCGCCTCCACGATGACGGGCGCCGTCAGGCAGGCCCGCAGACGCTCGGCGAGCGCGACGATCTCCTCGACGCCGCCCACGTCCTCCACGAGGACCGCGAACTCGTCGCCCCCCAGACGCGAGGCCGTGTCGCTCGCGCGCAGGCACTCCCGCATCCGCTCGGCGAACTCGCGAAGCAGGACGTCCCCACTCGCGTGACCGAACCGGTCGTTCACGCCCTTGAAGTGGTCGACGTCCAAGAAGAGGACCGCGAGCCGGGAGCCGGCGCGGGCCGCCCGGGCCGCGGCGTGATCGAGGAAGTCGAGGAAGTGCGCCCGGTTGGCGAGTCCGGTCAGGTTGTCGCGGAAGGCCTTGGCGCTGAGCTCGCCCTCGAGCATCCGCTGGGCGGTGACGTCGAGGAAGCCCCACACGCGCCCGACCACCGCTCCGTCGATCGTCTGGGGCGTCGAGAAGCGCTGGAAGGTCCTCCCGTCGCGCAGCCGCACCTCGTCCTGGGACGAGACGTGGGGGTGAGCGTAGAGGTCCTCGACGCGCCGCATGAACTCCACCGGGTCGTCCACCTTGTCGAGGACGCCCGCGAGCAGCACCCGGTCGTCGCGAGCGGCGAGATCCTCGTCGGTGAGGCCCCACATCTCGACGAACTGACGGTTGACCATGAGGACCCGCCGATCGAGGTCGACGGCGAGCACGCCGTCGACCACCGACTCCAAGGTCGCGCGCAACGCCGAGTTGGCCGCCTTGCCCTCGTCGAGTGCCGCGCGCATCTCGGCCTCGATGGCCATGCGCGAGGTGACGTCGTGTGCGGAGATCACCATGCCCCCGACGGTCCCGTCGTCGCGCAGGTCGACGAAGGACATCTCGTAGGGGACGGGCGTGCCGTCGTAGCGCCGCAGGCGCGCCACGGCGCTGACCGACGTCCCCGGAGGAGAGGCCGCGGCGCGGACCATGGCGTCGTGGACGGTCGCGACGTCACCGCCCTCCACGAGATCGGCGAGGGGTCGGCCCTCGAGGGACTCGGGGTCGAGCCCGAGCTGACGCGTGAGCGCCGCCGAGGACGCGCGGATCCGCCCGTCGGGATCGACCAGCAGCGTCACCGTCGGCGAGTAGCTGAGCAGCGAGCGAAAGAGGGCCACGTCGTCGTGGGCGATCTCGAAGCGGCGGCGCTCGGTGATGTCGCGCAGGCTGAAGAGGATGGCTCCCGGAGCGAACCAGGGCACCGGACGCCCGATGAGCTCGATCAGGCGCCACTCGCGACCGATGCGCACCCGCATCTCGATGGGGTTGCCGGTCCGCTTGCCCTGGATCGACTCGAAGGAGCGCGCCGCCATCTCCAGGTCGTCGGGGTGGATGAAGTCGAGCGCCGAGACCCCGATCGTGTCCTCGAGACCGAGGCCGAAGACCTCCTCGGCGTAGCGATTCGCCCACAGGAGGTGACCGTCCTCGGACAGGATGAGGACCACGTCCGGCAACTGGTCGAAGAACATCTGGATGTCGGTCGCCCCGACCTGGCGCGTCTCGTCCGTCACCGTCACTCCTCCGGTGTTGTCTACCACGTCCGGCGCGCGAGAGAATGGGGCGACAACGGGAGGCCCCATGCCCGGTTCCTACGAGAACATCTTGGTCGAGCGCGTCGACGACGTCGTGACGCTGACCCTGAACCGCCCGGAGCGGCTCAACGTGCTGACCCGAGCGATGATCGCCGACGTCACGGCCGCGCTCGAGGAGGTTGGGAGGAGCGACGCGACCGGCGTCGTGATCGCGGCGGCCGGGCGGATCTTCAGTGCCGGGCACGACTTCGGCGAGATGGCGGGAGCCGACCTCGTCGCCAGCCGGTCGCTCTTCCTTGCCTGCTCGGTCATGATGCGCACACTGCGGGAGATCCCCCAGCCCGTGGTGGCTCGCGTCCACGGCCTGGCGACCGGGGCCGGGTGCCAACTCGTGGCCGCCTGCGACCTGGCGGTCGCCTCCCGCTCGGCGAGCTTCGCGACCCCCGGCGGCAAGGGCGGGCTCTTCTGCACGACCCCGCTCGTGGCCGTCGGACGGCTCATCGGCCGGCGGCGGGCCCTCGAGATGGGCATGACGGGTGACGCCATCGACGCGACGACCGCGGCCGACTGGGGTCTCGTCAATCGCGTCGTCGACGACGAGGCGTTGGACGAGTCGACCCGCGAGCTCCTCGCTCGAGCGACGCGCGGCAGCGTGGAGTCGAAGGCCATCGGCAAGCGGGCCTTCTACGCCCAGATCGACCTGCCCCTCGCCGCGGCCTACGAGCTCGCGTCCGAGGTCATGGCGTCGGCGGTGCTGATACCCGACTCGCAGGAGGCCATCTCCGCCTTCCTCGAGAAGCGGCCCGCGCGCTGGGCCCGTCCGGCGTGAGCCATCCGTCGGTCGACCTCGACTGCGCCGAGGCCGCCCTCGGATTCCACTTCGCCGAGCCCCTCACCGCGGCCGTCGCGCTCTCGCCCTGGCACGACGGGTTCAGCCGACTGGAGTTCCTCGGCGACGCCATCCTCGGCCTCGCCCTCTACGCCGAGGTCGCCCGCCGCGACCTCACCTTCGACGTGGCCGCCGAGCTCGTGAGCAATCGCCACCTCGACGCCGTCTTCCACCGCACGCTCCGGCACTGCACCAGCGCCGACACCGGGGACGTCGTCGAGGCCGTCCTCGGGGCCGCCCACCTCGCGCGGGGCTACGAGGCCGCCGCCGACCTCGCCCGCCGCGTCACCGGATTCGACGACCGCTACGGCGACCTCCCCCTCCGGACCGCGTCGCACCGGGCGACCGCGACGGTCGGCTCGGTCGCCCTCCGGGCGGTCGCCGCCGACTGGGTCTGCCTCGAGCACCCCGACGCTCCCCACCGCGTCCTCTCCGATCGTCGCGACGCCCTCATCCGGCGCGCCCGACTCGGCGCGCTGGCCCGGCGTACGCGCGGGGCCTCGAGCGCGCCGCGGGTGCACCGCGACGCCGCCGCGGTCGTTCGGCTCTACTCGCGCGTCGGCGGCGCCTACTGGAGCGAGGGGTGGCTCGGGGCGGTCCGCGCCGTCGTCGCGGCCGGCGTCCTCCCCCGCCTCGGGGCGGAGCCCGCACCGCCGCCGGCCCGCTCGTGAGAGCATGGACCCCGTGCGGCTGACCGTCCCGACCCCCGAGCTCGCGGCGGCCGTCGCGGACGTCCCGGGACTAGAGATCGCCGTCTGGGACCTCCGGGGACCCGCCCCGTGGGCGGAGATCGACGTCGTCGTCGTCCCCTACCTCGCCGGCCCCCAGGTCCTCCACGCCCTCGAGGGACTCTCCGTCGGCCTCGTCCAGGGGCAGTCCATCGGCTACGACGGCGTGGCGCAGCACCTGCCCCCGGGACTGGTCTTCGCCAACGCGGCCTCGGTGCACGAGTCGGCGACCGCCGAGCTCGCCGTGGGGCTCATGATCGCCGCCCAGCGGGGCCTCGACGACTTCGTCCGCGACGCGACGTCCCACCGCTGGCGACGCGAGTGGTACCCGGGACTGGCCGACCGACGAGTGCTGATCGTCGGCTACGGCGGCGTGGGCCGGGCGATCGCCCGCCGCCTGGAGCCCTTCGAGGTCGAGGTGCGCGCGATCGCCCGGCACGCTCGGGACGTCGACGGACGTCCGGTGCGCGCCTGGGACGACCGGGAGCGCGAGCTCACCCGAGCCGACATCGTCGTGCTCGCCGTCCCCCTCACCCCCGCGACGACCCGCCTCGTCGACGACGCCTTCCTCGCCGCCATCCCCGACGGGGGCCTCGTCGTCAACGTGGCCCGCGGCGCCGTCGCGGACACCGACGCCCTGGTTCGGGCGACGCCGCGCCTACGGCTCGCTCTCGACGTCGTGGACCCCGAGCCCCTGCCCCCCGAGCACCCCCTCTGGGTGCGACCCGGCGTGCTGCTGACGCCCCACGTCGGCGGCGCCACCGGTGCGATGGCCCCGCGCATCGCCGCGCTGGTGCGCGAGCAGGTCGCGCGACGAGAGCGGGGGGACGAGCCCCGCAACGTCGTCCTGAGGAGCTGAGCCGTGGCCGTCGTGACCCCCACCCCCACGCACCCGACCGGTCGATCGACCGGTGATCGCGGGCGACGACCCCGCCGGTGGCGGCCGTGATCGACCCGATCGTCGACGTCGACTGGCTGCGCGAGCACGGCGACGAGGTCGTCGTGGCGGACGTGCGCTGGTACCTCGACGGGCGCGACGGGGCGCGGGCGTTCGAGGACGCCCACCTCCCGGGCGCCGTCTTCGTCGACCTCGAGCGATGGCTCGCCGGACCGGCGAGTCCCGACGCCGGCCGCCACCCCCTGCCCGACCCCGCCGTCTTCGCCGACGGGATGGCTCGCTGCGGCATCGGCGACGACACGGTCGTCGTCGCCTACGACGACCAGGGCGGGGTCATCGCCGCGCGACTGGTCTGGATGCTGCGCGCGACCCACCACGCGGCCGCCCTCCTCGACGGGGGGATCGCGGCGTGGACGGGTCCCCTCGCGTCCGGCCCCTCCGCGCCGCGTTCGGCCACCTTCGCGGCCCACGCCTGGCCCGTCGACCGGCTCGCCACCATCGACGAGGCGTCCGGGGGTGGCGGCGTCGTGCTCGACGCTCGCGACCCGGTGCGCTACCGGGGCGAGCAGGAGCCCATCGATCCGCGCGCCGGACACATCCCCGGCGCCCGTAACGTGCCCTGCCGCGAGCATCTCGACGGCGCGGGACGCCTGCGCCCCCTCGCCGAGATCCGCGACCGCTTCCGCGCCGCGGGCGCTCACGAGGGAGCCGACGTCATCTCGTACTGCGGTTCGGGGGTGACGGCGTGCCACAACCTGCTGGTGCTCGAGCACGCGGGACTAGGACGGGGTCGCCTCTTCCCCGGCTCGTGGTCGCAGTACAGCGCGGACCCGGCCCGACGCGTCGCGACGGGGACGGACGCCGGGTGACGTCGACGACCTCCCGCGGACCCCACCCCAGAGAAGGAGAGCCACTCGTGACGAGCGCCCTGGTGATCATGGACCTGCAGAACGGCATCGTCGAGCGCTACGGGCCACGCGGTCGAGAGGTGGTCGCGACGGCCGCGACGGCGCTCGACGCCGCCCGCCGCGCCGGGGTCCCGGTCATCTTCGTCCGCGTCGCCTTTCGCGAGGGCGCCCCGGAGATCTCGCCCCGCAACACGGCCTTCGCCCGACTGGCCGGGACGATGTCGATGGACGAGAGCGCCCCCGCCACCCAGGTGCACGACGGCGTGGCGCCGCGCCCCGGCGAGATCGTCGTCACCAAGCGACGGGTCAGCGCCTTCGCGGGCAGTGACCTCGACGTGGTGCTGCGCTCGCGCTCGATCGATCACCTGGTCCTCTGCGGCATCGCCACGAGCGGCGTCGTCCTCTCCACCGTGCGCCGCGCGGCCGACGAGGACTACGCCATCACCGTCCTCGCCGACGCCTGCGCCGACCTCGACGACGACGTCCACCGGGTCCTCACCGAGCAGGTCTTCCCCCGCCAGGCGGAGGTCCTCACCACCGCGCAGTGGATCGAGCACGGGGGGGCTCCCGACGCCCCGTGAGGCGACGGCCTACACTCCGCTGATGTGAGGCTCGGACGAGCGATCGGGCGTGGTGGTCCCCTGGCCGCCGTCGCCCTCGTGGCGTCCCTTCTCGGCGGCGTCGCCTCGGCCGGGACCACCCCCTTCGCGACCCAGCCCTACCTGATGGCGGTCCTCGCGTGCCGGGTCGCCCAGTGCCCGAACCCCGCCACCCATCACGTGTACCTCGTCCAGTCACGCGACGGCCTCCACTGGGCCCCGATCCCCGAGTGGCGGTCCTTCCCGGGCTCGGTCCCCGACGTCGTGCGGCGCGGGGGGACCATCTACCTCTACGCGCTCACCCCCGGGGGTCCCGGCGGCGGGCTGACCCTCATCCGGGTCAACGAGGCGAACGGGGCCCCGAGCGCTCCCGTCACGGTGAAGATCAAGGGACTCCACGGGAACGTGGTGGACCCGTCGATCCTCCTCGACCCGTCCGGACGGCTCATGCTCAGTGGACTCGTCGTGACGGGCGTCGGCTACGACCCGGCGGGCTGTCCGCCGCCCGCGACGTCCTGCCAGAAGGTCGTCGACTCGGCGACCGAGGTGCCCGGCAGCAACGGGGCGGTCTTCCGGCTCGACCCCGGGTCGCGGGTCACCGTCGACGTCTCACCCGCCGAGCCCATCGCCTCGGACCCCTCCCTCTTCAGCGCCGGGCGACAGTGGGTGATGGAGGTCTCCGAGGGGCCGAGCGTCGTCGCGTACTCGAGCTCGACCCTCCGCGGCCACTACGGGTACGTCGGCCAGCCCAGCCAGAACAGCGGAGGGGTGCCGAGCGGCTACTACGACCCGACGACCCACCAGTACTGGACCTACGTCTCCTTCGGCCCGCCGAACGGTCCGAGCGTGATCCGTCGGGCCGTCAGCGCGACCCTCGCCGGACCGATCCCCGACGCCCAGTGGTCGACGGTCCTCACGGCCGCCACCCTGGGCCTCGGATCGGGCTGGAGCGTCCAGAGCCCCGGATTCGCCCTCAACCGAGCGACGCCCCCCAACCCGTAGGCGACGCCACCCGCCGGGCCCGAGCGAGCGCCCCCCGTCAGCCGCTCGCGCGGGACCGGCGGGGCTCGCGCGACGCCAGCGGGAGGAACACCGCGAGGGCGGCGACCTGGGTCGCCACGACGAAGACGTGCAGGCCGGTACGGGACGTGTCGTAGAGGGCCCCGATGACCGACCCGCCCACCAGCCAGGCCAGGCCGTAGACGGCGGTGAAGGTGCCGTAGCCGGTCCCGCGCCGGTGACCGGGCACGAGGTCGG
>DAIDKS010000036.1 GCA_027449885.1 Acidimicrobiaceae bacterium
CGTAGAGGGCCCCGATGACCGACCCGCCCACCAGCCAGGCCAGGCCGTAGACGGCGGTGAAGGTGCCGTAGCCGGTCCCGCGCCGGTGACCGGGCACGAGGTCGGTCACGGCCGCGCGCATCGTCGACTCGTGGATCCCGAGGGCGAGTCCCCAGAGCAGGCCCCCGGCCCACACGAGGTCCGCTCGTGACGAGAAGGCGAGGAAGGGCAGGATCGCCGTCAGGACCGGTACCGCGACGAGGCCGCGCAGCCCTACGCGGTCGTAGAGCCACCCCGAGAGGAGGGCCCCGATCGCGTCGACGCCCATCGCCGCGGCGTAGAGCACGGGGATCTGCCAGACGGGCAGGACGTGCGCGACGTCCGCGTGGTAGGCGAGCACGCCGAAGGTCGCGAAGCCGAGCATGCTGAGCGCCGTGAACGCGCTGTAGGCCCAGTAGCGACCGGAGAAGCGCCACCAGGGCTCGACCGGCGACGAGGCGACGGGCGCCGCGGCGACCGCCGCGTCGTAGGCCTCGGGCGCCGGCACGGCGCGGCGGAGCCAGGCCAGCGTGACGAGGGAGAGCGCGCCGGGAACGGCCAGGATGGCGAATCCCAGGCGGTAGCCGGAGAGGGCCACCATGCCCGCCACGAGGAGCGGGCCCAGCATCGCGCCGGACTGGTCGAGGGCCTCGTGGAGCGCGAACGCCCTCCCCCGCCCCACGCTCGAGCTCGCGTGCCCGAGCATGGTGTCGCGCGCCGGCGTGCGCACGGCCTTGCCGAAACGCTCCGCGATCACCCCGGTGATCGCCTGCCACGTCGCCGTCACCGCGCCGAGCAAGGGAACGGCGACGACCGTGATCACGTATCCGGCGATGGAGATCGGCCAGTACTTGCGCGTGCGATCCGAGAGCGGTCCCGTCACGAGCCGGAACATCAGGGCCACGGCCTCACCGGCGCCGGTGACCAGACCGACGACGGCGGCGTTCGCCCCGAACGTCGCGAGGTACGGCCCCACGATGCTGCGAGCCCCCTCGTAGACGAAGTCGGCCAGCATGCTGACGACGCCGAAGGCCATGACGAAGCCCATCGGGGTCAGTCGATTGGCCGACGGGGCGAGCGGTGGTCGCGCGTCGCTCACGAGGTGATCCTACCGACGACGTCGCGTCCGGCCGTGACCGACGCGCGACACCCCTACCTCGCTCGCCACCCCGTCGGACAGCGGGGGTGACGCCCGCGCACGCGACGCAGGGAGTGCCCACGGACGCAGGTGAGGGTGACGATCCGCGCGGGGTGGGGCGCCGCGGCGCCGCCCGTGACCGTGACCGCCGACGGCGTGGAGGCGATGCCGTTCACGACCACCTGGAGCGTCGATGGCCCGTCGGGCGCGCTCGTGGGCAGGACGAACGTCGTCGACCCGGGCGTTCCCGGCGCCACGGACAGTCCCGTCGAGCCCGACGTGCGCGCGTAGGTGACGCGCCCGCTCACCCGGTTGGTCACTCGAACGAGGGGGTAGTTCGACTGCGGGTTGTAGTCGTCGCCGAAGGACGCCCCCTCGTCGAGACCGCCGAACTGGGTTCCCTGGATCGAGTACGAGCGACCGGCCACCACGGTCGAGGGCGTCGACGATACCGTCGGGGCCCACGAGGGATCGGGTGCACCCGACGGCGTGAACACCTCCATCGGAGTCGCTCCCGACCGCTCGTTGACGAGCACCTGACCATTGGGGAGATCGAGGGCGTTGCAGAAGTTGCTCCGCTCGTTCGACGACGAGAGCGCGACGTCGTCGGGCACCGGGGAGATGGTCGAGCCGTTGAAGACGAACCAGTGCGTGCCGACCTGCATGTCGGGGCTGGCGTCGAAGAGCACGTCGCCGTTCGGCAGCACGGCCGAGCACGCGTCGGCGGCGGTGAGCTGTTGTCCGCCCACCGAGGGCATGGTCGGTCCCGCCGACCACGTTCCGGTGGCCGTGTCGTACAGGGCGGTCGCGGACGTGGCCCCCTCGGCGAAGACGACGCCGTCGGGCATGAGCGCGGCCGGGCCCACCTCCCCCGAACTGTCGAGCGCGCTCGGCGTGTCGCCCGCCGAGCTCCAGGTCCCCACCTGCGGGTCGTAGATCTCCGTGGTGCGCACCCCGCCGGGGGCCCCCGACGCCACGCCGGCGTTGACGTCGAGCACGTCGCCGTTCGGCAGCAGGGTGAAGCCCTCTTCGGGGTACGGGTCGCCCTTGCCCGCACCCGTCGTCGTCCACGTCAGTGACGACGCGTCGAGGAGGGCGGCGCAGGTACTGGAGTCCGTGCCGGAGCTCCCCATGAAGAAGGTGCCGCTCGCGAGCACGACCGACGGGGCGTCGCCAATGGTGGACCAGCAGCCCGATCCGCCCAACGGTGGGGCGATCGGCGTCCAGACACCCGTCGCGGGGTCGTAGAGAGCGCCGTCATGGGTCGCCACGAAGGTGCCGGTGCCGTTGAACTCGCCACCCTCGATGACCACCCGTCCGTCGGGCAGAACTCCCGACGCGAAGTACTCGGGGGCGTAACCGGAGGGCAGGCTGCCGGTCGGCGACCAGGTCCCGTCCTGGTACCCACCCTTCGCGTCGGGAGAGTACAGCCACCACTGGGCACCGCCGCCATTGTTCGCACCCTGATCCTGGACCAGGACCCGACCATTCGTGAGGAGGAACATCGCTCCCGGTGAGCCCGACATGAAGGTCGGCTCGTGCGTGATGAGGGACCACGGCGACGTCGCGGCCTGCGCTCGAAACGAGGGGAGCATGGCCGCCACCGCCAGCGCGACGGCACCAAGTAGTCGCACGCGCAACGTACCCCTCCCCCGTCCGCGTCGAGTCGACCGGCTCATTGTAACGAGGGCGGATTCGCCCGCAGGGGACGTACGGCCCGAGACCGGTGACGACCGCCGCTACCCATCTCCCGCGCGCTCGCCATCCCCCCTCGACGCCGTCGTCGCGTCCCGCGAGTAGACGATGAGGAGGGCCGAGCCCATCCCGAGCCCGTTCGGTGAGGGTCGGCTCAGTCCGGTGGCGTGATAGACCCGGGCGAGCACGTTGTGCGCGACGCCGAGGAAGCGGTGAGTGGAAAGAGGGAGATCATGAATCGTCGAATGTGGTCGGTTGCCCGTCGCGCGAGCACGGTGATCGTGATGTCGATGGGGCTCGTCACGGCGTCGGCCAGTGCCTCGAGCGCGCCCGCTGCTCGACACCTCCCGAGTGTCGCGCTCGTCACGCCGGGTAGCGACTACTTGGCACTCGGTGACTCGGTCTCCTTCGGCTATCGGGAATCGACGACGGTTCCCGCCCCCGACTACAGCTCGGCCGCCAACTTCGTGGGCTTCCCCGAAGACGTGGCCGCCGCTCTCGGTCTGCACGTGACGAACGCCTCGTGCCCGGGTGAGACCTCGTCGAGCTTCCTCAGTGTCAGCGCGCAGAGCAACGGCTGCGAGAATCACCTCAGCACGACGGGAACGCTCGCGGCGGGGGGATACCGATCGCTCTACCCGCTGCACGTGTCGTACACGGGCAGCCAGATGGCCTTCGCGCTGCAGTACTTGAAGACGCACCCGCGAACCAGTTTGATCACGCTGATGATCGGCGCCAATGATGGGTTCATCTGCCAAGAGGTCACCACGGACCAGTGCGCCGCCCCGACGGAGCTGGCGCCCGTGCTCGCAACGATCAAGAAGAACGTGACCGACATCCTGCGCGGACTTCGCGTCACCGCCCACTTCAAGGGTCAGATCGTCCTCGTCAACTATTACTCGACGAACTACTCCAACGCGTTGGCGTCGGCGGGCAGCCAAGCGATCAATCAAGCCCTCGACCAGGGCGGCGCGGGATTCAACGTGGAGATCGCTGACGGCTACAACGCGTTCAGCCAGGCGGCCCAGTACTCCGCGGGCAACTCGTGCAACGCCGGGCTGCTCACGCAGCTGTACACGGGCAGCACCATGACGGGTTGCGGGGTCCACCCGAGCGTGGGTGGACAGGCGATTCTCGCTCAGACGGTGGAGTCCGTGGTGCGCAAGTAGCGTTGCACGGCCGTGACGATGGTGGGGGGCTCGGGTGCGGGGTCCCCGCAGGGTTGTCTGATTTCGCGCACCGCGAGAGCACGTCCCGGGACTCTTGACGAGCATCGTTCGTGGGGCACGGATGGGACACGCCTGACTGTCCGTACTGCGGCACGGTGAGCCCCCACGAACTCGCCGGAACACGGCCGCCATCAGGTCACTTGACTTGATGGCGTTGGTGCCCCCGGTAGGACTCGAACCTACGCTCACGGTTTAGGAAACCGATGCTCTATCCCCTGAGCTACGGGGGCGGGACTTCCGCGTGAACCTCCGTGGAGAGTTCCGCGCGAAAATCAACACCCAGCCTAGGTCTCCACTGTGCGCGTTCACTGCCACGACGCAGTTGGCGCGAGTGAGCCGGCCCGGGATTCCTGGGGCAGGTCAAAGTGGAAACTATTCCTGGGGCAGGTCAGAGTCTCTATGAAACCCGGGGCGGTTCATGACGCCCATTGAGCTTGGCCCGAAACCGGCGATGAGCTAGGCGTCCGCTTCAGCGTGGGGGCATCTTGGCGTCGAGCAGGCGCCATAGCTCGTCCACCCTGTCGCTGGAAAGTGGGCCGGGCTCGTTGATTGCGGCGATGATCCGGTGACCGCCGGCCAGGAGCACTCCCTCGTGGTTGTACGGGCCCTTCCCACGACGAAAGTGCAGGCCCTCGCGAACGCCCCACGCGGACTCGATGAACGCCATCGCAGGCTTCACTGGCACCGAGCGGTCGTCGATGAGCGTGGCCACGGGGATCACCAGCCGGTAGATCTTGGCGATCGACGAGGTGCGGTCCACCCCGCCCACGGTGAGGTACCGCTTGGGGTCCGTACTCGGGAACGAAGGGCTGCGATAGCGAATCTCGCCGGACCACTTCTTGGAGTCGACAATCCAGACACCAGAGGCAGCGATGACAACGTGATCGATGTTGGCCTCTGAATCACCGGGGACGCGTCGATCGGTCAGCACGCGTGAACTCGGCGACAACTCCTCGGCCAGGTACCCGCCCATGAGGTATTCGCCCTGGGCTCCCTTGAGGTTCGCGTCACCGCGGTAGCGCTTGTCCTGGCGCAGGGCCGAGGTGCCGGCGACGGGGTCCGCGCGCGGTGATGCTTGGTTCTCTGTCGCGACGACGTCCCCGGGCCCGCAGTTCAGGCAGCGGACGCGCTTACCCCGGGGCTGGCTTGCGTCGGTCCAGCCTTGGGTTCCTTTCGCGACAATCTCGTGACAGATCGCGCAGGGTGCCGCATTCTGGGAGAACGTCTTCTTAGTCCAGGGCATTTCGAGTCATCCCCTCAACGACTTGCCGGGAGCAGAGTCCACGTCCGTCCCCCATCGACCGACTGGTACTGAGCACGCGAGACGACGACGCCGACTCGCTTGCCCGTTCCCGCCCTCGCGGCGTCCACGACAATGGCTCTCCGGGGAAGTGCGGGAGCGACCCACCACTCGAGCAAGGGGGGTTCGACGGCCTCGATCATGCCGAGGTGGTCCGCCAAGAACCAGTGATGGCCGCGATCAGTGGTCACGTAGAGCCACTGGTTCCCGTACGCCACGGCGGTGGAGGCGGAGTAGGCGTCGATGTAGACCGCACCCGCACCCGCGTCGGCCCAGGGACCCGACCAGTAGGGACTGTCGATGCTCCAGGTGACACCCCCGTTGGTGGTGCGAAGCGGATACTCGAAGCCGTTGAGGTAGGTCAAGGCGTAGCCCACCTCGTTGGAGAACGACGCGGTCCAAGAGGAGTCCGTCTTCGCCCGCGCGATCTCACTGCTGCTGACGGGCGCACCGAAAGCTCGGCTTCGCGGATTCGTTCCACCGAACGGGAGGACGAGATGTGCCGTCACCCGCGGAGCCCAGCTGCTCGCTGACGCACCGTGCTGTCGAGCATGACTCGTCGCGGCGGACCCCGCGCTTGAATTGGTCGCCAAGACCGTGAAGACCACCATCAGTGCGGTGGCGCCGACGCTGAGAGCATTTCGAGCTCGGACCATTGGCTCCTCCTCCATCTCGGCGCGAAGCACGGGTACTTCGTCACAGCCTGACAGTTCCGAACGGATCATGATGCGCATGGCTGTCGACGATGAGCGAAAACTGGTCAGTTCCGACGCTCGAAAGTTGACGTCCCCTGAAGTGGTGTAAATCGATCGAGTGCGATGTCCTCCCTGGCGTGACGCAGATCACGGACCCGTCGTCAATTACAGCCTCGACCCGTGCAGCACACGACCCCTCCTCAGTCAGGGGGGGCCGTGTGCTGCAAAGGATCGTCGTCGTCAGTGACTTCGCTGTTCGTACCGCACGACGGCCGTTGTGCCATCCCCGAGGACGATCTTCAACTCGTGGACTCCGTCGCGCGCCGACCGCGGCGTGCTGATTCGAACGAACAGGATTCGGCCATTGTCCCTCACGACCTGCGCTCGCACGCCCGCGACGTTGCTCGTGACATGTGGTCTCCCGTAGAAGCCCTCTCCCACGATCCTGATGGTCGTGAGTCGGCCCTGAATCGCCGAGCCCACTTCTCGGACGACCTTGAAGGCGTTCACCCGAATCGCTTGCTGAACCTCATTCGCGCCGTCCGTTGTGTAGTCGAGGAGGCAGGTACCAGCTCCGATGAAGCGGACCAGGCCGTTCGCGGTCATCTGGCACACATTCGATGAGCGTGGGTCCACCCTGACCTGCACGGTGTAACCGAAAGTCGACCTCGCCGTGGGTCGATATCCGGTACTGCCCACGTCGACCGATCCAGGCACCGCCGATGTCGTCACGATCGAGTTAACGGTCACCGACGCGCCGACTGCGGCAACAACCGTGAAGGACTGCCGGACCTGCGTGGCCGGTCCGAAGGACCCGTTACCCGCATCGTTGAAGTCGAGGACGCAGGTGCCCGCAGCGAGGTAGCTAACGGTGCCACCCGTGATCGAGCAGATCGACGTGCTCGACGAGTCG
>DAIDKS010000037.1 GCA_027449885.1 Acidimicrobiaceae bacterium
CCGAGGTGGAGTCCGATGTCGACGACGACCCGCGCGGCGCGGAGGGCCTGCCCGGAGAGGAAGCCGAGCTCCTCGCCCGGGTCGTCGAAGGCCCCGAGGTCGTCCATCAACCGCTCGGCGTAGAGGGCCCAGCCCTCGACGTAGCCGTCGGCCGACTCCACCAGTCGCTGGAAGGCGCTGAGTCGGTCGCGTTCCGCGACGGCCGTCGCGATCTGGAGGTGGTGGCCGGGGACGCCCTCGTGGTACCAGGTCGACGGGAGCGACCACCAGCGGAAGACCTCCTGGCCCAGCGTCGGGAACCACGTCGTCCCGGGTCGCGAGAGATCGTCGCTCGGCCCCGTGTAGTAGGGGGCGGCGGCGCTGCCCGCGGGAGCGATCCGCACCTCGCAGCGACGGATGCGCTCATCGATGTCGAAGTGGGTCCCGTCGAGGGCGGCGACCGCCCGCTCGAGGAAGGCCCGCAGCCGAGCCAGGAGCTCGTCGGTCCCGCGCACGAGGTACCGCGGGTCCTCGTCGAGACGGGTCGCCACCTCACGGAGCGACGCGGCGCCCGGCACCGCGCTCGAGGCCACCCGGCGCATGCGTCCGGTGATCTCGCGGAGATCCTGGAGTCCCCACTCGTAGGTCTCGCGCAGGTCGAGCGACGAGCCCGTGTAGCTGGCGGCCCAGAGCGCGTAGCGCTCCTCGCCGATCGCGTCGTTCGCGCTCGCCGTCGGGAGGCACTCCCGACGGAGCCAGTCGGCGAGGGCGCCCGCCTCCCGGTCGGCGACCATCGCCGCCGCGTGCAGGGCGGGACGACGCGCGTGGGGGTCGAGGCGGGCGGCCAGCTCGACGTAGGCGCCCTCGGCGAAGGTCGCCAGCTGGGCCGCGACGCCGAGGACGTGACGGCGCGGGGTGGTCACGCCCTGAGCGGCGAGTTCCGCGACCCCCGACCTCCACGTCGCGTAGGCGGTGGGAACGGCCGCGAGGCGCGACGCCACACGATCGATCTCGTCCTCCGTCTCGCCCGGCATCATCTCGATGGCCTGACGGATGGAGAGGGGGACGGAGCCGATCGCCCCCCAGCGGACCAGCGACTCGTGCGTCCCGTCGAGCTCCAGCTGGAGACTCAGTCGATCGACCATCACCCCACGGGCGATCCGGTCGGCCTCGTCGACGTCGTCGAGATCGGCGAGGCGTGCGAGGGCCCGACGCGCGGCGTCCGTGCGATGCGCCGCCCCCTCCAGCGAGTAGTCGCCCAGCTGATCGTCGTACCCTCCGATCCCCATGAAGGTCGCCGCCACCGGATCGAGCCGGGCCGCCTCGGCGACGTACTCGGCGGCGTGGCGAAAGAGGGGGGAGCGGTGCTCAGTGGACATCCCGGAGGTCTATCAGGCCGCGACGCGCCCGACGTCCCTCCCCGCGCCGGGCGCCCCGTCGGGTCGAGTCCCGGCATGATGGGGGGAGGACGCCGAAGGAGGTCGCCATGGAGGACACGTCGGGCCGTCGCCTGCGCCGACTCAACGGGGCGGCGGGGCTGCTGCACCTGGCCTCGGGGATCCTCGTCCTCGTCCTCGCCAACGGTTTCGCGCTGCCCGTCACCGCGCGCTACATGGCGGGGGCTCCGGGCTCGGGCCGCTACGAGGTGGTCACCTACGGCTCGGTGCCGATGGCGCTGTGGATCGCCCTCTTCTTCGGACTCTCGGCCCTGGCCCACGGCGCCGTGGCCGGACCCCTCGCGTCGCGCTACCTGGCCGACCTCGGGAGGCAGCGCAATCCCTACCGGTGGATCGAGTACTCCCTCTCGGCGACGGTGATGATCGTGGCGATCGCCCAACTGACGGGGATATCCGACGTCGCGGCGCTCCTCGCCCTCGCGGGAGCCAACGCGTCCATGATCGGGTTCGGTTGGATGCAGGAGCGCTACGAGCGCCCCGGCGGATCCCTGCAGCCCTTCTGGCTGGGCAGCGTCGCCGGGGCCGTCCCGTGGATCGCCCTCGGCATCTACCTCGTCGCCCCCGGGGCGCACCAGCACGCCCCCGGATTCGTCTACGGCATCTACGTCTCGATCTTCGCCCTCTTCAGCTGCTTCGCCGTCGTCCAGTACCTCCAGTACCGACGGGTCGGGCGCTTCGCGGACTACCTGGTGGGCGAGCGCACCTACATCGTCCTGAGCTTCGTCGCGAAGTCCCTCCTCGCGTGGCAGGTCTTCGCCTCGACCCTGGCGTCCCCGACCCCCCACTGAGCCGACCGTCGCCGCCCACGGACGGCGGTACGCGACGAACGCCTAGCGTCGTGCGCGGCGGCCGCGCCGCGCCGCGTCGACCACTCCGCGAAAGGACTCCCGTGACCTGGCTCCTCTGCGACTACGGCGAGGTCCTCTCCCTCGCCCCCTCACCGGCCGACCGTGACGCCCTCGAGGTGGCGGCCGGCGCCACGGGCGACGCCTTCTGGTCCGAGTACTGGGCCCACCGACCGGAGTACGACCGCGGGACGGTCACCACGGACGAGTACTGGTCGCGCGTCCTCGGCACGCGCGTCCCCCCGACGACGATTGAGCGACTGCTCGAGTGCGACGCCAGCATGTGGAGCCGGCCCAACGAGGCCTCGCTCGCGGCCGTCCACCGCCTCGCCGACGACGGCCATCGACTGGCGATCCTGTCGAACGCCCCCGCACCACTCGCCGACGGGCTCGAACGGCTCGCCTGGCTCGCCCCCTTCGAGACGCGGATCTTCAGCGGACGGCTCGGCCTCCTGAAGCCCGAGTCGGCGATCTACCACGCCACCCTCGAGGCCCTCGGCGCCGACGCCGGTGACGTCGTCTTCGTCGACGACCGAGCCGAGAACATCGACGCCGCGCGGGCCCTCGGACTCGAGGCGCACGTCTTCACCGGTCCGGCGACCCTCGAGGCCCTCGCGCGCCGGACCTGACGCCTCGTCACACCGACGCGCCACGCGTCGACGCCGCCGGGGCGAACCCCGGCGGCCCCGACGTCGAACCGACTCCGTTCACGCGACCCTCCCGGCGCGGATCGGCACGGGAGGGATCGTCGCCGTCAGGAGCGGCGCACCTCGATCTTGTGCGAGCCGCCGCCCTTCACCTGAGGCACGGGAACTCGAACCTCCAGGACGCCGTCCGTGTACCGGGCGACGATGTCGCTCTCCTTCGCGCCCCGCGGCAGCGAGACCACCCTCGTCAGCGATCCGTACCGGAACTCGCTGCGGTGCCACCCGTCGTCGTCGTGCTCGTGCGAACGCGTCTTCTCGGCCGAGATCACGAGCGTGTCGTCGATGACCTCGAGCTCGATGTCCCGGTCCGGGTCGATCCCGGGCAACTCGGCGCGAATGACCATCTCGTCACCCTCGCGGAACTCCTCGATCGCGAACATCGGCCGACTGAACCCGTCGTGGAAGATGTCGTCGAGCCACTGCCGGGACATCCACGGGAAGAGCGTGGACCCGGTCGCCGCATCGTGGTGCTTCACCATCTTGGTGTCGGTCATTGCTGTCAACCTCCACTCCGGGAGGACACCACCCCGTCGAGGCGGACTGCCGCTCCCAGGCGCACGGTACCCCGGGACCCCCGGGGCGTCCAATGGGACTTTCCGAGTCGCGACATCGCCCTCGCCTATGCGCGCCCCGCCCACGGGCCGGCCCGCCGGAAGCGGGTCAGGCGGCGGGATCAGCCTCGGTGAACTGGCTGGCGTAGAGGCGGTGGTAGGCGCCTCCCGCGGCGAGCAGCTCCTCGTGGCGGCCGTGCTCGACGACCCGCCCGTGCTCCATCACGAGGATCACGTCGGCGTCGCGGATCGTCGACAGCCGGTGCGCGATGACGAAGCTCGTCCGCTCCCGGCGAAGGTCGCCCATGGCGTGCTGGATGAGCACCTCGGTGCGCGTGTCGACGCTGCTGGTCGCCTCGTCGAGGATGAGGATGTCGGGGTCGGCGAGGAAGGCCCGAGCGATCGTGAGCAACTGGCGCTGACCGGCCGAGACGTTGGCGCTGTCGTCGCCGAGGACCGTGTCGTAGCCGTGCGGCATGGTGCGGATGAACGCGTCCGCGTGGGCCGCCCGAGCGGCCGCCACGACCTCCTCGGCCGTGGCGCCCGGTCGACCGTAGGCGATGTTCTCGCGCACCGTGCCGGCGAAGAGCCACGTGTCCTGGAGGACCATCGCGAAGTGCCGGCGCACCTCGTCGCGGGTGAGGTCGCGGTAGTCCTCGCCGTCGAGGACGATACGTCCGGCGTCGATCTCGTAGAAGCGGACCAGCAGGTTGACCATGGTGGTCTTGCCCGCTCCGGTCGGCCCGACGATGGCGACCGTCTCCCCCGGTGCGACGTCCAGGGTGAAGTCCTCGATCAGGGGGACGGCGGGGTCGTAGCGGAAGCTCACGTGCTCGAGGGCGATCGCGCCCCGGCCCGGGACCGGCGGAGTCGACGGTCGGTCGGTGGCCTCCTCCTCGGCGTCGAGGAACTCGAAGACTCGCTCGGCGGAGGCCAGTCCCGACTGGAGCATGTTCATCTGACCGGCGATCTGCGTGAGGGGCATCGTGAACTGCCGCGTGTACTGGATGAAGGCCGTCACGTCCCCGAGTGACAGCAGGCCCGACGCGACCCGGTACCCCCCGATCACGGCGATCGCCACGTAGTTCAGGTTGGAGACGAACTGCATCGTGGGCTGGATGACCCCCGAGAGGAACTGGGCGCGGAAGCTGGCCTGGTAGAGCCGCTCGTTCACCGCGTCGAACTCGGCGCTCGCCGCGCGGCGGCGTCCGAAGACCTGGACCAGCGAGTGACCGGTGTGGGTCTCCTCGACGATCGAGTTGAGGCCCCCGGTCTCGCGCCACTGGTTGGCGAAGTGCCGCTGGCTGCGCCGCGCGATGAGGAGGGTGAGCGCGATCGCCACGGGGATCGTGACGACCGCGATCGCGGCGAGCAGGGGCGAGATCCAGAGCATCATCCCGAGGACCCCGATCACCGTCAGCACGGACGTGAGGAGCTGGCTCAATCCCTGCTGCAGGGTCGTCGTGAGGTTGTCGATGTCGTTGGTGACCCGACTCAGCACGTCGCCGTGGGGGTGGGAGTCGAAGTAGCGCAGCGGGAGCCGCGCGAGCTTCTCCTCGACCTCCCGGCGAAGCCGGTACATGGAGCGCTGCGCCACCCCGGCCATGAGGTAGCCCTGGGCGTAGGTGAGCGCCGACCCGGCGAGGTAGGCCAGCGCGGCGAGCCCCAGGATCTGGCCGAGACGCGTGAGGTCCACGCCGTGGCCCGGCGTGAGCGAGAGGGTCGAGAGCATCTGGGCGATCTGCCCCTTGCCCTGGGCGCGCAGGGCCGCGATGGCCTGGGCCTTCGTGAACCCCGACGGCAGGTGCTGGCTCACGATCCCGTTGAAGAGCACGTTGGTTGCTCGCCCGAGAATCCAGGGGCCGCTCACGTTCGCCGCGACCGCGGCGGCTCCGAAGAGGACGGCCGCCGCCATCGCCGCCCGCTCGGGGGCGAGCCGGCGCAGGAGCCGCGAGAGCGCCGCGCGGAGGTTGACGCCCGGCCCACCCGGCGCGACGCCCGGTCCCACACCGGCCCGCAGGGCACCACCCGGTCCGCCGCCCATGCTCACGCGACGGCCCCCAACTGTGAGGTGACGATCTCCCGGTACTCCGGACACGAGTCCAGAAGGTCGGCGTGACCCCCCACCCCGACGACCCGACCCTCGTCGAGGACGACGATCTCGTCGGCGTGCATGATCGTCGAGACGCGCTGGGCGACGATGACGACCGTCGCCTCGGCGGTGGCCTCGGCGAGGGCGGCACGCAGCCGGGCGTCGGTTTCCGCGTCGAGAGCAGAGAAGCAGTCGTCGAACAGGTAGAGGGCGGGCCGCTTCACGAGGGCCCGGGCGATCGCCAGCCGCTGGCGCTGACCACCGGAGACGTTGGTCCCGCCTTGGTCGATGGGGGCGTCAAGGCCACCCGACATCGCGGCGACGAAGTCGTGGGCTTGGGCGATGGTGAGTGCTCGCCAGAGCTCGTCGTCCGTCGCCTCGGGCCGACCGACCCGGAGATTGCTCGCCACGGTGCCCCGGAACAGGAAGGCGGCCTGGGGTACGAGCCCGATGCCCGACCACAGGTCTTCGCGCGCCCACTCGCGAACGTCGAGCCCGCTGACGCGAACCACGCCGTCGCTCACGTCGAGGAACCGTGGGATGAGGTTCAGCAGAGTCGACTTGCCGGATCCCGTTCCCCCGATGATCGCGCTGGTGCGTCCCGGCTCGAAGCGGAAGTCGAGATCCTCGAGGACCGGTCGCTCGCTACCGGGATAGGAGAAGGAGACGCCCTCGAACGCGACCGCGCCGTCGAGGCGCGTCGGGCGACGCGGCGTCGGCGGATCGACGATCGAGGGACGAGTCGCGAGGACCTGTCCGATGCGCTCCGCGCTCGCCATCGCCCGGGGGACGAGGATGGCGAGCATCGTCGCCATCATCACGGAGATCAGGATCTGGAGGATGTAGGAGAGGAAGGCCGTCAGATTCCCGATCGAGAGGGACCCCCCCGCCGCGAGCCGTCCGCCGAACCACATCACGGCCACGCTGCTCAGGTTGAGGATCACCATCATCACGGGCATCATCAACGCGAAGAGCCGGTTCACCGAGAGCGTGGTGGCCGTGAGGTCGGCGTTCGCCCCGTCGAATCGGGTGGCCTCGTCGCCGCCGCGCACGAAGGCCCGGATCACGCGAACCCCGGTGATCTGCTCACGCAGGACCTGGGTGATCCGGTCGATCCTCGTCTGCATCATGCGAAAGCGCGGGACGACGCGGGACATCATCAACGCGAGGAAGCCGACCATCAGGGGAACCGCCACCGCGAGCAGTGGCAGGAGGCGTGCGTCCTCGTGGATCGCGAAGACCATGCCGCCGACCATCATGATCGGCGCGATCACCATCATCGTGAGGGCCACCTGCAGGAAGATCTGGATCTGCTGGATGTCGTTCGTGTTGCGCGTGATGAGCGAGGGGGTGCCGAACTCGTTCATGTCGCCCAACGAGAACTCCTGCACGGCGCGAAAGACCGCGCCGCGCAGGTCCGCGCCGACGGCCATCGCGATGCGCGAGGCCCAGTAGATACCCGTGACGGCCACGGCGCTGATCATCAGGGTGATGCCGAGCATCCAGGCCCCCGTCACCCAGATGTAGTGGAGGTTGCCGGTGACGACGCCCCCGTTGATGAGGTCCGCGTTGAGGTTGGGGAGGTAGAGGTTGCCGAGGGTCTGG
>DAIDKS010000038.1 GCA_027449885.1 Acidimicrobiaceae bacterium
TCATGAGAGGGGAGATATGAAGATCAAGCGAAGGGTGCGACTCGCCGCATTGAGTGCGGTGGCCGCGAGTTCCATAGCTCTGGGGGTGCCACTCGCGACGAGTGCCAGCGCCGCCCAGACGGTACTGACCGTGGCGGAGGCGCCGCAGACGCCGCCGAACTACATCTTCCCGTACATGGGGTTCTCGTACTTCTCGGTCGCGAACATCAACCAATTCCAGGAGTTGATGTACCGTCCGCTGTACTGGTTCGGCCTCGGTGGATCGGTCGCCTATCAGCCGCAGTTGAGCCTCGGCAACAAGCCGGTCTTCTCCAACGGCAACAAGACGGTCACGATCACGATGAAGGGCTGGAAGTTCGCTGACGGCCAGACCGTGAACGCTCAGTCGGTCAAGTTCTTCCTCGACCTCTACAAGGCCGACCCCACGTCCTACGCGGGCTACGCGCCGGGTTACGGAATTCCCGACCACCTGACCAACGTCGTGGCGAACGGCAACACCTTGACGCTGACCTTCGACGTGTCGGTCAACCCGAACTGGTTGCTGTACAACTACCTCTCGGAGATCACGCCGTTCCCGGACGCCTGGGACATCACGGCCCCCGGCGTCACCTCGACGTGCGCCACGGGTGCCTACAACGACCCGGCGACCAACACGGCGTGCCTCGCAGTCGAGAAGTACCTCGACGCTCAGGCCTCGCAGATCAGCACCTACACCGACTCGATGTGGGCGGCCGGCACGGACGGCCCGTGGAAGTTGACGTCGTTCGACCAGCTCGGCAACGCCACCTTCGTCCCGAACCCCGCGTACTCGGGTCCGGTGAAGGCCAAGGTCGACGTGCTGAAGCTCGTCCCCGAGACCTCGAACGCCGCTGAGCTCAACCAGCTCCTCGCGGGCAGCCTGAGCCTCGGCTACGTGGACACGACGCAGATCGCCAGCCCGGCGAAGTCGGCGACGCAGGCCGGACCGAACCTGCCGGCTCTCGTGGGCAAGTACATCAACGTCACCGGCCCGTCGTGGTCCTACAACTACGACCCGATCAACTTCAACCCGAAGACGAACCCGATGGCCAACGTGTTCAAGCAGCTCTACGTCCGTCAGGCGCTCCAGCTGTCGACCAACCAGCCGGGCATCATCCAGAAGATTGACAAGGGTTACGGATCGCTCACGATCAGCCCGCTGCCGATGAACACCCCGGCGTCGATCGGTAAGAACCCGAAGAACCCGTACCCGTTCTCGGCCCAGAAGGCCTCGGCCCTGCTCAAGGCCCACGGCTGGACGATGAAGGGTGGCACGCTCACCTGCACGTCGGCTGGCTCCGGCGCGAAGCAGTGCGGTGCGGGCATCAAGGCGGGCACCAAGATGAACCTCAAGCTCCTCTACGTGACGGGCTCCCAGTCGATCACCGACACGGTGAACGCTGAGGTCTCGCAGTGGAAGGCGATGGGCATCAACGTGACCACGTCGACGGACACCTTCAACAACGTCATCTCGGGCTGCTCGCAGACCTCGAAGCTGACGTGGGAGATCTGCACCTGGGGTGCCGGCTGGATCTACGCGCCGGACTACTACCCGTCGGGTGAGGAGCTCCTGCTCACGAAGGCCGGCTCCAACGCGGGTGGCTACTCGAACGCCACCATGGACCGCCTGATCAAGGCGACGACGGCGGGCAACACGCCGCTGACGGCCTACGCCGCCTACGCGGCGCAGCAGGTCCCGGTGATCTTCCAGCCGACGCCGACCGGCGTGGGCGAGGTCTCGGTGAAGCTCAAGAGCTCGATTGGGTTCCAGCCCAACCCGCTCCAGAACCTCATGCCGGAGTACCTGAGCTTTAAGTAGTCGTAGTGGGGGTCACCCCCCGGAGCCGGAGTCGGCTCCGGGGGGTGTCGCCCGTTCATAGGTAGTTGACTTAGTCGATAGGTAGAGGCCGTGCTGCACTACATCGTCCGCCGTATCCTCCAGGCGATCGTCGTCATGCTCATCGTGATGATCTTCACCTTCTCCCTCCCGTACTTCCAACAGGGGGGCATCCTCGCGCCGGCCTACGCCATCCTCGGCGCCCAGGCGACGCCCGCACGCGTGGCAGCCTGGGCCGCGCAGCACGGGATGAACCACCCGTACCTGGTGCGCCTGTGGCAGTACGTCTCCCAGATCGTCTTCCACGGCAACCTGGGGACGTCCTACAAGCAGAACATGTCGGTCTGGAGCGTGATCAGCGTCTTCGTTCCCCGCACGGTCTGGCTGGCGCTCTCCTCGCTCGTCCTCACGGTCATCATCGCCATCCCGATGGGCATGTACCAGGCCGTGAAGCGCAACAGCACCTTCGACTACGCCGCGACCGGCGTCGCGTTCATCCTCTACGCGATGCCGTCGTTCCTGCTGTGCCTCCTCGTCCTGGACGCCTTCGGCTTCCACTGGCCGCACCTTCCGGCGTCGCCGCCGTCCGGAGTGGCTCCCTGGGCGATGTTCACTGACCCGGTCGGATTCATCCTGCCGGTCCTCAGCCTGACGCTCCTCTCGGTAGCCGGGCTGAGCCGGTTCATGCGCGGCACGGTGCTCGACGTCCTCGTTCAGGACTACGTGCGGACCGCTCGGGCGAAGGGGTGCTCGAACCGACGGATCCTCTTCCGTCACGCCTTCCGTAACGCCCTCGGACCGATCGTCACGATCCTGGGCCTCTCGATCCCCGCCCTCTTCGGTGGGGCGCTCATCATCGAGGACGTCTTCAACTACCAGGGTCTCGGCATCGAGACGGTGAACGCGGCCAACAACTACGACGTCCCCGTCATCTTGGGCATCACGGTGCTCATCACGCTGACGACCCTGCTGGGCAACCTCCTGGCGGACCTCGCCCTCGGCGTCATCAACCCCCGACTTCGACTGGAAGCAGCAAAGTAGTGAGTACTGTCACCGAAGCCGCGCCCACCTCGGCCGCCGACGTCATCGTGCCGCTGTGGCGGCAGCGACTGCGCATCTTCTTCCACAACAAGCTGGCCATCGCGTCGGTCGTCTACCTGGTCCTCGTCGCGGCCTTCTGCTACTTGTTGCCCATCTTCCATCCGACGAACCAGACGAATCAGGCGGCGACCTTCAACGTCGCGTGGAACGCGCCGCCGTCGGCGGCCCACTGGCTGGGGACCGACTCGTCGGGATTCGACGAACTGGGCCGGATCGCCTACGGGGGCGAGTACTCGCTCGCGCTGGGCTTCCTCGCCGGAATCATCACGATCGTGGTGGGCACGGCCTACGGCATGATCTCGGGGTTCATCGGTGGCGTGACGGACAGCGTCATGATGCGTCTGCTTGACGCCTTCCTCTCGATCCCGTACCTGTTCCTCCTGATCGCGCTGATCTCGATCTTCAAGCGGTCCACGGTCCTGCTGATCCTGATCATCGGGCTCACGGGGTGGTGGGGCAACGCCCGCATCATTCGAGGCGACGCCATGACGATCAGGGAGTTGGAGTACTCGCAGGCCGCCCGATCGATGGGGGCGGGGAAGCTGCGGATCATCCGGCGACACGTCTACCCGAACTCGATCTCGAACATCGTGACCGTGGCCACGTTCTCGGTGGCCGACGCGATCCTCTTCCTGTCGGCCCTGGGATTCCTGGGGCTCGGCATCGTGGCACCCCAGACCGACTGGGGGACCATGCTCCAGCAGGGCACCACGCAGTTGCAGAACGGCTACTGGTGGGAGATCTTCCCCGTCGCCGGGGTCTTCATCCTCGTGGTCGTGGCCATCAACTACATCGGTGACGCGCTGCGGGACGTCTTCGAGGTTCGCCTGATCGAGCGGTAGTCGTCCTCGATCGTCGGGGCGGAGCGGTCACGCCCGCCGCGGATCGGCTCGAGCCGCACCGGTGGTGCACGACGGCGGGCGACCGTGGGGCGGAGCGGCGCGGTACGACCGGTCGAGCCCGTGAGGCGGGTGACGGCCCGTGGTGCGTTCCCCGCGCGAGTGACGGACTAGAAGAGCGCTTCGGGGCGCAGGCCCGAGAGGGCGGAGACCGCGGTCACGACCCGGGAGTTGGTCGCCGTCGTCGCGTAGACGGTGTCGGGAACCGGGCCGAAGAGGAAGGGCAACTGCTGGGCGACGTAGGTCGCGTAGGGCGTGAGGTTCACGGGCCCGGCCACCGACTGACGGATGAGGGCCGACAGGTGGGCGTCGGAGAATCCCGTGACGGCCGACCCCGCAACGGCGCTGAAGAGCTGCTCACCGGACGGGAACGCCGCCTGGTTGTAGGTGTAGCCGAGCGGCAGGAGGCAGACGTCCGGCCCGCTGAAGGTCGTGCACGCCGCGATGACGTTGTCGAGGGAGGAGGAGACGACCGTCGTGTGAATGCCGACGGACGCCAGGTTGGCTTGGTCGGTGGTCGCCTCGGACGACATGGTGGGCCAACCCGACGGGACGGCGATGCTGATGGTGGCCGCCTGGTTGAGCGTGACACCCGTCCCGCACTGGGTGGGGCCTGTTCCGGGCGACACGCAGGTGAGCGTCCCACCGGTCAGCCGCCAACCGTGCGCGGTCAGGAGGTGCAGCGCGCTCGACGGACTGTAGGGGTAGGGATTGGGGCCGTTCGTACCGAGCGTCGGCGGTGTGGAGGGGGGGAGGGGTCCCCACGACGGCGTCGCGAAGCCGGCGTAGGCTCGCGACACGATGGCGTTCTGATTCACGAGCGTCTGTAGGGCCTGACGGAAGTAGAGGTTGCGCACGAGGGCGGCTCCCAGGTCGCTGCCGTCGAAGTTCAACTGCGAAATGCCCGTCGCCCACGGGGTGACCTTGACGAGCGAGACGGCGGACGGCAGGGACGCGACGAAGCTCGCCCACGTCTGTCCGGGCGACGGCTCGACCATGGCGAGGGTCAGCTTGCGCTGCACGACGTCGCTCGTGAGCGTGGTGAAGCTCGTGTAGGGGACCTCGATGAACTGTGCCGTGGTCGGGAGGGCGCCCCCGCCGTAGGCGGCGTTCGCCCCGAAGACGGCCCGTCCGCTGGGTGAGAAGGACCGCAGGATCCACGGTCCGTCAGCGCCGCCCCGCCAGAACGGGCCGGCGTAGGTGGACGTCGAGAGCGACTGCTGGGTCAGGTACTGGGACACCGCGGCGCACTGCGCCTTCGTGGTCGCGGCGTTGTACGTGCCCGCCGCGCACCCCCCCACCGAGCCACTCGAACTCCGGTCCCACGCGAGGTCGAGCGGAGTGATCTGGGCGAGGTAGTTGTCGGTGAACCACGTGGGATTCACTCGTGATCGGAAGAAGAGGCGGATGGTCTGGCCGGAGTTGGCGACGGCTCGAATCTGGTCCGGGATCCCGAGTCCCGCCGCGTAGCCGCACTGCGACGCCGGCGCCGCGGCGACGAGGTTGAGGTACAGCCGGACGCTCGCGGGCGTGATCGGCGAACCATCGGCGAACCGCCAGTTCTTCAGGGTGAAGGAGACCATCAGGTCGCCGTGCCCGTAGACGGGCGCGCTGGCGAGCGACAGCTGCGGATCCGGGGTCGCGGGAGAGGTGCCCGACATCCAGTAGAGAGGTCGGTACATCAGGCGCTGGAAGTCCTGGATGTTGTTGGTCGACGCGTAGGCGCACGGCGTGATGGGGAAGATGAAGTTGGGGCTCCCGCCGGGGGCTTCGGCGAAGGTCAGGGGGCCGACGGCGCTCGCGGGGCCGGCGACCAGTGGTCCTCCGGGGAGCGCCGCGCCGATCAGGCCGGACAGGGCGAGGGCGAGGCCGACGCGACGGGGGGCCAGCAATGTCGACGCGCGCGGCGCGGCTCGGCGTAGAAGGGCCATGTCGGGAGAAACTTAGCCCACCCGGCTCGTGATCAGGTACGCACCAGGGCACTGGCGATCATGGCGTCGGCCGTCGCGTGCTGGAACGTGAAGCCCGACTCGACGAGTCGCGTCGGCACGACCCGCTGGCTCGCGAGGACGACGCCCTCGGCGACGTCGCGCCCCAGGGCGAGCCCGAGCGCGACCGCCGGAACGGCGAACGGGGCCGGGCGGTGGACCCGCGTGGCGAGCGCCCGGGTGAACTCCCCGTTCGTGAGGGGCTGCGGCCCCGTCAGGTTGAGAGGGCCCCGGAGGTCGCCGTCGATCGTCCAGATGATGGCGCGGACCTCGTCGACGAGTGAGATGGGGCTCATCCACTGACGGCCCGTTCCGAGACGCCCCCCGAGACCCAGGCGGAAGAGCGGCAGCTGGCGTCGCAGGGCCCCTCCGGCCGAGCTCAGGACGATGCCCGTTCGCAGCAGCGCGACCCGGCTACCCGTCATTTCCAGCCGTACGGCCTCGGCCTCCCAGTCCCGGCAGACGTCGGCGAGGAAGTCGTGGCCGAGCGGCGAGTCCTCGCGCAGGACCTCGTCGGCGCGCGACCCGTAGACGCCGATGGCCGAACCGCTCGCGAGCACGCGCACACCCGCCGGGAGGTCGCGCAGGGCGCCCACCAGCAACGCGGTGGAGCGAACACGCGAGTCGCGGATCTCCCGGCGTCGCGACTCCGTCCAGCGGCGATCGGCGACTCCCGCTCCCGCGAGGTGGACCACGGCGTCAAACCCTCCCACGCGAGCGAGGTCGTCGGCGTCGATGGACTCGCGCGCCGGATCCCACCGGATGGACGACGGTCCCGACGCCGGGCTCCCGGGTCGCACGAAGGTGATCACGTCGTCGCCGCGATCCCGCAGGGCGCGCACGAGGGCCGATCCGATCAGGCCCGACGAACCGGTCACTCCGACACGCATGTTTCCTCCACCACTGTCATGATCAGACGAGCCACGTCGTCGGGACTCGAGAGGTGCGCACCGTGTCCGGCTCCGCGGAGTTCGGCCGACGTCACGACCGGACTCGCCGTCGCGAGCTCGCGCACGAGCGCCCGGTAGTACGGGGTGCGCTCGTTGTCGCCGTAGGCGTACACGGTGCGGGTGTCGATCTGCTCGGGTCGCCACGGGGCGACCTCGTGCAGGGCCGTGAGGTCGGCCATGAGGGCCGGCCCGTCGTCACGACGGGACTGGCGCTCCGGCTCCGAGAGCCGTTCCCAGGCGGCCGTGCCGACCATCCGACGAAAGAAGCCCTCGGCGAGGCGGGCCGGATCGCCGTGGGGGGCCGGGCTGGCGTCGGGACGGGTGAGGACCCAGGGCAGGGGTGACTCGTAGGCGATGACGGCGTCGAGCCGTCGCGGTTCGGCCACGGCGGCCGTCAGGGCGACGAGGCCCCCGAAGCTGTGGCCGAAGGCGACGACGGGGCCGTCGGCGCGAGCCCGGTCCACCAGGGCCAGGAGATCGGCGGCGTGATCCTGCAGGCGACCCGGCCCGAGGGCCCGCGAGCCCTGGTAGCCGCGGCGGTCGTAGGTGACGAGAGAGACGTCGTCCAGTCGCCGGGCGAGCCGAGCGAACGATCCGCCCCGATCGAGGCCGCCGTGAATGGCGATCACCGTGGCGCGGGGCGTCGCGACGTCGCGTCGGGTCACGCGTAGCCCGGCGACTGGCGACGACGTGACGCGCAGGCCGCGGGGGGGAGCGGACGCGTCCATAGGGGCAGAGTACCGGGAGCCGAGCCGGTGACCGGCCGCCGACGGGATGGAGGGTCGCCATAGGCTAGAGAGGTGACGACGCCGCCCTCCGCTGATTCGACCGCCCCGCTCAAGGGCTCCTTCGGGCCCAACGCCTGGCTGGTCGACGACATGTACGACCGATTCCTCGCCGACCCCGACTCGGTGTCGCCGAGCTGGAGGGAGTTCTTCGCCGACTACCAGCGCTCGACCGTTCCGGCCGTCGCGACGCCCTCGCGGGCCGCGGCGCCCAGCCCGACCCCCGCTCCGACCACCATCGACGAGACCGCGACGCCCCTGCGGGGAGCAGCAGCGCGGATCGTGGCCAACATGGAGGCCAGTCTCGCGGTGCCGACGGCCACGAGCGTCCGCGTGGTGTCCGCCCGACTGCTCGAGATCAATCGGGCCGCCCTCAACGAAGCCCTCTCGCGCTCCACGGGGGCGAAGGTCTCGTTCACTCACCTCATCGCCTACGCGATCGTCCAGGGGCTGATGAAGGTCCCGGCGATGAACGCGAGCTTCGTCGAGGCGGTGGACCAGAAGGGCACGCCGGGCGTGAGCCGTCACGAGCGCGTCGGTCTCGGCCTGGCGGTCGACGTGGCGCGGGCCGACGGTTCGCGCAACCTCATGGTGCCCGTGGTGCGGGACGCCGACACGCTCGGCTTCCGCGACTTCCTGCTCGCCTACGAGGACCTCATCCGGAAGGTGCACGGGGGGACGATCGGGGCGGACGACTTCACGGGCGCGACGGTCTCGCTGACCAATCCGGGAACGCTCGGCACGATTCAGTCGGTGCCCCGTCTGATGCCGGGCCAGGGCGCCATCATCGGCGTCGGGGCCCTCACCTGGCCCGCGGGCTTCGAGGCGGCCGATCCGCGCACTCTCGCCGCACTCGGCGTCGGCAAGGTCTTCACGATGACCTCGACCTACGACCACCGGATCATTCAGGGGGCCGAGTCGGGCCTCTTCCTCAAGCACGTGGCCGAGTGCCTCACCGGCGCGCACGGCTTCTACGAGGAGATCTTCTCCTCGCTGGGGATCCCCTACGAGCCGGCCCAGTGGGCGCCCGATCACAACGCGGCGGGCGGGGACGAGGCGGAGCGCGTTCTCAAGCAGATCCGGGTCCAGGAGCTCATCAACATGTTCCGCGTGCGAGGGCACCTCTACGCGCACCTCGACCCGCTGCACAGCTCGCCACCGCCCGTGCACGACGAGCTCGAACTCGCGACCTACGGGCTCACGATCTGGGACCTGCCGCGACGCTTCGTGACGGGCGGTCTCGCCGGCCGGCAGGAGGCGACTCTCGAGGAGATCCTCGCGACGCTGCGCGACGCCTACTGCCGCACGGTCGGGATCGAGTACGGGCACATCATGGACCCGGCGCAGAAGCGCTGGATACAGCAGCGCGTCGAGGGCGTCCGCACGCAGGCGACACTCGAGGAGCAGCACCGGATCCTCCAGTCCCTGAACGAGGCCGAGGTGTTCGAGCGCTTCCTGCACTCGCGCTACGTCGGTCAGAAGCGCTTCGGGCTGGAGGGGGCGGAGTCCACGATCGTGGCCCTGCGCACCATCCTCGACCGCGCCGCCGACGAGGGCGTGGAGGAGGTCGTCATCGGCATGGCTCACCGGGGCCGCCTGAACGTCCTCGCGAACGTCGTCGGCAAGTCGTACCGGGAGATCTTCAGCGAGTTCGAGGGCAACCTGGACCCCGAGAGTGTTCAGGGCAGCGGTGACGTCAAGTACCACAAGGGCGCTCGCGGGTCCTACGCGGCCGCGAACGGACGCGCCCTCAACGTGTCGATGGCCTCGAATCCCTCCCACCTCGAAGCGGTCAGCCCCGTGGTCGAGGGGATCGCCCGGGCGAAGCAGGACCGCCTACTACGCCCGGGCGACGGCTCCGCCGCGGCACCGGCGGGCACCCGCTACCCGTTCCTGCCCATCCTGATCCACGGCGACGCCGCCTTCGCGGGCCAGGGCGTCGTGGCCGAGACCCTGAACCTGTCGCAGCTCTCCGGCTACCACGTGGGCGGTGCGGTCCACATCGTGATCAACAATCAGGTCGGCTTCACCACGGCGCCCGAGTCGGCTCGCTCGAGCGTGTACCCGACGGACGTGGCCAAGATGATCCAGGCGCCGATCTTCCACGTGAACGGGGACGATCCGGAGGCCTGCGCTCGAGTCGCTCGACTGGCCTTCGACTATCGCGACACCTTCCAGCGCGACGTCGTCATCGACATCGTCTGCTACCGCCGTCACGGCCACAACGAGGGTGACGACCCCAGCTACACCCAGCCCCAGATGTACGCGATCATCGATCAGATGCGCTCGGTGCGCAAGATCTACACCGAGACGCTCGTCCGTCGCGGCGACCTCTCGCTCGAGGACGCCGAGGCCGCGCTCGATGCGTTCAACGCTCGGCTGCAGAGCGTGCTCGACGAGGTCCGCACGGTGCCGGTGCCCGAGCTCGACCGCGTTCCGGCCATCGAGGCGCCGAGCGACTCCCCGGCGCCGGCGACCGGCGTCGACGAGGCCGTTCTGCGTCGCGTCGCCACGGCGACGATGACGGTGCCCGAGGGGTTCACCATCCACCCGAAGCTGGCGCGTCAGTTCGCCCAGCGCTCGACCATGCTCGACGGGGGAGAGGTCGACTGGGCCCTCGGCGAGGCGCTGGCCTTCGGGAGTCTCGTGCTCGAGGGGTCGAACGTGCGACTGATGGGTCAGGACTCCCGTCGAGGGACCTTCTCACAGCGCCACGCCGCGCTGATCGACTACCACACGGGGGCGTCGTACGTGCCGCTCTCGAATCTCGACTCCCCGGGATTCTTCACCGTGCGCGACTCGTTCCTCTCCGAGTACGCGGCCCTCGGCTTCGAGTACGGGTACTCGGTGGAGGCGCCCCGGTCCCTCGTGGCCTGGGAGGCCCAGTTCGGGGACTTCGTGAACGGGGCCGAGATCATCATCGACAACTTCCTGGTCGCGGCGGAGGACAAGTGGGGCCAGGGTGCGGGACTCGTGATGCTGCTGCCGCACGGCTACGAAGGGCAGGGACCGGAGCATTCGAGCGGTCGCATCGAGCGATTCCTCAGCCTCTGCGCTCGCAACAACCTCCGGGTGGCCCAGCCGACGTCGGCCGCCCAGTACTTCCACCTGCTGCGCAGCCAGGTGCGGCGCGATCGCGTCACGCCCCTCGTGGTCTTCACGCCGAAGTCGATGCTGCGCGCGACCGCGACCCGCTCACCCCTCGCGGAGTTCGTGACCGGCTCGTTCCAGTCGGTCATCGACGACGCGACCGTCGATCACGCCGCGGTGACTCGCGTCGTCGTGGCGTCGGGGAAGATCGCCCACGAGGCTCGGGCCTACCGTGACGAGGGCGGGCACGCCCACGTGGCGGTCGTGCGCGTGGAGCAGCTCTACCCGTGGCCGCACGCCGAGCTCGACGCCGTGTTCGCGTCCTATCCGGCGATGGCCGAGGCGGTGTGGCTCCAGGAGGAGCCGGAGAACATGGGGCCGTGGCCGTTCGTGCACCACCAGGCGCACGCCCTTCTGCGCCACGTGGCGCTGCGCCACGTGGCGCGCGCCGAGTCCGCGAGCCCGGCGACGGGTTCGGCCCTCGTGCACGCCGCCGAGCAGGCGGACCTCCTGGCCCGGGCCATCGGGTGACCGCGGCCCGCACCCGCCATCGGGTCGTCGTCGACGGATCGAACCTCGCTACCGAGGGCCGCGACGAGCCGAGCCTGGCGCAGCTCGACGAGGCGGTGGCCGCCTTCGCCGCGGAGCATCCGCGCGCCGAGGTCATCGTCGTCGTCGACGCGAGCTTCGAGCATCGCGTCGCCGCGTCGGAGCGGAACCGCTTCCTCGAGCGCGAGCGTGCCGGGGAGTTCGTGACCCCGCCCGCGGGGGCGATCGGCCGGGGTGACGCCTTCATCTTGAAGATCGCGGACCGCGTCACGGCCGTCGTCCTCAGCAACGACTCGTTCCAGGAGTTCCACGCCGAGTACCCGTGGCTCTTCGAGCAGGGACGCCTCGTGGGGGGCAAGCCGGTGCCGGGTGTGGGCTGGATCTTCACCGAACGCATCCCGGTTCGGGGTCCCACCAGCTCCCGGGTGACGCGCGCCGCGCGCCGCGCGGCCCGCTCGGACGAGCCGGCCGTCGACACCGCGCCCGAGCCGGCAGAGGTGGTAGCGCCGCCAGCGCCCGCCCCGGCGCGCCGTCGCCGCGCGACGGCGACCTCCCGATCGACGAAGGGCGTCGCCCCGGCTCCCGAGGCGGCTGCTCCCGCGGCGACCGCCACCCCCGCCCCGACCGCGG
>DAIDKS010000039.1 GCA_027449885.1 Acidimicrobiaceae bacterium
TCCAACCAGGCCCTCCTCGTGAGCGTGAGCCTCGACGGCGCGACGGCCCTCGCCTGCTACAAGGCCGAGGCCGGCGAGCGCCCGCTGTGGGACTTCCCCGACGGCCTCTGGCGGCGCGAGGTCGCCGCCTACGAGCTCGACCGGCTCTGTGGGACCGAGCTCGTGCCCACGACCGTCGGCCGCGAGGACCTGCCCTTCGGACCGGGGTCGCTCCAGTGGTGGATCGAGCACGAGGGCGACCACTACTTCACGCTGCGCGACCGACCCGAGCTCGCGGGGTGGCTCCGGACGCTCTGCGTCGTCGACGCCATCGCCAACAACGCCGATCGCAAGTCGGGGCACGTCCTCTTCGACGGCGTCCGGCCCTGGGCCATCGACAACGGCCTCTGCTTCCACGAGGAGGAGAAGTTGCGCACCGTCATCTGGGACTGGGCCGGCGAGGAGCTCGACGAGGGGCTGATCGAGCTCGCCCGCCGGGTGGCGACGAGCGACGGTGGGGGCCTCGTCGAGTGGCTGAGCCCCGCCGAGGTCGCCCTCACCCTCGACCGGGCCGACGCCCTCGCGCGCTCGGGCCGCTTCCCCCTCCCCGACGAGGACCGGCCCTGGCCCCCCTACCCCTGGCCCCTCGTCTGAGGGCCGGGCCCGGGACCCGGGTGGGGCGGTAGTCGGAGGGGTCGGGCGGACAGGACCCGGGTGAAAGGAGTCCCGTGTCCCGCTCTCGCACCCTCACCGTCCTCACCCTCCTCCTCGTCGTCCTCGTCGTCGGGGTGGGGGTCGGCTACCTCGCCCACCGGCCCGCGACCGCCACCCTGCGGGTGAC
Organism: Acidimicrobiaceae bacterium; assembly: GCA_027449885.1. Classification (GTDB taxonomy): domain Bacteria; phylum Actinomycetota; class Acidimicrobiia; order Acidimicrobiales; family RAAP-2; genus RAAP-2. The sequence continues at coordinate 821 of DAIDKS010000039.1, forward strand.
CGGCTCGGGCTCCGCAACGGCCGCGCCCGACACCGCGACCTTCACCGTCGACGTCGTCACCACCGGCGCGTCGAACGCCGCCGCGCTGGCGGCGAACGACGTCCGGACCCGCGCCGTCACCGCGGCCGCCCGGGCCGACGGGCTGCCGGCGTCGGGGCTCGCCACGACCAACCTCTCCCTCCAGCCCCTCACCGACGCCCGGGGACGGGTCACCGGCTACCAGGCCGACAACCAGCTGACGATCACCACGCACGAGGTGGCCCGCCTCGGGCGGCTCCTCGGGGACGTGGCGAGCGCCGCGGGCAACGCCGCCCAGCTGAGCGGGGTCAGCTTCTCGCTCTCGTCGTCGTCGGCGGCCCTGGCGCGGGCCCGGGCGAACGCCGTCGCCGCCGCGCACCGGGCGGGCGGGGAGATCGCGCGGGCGGCCGGCCGCTCCCTGGGCGGGGTCGTCACCATCGTCGACCAGGAGAACACCGCGCCGGTCCTCTGGCCCTCCCCCGTCGTCTTCAACGCGTCGGCCGCGCGGGCCGGGGCCGTGGTGCCCGTCTCCCCGGGCACCCAGACGATCAGCGTCAGCGTCGAGGTCGTCTACTCGCTCGCCTGATCGACCCGGGGCGCACCGAGCGACCCGACCGAGGGCAGCAGGACGACGAGCACCAGCGCCCCACCGAGCAGGATGCCGGCCGCCCAGCCGTAGGCGACGGCGAAGCCGTGGAGGGCGGCCCGGGCCGCGGCGAGCGCGGAGCCCCCGCCGCCGCTCAGCGACCGGGCCGTCGCGTCGACGGCGAGGGTGTTGAGCAGGGCCGTGCCGACCGACCCCCCGACCTGCTGGACGGTGTTGACGCTGGCCGAGGCCGCACCGGCGTCGGCGGGGGCGACGCGGCCGGTCGCGGTGGCGATCCCCGGCGCGAAGACGAGGCCGAGGCCGAGGCCGAGCAGGACGAGGCCGGGCAGCACGTCGCCCAGGTAGTCGGCCCGCAGCGGCAGTCGGGTGAAGAGGATCAGCCCCAGGGCCGCGAGCAGCATGCCGGCCGGCACGAGCGGCCGGGGGCCCGAGAGGGTGATGAGCCGGGCCGCCGCGACCTGGGCCGAGACGGCGATGGCGGCGACCATCGGCAGGAAGGCGATCCCGGTGCGCAGCGGGGAGTAGCCGAGCGAGTTCTCCAGGTAGTAGGCGAGGAAGAGCCCGGCCCCGAAGAGGGCGAGGTTGGTGAGGAAGAGCCCGGCGAGCGAGCCCCCGCGGGCCCGGTCGAGCACGACCCGCAGCGGCAGGAGGGGGTGGGAGGAGCGGCGCTCGGCGAGGACGAAGAGCACCAGGACGACGACCCCGGCGACGATCGAGCCCCAGGAGAGGGCCGCCGACCACGAGGCCGTGACGGCGTGGCTCAGCCCGTAGACGACGCCGAAGAGCCCGGCCGAGCCGAGCACCGCGCCGAGGAGGTCCACGTGCCGGTGGTAGGGCCCGCGTCCGCCCGGCACCAGCGGGATGACCCCGACGACGGCGACGAGGGCGAAGACGAGGTTCACGTAGAGGCACCAGCGCCACGACGCCCACTGGGTGAGCGCCCCGCCGAGGATGAGCCCGATGGCCGCCCCGGAGCCGGCGAGGGCCCCGTAGATGGAGAAGGCGCGCGCCCGCTCGTCGGGATCGGTGAAGGCCGTGGTGAGGGCGGCGAGGGCGGCCGGGGCGAGGATGGCGCCGAAGGCTCCCTGGACGGCTCGGGCGCTCACCAGCATCGTGAAGCTCGTGGCGGCGCCCCCGACGGCGCTCGCCCCGGCGAAGCCGACGAGACCGACGAGCAGGGCGGTGCGGCGCCCCCAGAGGTCCCCGAGGCGCCCACCGAGCAGCAGCAGGGACCCGAAGCTCAGGGCGTAGGCCGTGACGACCCACTCGCGGTCGGCGGCCGAGAACGAGAGGGCCGCCTGGGCTCGCGGCAGGGCGATGTTGATGATGGTGGCGTCGAGGGTCACCATCAGCTGGGTGACCCCGAGGACGGCCAGGGTCAGCCACCGCCGTCGGTTCTGCTCGGGCCCCACCGGTCGAGCCTAGGACTCCACCGACGCGCCGCGCCGACGACTCACCGGGACTTCAGGGCCTCGATCAGGGCCGGCAGGACCTTGTGGACGTCGCCCACGATCCCGAGGTCGGCGATCTGGAAGATCGGGGCGTCGGGGTCCTTGTTCACGGCCACGATGTTCTTCGAGCCCTTCATCCCCACCATGTGCTGGGTGGCGCCCGAGATGCCGCAGGCGAGGTAGACGGAGGGCTTCACGGTCTTGCCGGTCTGACCCACCTGGTAGGCGTAGGGGACCCAGCCGGCGTCGACGATGGCCCGCGAGGCGCCGGGGGCGCCGTGGAGCAGGCGCGCGAGCTCCTCGACCATCGCGTAGGCCGCGGCCTCGCCGAGCCCGCGTCCGCCCGAGACGACGACGGCGGCGTCCTCGAGCTTCGGGCCGGTGCGCTCCTCGACGTGGCTCGCCGTGATGCGGGCCGCCCCCTGGGGGCCGAGCTCGCCGGTCGGCGCCGCCTGGACGCTCGCCGGGGCGCCGCCCGCGGACTCGGCCGCGAAGGACTTGGCGCGCACGACGACGATGCCGGGGCCCTGCGCGGTGAAGCGGGCCCGCACGACCTGCGTGCCACCGAAGATGGGGTGCTCGGTCGCCAGCCCGCCGTCGTCGGCGAGGCCGGTCACGTTGGTGAGGACGGGCCGGTCGAGGCGGGCCGAGAGCCGTCCGGCGATGTCGCGGCCGTCGTAGCTGGCCGGCACGAGGATGGCGTCGGGAGCGCCCGCGGCCACCAGGGCCGCCAGGGCCGCGGCGACCGGGACCCCGGGCAGGGCACCGCCGAGGTCGCCGACGGAGTAGAGGGTGCTCGCCCCGTACTCGCCGGCCTGGGCGGCGTGGTCGCCGGGACCCCAGGTCACGGCGGCGACCGTGGTCGCGAGGCCGCGCGCGGCGCTCAACAGCTCGAGGGAGGTGGTCGACAGTCCGTCGCCCGCGGGCTCGGCGACGACCCAGAGGGTGGAGAGGGTCATGATCGGGCCTCCTACAGGACCTTGAGGGATTCGAGGAACTCGACGATCTTCTGGGCGCCGTCGCCGTCGTCGACGTGCTTCTCGCCCGCCTGGCGGGCCTCGGCGGCCTCGACCGACGTGATCGCCTGGCGCGCCCCGGCGCTGCCGACCTCGCCGGCGAGTCCGAGGTCGGCGACCGAGAGGATCTCGACCGGCTTCGACTTCGCGGCCATGATGCCCTTGAAGGAGGCGTAGCGGGGCTCGACGACCCCGGCCGTGACCGTGACGACGGCCGGCAGCGGGGCGCTCACCTCGTCGTAGCCGGCCTCGGTCTGGCGGTCGACGCGGACCGTGCCGTCGGCGATCCGCACGGCCTTCGCGAAGGTGATCGACGGCAGGCCCAGGAGCTCGGCCAGCTGGACCGGCAGGGTGCCGGTGTAGCCGTCGGAGGACTCCGTCGCGCAGAGCACGAGGTCGGGCAGGTCGCGCCGGATGACGGCCGCGAGCACCTTCGCGGTGCCGAGGGCGTCGGTGCCGCGCAGGCCGTCGTCGCTCACGATGACGGCCTTCGCCGCGCCCATCGCGAGCGCGGTGCGCAGCCCCGCGACGTCGGCGGCCGAGCCCATCGAGACGATGGTGACCTCGCCGCCGCCGGCCGCGTCGACCAGCTGCAGGGCCATCTCGACGCCGTAGGTGTCGGCCTCGTCGAGGATCAGCTTGCCCGACCGGTCGAGGTTGAAGGAGGGATCGAGCGACGCGGGCGCCGCGGGGTCCGGGATCTGCTTGACGCACACCACTACGTTCATGGGGCCCAATCTAGGCCAGCCGCGCCGACCCCTCGTCGGGTCGGAGGACCCGGGCCGACGGGACGTCGTCGGTGATCACCGAGTCGACGCCGAGGGCGAACATCCGCTCGAGGTCGCTCGCGCGGTTGACGGTCCAGACGTGGACCGCGAGGCCCCGGTCGTGGGCCGCCGCGACCAGCTCGGCGGTGACGTCGGCGACGTAGGGGTGGACGGCCGCGAGGGCCGCGTCGGCGGCCCGCTCGAGGGCCGCGGCGTCCAGCTCGCCGACGTCGAGGAGCCAGCCGACCGGGTCGTCGCTCGCCCGGGCCAGGTCGCGACAGGTGGCGAGGTCGAAGCTCGAGTAGAAGACCGGTCCGCGCCCCGGGGTTCCCTCGACCGCGGCGACGACGGCCCGGGCGAACTCGCCCGAGGGGTCGTAGGACCCGTCGGGCTCCTGAAGATTCTTCACCTCGACGTTCACGGGCAGGGGCGCCGCCGCCCGCAGGGCGTCGGGGAGCTCGGCCACGTCTCCGGGCAGCTCGGCCCGGGGCGTCGCGGCGATCGGCCGGCCGTCGCGGACCGGGTCGTGGTGGACGACGAGGACGCCGTCGGCGCTGCGGCGCACGTCGAGCTCGACGGCGTCGGCCCCCGCCTCCCGGGCGGCGGCGAAGGCGGCGAGGGTGTTCTCGCGCAGCTGGTCGTGGCGGCCCCGGTGGGCGACGATGAGGGTCACGATCCCAGTCTTTCAGGCAAATGACCTCGGGTACCCCTTGTTCACCGAGCCGTCACCCGGTAAAATTTCCCCCCGGGACGCCACCCCCCCCCGCTCGGCGCTCCACAGAAGGACCCCCCGAATGTCGCTCATCTGGAACCGCACCTACGCGTGGGACGAGTCGGACTGGCGCACCCGTGCGGCGTGCCGGAACACGACCCCCGAGCTCTTCTTCCCCGTCGGCACGACCGGCGTCGCGACCGATCAGATCGAGTCCGCGAAGCGCGTCTGCGACAAGTGCGACGCCCAGAAGGCCTGCCTCGAGTTCGCCCTGGCGACGAACCAGGAGTCGGGCGTCTGGGGCGGGACGAGTGAGGACGAGCGCCGCAAGCTGCGCAAGCAGTGGCTGGCCGCCCGCCGTCGCGGCCTGATCGCCTAGTCCGACTCGAGGCCGAAGACCACTCGCTTCACCATCGTCCACTCGTCGTTGGTGAGGGGGTCCCCCGACACGTCGTCGACGGCCCGCACGAGGTGCAGCCCGAGGTGGAACGTCGCGAGCTGACGCGCGCTGAGCGGCGAGTGCAGGACCCCGGCGTCGATGAGCGACTGGAAGTAGTCCGTGAGCTCGCCCTGGTAGGTGCGACGCTCGACGAAGACCTTCTCGGCGAGGCGACGGCGCGTGAGGGCCTTGCCCATCACCAGGAGGCGGACCCGCCGACGCAGGGCCTGGCGGCGCTGGTACTCGGGGGTCTCCGATCCCGAGGCCCAGCGCGCGACGAGGTCCTCGCGCGTGCGGACCCGCCCGGCCAGCTCGGCGAGGTTCGCCCGCGAGGCCGAGGTCACCGAGCGGTAGATCTCGAGGTACGCCGCGTCGACGAGGCCCTGGCGCGAGCCGAAGTTCGAGTAGATGACGCTCGCGCTCATGTTGATCTCGCGGCTCATCTGGAGCACCCGGATCGAGGACTCGTCGTCACGCAGCAGGTGACGGATCGCCGCCCGCAGCAGCAGCGCCCGCGGGGTCTCCTCCCGCAGGGCGGGGCTGTCGGCGACGATCAGGTCGAACAGCTCCTCGGTGGTCACGCCCCCACGTTAGAGGACGGCCCGTCAGCGGCGCGGTCCGAGCGGGATCGCCACTCGCGCGTAGGCGCCACCGCCCTCGGCGAAGGGCACCGAGCGCATCTCGATCGTGCCGTGCAGCTGGGTCCGCACCAGGTCGCGCACGATGGAGAGCCCCAGGCTGCGCGGGGTCTCGAGCGAGAAGTCGACCCCGAGGCCCCGTCCGTTGTCGCGGATCTCGGCGATCGCCTCGCCTCCGCGGACCGCGAGGTTGAGCGTCACGACGCCGACGTGGTCGTTCTCGGGGCCCCCGAAGTCGACGAAGGCGTGCTCCACGGCGTTCGTGAGCAGCTCGGCCAGCGCGACGGCGAGGGGTGTGGCGAGGTCGGTGGGGAGGATGCCCAGTCCCCCGTTCACGACGATCTCGACGGGGTGCAGCGCGAGCACGGTGTCCTCGACGAGCATGACGAGGGCGCTCACGATCTCGTCGAAGACGACCTCCTCGCCGGGCTCGCGCGAGAGGACCTCGTGCACGACGGCGATCGAGCGCACGCGCCGCTCGGCCTCGAGCAGGGCCGTGCGCGTCTCGATCTCCTCGCTGCGGCGCGCCTGGAGGCGCAGCAGCGAGGAGATCGTCTGGAGGTTGTTCTTCACCCGGTGGTGCACCTCGCGCACCGCGGCCTCCTTGTGCAGGACGACGCGGTTCAGCTGGCGCAGGTCCGACACGTCGCGCAGCAGCACGAGCACGCCGGTCACCTCGCCCGCGGCGAGCAGGGGGACGCAGTTGAAGAGGATCGCGACGTCGTGTCCCCGGTCGATCTCCTCCATCGAGGGCAGCCCGAAGGCGAGGGCCCGCTCGGCCGCGCGGACCTTCAGCCCGAGGGTCACGAAGGACCGTCCCTCCGGAGAGGCGTAGATGCCGAGGCGGTGCAGGGCGTTCGTGGCGTTGGGCGTCGCGAACTCCACCCGCCCGTCGCGCTCGAGCAGGATGATGCCGTCGCCGACCCGGGGCGAGGTCGGGCCGCCGACCTCCTCCTCGCGGAAGGGGAAGGTCCCGTCGGCGACCATGTCGCAGAGCCGGATGAAGATCCCGAGGTAGGCCTGCTCGTAGAGGGAGGCCGGGCCGCGCAGGGGGCCGAGGACCCGCACGAGGACGGCGGCCACCCGGTCGCCGGCCCGGACCGGGACGGCCCACAGGGCGACCGACTCGTCGACGGCGGGGATGCGGGCGTCGCCCGTCGCGCGCTGGCCCTCGTCGAGGGCGCGCGCGACGACCGCCCACTCCTCGCGCGGGTGCAGGCTCCCCACGAGGTCGTCGTTGATGAGCGTCGCGCGGTTGTTGGGCCGCACCTGACCGAGGACGACGAGGGTCTCGGGGTCCTCCCGGGTCGGGGCCATGAGGAGCAGATCGGAGAAGGCGAGGTCGGCGAGGAGCCCCCACGAGGCCGTGAGGCGCAGGAGGTGGTCGACGACGGGCTCGCCGAGGTCGGTGCGGGCGATCGCGAGCTCGGCGAGGGTGGCCATCAGCCGCGCAGCGGGACCATCACGCGCCGTCGACGGTCGTAGCTCGCGAGCTCGTGGACCCCGCGGGTCTCGAGCAGGGTCGCGAGGTCGCCGGTGCGCTCGCCCACCCGGTTGAGGCGGTGGGCGTCGCTCGCCGTGGTGAAGGTGACCCCGCGGGCGACCAGGCGGTCGAGGAAGCCCTCGGCCGGGTACTGCTCGCCGACGGGCTTCACCCAGCCGGCCGAGGAGCACTCCACCGAGACGTCGGCCGCCCCGGCGGCCGCCGCCATCAGGTCCCAGTAGTCGGCCGGGTTGCTCGCGTGATAGCCCGCCACCTTGATCAGGTCGGGGTGGGCCAGCACGTCGACCGCCCCCGTCGCCGCCAGCTCCTCGAGGGCCGTCGCATAGTCGGCCCAGGCCTGGTCGACGTCGCGCACGGTCCACTCGGCCATGGGCACCGGGCTGTCGATGTCGTCGAAGGCCCAGCTCCCGAGCCAGTGGACCGAGCCGATGAGGACGTCGAAGGGGTACTGGGCGAGCAGCTCGGCGACGACGTCCATCTGGTCGCGGTAGTAGTCGACCTCGAGGCCGATCTTCACCGGCAGGCCCTCGTCCTTCGCCCGCTGGGCGAGCGTCACGTACGCGTCGAGGCTGTTGCGCGCGGTGAAGGCCATGTAGTCGCGCATGACGGGGCTCGTCGCCTCGTGGGGGAACCGCTCCCAGAAGGGGCCGACGAGGTCCATCACGTCGACGAAGCGGTTGGAGTGCTCGGTGAGGGCGAGCTCGCTCACCCCCTCCCCGGCCGCCCGCTCGCAGTAGTCGGCGATCTGGTCCAGGCGGTACCAGACGCTCGACTCCTCGTGGGGCCAGAGGTGGAGGTGGTAGTCGATCACGTCAGCTGGCGCCGAAGCCGACGGCCCGGCCCGCGTGCGGCGAGCCGAACTCGACGTAGGCGATGCGCGACGCCGGCACGCCCAGGCGCTTGCCGCGCCGGTCTGTGAGCCACAGGACGCCCTCGCCCCCGATGGCGGCCTCCACGTCGCGCACCACGGCCTCGGTGTCGGCGTCGTCCGCCAGGTCCACCTCGAGCTCGCGCATCGTCTGGACGATTCCGATCTTGATCTCCATCACCACCTGCCGTTCGACCGACCCATGTTACGGCCGCTCAGCGCGACGGTGCCGCCCGGTCCTCGAGGGGGGTGGCGTCGGGGGCGGGCGCCGTCATGATCACGACGACGTAGAGGAGCGTCCCGTCGTAGTCGATCACCGGATTGACCGAGATCTCGGTGCGCACCGTGGCCCCGTCGACCCGGTGGAAGGTCGCCGACCCGTTCCAGGGCCGGTGCTCGCCGACGGCGACGAGCATCTCCTCGACGAACGAGGCGTCGACGAAGCGGTCCTGGAACCAGGTGTGGTCCCGTCCGAGGAGGTCCTCCGCCTCGAGGCCCACCGCCTGTCCGGCCGCCCCGTTGGCGTAGGTCACCGCGCCGTCGAGGTCGAAGATGACGACGGCCGCGCGAGCGAGGTTCGTGACCACCTCGAAGGCGCTCACCTCGGCGCGGGTCTCGGCCAGGACCGCCCGCTCCCGCAGGCGCGCGATCCCGTCGCCGACCTCGTCGGTGAGCAGGGTGAGGAGCGAGCGGACCTCGGGCCCGAAGGCCTCGGTCTCCACCGCGTAGACGGTGAGCGCCCCGTCGATGCGCCCGTCGACCTCGACGGGCAGCGAGATCACCGAGCCGATCCCGTAGCGCTTCGCGACGAGTCGCCAGGGATTGCCACCGTCGAAGGCGACGGCGTCGTCGAGCGCGACCGTCGCCCCCTGGAGCAGGACGGTGCCGATCATGCCCGTGCCGTTCTCCCCCGCGCGCCAGGACGGCCGGATCTCGTCGAGGTAGCCGACGGGGTGGCGGTTGACGGCGACCCGCTCGAGGCTGCCCGCCGCGTCCTCGACCGGACGCGCGTACCAGGCGAGCGCGTAGCCGCCGGCGTCGACCCGGCAGTTGCAGATCTCCGTGAGGAGCGTCGCCTCGTCGTCGGCGTCGAGGAGGATGCGGGTCGCGAGGCTGAGCGTGGCGTGGGCCCGCTGGGCGACGACCTCGCTCTGGACGTCGCGCGGCGCGACGACGGTGCCGCCCGCGCCGGCGACGGTGCTCGCCCGTGCCTCGTACCACCGCGGACCCGATCCCGCCGAGAGCAGTCGCAGCCGCTCGACGGCCGACCCCTGGGACTGGGCGCGGCGCCACCCGACCTGGGCTCCGACGCGGTCGGGGGTCGCGACCAGGGACCAGAGCCGCGCGCCGACGATCGCGCCCTCGGCGCCGGTGATCCGGGTCGCCGTCTCTCTACGAGGGGTCGGTCGCCGATTTCGAGCCACGGAGCGACAGAGTCTTCTTCACGCGCGGCCCGGGTGACGGACCCGTCGGGCACAATGGCCTCATGGACGAGACCTCCCCGAGCGAGCGCCACGAGCGCTGGGCGGCGACGATGGCGGGACACCCCCACGCCGAGGCCCTCATCCGCGCCCACCGGGACTCCCGCGCGAGCCTCGGTCCCGGTCCCGCCACCACCCGCGTCGAGCGCGAGGAGCGCGAGAACGTCACCCTCGCCGCCGGGGCGACCCGGGCCGACGGCGCCGGCGACCGGGCCCGCCCCGAGGCGCCCGACCCCTGGCGCACCTGCTTCGAGCGCGACCGCGACCGGATCCTCCACTCGACGCCCTTCCGGCGCCTCGCCGGCAAGACCCAGGTCTTCATCTTCCCCGAGGACCACATGCGCACCCGGCTCACGCACGCCCTCGAGGTCGCCCAGGTCGCCCGGGCCGTCGCGAGCTCGCTCGGCCTCAACGAGGCGCTCACCGAGGCGATCGCCCTCGGCCACGACTGCGGCCACGGCCCGGGGGGGCACGCCAGCGAGGAGGCGCTCGACCCCTTCGTGCCGGGCGGCTTCGACCACGCGCCCTGGGGAGCCGACGTCGCCCTCGCCCCCCTCAACCTCTGCGTCGAGACCCTCGACGGGATCGCCAATCACTCCTGGTCCCGTCCGGCGCCCGCGACCCCCGAGGGCGAGGTCGTCAGCTGGGCCGACCGCATCGCCTACGTCTGCCACGACTTCGAGGACGCCGTCGCCGCCGGCATCGTGACCGAGGACGACCTGCCGGTCGTCGTGCGCGAGCGGGTGGGGTCGGGTCGGGGGCGTCAGCTCGGCGGCTTCATCACGGCCCTCGTCACCGCCTCGCGCGAGACCGGCCTCGTCGGCATGGACCCCGTGACGGCCGAGGCGCTCGCCGCCTTCCGGGCCCTCAACTACGAGCGCATCTACCTCCGCGCCGCCTCGCGCGAGCAGGCCACCCGGGTCGTCGAGATGCTCCGCGCCCTCGTCGCCCACTACCGCGAGGCCCCCGAGGAGCTGCCCGGCGACCTCGCGGGGGATCCCCTGCACCGGGCCGTCACCTACGTCGCGGGGATGACCGACCGCTTCGCCGTGCGCCAGGCCGTCGAACGCCTCGGGTGGCCGACCGAGCGGCTCCCCTCAGGCGTCGACCGGTGAGGCGGGCTCGGGGCTGGCGCTCGATCCTCGTCCCGGGGGAACTCGACACGATCACCCCGGAGGGTAGCGAAGGGCGCGACGGGCCCGGGGAGAACGAGATTCGGGTCGCCCGTAGAGTGGTCGCGTGAACCGCCGGGTCTACCTCGCCACCGTCGCGGCGCTCGTCGTGACCATCGCCGTCGCCGCGACCCTCGTCGTCGTGGCGCGCCGTCACTCGTCCGCCGCGACGACGGCGCCGCTGCGCCTGAGCGGCCTGCCGAGCATCGTCACGACGAGCGAGGCGAACGCCATGACGCTCTCGCCCGTCCCGGCCCGTCCCGCACCGGGCTTCACCCTGGTCGACCAGACGGGGCGGACCTTCTCCCTCGCCCAGTTCCGCGGCCACCCGGTCGTCATCAACTTCATGGACTCCCACTGCACCGACATCTGCCCGCTCGTCGCGGCCGAGCTGGTCGACGCCGAGCACGACCTCGGGGCGGCGGCGAAGGGGACGGTCTTCCTCGCGGTGAACGTCAACCCCTACCACCGACGGGTCGCCGACGTCGCGGCCTTCTCCGCGGGCCACGGCCTCGACACCATCACCACCTGGCACTTCCTCACCGGGCCCCTGGCGACACTGCGGTCGATCTGGCGCGCCTACGGCGTGGACGTGTCGGCTCCGAGCGTCAACGCCGACGTGATCCACACCTCGATCACCTACTTCCTCGACCCCCGCGGCCGCGAGCGCTACGTCGCCTCGCCGGTCGTCGACCACACGTCCGCCGGGACGTCCTACCTGCCCCCGAACGTCCTCGCCACCTGGGGCCGGGGCATCGCCCACGTGGCCGACAGCCTGGCCTCCTAGGGCCGCGTCGCCCCGTCGAGGTTGATCCGGGGAGCCGCCCCGCCGCGCATCCACTCGAGGCGCTGCTCGGTGGTGCGGGTGGCCGCCCGCTCGTGGGTGAGGATCCAGAAGCGCTCGTGGCGCACCGCGTCGAGGACGAGCGCGGCGACCTCGCTCGGCTCGATCCCCGCCTGGACGGCCCGGGCCGCCGTCTCGCCGGCCGCCCGAGCGGCCGGGTCGTCGAGGTAGCCCGCGAGGTCGCGGGGGAGGTTGCGGGTCGACTCGTGGATGCGGGTGCGCACGAAGCCCGGGCAGAGGACCGAGGCCCCCACCCGGCTCCCGCGCAGCGCGAGCTCGTGGTAGAGGGACTCCATGATGCCGACGACGGCGAACTTGGAGGCGACGTAGGGGCCCATGCCCGGGACGCCGCCGAGACCGGCGAGCGAGGCCGTCGCCACCACGTGGCCCTCGTCCTGGTCGAGCAGGAGCGGCAGGAAGGCGCCGAGGGCGTTCACCACGCCGTCGACGTTGACCCCCATGACCCAGTCCCAGACGGGCTTGGGCGTCCCGATCACCGGCCCGCCCCCCACGCCGGCGTTCGCCAGGACGAGGTGCGCGCCGCCGAAGTGGCGCAGCGCCGTCTCGCGCAGCGCCACCAGGTCGTCCTCGCGCGCCACGTCGAGGATCTCGCCCACCACGCTCGCCCCCTCGTGGGCCAACTCGTCGACGGCCCGCCCGAGGGCCGCCTCCTCGACGTCCCCGAGCACGAGGCGAGCGCCCGCGCCCGCGAGCGCGCGGGCGCTCGCGAGCCCGATCCCGCTCGCTCCTCCGGTGATGACGGCGACGCGTCCCTGGATGTCCACGGCTCCTCCTAGGCGATCGTGAGCTCGCGCTTGTAGATGCGCGCGGGCCCCTGGCGGTCGATGGTCTCGGCGAGGGTCGCGAAGGCGACCGCCGCCGGGCTCTCGGGCTCGTAGGCGACGACCGGGTCGCCGAGGTCCCCGCCCGAGCGCAGGCGCGGGTCGAAGGGGATCTGGCCGAGGAGGGCCACCCCGAGGTCCTCCGCCAGCCGGGCCCCGCCGCCCTCGCCGAAGAGCTCGTAGCGCTGGCCGTCGTCGCCGGTGAACCACGACATGTTCTCGATCACCCCGCGCACCGCCAGCTTCAGGGTGCGCGCCGCGTAAGCCGAGCGCTGGGCGACCCGCTGGGCGGCCGCCTGGGGCGTCGTCACCACGTACATCTCGACCTTGGGCAGGACCTCGGAGAGGGTGAGGGCGACGTCGCCGGTGCCCGGGGGCATGTCGATGAGGAGGTAGTCGGGCTCGTCCCACCACACCTCGGAGACGAGCTGCTCGATCGCCTTGTGGAGCATCGGCCCGCGCCAGATGACCGGCTGGGCGTCGGGGACGAAGTAGCCCATCGAGACGCAGCGCACGCCGTGGGCGAGGGTCGGGATGACCGTGTCGCCGAGGACGATCGGGTCGTTCACCGCCCCGAGCATCCGGGGCAGCGAGAAGCCGTAGACGTCGGCGTCGAGGACGCCGACGTGGCGGCCGCGCGCGGCGAGGGCGATCGCCAGGTTGACGGTGACCGAGGACTTGCCGACCCCGCCCTTGCCCGAGGAGATCCCGAGCACGCGAGTCCGGCTGAGCCGACCGGTGATGCGCGGCGCCCCGGCGTCCTCGCCCTCGGCGACCATCTCGCCGCGCAGGAAGTGACGCAGGGTGAGCCGCTCGTCCTCGTCCATCGCCCGCACGCTCACCCGCACCCCGGGCGCCGTCTCGGCGATCTCCTCCTCGAGCCAGGCCCGGTTCGGCCACGCGACGATCGGGAGCACCAGCTCCACCGCGTCGTCCGCGACCGTCCCGAGGAAGCCGATCTCGTCGAGGCCGCGCACCAGCTGGGGCTCCCGGATCGCGCCCAGTCGGGCGCGCAGGTCGTCACTCATGACACTCCTTCCGTTCCCCCCGCTGCGAGGCTACCGTCACCGAGCCCGTCGGCTCCTAGACTCCGAGCGTGGCGCACCACGAGGCCGACCTCGACAGCGGGCTCTTCACCGCGACGGTGACGAGCCTCGCCCACTCCTTCGGGGACCGCACGCGCCGCTCCATCTACCTCTACCTGCGCGAGAACGCCGGCGCGACCGCGAGCGAGCTCGCCGAGCACACCGGGGTGCACCCGAACGTCGTGCGCCACCACCTCGAGCGCCTCGTCGCCGCGGGCTACGTCGTCGCCGGCGAGGTGCGCCGGGCGACCGTCGGCCGTCCGGCGAAGGGCTACCGCGTCGCGAACGGGGCCCCCGCCCTCGAGGAGGCCGTCGGGGCGAGCGGGCTGCTCGTCGCCCTGCTCGAGCGGGCCCTCACCGAGCTCGGCCCGTCGCGCGCCGAGTCCCTCGCTCACGACGTCGGCCTCGACTACGGCCGCTCGATCGCCGGCACGACCCTCGTCGAGGGCGCGCCGCCGGCACGGGCGGCCCTCGCCTCCCTCGCCGGGCTCCTACGAGCCCACGGCTTCGACGCCCGCACCGAGGGCGAGGGCGAGACCCTCGAGGTCGTCGCCGAGAACTGCCCCTTCGGGTCGGCGGCCCAGGACCACCCCGTGCTCTGCTCGATCGACCGGGGCCTCGTCGCCGGCATCGTCGAGGGCCTCGGCTACGACGCCTCGACGGTCACGCTGACCTCGCGCGCCGGCCGCGGCGACCACTGCCGCGTGACGGCCTAGGTCTAGCCGACCGCCAGACGCCACGGGCGTCGCACGCTCGTCGCGCCGGCGCGGGCGCTCACCCACCCGGTGACGGCTCCCCGCGCGCCCGCCGCGACGCGCAGCGAGCAGGTCACGCTCACCGGCGAGACCCGTCGCGCGACGACCACGAGGTGGGCCCCGACGCCGCAGGCGCCGGCCGTCACGGGCGAGCCCGCGCGCCACGTGAGGACGACGACCACCCGTCCGCCCACGACCGCGGTCGCGCGCGGCGCGCCCGACGCCGTGGTGGCGCGCACGCTCACCGTGACCGGCGCCGGGTGGGTCGTGACGGTGAGCGGGGACGACAGGGCCGCGACGATCCCGGCGAGGGGCGTGCTCACGACGCCCTGGCCGTAGGTGGCGAGGTAGACCGAGGCGCCGGCGACGACGGCCTGGTGGACGAAGCGGGTGATGAGGTCCCCGCTGACGTCGACCCAGGGGCCGGATCCGGCGAGCTGGGCGAAGACGCCGTTCGTCGTCGAGGCGAGGAGGACCTCCCCGCTCGAGGTCGCGACCGCGGTGAGGGCCTCGACCGGGGGCCAGGCCTCGGCCCCGAGGAGCGCGGGCAGCGACGCCAGCCCGGTCGAGTCGTCGACGACGCTCGCGCCGCCGTCGTGGCTCACGAGGATGCGACCCCCCACCGCCAGGTAGAGGTCGGCGCCGACGAAGAGGGCCGCCGAGGGGGATCCGCCGAGGTCGAGCGCGCGCCAGGTCGACCCGCCGTCGCTCGTGATCGACGCCGCGCCGAGCGTCTCGTCGAACGGGAGCGACGACGCGGCGACGACGATCCGCGACGGGTCGCCCGGGTCCACCGCGACGAGGTAGGGGTGGGCGAAGGGCCACCCGGTGGGCGACCAGGTGGCGCCGGCGTCGCGACTGACGGCGACGCCCGTGCCCGAGGCGACGTAGACGGTGGAGGGGGTGGTCGGGGCGACGGCGATCGTCTCGACTCCGGGGGCGAAGGCGCTGACGCTGTCCACCACGCGCCACGTGCGCCCGCCGTCGTCCGAGACGGTCAGCCCGTCGAAGGTGCCGAGCCCGTAGACGTGGGTCGGGTCATTCGGGTCGACGACGACGTCGCCGTCCTCGCCCCCGGCGCTCGGGGCCATGGCCCAGGTCGCGCCGCCGTCGACGCTCTCGACGAGGGAGAAGTCCTGCTGGCGGGCGAGGATCGTCGAGCCGGTGACGGCCACGCTGTAGCTGAGCCCGCTCGAGAGGTCCCCGTTCAGGCTCACCCACGTCGTCCCGTCGTCGCTCACGCGATAGAGGCCCTGGTCGGAGAGGACGAGCATCGAGCCGGGGACGGCCGGGTCGGGGACGAGGTTCCAGATGTCGGCCCCGACGTAGTGGGTCGCGAAGGTGGACCCCCCGTCGCTCGAGACGTAGAGGACGAGGTCGCCGCCCACGTCGACGACACCGGGCGACGCGGGGTCGACGGCGACCGTGCGGACGAGGGCTCCCGAGGCGGGGAGGCCCGCGGACGCCGGCATCGCCGACCACGTCCGGCCCCCGTCGCCGCTGCGGGCGAGCGAGCCCGTCCCCACCACGGAGCCGTAGACGACGAGGGGGTTCGCGGGGTCGACGGCGAGGGAGGAGAACCCCGAGCCCGACGGGCCCGCGGGGGCGAGGACGGTGGCGCGGGTCCCGCTCACGCCCAGCACGGTCCCGTCGAACTCCCCGGCGAGGACGCCGGTCGGCGAGGCCGCGAGAGCGGTCACGAAGGTCGTCCCGTCGACCGGCCGCCAACTCGCCCCGCCGTCGCGGGAGACCATGACCCCGGCGTCGCCCCCCGCGTAGAGGGAGCCACCCGACGCGACGAGGTCGCGGAAGGCGTCGGTCGCGACGAGGGTCCACTGGGCCCCCGCGTCACTCGAGCGGAAGAGCCCTCCGTCGGTCGCCGCCACGAGGACCTTCGGACTGCTCGGGTCGTCCCAGAGGGCGGCGACCGAGTGGGCGCGGAGCCCCTGGTCGAGGGGGCGCCAGGTCGCTCCGCCGTCCACCGTGCCGAGGACTCCCCCCTGGCTGTAGCCGCCGCCCCACCACATGCCCCCACCGAGCCCGACCCACATCGTGGCGGGCGCGCTGACGTCGACGGCGACGGCGGTGACCTCCCCGGCCGCCGCGAGGCCCGTCGTCGGGAGGTTCGCCCCGCTCGGTCCGCTCGCGAGCTCGTTGGGGATCGCCCGCGGACCGAGCGAGGTCCACGGGATGGCGGGAGCGCTGGCGGCGCGCACGAGCGGGGCGGGTCCGACGACGGCGACGAGGCACGTGACGAGGATCGACGCGCCCACGGCCGGGGTCCACGACCGACGCCGGCCCCGCGTCGCACTCCTCCCCCCGTTCGATCGCGACCGGGAGGTCCCGGAGCCCGCCGCCTCGCGGGCGTGTGGCGTCACCGGGGCAACCCTAGACCCGCGAGAGTCCCCGGGGGCTATCCCGCGAGGCCGAGCTGGGCGAGGTAGGGGGCGGCCAGGGCGAGCTGGGCGGGCGAGGGGTGCAGGGCGAGGAAGGCCCGAAAGTCGGCTCGCGCGAGGGACGTGTTGCCCGGGGTCGCGAAGGCGGCGATGCCGAGGTAGAGGCGCGGCGCCGGGTCGGCAGGTGCCCGCTGGGCGGCGCGCGCGAGCAACCGCTCGCCGAGGGTGACGAGGGTGGCGTCCTTCGCCGTCGAGCCGGCCGAGAACTCGAGCCAGCCCGACTGGGTGAGGGCCGTCACGTTGTCCGCCTGGAGGGCGAGGACCTGGGCGTAGGCGGTGAGGGCGGCCGACTCGTTGCCCGCGGCGACGTCGGCCTCGGCCTCGGTGAGGAGCTGGGTGACGCGCGCGCTGCCCGAGAGGGTCACCCCGCCCGTCACCGAGCTGCCCGGCTGGCGGGGGCTGAGGGTCGCCGCGAGGACGATCCCCGCCGCCGTGACGAGGGCGAGGACCGCCACCACCAGCCAGCGCCGCCGGTGCACGCGCGGCGCGCGAGCGGGCGCCGCCGCCGCGGG
>DAIDKS010000040.1 GCA_027449885.1 Acidimicrobiaceae bacterium
CCTCGGTCTGCTCCACATGGAGATCGTGCGCGAGCGCCTGGAGCGGGAGTTCAACCTCTCCCTGATCGCGACGGCCCCGTCGGTCGTCTACCGGGCCTTCCTCACCGATGGCGGTGAGCACGACATCGACAACCCGACCGACCTGCCCGACCCGAGCCGACTGGACCACATCGACGAGCCGATGCTCGACGTCTCCATCCTCACCCCCTCCGAGTACCTGGGCGCCGTCATGGACCTCTGCCAGTCCCGTCGGGGAGAGATGACCAAGATGGACTATCTCTCGACCGAGCGGGTGGAGTTGCGCTACCGACTGCCACTCGCCGAGGTGGTCATCGACTTCTTCGACGCCCTGAAGAGTCGCACCAAGGGCTACGCCAGCCTCGACTACGAGCCGAGCGGCTACGTGACGTCGCCCCTGGTCCGCGTCGACCTGCTGATCAACCACGAGCCCGTCGACGCCTTCTCCACGATCGTCCACCGCCAGAACGCCGACTTCTACGGCCGCAAGATGGTCGAGCGACTTCGCGAGCTCATCCCGCGCCAGATGTTCGACGTCCCCATCCAGGCGGCGGTCGGTGGACGGGTGATCGCCCGCGAGACGGTGAAGGCTCGCCGCAAGGACGTGCTCGCGAAGTGCTACGGCGGCGACATCACCCGCAAGCGCAAGCTCCTCGAGAAGCAGAAGGAGGGCAAGAAGCGTATGAAGAACCTGGGTCGAGTGGAGATCCCCCAGGAAGCCTTCGTCGCGGCCCTGCGCCTGGAGGAGTCCTAACGCGCCGGGCGAGCCTGGCACTCAGTAGAATCGAGTGCCAACAAGGAGGGGAATGACCCGTCGCGTCAAACCCGAGAAGTCGTCCGCCGGACTCGACGACCGCAAGGCGGCCATCCTCGAGGCCGTGGTCCGGGAGCACATCGATACCGCCCAGCCCGTCGGGTCGTCGGCCGTGGCGACCCACGGCGAGCTCGCGGTCTCCTCGGCGACGGTGCGGTCCGAGATGGTGGCCCTCGAGCGAGAGGGGTACCTCTCCCAGCCGCACACGTCGGCCGGTCGCGTGCCGACCGACAAGGGCTACCGGTACTTCGTCGACCACCTTCAGGGTGGCGCCGTGGGGCCGGTCACCCAGCAGCAGATCGGCGACTTCTTCCGCACCGTTCGCGGTGAGGTCGAGGACGTCCTCTCCCAGACCTCCACGCTCCTCTCCCGCCTGACGAGCTACACGTCCGTCGTCGTCGGGGCCACGCAGTCCTTCGCCTCGATCCTCTCCGCCCAGCTCGTCAACCTCGACGCCCGCCACCAACTCCTGGTGACCGTCTTCGCCGATGGCTCGGTGACCAAGCACGGCGTCTACCTGGACCACGACGTGACGCCGACGGACGTGGCCGAGGCCTCCCGGCAGATCAACGCGTTGCTGATCGGCACCACCGTCGAGTCACGGGTGCAGGTGCCCTCGGGGAACGACGACGTCGCCACCCTGGTACGCGAGTCGGTGAGCGTCCTGCACGACCAGCGCCCGACTCGCGAGGGCGAGCAGGTCTACATCGGAGGGTCGTCGCGCGTCGCCGAGGCCTTCGACGGCGTCGAGACGGTGCGCCAAGTGCTGACGATCCTCGAGCAGGAGCTGCTCGTGGTCTCGCTCATCCAGGACATGATCGACCAGGGGGTGTCGGTCGCGATCGGCTCGGAGCACGGCTTCGAGCCCCTCGCCTCCTGCGCGGTCGTCGTGGCCCCGCTCACCGTCGACGGTCACCCCTCCGGAGCGGTGGGCCTGCTCGGGCCGACGCGCATGAAGTACGGCGAGGCGATGGCGGCGGCACGGGCCGTCTCCCAGGAGTTGACCCGTTATCTGGAGGGTGAGCCGCGTGTCTAGTCCCGATCTCTACGAGGTGCTCGGCGTCGACCGCGACGTCAGCCCGGAGGAGCTGAAGCGCGTCTATCGCCAACTGGCCCGCCAGTACCACCCCGACGCGAACGACGGGGATCCGCAGGCCGAGGCTCGCTTCAAGGAGATCTCCCAGGCCTACGAGATCCTCTCGGATCCCGAGCGGCGGGCGAACTACGACCGCTTCGGCTCGGACGCCGGTCCCGGCGCGGGGCCCTTCGGCGCGGGATCGGTGCAGGACATCTTCGACATGTTCTTCGGCGGCATGGGCGGCATGGGCGGCATGGGGGGGCGTCGCGGCCCCCAGCCGGGGCCCGACGCCGAGGTGAGCGTCGAGATCGACCTCGCCGAGGCGGCCTTCGGTGTCACGCGGGAGATCACCGTCACGCTGCCCCAGCACTGCACGACCTGTGCCGGGTCGGGGAGCGCTCCGGGCACCACGCCGGTGACCTGCTCCGAGTGCGGGGGGTCGGGCGAGGTGCGTCGCGTGCGCAACTCGATCCTCGGCCAGATGGTGACCTCGACGCCGTGCCCCCGGTGCGGGGGCTACGGCACTCGCATCGAGTCACCGTGCCCCACCTGTCGCGGTGACGGCCGCGCGACGGTGACCAGCACCCTCACCATCCAGATTCCGGCGGGCGTCGAGGACGGCTCCACGATGCGCCTGGCCGACCGTGGTCCGGCGGGGCCCCGAGGCGGCCCCAACGGGAGACTCTTCGTGCACCTTCGGGTCCGACCCGACGAGCGGTTCGAGCGAGAGGGCGACGACCTGCACCACGTGGCCCACGTCGCCTTCACCCAGGCCGCGCTGGGGACGACGATCGAGGTGCCGACCCTCGAGGAGCCCGTGACCGTCGAGGTCGCTGCGGGCAGCGCGAACGGGACCGTCCACCGGCTCCGTCACGCGGGCGTGACGCACCTGCACGGACGCGGGCGGGGCGACCTCTACGTACACCTGGTGGTCGACGTCCCCACCGACCTCGACGAGACGTCGTCGCGCCTCCTGCGCGAGCTGGCGTCCCACCGCGGGGAGACGGTCGCGGAGCCGTCGGGAGGGCTCTTCCGCCGCCGGTCGAAGCGGTGAGCGACTTCGAGCGTCGCGTGGCCGCGCTGGCGCAGTTCCGGGTTCCCGACCCCGCGCGTCCCGTCCTCAGCCCCGACGACGATCGCCACCTGCGGGCGGTCCTACGGGCTCGCGCCGGGGAGGAGATCGTGGTGAGTGACGGGCGCGGCCGGTGGCGCCTGTGCGTCGTGACCACCGACGGCGTCGAACCGGTCACCGACGTCGCGGAGGATCCCGAGCCGGTCGCCAGCGCGCTCTACCTGGCCCCCCTGAAGGGTGACCGGACCGAGTGGGCCCTCGTCAAGGCCGTCGAGCTCGGGGTCACCGACGTCACGCCGCTCCTCACCGCCCGCGCGGCCGTCCGCTGGCGTCCGGAGGCGAGGACGCGGGTGCTCGCCCGGTGGCGTCGGCTGGCGAACGAGGCCGCCGGGCAGTGCCGCCGCACCCACGACCTGGTGATTCACGAGCCCGTGGGCGTGGCCGACGTGCCCGCCGAGGTGGCGGTCGCCGACGTCGGCGGGTCGCCCGACTGGCGGGGCGTGCACGCCGTGGCGGTCGGTCCGGAGGGGGGGTGGGGAGGCGACGAGTGGTCCCCGTCACGCCGACGGGTCTCGCTGGGTCCGCTGGTGTTGCGCGCCGAGACGGCCGCCGTCGCCGCGGCCACCCTCCTCGGCGCCCTCGGCTCGACGTGGGGCTGGCGCGATGGTGACGCCCGCATCGATAATGATGAGTGGCGATGAGTGACTGCCTGTTCTGCCGGATCGTGGCGGGGGAGATCCCGTCCACGACGGTCGCCGAGAGCGAGACGGCCCTCGCCTTCTACGACATCGCGCCGCAGGCGCCCGTCCACGTCCTGGTGATCCCGAAGCAGCACCTCACGAGTGCCGACGAGGTGGCGATCCATCACGGCGGCGTCGTCGACGACCTGGTGATGATGGCCCAGCGGGTCGCCGAGATCGAAGGGGTGCGCGAGAGCGGCTACCGACTCGTCATGAACGTCGGGCGCGACGCGCAGATGACGGTGGCCCACCTGCACGTCCACGTGCTCGGCGGGCGGCGCCTGGAGTGGCCTCCGGGATGACCGACGGAGCGCCGAGCGGGTCGGTGACGACGACGACCCTGGTCTCACACCCCGAGGTGATGGTGTCGCTCCTCGGACCCCGCGACGAGAACCTGCGCGCCATCGAGCGGGCCTTCCCCGACTCGCGCATCATGGTGCGCGGCAACGAGATCTCCGTCGAGGGACCCGACGCGGCGAAGATCCTGCGGCTGATCGACGAGTTGGTCCTCGTGGTCGAGGCCGGGCAGGCGCTCGACGCGACGAAGATCACGCGGACCATCGACATGGTCGACGCCGACCTGCGTCCGAGCGAGGTGCTCGGGCACGAAGTCGTCCGAAGCGCGAAGGGTAAGCCGGTTCGTCCGTCGACGGCGGGTCAGAAGCGCTACGCCGACGCGATCGAGCGGTCGATCGTCACCTTCGGCATCGGGCCGGCCGGGACGGGCAAGACCTATCTCGCCGTCGCGGCCGCGGTGCAGGCGTTACACCAGCGGCGGGTGCACCGGATCGTCCTGACGCGACCCGCGGTCGAGGCGGGGGAGCGGCTCGGATTCCTCCCGGGTGACCTCATGGCCAAGGTCGACCCGTATCTGCGGCCGCTCTACGACGCCCTCTACGAGATGCTGGGGCCCGACGGAGCCCAGCGCCTCATCACCAACGGGACGATCGAGGTCGCTCCGCTCGCCTTCATGCGGGGGCGAACCCTCAACGACTCCTTCATCATCCTCGACGAGGCCCAGAACACCACGCCCGAGCAGATGAAGATGTTCCTCACCCGCATCGGGTTCAACTCGAGGGCCGTCGTGACGGGCGACGTGACCCAGATCGACCTCAACGGCAAGACGAGCGGCATGGCGAACATCGAGTCGATCCTCAGCCACGTCGAGGGTGTCAGCTTCGTCCACCTCAGCGCCCGGGACGTCGTTCGGGCGAAGATCGTCGCCGACATCGTGGCCGCCTACGATCGGCGATCGCCGTGATCGACGTCTACGCCGCCGACGAGCAGCACGACCGTCCGGTCGAGCTCGAACGCTGGGCCGACCTCGCGCGTGCGGCTCTCGCGGAGGAGGGCGTGCGCGGCCTGGCCGAGGTCTCGCTCATCTTCACCGACGAGGTGACGATGGCCGGTCTGAACGCCCAGTTCATGGGTCGGGAGGGTCCGACCGACGTGCTGAGCTTCCCCATCGACGACGAGCCGGAGCCGACGGGGCGGGTTCCGGACGCCGGCGGGACCGGTCCGGGCGAGCCACCGCTGCCCGAGATCCCGACGCTCGTCGGCGACATCGTCATCTGTCCCGCCGTCGCCGCGCGCAACGCCGTCGATCACGAGGTGACCGAGGAGGCCGAGATCGCTCTCCTCGTCGTCCACGGCGTCCTCCACCTCCTCGGCTGGGACCACGAGGTCGACGACGAGGCCGAAGCGATGGAGGCCCGCGAGCGCGAACTGCTGGCCCGGCACTTCCGGCCGACGGCGCCGTGATCGCCGCCGCCTGGTCGGGTGGCGACACGGGTCTCGTCGTCGCGGTCCTCCTCCTGCTCGCCCTGTCAGGCTTCTTCGCCCTCGCCGAGACGGCGCTGGTGCGCACGACGAAGAGTCGGGCCCGCTCACTTCGCGAGGAGGGCCATCGCGGCGCCCGGGCTCTGGTGCGCCTCACCGAGTCCCCCGAGCGATTCCTGAACCCGCTCCTGCTCCTGGTCCTGGTCTGCCAGCTGACCTCGGCCACGCTGGTCGGAGTGCTCGCGGGGCACCTCTTCGGGGCGGCGGGCGTCATCGTCGCCACCGCGGTCGAGGTGATCGTCATCTTCGTCCTCTTCGAGGCGGTGCCCAAGAACTTCGCGGTCCAGCACCCCGACCGGGCGGCCCTGCTGACGGCCCCGTTCATCGATCGTCTGCTGGCGCTCTGGCCGGTACGCGTCGTCGCCGGGGCGCTGCTCGCGATCGCCCAGGGGGTGATGCGCCTGCTGGGCGAGGGGGCCGAGACGGTCCGGGTGACGGAGTCCGAAGTCCTGGCGATGGCCGACGTGGCGCACGAGGACGCGGCGATCGCCTCCGAGGAGCGGGCCTTCATCCACTCGGTCATCGAGTTCGGGGACACGATCGTTCGCGAGGTCATGGTGCCCCGACCCGACATGGTCGACGTCCCGGCGACGACGAGCGTGCGTGACGCCCTCGCCGTCGCCGTCGCCTCGGGACGCTCGCGGCTGCCCGTGCTCGGCGAGGCGGGCGTCGACGACGTCGTCGGCATCGTCCACCTACGACGCCTCGCCGCGCTGGTGGCCGACGGGCGCGGCGACGAATCGGTGGCCGAGCACCTGGACGACGCCCACTTCGTGCCCGAGACCAAGAAGGTGGCGGCGCTGCTGCTCGAGATCCGTCGGGCCCAGGCGCACCTCTTCATCGTGGTGGACGAGTACGGCGGGACGGTGGGTCTCGTGACGCTGGAGGACGTGCTCGAGGAGCTGGTGGGCGAGATCGCCGACGAGTCGGATCCGGCGCAGCCGGAGCCGGCGCGTCCCGTGGGCACCGGGATCACCCTCAGTGGTCGGCTGAACATCGACGACGCGAACCTCGACTACGACCTGGAGCTTCCGAAGGACGGCTGGGACACGGTGGGCGGCCTCGTCCTGGACCTCGCGGGTGGCGTCCCGGACGTGGGCCAGAGCTTCCTCACGGACCTCTACCGACTGACCGTCGTGCGCCTCGACGGCCGCCGGGTCGAGGAGGTCCTCGTCGAGCCTCGGGAGGCGTCGTGACGCGAGCCGGATTCGCGGCGGTCATCGGCCGTCCCAATGTCGGGAAGTCGACCCTGGTGAACCGGATGGTCGGCGAGAAGGTGACGATCACGTCCGCGACGCCCCACACCACCCGTCGGGCGGTTCGCGGTATCCACACCGACGACGACGTCCAGGTCGTCTTCGTCGACACTCCCGGACTCCACCGGCCGCGCACCTCGCTCGGCCACCGGCTGAACGAGGCGGCTCGGGGGGCCGCCGGCGACGTCGAGGTGGTGATGGCCCTCGTCGACGCGGGGGCTCCGCTCGGGGCCGGTGATCGCACGGCACTCACGACCCTGCTGGAGGCGGCCGACCGGGGAGCGCGGGCCCTCGTCGTGGTGAACAAGGCCGACCGCGTCGCTCGCGGGCCGGTCGCCGACCAGCTGCTCGCCGTGGTGCGTGTGGTCGAGGACCTGGCGCGGGCGCGGGGCCGACACGAATCGGCCGAGGCGGTCGAGTACTTCGCCGTGTCGGCGCGCACCGGTGCGGGCGTCGATCGCCTGCTCGCCGTGGTGCGCGACGCGATGCCGGAGTCGCCGTTCCTCTTCCCTCCCGACGAGGTCTCCGACGCCACCGGGCCGGAGTGGGTCGCCGAGTTGGTGCGCGAGCAGCTCGTGCGCCGTACTCGCGAGGAGCTGCCCCACTCGATCCACTGCCGCGTCACGACCTACGAGTGGCCGCACATCACGGTCGAGATCGTCGTGGAGCGGGAGAGCCAGAAGGGCATGGTCATCGGGCGGGGTGGGGCACTGCTGAAGGACGTCGGCACCGCGGCTCGTCGCGACCTTCCCGAGGGGACCTTCCTCGAGCTACGCGTCGTCGTCGAGCCGGACTGGCAGCGGCGCGCGGACACGCTCGACCGCTTCGGCTACTGAGCGTCGAGCGACGAGGGCGAGGCCCCCGGCCGCGACGACCGCGGCCGGGAAGGGGGCGCCCAGGTAGTGGGCCCCGGTCACGACGATGATCACGGCGACGGCCCGGCGCAGGAGTCGTCCCCATCGCTCGGACGCCCGGGTGGCCAGTCGAGCCCCGAGCAGGGCGCCGGGCAGCCCACCCGCGGCCAGGGCGGCGGCGACGGGCCAGTCGACGTGATCGCCGGCGACGGCGGCGACGGCGGCCAGCAGGCCGACGGGCACCGCGACGACGAGATCCGTCCCCACGAGGGCGGCCGCCCCGAGGCCGGGATAGAGGAGGAGCAGGGCGGCTCCGGTCATCGATCCGGCCCCGATCGAGGTCGCTCCGACGAGCAGTCCGCCCACGAGGCCGGCCACGATCGTGAGTGAGGTGCGCAGCGGTTCCGGCAGCGTCGGGCGATCCGGTGCGTGACGCGGTCGCACGAGGGCCGCGGTCCCGCCGAGCAGGAGGGCCCCACCGACCACGCGCGTCAGCAGCGCGGGGGAGGTGGCGCCGACGAGGTGGAGGACGGCGGTCCCCAGGGCCACACCGGGCACCGCTCCGAGAGCGAGGCGACGGACGAGGGCCCGCTCCACGACGCGGGCCCGCCAGTGCACGGCCGCGGCGGCGGGTCGCAGGACGACCGCCGCCACGAGGTCCGTGGCGACCGCTGCCGCCGGCCCGAGGCCCCCGAGGCTGATCAGGGCGGGAGTGAGGAGGGCCCCGCCCCCGACGCCCGTGAGCCCGACGAGCAGCCCGACGCTGGCCCCGAGGAGCGCGATGGCGAGGTCGTGCGTCACGCAACCAGTTTACTAGTAACTCACTAGGAAAAGTAGTTAGTTCGCTCGATCGATCTCGCGCAGGAAGCGCACGACCTCGTCGCGGTCGCGGGTCCGCCGCATCGGCGGCAGGTGACGACGCAGGGCTCCTCCGTAGCTGGCCGTCGCGAGCCGCGTGTCGAACACGGCGACGACCCCCCGGTCCTCGGCACTGCGAATGAGTCGCCCGACCCCCTGGGCGAGCAGCATCGAGGCTCGGGGAACGTCGACGTCGCGGAAGGGGGAGGCCGCGCGGGCCCGTCGAGCCTCTTCGAGGGGGTCGTTCGGTACGCGAAAGGGGAGCCGGTCGATCGTCACCAGGCTCAGCGAGTGTCCGGGGACGTCCACCCCCTGCCAGAAGCTCGCGACCGCGAAGAGGCTCGCCTCGGCGCGGGTGCGGAAGGCCTCGATGAGCCGGTGGCGACTGAGCGTCCCCTGGACGAGGACGGGGGTCGCGAGGCGGGCCCCGACGGCGTCGGCCACGCGAGCCATCACCGCTCGGTTGGTGAAGAGGGCGAGGGTGCGCCCTCCCGCGGCCGTGATCAGGGTCACCAGCTCGTCGATGATCGCTCCCTCGGCTCGGTCGTCGGTCCGCTCCGGGAAGTCGGACGGGACGTACAGGAGGGCGTGCTCCGCATAGTCGAAGGGGCTCGGCAGACGACGGACCTCGGCGTCCGTGATGCCGAGGGCGGTGGGGAGACGGTCGGGGATCGTCGCGCTGGCGAGGATCGGGGTCACGTCTCCCCAGAGCACCTCCGCGAGTCGTGGACCGACGTCGACGAGCGCCAGGGTGACCTCGACGTCGCGCTCGCGCGAGTTCAGGTAGACGATCTCGTCGGCCCCGCGCCCCTGGAGGCGCGCGAGGTCGGACTGCAGCTGCTGGGCCGGTCCGAGGGCGCGTCGGCGTCGCACCGGGTCGAGGTCGCTGCGGGCCCGGACCTGGTCGACCACGGCCGCGGTCGTCGACGCGGCCTCCTCGAGCAGTCGGTCCACGTCGGGGTCGAGGCCGTTCCCGCGTCCGGCCGCGACCTGTCGAGCGAGCGCGTCGCTCAGGCGCTCGGCGAGGGTCGAGAGCCGAGCCGCCAGCTCCGCGTCGACGACGCCCCGTGCACCGGTGGCGACGGCGCGCACCCGTGCGGGCGTCACCGACGTCCCCATGAGGGCCGCCACGGTGTCCTCGAATTCGTGCGCCTCGTCGACGACGAGGACGTCGTGCTCGGGCAGGATGGTGCCGCCCGTCGCCAGGTGGGCGACGTACAGGTGCGCGTTGACGATGACGATGTCGCTGGCGCCTGCGGCGTCGCGCGCGAGCTCAGTGAAGCAGTTCGCCCCCTGGGGGCACTCCGCACGCCCGAGGCACTCCGCGGGACTGACCGTGACCGCGCGGCGCACGCGAGGGTCCACGTCGAAGCCGGCTTCGTCGAGGTCGCCCGAGTCGGTGTCGCGCGACCAGTCGATCACCCGTCGCAACTGGCTGGCGACGCCTCGCGGCACGGGACCTTCGTCGTCGAGCGACAGCTGTCCGGTCCCCTGGCCCTCGATGCGCAGACGGCAGAGGTAGTTCGCGCGGCCCTTGAGGACCGCGACGCGGAGCCCGGGTACGGCCGCGGCGACGGCCGGGGCGTCCTGGGAGATCAGTTGATCCTGGAGGTTCTTCGTCGCGGTTGCGACGATCACCCGTCGCCCCGCGAGCGCCGCGGGCACCAGGTAGGCGAGTGACTTGCCGACGCCGGTGCCGGCCTCCACGACGAGGGGGCGCCGTCGGGCGATGGCCACGGCGACCGCCGAGGCCATCTCGCGCTGGGACGCGCGGCGCTCCCCACCCCCGGGGAGGGCGCTGGTGATGGCGTCGAGCACGCGCAGCGTCGCCGCATCCGCGGGCTCAGCGTGGGCCCCGATGACGGCCCCACCCTCGTCGTCGGGCAGCGGGTATCGCTCCTCCTCGTCGGGGTCGTAGCCGGGCACGGATCGATGGTAGGGGGCGACGGGCACCGCTAGGTTGGGACCCGTGCCCGACCCGCGATCCGTCCCGGTTCCCGCGGATATCGACCGGTCGGAGGTGCCGCGCCACGTGGCCATCGTCATGGATGGCAACGGTCGCTGGGCGACGCGTCGTGGACTGCCCCGCACGGAGGGCCACGGGGCGGGGGAGGCCTCCCTCCTCGACGTCGTCTACGGCGCCCTCTCGCTGGGCGTGGAGGCCCTCACCGTCTACGCCTTCTCCACCGAGAACTGGCGCCGACCGGTGGACGAGGTGCGCTACCTGATGAACTTCAACAAGGGCCTGCTCGACCGGCGGACCGAGGAACTGCACGCGGAGGGCGTGCGCATCGTCTTCTCCGGTCGGCGCGACTGGCGGGTTCCCCGCCAGGTGATCGCCCGAATGGATCGGGCGATCGAGATGACCCAGCGCAACCGCCGCATGACGTTGAACATCGCGTTCAACTACGGCGGACGAGCCGAGATCGTGGACGCGGTCGCTCGGCTGGTCGCCGATGGCATCGGGCCGAAGGGGGTGAGCGAGCGTGCCCTGCGGGCCCGTCTCTACCACCCCGAGCTACCGGACCCGGATCTCGTCATCCGGACCTCCGGCGAGCATCGCCTGTCGAACTTCCTGCTCTGGGAACTCGCGTACGCCGAGATGGTCTTCTCCGAGGTGCTGTGGCCGGACTTTCGTCGGGAGGACCTGTTCGACGCCATTCGTGACTACCAGGGACGACACCGCCGCTTCGGTGGCGTGGCGGAGGATGGCCCGTGAGGATCGGCCCGGCGGTCGCCGTTCTCGGGGCCCTGGCCTACGCCTTCCTCTGGGTGCTCGCGGCCAACGGGGTGTCGAGTCTGGTCGCGCCCCTCACCATTCCCCTCGTGCTGATCGTCCTCGTCGCCGGGGGACTCGCACTCCAGCGCTTCATGGGGATCCCGCCCCACCGCGCTCGCTACCGGGACTCGCACCGCGATCCCGACGAGGAGCCGTGAACGAGCTCGTCACCGAGGCGCTCGTGGTGCGCACCTTCCGGGTGGGGGAGGCCGATCGCTCGGTGGTGCTCTGGACCCCGGAGCACGGCCGCGTCCGGGCGATCGCCCGGGGCGCGCGCCGGACGACGTCTCGCCTGGGCGGAGCTCTCGAGGTCCTGGCCGACGTGACGGTCGATCTGGTGAGGGGCCGGGGCGACCGCTACGTCGTGCGCCACGTCACCCACCGATCACGACGGGCCGTCCTACGGGGTGACTTCGAGCGCCTCGGCGCGGGTCTCCTCGTCGTCGAGGCACTCGACGCGCTGCCCTTCGAGGGGCCGGCCGATCCCGCGATCTTCGCGCTCGGACGACGGGTCCTCGACACCCTCGACGACCCCCAGTATCGGCCCGACCTCGTGCCCGCCGCCTTCTACTGGCGACTGCTGACCCTCGACGGCAGCGAGCCGGTCCTCGACCAGTGCGCCGAGTGCGGCCGCGAGGGTCCCCTGGTCGCCTTCGACGCGGCGGGCGGCGGGACACTCTGCGCCGCGTGCCGCCGGGGCACGTCGATCTCCCCCGCGGCCCTCGCGTTGTTGCGGCGGATCGCGGGCGGTGACCTCGGATCCGTCCTGCGCGAGGTCGGCGTCCCCGCCACCGCCGAGGTCGCGGCACTCGTCCACGGGGCCATGGAGGCCCACCTGGGTCGACGACTGCGCGGGGCCGTCATCGTCCCTCCCGAGGTCGCCGACCGGTAGCGTGACTCGGCCGTGAGATCGCCCGCCCCCGCCATCGTCTGGTTCCGACGGGACCTGCGCCTCAGCGACCACCCGGCCCTCGCCGCCGCGGCCCGGGCCGGCGACGGACGGGTCCTCGCCCTCTTCGTGGTCGACGACCACCTCCTCGCTCCGGCCGGCCCGACGCGGGCCGCCTACCTCGCCGCCACCGTGCGCGAACTCGACCGCGCGATGGGTGGACGACTGGTCCTTCGCGTCGGCGACCCCGCCACGGTGGTCCCGGCCCTCGCGCGCGAGGTGGGTGCCGCGTCGGTCTGGGCCAGCGAGGACTTCGGGCCCCAGGGCCGGCGACGCGACGAGCGCGTGGCCGCGGCCCTCGCGGCGCAGGGGTGTGAGCTGCGATCGGTCGGCTCGCCCTACGTCGTACCGCCGGGGACCGTGCGGGGACCGCAGGGGTCTCCCTACCGGGTCTTCACGCCCTTCTACCGGGTGTGGGACGAGATCGCACTCGGCCACCCGGTCGACGTCCCCGACGTGGAGTGGGTCGGCGCCGAAGGGTCGTCGAGTGACGAGATCGTCGCTCGAGCCGCGCGGCGGCGTCCGGCGGTCTTCGGGGACCTCCCCGACGGACCGGCCCCGCTCCCGCCCGCGGGAGAGGCCGCGGCACGAGCGGCGCTCGCGACGGCCCTCACCCGGGCGCACGACTACGAGGCCCGGCGCGACCTCCTGGGCGAGGAGGGGACGAGTCGGCTCAGCGCTCACCTGCGCTTCGGGACGCTCCATCCCCGCTCGGTGCTGGCGGCGCTGGGCCCGGGATCGGGCCCGCGAGCGCTGCGACGCCAACTGGCCTGGCGGGAGTTCTACGCCGACGTCCTCGTCCACCACCCCGAGTCGGTCGGGCGCAACCTCCAGTCCGCGCTCGACGGTCTCGAGGTCGATCGTGACGAGGCGGCTCGGGAGAGGTTCCGATCGTGGGCGCGGGGGGAGACCGGCGTCCCCCTCGTGGACGCGGCGATGCGTCAACTCCTCGAGGAGGGCTGGATGCACAACCGGGCGCGAATGGTGAGCGCGTCGTTCCTCGTGAAGCACCTCCATCTCGACTGGCGCTGGGGCGCCCGCTGGTTCGCCTGGCGGCTCGTCGACTTCGACCTCGCCTCGAACCAGCACGGCTGGCAGTGGGTGGCCGGGACCGGCACCGACGCCGCCCCCTTCCATCGGATCTTCAGTCCCGTTCGACAGGCAGAGCGCTTCGACCCGCAGGGCGCCTTCATCCGACGCCACGTGCGCGAGCTGGCGAACCTCGGCGCCCCCGAGTGCTGGGATCCGGGGGCCGGGGGATATCGCCGCCCCCTCGTCGACCTCGACGTCGAGCGTCGCGAGGCGCTGGCGCGATTCGCCACGGCCCGCGGGAGACGACCGTGAGCGAGTTCGGCGTGTACGTCCACGTGCCGTTCTGCGCGCGCCGGTGCGACTACTGCGCGTTCGCGACGTACGCGGATCGCGATCACCTGATGGACGACTACGTGGCCGCCGTGCGCCGCGAGATCGCTCGAGCCCGCGAGGAGGAGGGGCTCCCCGCCGCGACCTCCGTCTTCTTCGGTGGCGGCACGCCGTCGCGACTCGCGGCGGACGACCTGCTCGCCATCCTCGGCGACCTCGAGCGAACGGAGGACTGCGAGGTCACCGTGGAGTGCAACCCCGAGGACGCCACCCCGGAGCGCCTGCGCGCGTACCACGAGGGGGGGGTCACGCGCATGTCGTTCGGCATCCAGTCGACGAGGGCCGGCGTCCTCGCGGACCTCGGGCGTCGCCACGGCACCCACGCCCACAGCGAGGTCGCGGCGCGAGTGACCGACGCGGGCTTCACCACCTGGAACATGGACCTCATCATCGGGTCGCGGGCCGAGACCCGGGACGACGTGCGGGCCACCCTCGACGACATCCTGACGCTGGAGCACCCCCCGCCCCACCTCAGCGTCTACGCCCTCACGCCCGAGCCCGCAACGCCGCTCGGACGCGACCCCGATCGGCATCCCGACGAGGACGAGACCGCCGACGCCTACGACCTCGTGGGCGAGGTGCTCGAGGCCGCCGGCTACCAGTGGGAGGAGATCTCCAACTGGGCCCGGCCCGGTCACGAGTGCCGCCACAACCACCTCTACTGGGACCAGGGTGACTACCGCGGCTTCGGGTCGGCCGCGCACTCCCACCGACGGGGGCGACGGTGGTGGAACGTGCGCACCCCCGACCGCTACATCTCCCTCACCGACGCGGGCCGCTCCCCGCTCGGGGGCGAGGAGCGGCTCGACGACGGCGCGCGACGCTTCGAGGCCGAGTCGCTCGCGCTGCGCACCACGCGCGGCGTGCCGCGGGAGGCCTTCGACTCCCTCGAGGAGATCGCCCACCTGATCGAGGTCGACGACGGGCGGGTGCGCCTAACGCCGGCGGGACGACTCCTCGCCAACCAGGTCATCGTCCGGCTGCGCAGTGCCGGGCGGGACTAGTTGGCGAGCAGCACGCCGCGCACGGTCCCGCGCGTGTCGCCGGCGACGCCGACGGCGATGCAGGCACCGGACGACGCGCACGTCACGTCCCCGAGGCTGCTGAGCGACGGGAAGCGGGCGGTCACGCTCCACGAGGCGCCCGCGGAGGTCGTCAGGTACACGACCGGAGTCGCTCCGCGTCCCCAGCCACCGGTGACCACGCAGTCGCGCGTCGTGACGCAGCTGATCGAGGCCAGCAGGTTCGAGTTCGCGGGAGCGGGGCGAGCCGTCCAGGCCGCGCCCGCGTCGTTGGTGAGGAGGACGACGCCGTGACCCAGCGTCGAATCGGCCGACTGGCCGATCGCGAGGCACGTGGTCACGCCCGGACAGGCGACGCCGTTCAGGGTGAAGCTGTTCGCCGGAACGGTCTCGGTGGCCCAGCTCCCCGTGGTCGGTGACGGTGGCGTCGGCGTCGCGCCGCCGGTGCCGAGGACGCCCCCCAGCATCGAGCCCGCGGACGAGCAGGTGCGCCCCCCGAGGGTCGTCGGGGCGCAGTGCGTGTAGCCCAGTCCGGCCACCTGACAGTCGCCCGTCCGTGCGCAAGCGGCCTGGGCCGCGCTGAAGAAGGTTCCCGTGACGGGGGCCGACGTCCACGTCGCGCCGCCGTCACTCGTGGTGAGGACGAGGGGTCCGTACGTCGAGCCCGTAGGGCCCGACGAGCCGGCGACGCACGTCGGCGGGGCGCAACCGGTGCTCGGGGGTGGGGCGGGCGACGTCGCCGCCCCGACCGCCACGCAGTCGAGGGCGCTCGCGCACGCCACGGCCGTCAGGCGGTTCCCGATGGCGGCCGTCTCCAGCGACGCCGCGAGGGGTACGGCGGACCAGGACGCTCCGCCGTCGCGAGACACCTCGATCGCGAGCCGCGAGCGGACCTCGGGGTCGCCCCGCACCCCCACGGCGAGGCACTCACTCGCCGTGGGGCACGCGAGCGCCGCGAGGGAGGTGGGTGGCGAGGGGAGTCGGGCCGGCCGCCACGTTCGCCCGCCGTCGCTCGAGACGACGATGCGCGACGAGGCGCTCGTCAGATCGTCGGCCGCGAGGCAGACCCGACTCGTAGGGCAGACGGCCGCCGCGTAGACCTGACCCACCGGGGACGGCGCGCCGATCACGTGCCAGGTGGGTGCGGCGCTCGACGACGGCTCGCGCCCGAGGGCGACGCCGACCAGGGCGACCAGGGCCACGAGGGCCCAGCGCGTCCCTCGCGCGACACGTCCTGCGCCCCGAACGACCATGGCCCCTCCTCCGCGGTCCCTCATCGGGGACCCTACCCCCGGAGCCCGTCCGTCGCTCGACGCCTCGGGGCGTCGGCGTGGGCTCCGGTAGCCTGGGCGGATGACGACGCCCGCACCCGACGAGCTCCTCGACAAGGTCACGAATCTCGCGAAGCGCCGGGGATTCATCTTCCCCTCGGCGGAGATCTACGGCGGATTCCGTTCCACCTACGACTACGGCCCCCTGGGGGTCAACATGCTCCGCAACGTGAAGCAGGCCTGGTGGACGGCGATGGTGCAGATGCGCGACGACGTGGTCGGCCTGGATGCCGCCATCCTGGGCCCGCCCGCCGTCTGGGCGGCCTCGGGCCACCTCGAGACCTTCACGGATCCCCTCGTCGACTGCAAGAAGTGCCGGGAGCGCTGGCGTGAGGACAAGATCGACGGGGTCTGCCCGAACTGCGGCTCGACCGAGTTCACCGAGGCCCGCGCCTTCAACCTCATGTTCAAGACCCAGGCCGGTCCGGTCGAGGGGGAGGGGGCCACGGCCTACCTACGTCCCGAGACGGCGCAGGGGATGTTCACCAACTTCGCGAACGTCCTGGCGACGACCCGTCGCAAGCCCCCCTTCGGCATCGCCCAGATCGGCAAGTCCTTCCGCAACGAGATCACGCCCCAGAACTTCGTGTTTCGCACGCGCGAGTTCGAACAGATGGAGATGGAGTTCTTCGTCCCACCCGCCGAAGCCGACACCTGGTACCGCTACTGGATCGACACCCGCTACGCCTGGTATCGGGGCCTCGGGATCCCCGAGGACCGACTGCGCCTCCACGAGCACGCGAAGGAGGATCTCTCGCACTACTCGCGCGGCACGACCGACGTGGAGTTCCTCTACCCGTGGGGCTGGGACGAGCTGGAGGGCATCGCCAATCGTGGGGACTACGACCTCACCCAGCACTCGAACGCCTCGGGGGTGCGGCTCGAGTACTTCGACCAGACGACCAACGAGCACTACATCCCGTACGTGATCGAGCCGGCCGCCGGGGCGACGCGCGCCATGATGGCCTTCCTGCTCGCCGCCTACGACGAGGACGTGATCGAAGGCGACACCCGCGTCGTCCTGCGTCTCGACCCGCGACTCGCGCCGTACCAGGTCGCGGTGCTGCCGTTGTCGAAGAAGCCGGAGCTCGATGCGCTGTCGCGTGAGGTCCTGGCGCTGCTGCGCCCCTCGTACATGTGCGACTACGACGTCACCCAGTCGATCGGTCGCCGCTACCGGCGTCAGGACGAGGTGGGAACGCCGCTCTGCGTCACGGTCGACTTCGACTCGCTCGAGGATCGGGCCGTGACGATCCGCGACCGCGACACGACGGCCCAGGAGCGAGTGCCGCTCGACCGCCTCCTCGACACCGTGCGGGCTCGACTCACGCGCTGAGGGGCGATCGCTCGGCCGACGGGCGCCAGGCGACGACCCCGAGGAGCACGACCCCGAGGCCGGCGCCGAGCCAGGCGTCCCCGGTCCAGCCGGCCCGCACGTACAGGGCCCCGGAGGCGAGCGAACCCGCCGCGGCGCCGGCGAAGCACGAGACCATGTAGGCCGAGTTGATGCGGCTGCGCGCCTCGGGCCGCAGGGCGTAGATGATCGACTGATTGGTGATGTGCAACCCCTGCATCCCGGCGTCGAGGATGATGATGCCGAGGGCGAGGAGCCCGAGGGAGTCGGCCCCCACGCCGACCAGGACGAACGAGGCGATCACCAGGAGGACGGCGAGGGCGGACGCGCCGGCGCTGCGCTGGCGGTCGGCGACGTGGCCGGCGAGGTTCGCCGCCGAGACCCCGGCGACGCCGAAGAGGCCGAAGGCGCCGATCACGGCGTTCGAGTAGTGGAACGGCGGCCCCGCCAAGTGGAACGACAAGGTCGTCCAGAGGACGTTGAAGGCCGCGAAGTCGAGGGCTCCGATGAGCGATCGTCGACGGAGGACGGGAAGGTCCCGGAGGAGGCGGAGGGGGTCGACCAGCAGCCGGCCGTAGTGGTGGTGGGCGCGGGGCGGATCGGCCGGGACGACGCGGGCGAGGACGATGGCCGTGATCCCGACGAGGACGGCGCCGAGCCAGTAGACGCTGCGCCAGCCGGCCGCCTGGGCGACGAGGCCGGAGACGGTGCGCGAGAGGAGGATCCCGGCGAGCAGTCCGGTCATCACACGGGCGATGGCTCGTCCACGCTGGGTCGGGGGCGCGAGATCGGCGACGAAGGGAACCGTCGTCTGGGCGCCGACCGACGTGAGTCCGACCAGGACCATCACCGGGGCGAAGAGCCCGTAGCCGGGCACGACGGCGGCGAGAGCCATGGCGACCGCGGCGAGGGAGAAGATGGCGACGAGCAGTCGGCGTCGATCGAGCAGGTCCCCGAGGGGAAGGACGAAGGCGAGGCCGAGCGCGAAGCCGACCTGGGAGAGCGTCATGAGCGACGTGGCCGCTCCCGTCGAGATGCCGAATCCCCCGCGTACCTCGTGCAGGAGGGGCTGGATGTAGTACAGGTCGGCGATGATGACGCCAGTCGCCACGGCGAGCAGGGTCAGCAGGGACCGGGGGAGGCGCTCCGGAGAGGCCGCGGCGGGTTCGCTCACGCGGGGCGGTCCCCCGGCGGGATCGAGTAGGTGACCTGGGCCTTCGCTGCGAGATCGCTCGATCCCTCGGAGAAGATGTCGATGTCGACCACCGCGAGGCGACGGCCGAGCTTGAGCAGGCGGGTACGAGCGCAGACGTCGGCGATCGCGGGCTTGCGGAGGAAGTCGATGTGCAGGCTGGTGGTGACGGCGAGCAGGACTGGTCCGATGTGGTACAGGATCGCGAGCCACGCGGCCGTGTCGGCGAGCATCATGAGCGTCGGACCCGAGATCGTGCCACCGGGTCGACCGTGACGATCCGTGGCGGGTAGGCAGACGACGATCGCCTCGTCGTCGGCGGCGCGGACCACGGGTACGTCATTGCCCGGGAAGGCCTCGACGAGGATGCGCTGCATCTCGTCGATCGAGAGGGCCATCAGCCGGCCCTCCGGAACCGGGCGGTGGCGAGCGGGGCGAGCACGGCGAGGATCCCGAGGCCCCAGGCCAGGGTCAGCCACGCACTCGAGCCGTGCGGCTGACCCAGCATGAGACCCCGCACGGCGTCGGCCGCCTGGGCGACCGGCTGGTTGCGGGCGAATCCCTGGAGCCATCCCGGCATGCCGGCGACCGGGACGAAGATCGATGAGGCGAAGGTCAGCGGGAACACGACCGGGAAGGTCATGGCCTGGGCGGTCTCTGAGTTGGGCGCCGCGAGCCCCACGTAGGCGAATCCCCACGAGAGGCAGAAGGCGAAGAAGAGCATGAGGAGGCTGGCCTCGAGATAGGGGACGACGCCGCCCCCCGGGCGGAAGCCGACCGCGAAGCCCACGGCCGTGATGACGATCAGCACCAGCACGTTGCGAGCGACGTCGGCCACCGTCCGTCCGGCGAGGACCGCCATTCGGGCCATCGGCAGCGCGCGGAATCGCTCGATCAGCCCCCGCTGCAGGTCCTCGGCGAGACCGATCGCGGTGCCGATCGACCCGAAGATCGTGGTCTGGACGAGGATCCCCGGGATGAGGAAGTTCACGTAGGCCGTCGGGCCAGTCCGGATGGCGCCGCCGAAGACGTAACGGAAGAGCAGGACGAACATCACCGGCTGGACGATGGCGAAGACGACCGAGATCGGGACGCGAATCAGGGCGAGGATGTTGCGACGGGTGATCGTCGCGACGTCGGTGATCGCCCAGCGGAGCGACGGGCGCGAACTCATCGGCGGCGACCTCGGCGACGCGGTGACGCGAGGTCGGACGCCTCGTCCTCCGCTCGGTGTCCGGTCAGGGTGAGGAACACGTCGTCCAGGCTCGGCTCGCGCAGGGCCAGGCCCGCGAGGGAGATGCCGGCCGTGTCAAGTCGGCGCAGGGCGTCAGCGGCGCTCGCGGGACCGTGGCGCACGGTGAACTCGACGAGCGTCCCCTCGACGTTGGGCGGGGTGGCGGCGAGGTCGCCGACCAGCCCGAGGCCCCGCTCCGCGTCCGGGGCGTTCGCGAAGCTGAGCGAGAGCACGGTCGCTCCGAGCTGGGCCTTGAGCTCGCGTGACGTGCCCTGGGCGATGACCCGGCCGTGGTCGAGGACGACCAGCTGACGCGCCAGTCGGTCGGCCTCCTCCAGGTACTGCGTCGTGAGGAGCACGGTGGTGCCGCCCTCCACGAGCCCCTCGATGATGCTCCAGAGCCCGAGCCGGCTCTGGGGGTCGAGGCCGGTCGTGGGCTCGTCGAGGAAGAGCAGCGGGGGGTCGGCGACGAGGGCGGCCGCCAGATCGAGGCGTCGGCGCATCCCCCCGCTGTAGGTCTTCGCGATCCGGTTGGCCGCGTCGGCGAGGTCGAAACGAGCCAGCAGCTCGCGGGCCGTCGCCACGGCGTCGCGCGTCGAGAGGTGGTTCAGGCGTCCGATCATGCGGAGGTTCTCGATACCGGTCAGGTTCTCGTCGACCGTGGCGAACTGACCCGCGAGGCCGATCG
Source organism: Acidimicrobiaceae bacterium (assembly GCA_027449885.1). GTDB lineage: Bacteria > Actinomycetota > Acidimicrobiia > Acidimicrobiales > RAAP-2 > RAAP-2. Next base: position 20,501 of record DAIDKS010000040.1, read on the forward strand.
ACCGTCGGACCGCGTCGGCGTCGCGCACGACGTCGAAGCCGTTGACGTGAGCGGTCCCCTGCGTCGGCGCGATGATCGTCGACAGAATCCGAATCATCGTCGTCTTGCCCGAACCGTTGGGTCCGAGCAGTCCGAAGACCTGGCCCCGCGGGACCTGGAGCGAGACCCCGTCGAGGGCTCGGACGCTGCCGTCGCGGAAGGTGCGCACGACGTCCTCGGTCTCGACGGCGTACTCCGGCACGGCGCGAGTCTAGGGTCGAGCGACTCGCGACCGGTCGGTCGGGCGACCCGGTACCTTACGAACGTGGCGATTTCCGAGGCCGACATCGCGGCGGTCCGCGCCGCCACCGACATCGTGGCCCTCATCTCCGAGCACGTCGCTCTGCGCAAGGTGGGGCGACGCTGGACCGGTCTCTGCCCGTTCCACGCCGAACGAACGCCGTCCTTCTCGGTCAACGCGGAGGAGGGGCGCTACTACTGCTTCGGCTGCCGAGCGGCGGGTGACGCCATCACGTTCGTGCGCGAGACCCAGCACGTGGACTTCGTGGATGCGGTTCGACTCCTGGCCGACCGGGCCCACGTCGAGATCCACGAGGATCCCGACGCCGCACGGACGCGGCGCGAGCGTCAGGCCCTGTACGACGCGATGGAGCGAGCCGTCAGCTGGTACCACGATCGGCTCCTGCACGATCCGGCGGCCCGTCCGGCGCGGGAGTACCTGCGCAGTCGCGGGATCGGTGGTGAGGTCGCTCGGCGATTTCGCCTGGGCTGGGCGCCCGACGACTGGGACGCCCTCACCCGCGCCCTGGACCTCTCACCCGCCGTCCTCGAGGGAACCGGACTGGGGTTCGTGAATCGCCGCGGTCGGCGTCAGGACGCGCTGCGGGCTCGCGTCATCTTCCCCATCTTCGACACCTCCGGTCGGGCGATCGCCGTGGGCGGGCGCATCCTGCCGGGCGCCCCCGTTCGCGAGGGTGCGGCCCCCGAGCCGAAGTACAAGAACAGTCCCGAGACGTCGATCTACTCGAAGCGCCGCGTCCTCTACGCGCTGAACTGGGCGAAGGACGACGTGATCCGCTCGGGCGAGATCGTCGTGTGCGAGGGCTACACCGACGTCATCGCCGTCTTCGGCGCCGGTGTCGAGCGCGCGGTCGCCACGTGCGGGACGGCGCTGGGTGAGGAGCACTTCCGCACCATGCGCAACTTCGCCCAGCGCATCGTGCTCGCCTACGACGCCGACAGCGCGGGTCAGAGTGCGGCGGCGTCCGTCTACCAGTGGGAGCGTCAGCACGAGGTGGACGTGGCGGTGGCGAAGCTGCCACGGGGGCTCGACCCCGCCGAACTGGCCCAGCGCGATCCCGAGGCGCTGCGCCGGGCCGTGGGGGAGGCCGTTCCGTTCCTCGAGTTCCGGCTCGACCGGGCTCTCGAGTCGGTGCCCACGGCGACCCCCGAGGGCCGCGCGCGGGCGGCCGAGGCGGCCGTCGCGGTGCTGGCGGAGCACCCCAGCGAGCTGGTGCGCGACCAGTACGCCGTGCGCGTGGCCGACCGCCTCCGACTGGACGTCACCGTCGTGCGGGCCGATCTCGCGGCGCGACTGCGAGGCGAGGCGCCCGTGGAGCGCTCGTCGCGGCGGGTGTCGAGCGGGGTGCCGAGGGGTCCTCGGCCCGGTCTCGAGGCTCTGCGCGTCTGCGTGCACACCCCCGAGCGCCGGGAGCGCTTCGTGTCCGCGTACTTCACCGACGCCCACCAGCGAGCGGCCTTCGAGGCCCTCGGTCGCGCGTCCGGCCTCCACGACGCGCTCGACCTCCTTCAGCGCGAGGGCGAGGACGCCGCGGCGGCGATCCTCAACGCCCTCGTCGTCGACGAACCGCTCGCCGACGACGCCGCGGCCGTCCGCTCCCTCGTGGCCCAACTGCTGCGCTCGGTCGTCCCCGGTGCGCTCCGGGACCTCGAACACGACCTGAGCGCCGGGCTCCTCGATCCGATGGTGGCCCACGCGACCGTGCGCGACGTGAAGGAGCGTCTCGCCCTGCTCGACGGCCCCGACGGTGACAGCGCGGAGGCCGAACTGCGCGAGTGGCTCGTCGGTCGAGCCCGCTCGTGAGCCGATCTCGCTCGGTGGCCGGTCTCGAGATCCTCGAGCCCCTCTCGCGCGAGGACGAGCGGCGGCTCCACGCCGACATCGTGGCGGGACGACGCGCTCGCGTGGCCCTGGTGGCGGGGGTGGCGGCCCCTGACGAGCGGCGCCGGCTCAGCCGTGAGCGGCACGCGGGAGAGGCGGCGGAGTCCCACCTACTGCGCGCGACCCTCGGGCTCGTGCGCAAACGGGTGCAGGAACGGGGATTCCGCTTCGGGGACGAGGAGTTGGAAGCGGCCGGGCTCGAGGGGCTCGTGAACGCCCTGGCCCGGTTCGATCCCGCCCGGGGCGTGCGGTTCGCGACGTACGCGAACTACTGGATCGCGAAGATGGTGAACGAGGCCATTCAGCAGCAGGCGGGGTTGAGCGACGCGGAGATGAGGTCCGTGCTCGCCCTCGGTCGCCTCGAACGTCAGTCGCCACCGCGCCCGCTGACCGAGGAGCGCGTCAGTGAGGTCCTGGCGGTCACGCGGACGCGGGCGCGCGAGATGCTGCACCTCTATCGCGACGTCCAGGCGCGTCGCTACCGGGCCGCGAGCCTTCCCGAGACGCTGGAGAGGCCGGTCGCCGCGGAGGAGCCCGACGCACCCGCCTGGGTGATCGACGCCCTGCGTCGGGCCTGCGGCGCCGACTTCGACCTCTTCTGGCAGGTGACCTTCAAGACGGCGTCACTGGAGTCGCTCGCCGCGGACCGGGGCATCTCGCGTCAGGGCATGTCGAAGCGGGTGGCGCGCCTTCGCCGAGCCGTTCGCGAGAGCCCGGACGCCGCCCGTCTCGAGACGTGGTTCGACGGGCGTTGAGCCCGACGGGTGCTAACGTGGCGGTGCCTTCGGGCGCCTTCCCAGATAGCTCAATTGGCAGAGCAAGCGGCTGTTAACCGCTAGGTTGCAGGTTCGAGTCCTGCTCTGGGAGCTCCAGCGGCGCCGTGCGCCGTGGGCCGGGCGAAGGGCCGTAGCTCAGTGGTCAGAGCGGGGGACTCATAATCCCTTGGTCGTGGGTTCGATCCCCACCGGCCCTACGAGCCGCCGTCGCCGATGGAGAGGGCCGGTGGCGGGTTCCCGTGGTCGCTCGCCGACCGATCCGCGCTCCTGGCCGGCGCGACGAGAAGCGTGGACGCCGTCGCGAAAGTCGGCAATGGGGGCGCGGCCGTGGCCGCGACGCGTGACAGACTCACCGCGTGGAGGTGGGGACGTGGGACGAGTTGAGGGAAAGTCGTGCGTGGTCACGGGGGCGGGCTCGGGCATCGGGCGCGCGAGCGCCATTCGTCTGGCCGAGGAGGGCGGACTCGTCGTCGTCGCGGACATCGACGGTGATCACGCTCGAGAGACGGTCGATCTGATCACGCGGACCGGTGGCGTGGCGACGGCGGTCACGGTGGACGTGGCCGACCGTCACCAGGTCGACGCGATGGTCGCAACGGCCGTTCGGGAGTACGGGGCGATCAACGTCCTGGTCAACAATGCGGGAGTGAACATCCCGGGTGTCGTCCACGAGCTCACCGACGAGGTCATCGCCCGCACACTCGACGTCAACGTGAAGGGGCAGATCTACGGGTGTCGAGCGGCCATCCCCCACATGCTCCGTCAGGGCGGGGGGTCGATCATCAACGTCGCGAGCGTCAACGGACTGGTCTCCGAGCCCTTCCTAGCCCTCTACTCGGCCTCGAAGGGGGCGTCGGTCATGTGGACGAAGGGCGTCGCCCTCGACTACGCGAAGCAGGGGATCCGCTGCAACGTGATCTGCCCGGGCTGGGTGGACACGCCGATCAACTACGCCCACGCGGAGATGCTGGGCGGACTCGACAAGGTCTACGCCAGCATCGACAGTTTTCAGCCGATCGGCCGACCGGGCGAGCCCCGGGAGATCGCCCACACGGTGCTGTTTCTCGCCTCGGATGAGACCGTCTTCATGACCGGCAGCGTGGTGGTAGTTGACGGCGGCATGACTTCGCAGTAAGCAGGAGCCCAATTATCACCCGGGGGGTACGGATATGGCAGATGGGCCAGCGCCGCTGAGCGGCCAGGCGCCGCTCAGCGACGAGGAGCAGTTGCACCGACTGGGCTACGCCCAAGAGCTGCATCGCGGGATGTCGGGGTTCTCGAACTTCGCGGTCTCCTTCACGATCATCTCGATCCTGTCGGGGTGCCTCACACTGTTCAGCTTCGGCATGAACACGGGTGGGCCCTCGACCATGGTGTGGGGCTGGCTGCTGGTGGGCGGCTTCGTCGTTCTCGTGGGCATGGGGATGGCCGAGGTCTGCTCGAGCTACCCGACGGCTGGGGGTCTCTACTACTGGGCGGCCCGCCTCGCCAAGCGGAACGCCCCGCTGTGGAGTTGGTTCACGGGCTGGTTCAACCTGCTGGGCCAGGTCGCCGTCACCGCGGGCATCGACTTCGGTTGCGCGCTGTTCATCGAGGGCTTCCTTCAGTACCAGGGGGTCCTCTCGCCGAACGTCGGCTTCCGCACGGTCCAGCACGAGGTCGTCCTCATCACGGCGATCCTGCTCCTCGTGCACGGACTGCTCAACACCTTCGGCGTCGGACTCGTCTCGAAGCTCGCCGACGTCTCGGTCTGGTGGCACATCGTGGGCGTGGGCGTCATCGTGCTCGTGCTGTTCATCGTTCCGACGCACCACGCGAGCGCCTCGTTCGTCTTCGCGCACTTCGTCAACAACACGGGCTTCGGTACGCCGATCTACGTGTTCCTCATCGGACTCCTCAACGCCCAGTACACGCTCACCGGCTACGACGCCTCGGCTCACATGACCGAGGAGACGCGGGCGGCCAACGTGGCGGGTCCGCGCGGCATCGTCAACTCCATCGTCGTGTCGATCATCGCGGGCTGGGTCCTGCTGGTCGGACTCTCCTACGCGATCAACCCCGCGAAGTACGCGTCGGAGGCGGGGGCCCTGGTCGCCCCGGGACAGATCTTCGTCGACTCCCTCGGCCGCGCCGGGGGCGAGATGCTGCTGCTCATCGCGATCGTCGCCCAGTTCTTCTGCGGCATGTCGAGCGTCACCGCGAACTCGCGCATGATCTACGCCTTCAGCCGGGACGGAGCCGTGCCGGGTCACCGGCTGTGGCACCGCATCAACCCCCGGACGCGCACGCCGACCAACGCGATCTGGTTCGCGGCGATCGGCGCGCTCATCCTGGTACTTCCGTACTGGTGGAATACGACGGCCTACGCGGCGGTCACGTCCATCGCGGTCATCGGCCTCTACATCGCCTACATCACTCCCGTCTTCCTGCGGGTGCGAGCGGGCAAGAGCTTCACGCCGGGCCCGTGGAACCTGGGTCGGTGGGGCGTCCTGGTCGGGACGGTCGCCACGATCTGGACCGTCTTCATCTGCATCATGCTGCTCCTGCCCCAGGTGAAGCCCATCACGGCGACGACCTTCAACTACGCGCCGATCGCGGTGCTCGTGGTCATCGGCTTCGCCCTCGGCTACTGGATGCTGAGCGCGCGTCGCTGGTTCAAGGGCCCGGTCGTCCAGGGCAGCGCCGAGGAGTTGGCGGCCATCGAGCGCGAGCTCAACCTCGAGGAGGCGGAGATGATCGCGCACCACGAGCACCTGAACCCCTTCGACGACTGAACCGCGTTCCCGGGTCCCGGGTGATCATCCGGGACCCGGGAACGCGGCGGTCCCGCGCCGCGGTGGGGAGGTGGCTGTCGGCACGCTCGTCGGGTGAGGACCCCGACGCCGCGCGGGGCCCGATCCGCCGGGGCTCCGGGGCCGTCATCCCGACGGCGACCACGGCGAGGGCGAGCGGGGCGAGGGTGGTCGGGGTGTGGGCCCCCGCCCGGGCAGGTGGCGTCCGGCTGCGGGTCCGGTCGACGGACTACGTCGTCCGGCGGGGTGTCACGGATCCTCGGAAGATGTACACCTGACCGTTCTCGGCGCTCCCGACGAGGATCGTCGTGGCTCCGCGCGAGGCGTAGATGACGCCGGCCTCACCGTGATCCCACGCGGGCGTCGTGGGGGCGGGTGGGAGGACGGCCGACCAGATCTCCTCGCCGGTGAGGGCGTTGAAGAGGTGGACGGTATCGGTGTGATCGGCGTAGTCGGCCTGCTCGGTGAGGAGGTACTTCCCGTCCGGGGAGAACGTCACGGCGTTGCCCGCATCGGGAGTCGTCCAGAGAACGTGGCCGGCTCGGTTGAACACGATCGTCGTCTCGGAGCTGCCGCTCGTGTTGACCGACGCGAACTCGGTCTCGTTGGGGGAGATGGCCAGGCCGAACGAGGTCTCCGACGTCGGGTAGCTCCACACGACCGCTCCGTCGGAGGTGCGCACCAGCTTGATGGAGTCACCCTGCTTCGCGCTCACCATGACGTAGTGCGGTGACGCCGCGAAGGCGAGCGACCACCCCGCCACGTACGTCGACCAGATCACGCGTCCGGTCGACGCGTCGAGCGCGTAGAGGTCGCTGTCCCCGGAGGAGGCGAAGATCCTCGTGCCGTCGGGGCTCCAGGCGAGTGCTCGGACCTGGTCGCGCAGGAAGGTCGTCCAGCGGACGGCCTGACTCGTCGCGTTGAGGACCTCGAGCTGACCGCTCGGCGTGCCCACGGCGAGCCAGTGGCCGTCGGGGGAGTAGCTGACCGCGTGGGCCCCCGAGGGGTTCACCCCGACGGACTGTCCGTCGATCGTTCCGGTCGCGAGCGCCGGGTCGCCGTAGACCGGGCGATTCCAGACGAGCCGTCCCGCCTGGTTGAGTTCGATGACGTTGGGTGCGCCGGTGGGATCGATGCTCGCCTGGGGGCCCGGGTACGGAGCCGCGACGTCCTGGCCACTGGGGGCCATCGCGACGCCGAGCACCAGGCCCTGGAGGGGGTAGCTCCAGAGACGTCGGGCCGTCGCCAGGTCGATGAAGGTCAGGTTCGCGTGGGACGCGACGTAGCCCGGCGGGAACGCCGTGTCCGCGTAGGGCACGATGGCGGCGTAGCGTCCGTTGGCCGAGACCGACATCCGCGCCGTGGGCGCGCCGGTGGGGATCGTCGCGACGAGGCGGTAGTGGCCCGTCGCCGACGGTCGGCGCAGCCGGACGGTCACGATCGAGGTCGTCTGCGTGCGAGGTCGCAGGAGGGTCGTCTGACTGGCGTACCCGGGGGCGGTGACCGTCACCAGGTACGGCTGCCAGTCGTTGAAGTACGGACGCTGGTGGGCGACGATCGGCACCGTGAAGGCGCCCGCCGCGGTGAGGGGCGCGTGGTAGATCCAGCCCGCCTCGTTGTTCATGATGGCGACGTCGACGCGACCCCTGATCGGTTGGTGAGTCGTGGCGTCGAGGACGGAGCCCCGGATGGTGGCGTTGGGGTTGGGTAGGAGTGCGTTGGGCGGTAGGAGCTGTGGCGGCTGGGCGACGACGGTGACCGTGTTGTCCAGGGTGACCGTCGTCGAGCCGAGGCCGGCCCCGTTCGACGGGTCGACCTGCGAGAACGACAGGACGAGGGGCAGCGAGTGCGTCTCGCCCTGGCGCCACGACTGGGATTCGGGAAGGCTCGCCGGGAACTCGATCGAGCAGCTGATCGTCTCCGACTGCCCCGGGGCGAGGTAGATGTACCCCGGCTGGGGCATGCAGATGGGCGCCCCGTCCGAGTAGCCCCCGATCGAGGGCTGCTGCATCGTCCACTCGCCGAGAGTGGTGCCGGTGTTGGTGGCGACGACGGCCCGGTGGATGGCCCGGTCGTAGGGGTACTGCCACGAGCTGTACTGGTCGGCTCGCAGCTGGAGCGTTGCGCCGCTCGTTCGGGCGGAGAGGGCCGTCGCGGTGGGCGAGACCGCGATCACGCTCACGGCCATCATCATCACGCCGAGGCCGGGCCGCAGAGCCCGTCGGGACCACCGCATGGCTACCTCCCTCGGCGGGCGCCAGCGGGTGAACGGTGTCGAGGGGTCCGTGGCGTCCGTCGTCGCCAACATACCCCCAGGACTCCCCGGGAGTGGGTGACGTCAGTGCGAGCGTGTGGTGCGCAGCTCGTGGAGACCGGGGTGGAGCGCGGCGATCTCGGTCAGGACCGACGCCGCCGCGTGGTCCAGGACGTCGTTCGCTCGGAAGACCCCGTCGATCACCGGCGTCGTCTGCAGGGGGATAGCGACGTCGCCGGCGTGCACGACGCGCAGGGCGGCGAGGACCGGCTTCAAGTGCTGGGCGGCCCGGGTGCCCATGGCGCCGCCGCCGTAGCAGACGATGCCGGCCGGCTTGAAGCGCCACTCGTGGTGGAGGTAGTCGATGGCGTTCTTCGTCGCCGCGTTCAGGCTGTGGTTGTACTCGGGGATCACGAAGACGTAGGCGTCGGCGCGGCTGATCGTCTCGGACCACCGGCGCGTGTGGTCGAAGGTGTACTGGCGCGTGACGGGGTGGTTCGGCTCGTCGAAGAGGGGGAGGTTCACTTCGGCGAGGTCGACGACCTCGATCTCGAAGGCCCCGTGGGCCCCGGCGCGCTCGACGAACCACTGCGCGATGGCGGGACCGACGCGCCCGGGGCGCGTGGAGCCGATGATGACCTGCAGGAGGGGACGGGGGGTGGACACGGGTGACCTTTCTGGTGTCGGGAGGGCTAGTCGACGGCGAGCGAGGGTGAGCCCGCCTGGCGGACTCCCCGATTGGGGAGCAGCAGCGAGGGGACGAACACGACGGCCGAGACGAGGAACGACCACCAGAACGAGTGGGCGAAGGCCCCGGCGATGAGTTGCAGGTCGCCCGGCGTCGCCGGGACCTTGCCGGCCTGGATGAGGGCGCCGGTCACCGGGAGGGCGCGCGTGACCTGCGTCTGGAGCACGACGGCGAAGACCGCCACTCCGAGGGACCCGCCGACCTGGCGGAGGATGTTCGTCGCCGAGGTCGCCTTCGGCACGTCCTCGTGCGTCAGGTTCCGGTACGACGAGGCGAACGTCGGCATCATCGTGACGCCCATCCCGAGCCCCCGGATGAACAGCGCGACGGCGAGCAGGGCGTAGTTGGAGCTGGCGCTCACCTGGGTGTAGGCGAAGGTGCCGATGGACAGGATGACGACACCGATCGGGACCACGTACCGGGGCCCGCGCCGGTCCGCGAGGATCCCCCCGGGTCTCATGGAGACGGCGGCCCCGATCCCCTGGGGCGCCATCATCAGCCCGGCGACCCAGGCCGAGTCGCCCCGCACGGTCTGGTAGTAGAGGGGCAGCAGGAACATGGTGCCGTAGAGGGCGGCCCCGAGCAGGAAGATGCCGGTCGAGGCGAGGGCGAAGGTCCGGTCGCGGAAGAGCCTCAGGTCGATCAGGGGCTCCGGTGCCCGTAGGCCCCGAACCACGAACCCGGCGATCAGGGCGAAGCCCAGGAGCAGGCTGTCCCACACGGCCGCACCTCGGAAGCCACCCTGCGTGCCCACCTCGGCCAGGCCGTAGACGACGAGCGCGAGGCCGGGGGAGAGGAGGGCGAAGCCGAGGAAGTCGAAGCGCCGCCCCCCGTCCGGAGCGGTCGGGGCGAGGAAGCGCTGGGCGAGGACGAGGGCCACGATGCCGATCGGCACGTTGACGAAGAAGATCCAGCGCCACGTCGTGTTCGCGACGATGAGCCCGCCGATCACCGGCCCGAGGATCGGCCCCAGCAGCTGGGGGACTCCGACGATGGCCATCACCTCGGACATGCGCTGCGGTCCGGCCGTGCGCGCGAGGATCGACTGACCGACCGGCACGATCATGCCCCCGCCGACGCCCTGGATGACGCGGAAGATGATCAGGGCCGTCGCGGACCAGGCGAGGCCGCTGAGGGCCGATCCGACGACGAACAGGACGAGGGAGATCTGGTAGACGGGTTTCGCCCCGAAGCGGTGGACGGCCCAGCCCGAAACGGGGATGACGATGGCGAGGGCCAGTAGGTATCCCGTGGTCACCCACTGGATCGTCGCGATGCTGACCCGGAAGTCGTGGCTCAGGGTGTGCAGGGCGACGGCCACGATCGTCGTGTCGAGGATCGACATGATCGTCCCGAGCACCACCACCATGCCCGTACGGACGATGTGCGGCTCGAGACGGGGCGCTCGGGACACGACTCTCCTCGCTCGCGGGCCTCGGGGGAGTGGGCTCGCGCCGTGAGCGAGTCTATGGGCGGAAAATACTTCACCGTCACGGCGTCCCTAGACTTTCCCTCGTGAAGCAGGCGCGATCGATTCCCGTCATGCGCGCCGTCATCGACGCGGTCATTGAGCGCCTCTGGCAGGGCGACGAGACCGAGATCCGGATTCCCGACATCTGCCAGGCGACCGGAGTCAACTACGGTTCCGTCTATCACCACTTCGGATCACGTGAAGGGGTGATCGACGCCGCGTACGACCAACTCTTCCGCGACCTCGTGAGCCAGGACCTCGCGAGGATCGAGGCGGTGAGCGGACGGGCCCAGAACGCCGCGGAGTACTTCGAGCTCGTGCGCCCCCTGGTCGACGTCCTCTCGGGAGGGGAGGAGCGCCGCCGTCGCCGGGCGATGCGGGTGCGCATCATCTCGGCGTCGCTCACCCGTCCGCACCTGGCGGAGCTCATCGGGGAGACCCAGGCCGAGTTCATGGCCGAACTGACCGACCTCGTCCGCCTGGGTCAGCGCAACGGCTTCCTGCGGCCCGACGTCGACGCGGGCGGCCTCGCCACGGTCCTCCAGGCGACGCTCTTCGGTCGCGTCATCGACGACGTCTCGGCCGACCCGGTCGAGCAGGCGACGTGGGAGGCGACCGTGGGAACCCTCCTCATGGCGGTGATCAACCCGGCCCCCAGCGCCTGAGGCCCCTGTGGTGAACTAGGGGGATGGTGGCTCGGACGGCGCGCGTGGTCGTGAGCCTGCTGGTGATCGCGGGTCTCGCGTGGGCCGCGAGCGCGCCGAGCGCGTCGTCGTCCCCCGCGCCGAGCGGCGCCTCCTGCTCGGCGGCGAGCGTCAGTGCCCACCTCACGCACCTGGTGCCGCGCGGCGTCGTCGCCTACGGGTGCGAGGGCGACTGGGCCTACCTGTGGGCGACGGTCGGCGTGGGGCAAGCACCCCCGGTGGGCGTCACCGAACTGATGCACTACGAGAATGGCGGGTGGTTCGCGGCGTCGCGCGCCACCTACTGCCAGCCGGGACGTCTGCCGGACGTCGTCTACCGTCGGGCCTGCTTCTCCAACTGACCCGTTCCCGTGGACGCGGCGAGGCTGCCGTACGCTACGGAACCGTGATACGGCGCGGCCTGGGCTCGCTCGCGTGGGCCTCCGCCCAAGACCTCTTCGACCAGTCGACGGCGTTCGGCCGTCTGGCGCTCGTACACGTGCTGATGATGGCGGGCGACACGATGGTCACCGTCTCGCTCGCGGGCTCGCTCTTCTTCTCCGTTTCGCCCAGCGAGGCGAAGGGCAAGGTCCTGCTCTACCTCCTCATCACGATCGCCCCGTTCGCCGTCGTCTCGCCCGTCCTCGGCCCGCTCATCGATCGTTCGGCCCAGGGCCGCCGCCTGCTGGTGGCCGTCTCGGCCGGGGCGAGGGTGCTGCTCTGCTGGACGATGAGCCAGCACCTCTCGTCGCTCTGGCTCTATCCGGAGGCCTTCCTCCTGCTCGTCGCCTCCAAGCTCTACGTCGTCACGCGTGGCGCCCTCGTGCCCGAGATGGCGCGCACCGACCAGTTCCGGGAGCACACCGGTGACCTGGACAGTGCCGGGTGGCCCGGCGTTCCCGGCGAGGCCGCGGGATTCGCCGGGTTCAACGCCCAGCTCACCCTTCTCGGGACCGCCGCCGGGGTGATCGCGGGACTCGTGGGGGCGGGGATCCTCAAGGGCGTCGGCGCGCCGAGCGTGCTCGTCGTGGCGAGCGCGGTCTACCTCGCCGGGGTCGTGACGAGCGCCCGCCTTCCGCGTCCGGCGGCGGTGGTGCGCGACCCGGTGGCCCGCATGACCCAGGCCGAGCGCGACCGCCAGGCGCTCGAGCCCCTGGGTGACACCGAGGTCGCGTGGGGGCTCGGAGCGGCGTCGGTCATGCGATTCACCGTCGGCTTCGCCACCTTCCTGCTGGCCTTCGGGCTGCGACGGGCTCACGCACCCCTCGGGTGGTTCGCCCTGGCCCTCGCCCTGTCGGCCGTGGGGTCGCTGCTGGGTCTCGGGTTGGTCACCCGGGTTCGGCGTCGTCTCGGGGCCCCGGCCCTCCTCGGAGGCTCCCTCGTCCTCGCCGGGGTGGGCGCCGGTCTCGCGAGCGCCGTTCCGTCGCTCGCCGCACAGTCGGCCCTGGCCGGGTGGGTCGGCCTGGCCGCCGCGGTAGCCCAACCGAGCTTCGACGCGATCACCCAGGCCCACGTCCCACCCGGAGCACAGGGGAGGACGTTCGCCCGGTTCGCGGTCCGCCAGCAGCTCGCCTGGGTGGTCGGCGCCCTGATCCCGGTCGGAGTGCTGTGGTCCTTCGCGGTGGCCGACCGATTTCTCGCGGTCGTGGGGATCACGACGGCCGTGGCCTACGCGCTGGGGCGGCGTCGGGGACGCTAGGGCGCTCGACGTGCTGTACTGGGGCATGGCGCCTCCCCACTTGGCCAGTCCCGCGTTCGCCTCGCTGCCCCACGTCGTCGTCGTCGGTGGGGGATTCGCCGGCGTGGCCGTCGCCCGCGGACTCTCGAACCAGCCGGTCCGCGTGACGATCGTCGACCGCCACAACTTCCACACCTTCCTGCCACTCCTCTACCAGGTGGCGACGGCCGGTCTCGAGCCGGCGGACGTGGCGTACCCCATCCGGACGATCTTCGGGCACGCCCGCAACGTCGGGTTCCGCCACGGTCGGGTCCGGGAGGTGGACGAGTCCCAGAACCGCGTCGTCCTCGACGACGGGACGGAGCTCGCGTACGACCACCTGGTCGTCGCGACGGGGGCGACGGCCTCCTACTTCGGGATCCCGGGTGCGCGCGAGCACGCCCTACCCCTCTACTCCCTGGCCGACGCCCGGCGGCTGCGCAACCGGCTCCTGAGCTCGCTCGAGGCCGCCGACGCCCGCTCCGACCACGACCCGGCGACCCTGACCTACGTGGTGGTGGGTGGGGGACCCACCGGGGTGGAGACCGCGGGCGCCCTCGCGGAGCTCATCGGGATCGTCCTACGGCGCGACGGACTGCGCATCGACCCCGCGTCGGTGCGGGTCGTGCTGGTGGACCTGGCCGACCGCCTGCTCACCGCCTTCCCGGTGAGCGCGGGTCGGTACGCCCTGCGCCAGCTGCAGTTGCGCGGCATCGACGTTCGCCTCGGCCAGTCGGTGGTGGAGGTCGGTCCGAGCGTCCTGCGTCTCGCGAGCGGCGAGGAGATCGCGACGACGGCGGTCATCTGGGCGGCCGGCGTCACCGCGACGGGAACGCTGGCGCACCACCTCAACACCGCGGCCGGACCCGGAGGCCGGGCCCTCGTCGGCCCGGACCTGCGCTGCACGAGCTGCGAGAACGTGTGGGCGGTGGGCGACGCCGCGGCCATCCCGGCGGGCTCTGCGGTGCTGCCCCAGCTGGCCCCGGTCGCGATCCAGTCGGGTCGCCACTGCGCCGAGCAGATCCTGCGCGTCCTGCGCGGCCAGCCGACGGAGCCCTTCCGGTATCGCAACAAGGGCATCATGGCCACGATCGGTCGGCGCGCGGCGGTGGCGAAGCTGCCGCGCGGTGGCGTGATCCGGGGCACGGCGGGCTGGGCGTCCTGGCTCGGACTCCACCTCTTCTACCTCGTGGGCTTTAGGAATCGCCTGCGCGTCCTGATCAACTGGACGTGGCGCTACTTCGACTGGCCCTCGGGTCCGCGACTCATCGTCGCCGACGCCGAGACCGTCGAGTGACTTAGTCGAGGCGTCGCTCGAGGTCGTCCACCTGGGCGGCGAGCGCGGCGGGCAGTCGGTCGCCGAACTGGGCGTAGTGATCGCGGATGAGGGGGACCTCGGCCCGCCACTCGTCGGCGTCGACACGGAGCAGCTCGGCCAGCTGGTCGTCGGTCACGTCGAGGCCGTCGCGGTTGAGCGCTCCCGGTCCGGGGATGTACCCGATGGGCGTCTCGACGGCCCCGCCTCGTCCGGCGACTCGCTCGAAGACCCACTCGAGGACGCGGCTGTTCTCGCCGTAGCCCGGCCAGAGGAACTTCCCGTCGGGACCCTTGCGGAACCAGTTGACGTAGAAGATCCGTGGCAGCCGGTCGACCGGCAGCCGGTCGGCGAAGCTCAGCCAGTGAGCGAAGTAGTCGGCCATGTTGTAGCCGCAGAAGGGCAGCATCGCGAAGGGGTCGCGGCGAAGGTTCCCGACCGCGCCGGCCGCCGCCGCCGTCGTCTCCGAGGCCATGATCGAGCCGAGGAAGACCCCGTGGGTCCAGTCCCGGGACTCGAAGACGAGGGGTACGACGCTGGCGCGCCGACCGCCGAAGAGGATGGCGTCGATCGGCACGCCGGCGGGGTCCTCCCACTCGGGGGCGATCGCCGGGTCCTGGCCGGCCGGGGCGGTGAAGCGGGAGTTGGGGTGCGCGGCGGGGCTACCGAGATCGGGCGACCAGGCGCGTCCCCGCCAGTCCGTGAGTCCCGTCGGCGGCTCGCCCATGCCCTCCCACCACACGTCGCCGTCGGCCGTGAGGGCCGTGTTGGTGAAGATGGTGTTGGCCTCGACCGAGTACATGGCGTTCGGATTGGTCTCGTAGTTGGTCCCGGGGGCGACGCCGAAGAAGCCGGCCTCCGGGTTGATCGCGTAGAGCCGACCGTCGGGACCCGGCTTCATCCAGCAGATGTCGTCACCGATCGTTTCGACCTTCCAGCCGGGCAGCGTGGGGATCAGCATGGCCAGGTTGGTCTTGCCGCAGGCGCTGGGGAAGGCCCCGGCCACGTAGCGGGTCTCGCCGGCGGGGCTGGTGAGCTTGAGGATGAGCATGTGCTCGGCGAGCCATCCGTCGTCGCGGGCCATCACCGACGCGATGCGCAGGGCGAAGCACTTCTTGCCGAGCAGCGCGTTCCCGCCGTATCCCGAGCCGTAGGACGTGATCTCCTTGGTGTCGGGGAAGTGGACGATGTACTTCTGGTCCGCGTCGCAGGGCCACGGGACGTCGGCCTGACCGGGCTCGAGCGGCGAGCCCACCGAGTGCAGGCAGGGCACGAACTCCCCCTGGTCGCCGAGGACCTCGAGGGCGCCGCGACCCATCCGCGTCATGATCCGCATCGACACGACGACGTAGGGCGAGTCCGTGATCTCGACGCCGATGTGGGCGATGTTCGAGCCCAGCGGGCCCATCGAGAAGGGGACCACGTACATGGTGCGTCCGCGCATGCAGCCCGCGAAGAGGCCGTTGAGCGTCGCGCGCATCTCCTCGGGGTCCACCCAGTTGTTCGTGGGGCCGGCGTCGCTCTCGAGCCGCGAGCAGATGAACGTTCGGTCCTCGACGCGGGCGACGTCACCGGGGTCGGAGAAGGCGAGGTAGCTGTTCGGTCGCTTGGCGTCGGAGAGCCGCTGGAAGGTCCCCTGATCCACGAGGAGCTGGCAGAGCTCGTCGTACTCCTCGGCCGTTCCGTCGCACCAGTGGATACGATCGGGGGTCGTGAGTTGCGCGACCTCCTCGACCCACTCGATGAGGCGTGCGTTCTGGGTGGGGTAGGTCACGTGGGGCCCTCCGTTGTCGTCTGTCCTGCGATGCCCGTGGGCATCCTCCCGTGCATTCCAGTGTCGTGACCGCGACGCTCGACCCACCCGATGTCCCCCGAGGGGGACCCGACCGGCGCGAAGACGACATCCTGGAGCGTATCGCCGCCATCGTGGGGCGGCGGGAACGCCCGCGTGACGAGGTGCACATCGGGGACGACGCGGCCGTGCTGCGGCCGTTCGCCGGCCAGGTGCTCGTGTCGACCGACACCGCCGTCTCGGGCGTCCACCTCGACCCGGAGCTCTTCCCTCTCGAGGACCTGGGCTTCAAGGCGGTCACCTCGGCGGTCTCGGACCTCGCGGCCATGGGCGGTCGCGCCCGAGCGGCCGTGGTGGCGGTGGTCGCCCCGCCGGGCAGCGACCTCGAGGAGCTCCATCGGGGCATCGCCGACGCCGCGGCCGCGACCGAGTGCCCGATCGTGGGGGGCGATCTCGCCGGCGGACCCTGCCTGAGCGTCACGGTCACGGTGCTCGGCGAGTGTCCCGGTGGGGGCGCCGTCCTGCGATCGGGGGCTCGACCCGGTGACCGGATCTTCGTCTCCGGGCTCCTCGGCCGCTCGGCGGCGGGGCTACGGCGTCGGCGCGAGGGCGCACCCCTCGGCGACCCGCTCGTGGTCGCCCACCGCCGGCCCTGGCCGCGCCTGGCCGAGGGCGCCGCCGCCCGGGGAGCCGCGGTGCACGCGATGATGGATCTGAGCGACGGCCTGGCGCTCGACGTGCACCGGCTGGCCGACGCGAGCGGGGTGGGCGTCGTGCTCGACACCGTGCCGGTGGCGGACGGGGCGACCGAGGCGGAGGCCCTCGGCGGCGGGGAGGACTACGAACTCCTCATGACGACGGCCGACGGCGACCGCCTGCGGATGGTCTTCCTCGACCGGGGCCTCACCCCGCCGCTCGAGATCGGGCGCGTGGTCGCCGACCGAGCGGTGCGAACGCTGCGGGGCGTGCGTCTAGCCCGCGAGGGCTGGCAGCACCGTCTCTAGACCGTTCAGGCTGGGGTGACGCGGCGGGACGGCTTGGTGACCTTGCCGGCGCGCAGGCAGCCCGTGCACACGTTCAGCCGCGTGGGCGAACCGCCCACCAGGGCGCGCACGCGCTGGATGTTCGGGTTCCAGCGACGCTTGGTGCGACGGTGGGAGTGGGAGACGTTCATGCCGAACGATGGCTTCTTGCCGCAGATCTCGCAGACGGACGCCATAACAACCCTCTCTCGCCGCGCGGACTTCTCCGCTCGTTGGACCGAGGGACCATTGTAGCATCGCAGGCGATGAGCGCCCGCACGAAGCTCACGGCGGCGGACCTGCGAGAGGCGATGACGACCTTCGCGGCGCTCCTGCGAAGCCACCGTGAGGCTATCAACCGCCTGAACGTGTATCCGGTCCCCGACGGGGACACGGGCACCAACATGGCCCTCACGGTGGAGTCCGTGGTCCAGGCGCTCGAGCCGATCGGCGACGACCCCTCGATGGACGAGGTCTGCAACGCGATCGCCCGGGGCTCCCTGATGGGCGCCCGCGGGAACTCGGGGGTCATCCTCTCCCAGATCCTGCGGGGGATGGTCGAGAAGATGCGCTCGGCGGCGAGCGTGACCCCCTCGATCCTGGCGGAGGCCCTCAGTCACGCCGACCAGCGAGCTCGTGAGGCCGTGGTGCGACCCGTCGAGGGAACGATCCTCTCGGTGGCTCGAGCGGCGGCGCAGGGCGCGAGTTCGGCGTCGACCTCGCTCAGCCACCTCGTCCACGCCGCCCGCGATCGGGCCCGCGAGGCCCTCGCCCGGACGCCCGAGCAGCTCGCCGTGCTGAAGGACGCCGGCGTCGTCGACTCCGGTGGTACCGGGCTCGTGCTCCTCTTCGACGCGCTCTGCCACGTGGTCGCCGACGAGCCGCTGCCGGAGCCGCCCGCCGGCGGGGCGGTCCTCGACCTCACCGGCGTCGAGACGACCTCGGGCGTGATGTCGCCCCGCTACGAGGTGATGTTCCTCCTCAGCGCCTCCGACGACCTCGTCGCCGGATTCCGACAGGCCTGGGAGGAGATCGGCGACTCCATCGTCATCGTCGGCGACGAGGGCCTCTACAACTGCCACATCCACACCGATGACATCGGGGCGGCCATCGAGGCGGCGCTCGACGCGGGTCGACCACGCGAGATCCGGGTCACCGACCTCGAGTCACAGGTCGAGGACCTTCACCACGAGCCGACCGGCGACGGGTCGGGCACGACGCCCGCGCCGACGACGTCGGTCGTCGCCGTCGTCGCGGGCTCCGGGGTTCGCCAGATCTTCCGCTCCCTCGGCGTTCGCGAGGTCGTGTCCGGGGGGCAGTCGATGAACCCGTCGACGGCCGAACTGGCCGAGGCGGTTCGCGCGACGGGGTCGGAGGACGTGGTCATCCTCCCGAACAACAAGAACATCGTGCCCGTCGCCCGCCAGGTCGACGACCTCGTCCCGGCCCGCGTGCGGGTCGTCGAGACGCA
The DNA here is from genome assembly GCA_027449885.1 of Acidimicrobiaceae bacterium. Lineage (GTDB taxonomy): Bacteria > Actinomycetota > Acidimicrobiia > Acidimicrobiales > RAAP-2 > RAAP-2. Next base: position 38,724 of record DAIDKS010000040.1, read on the forward strand.
CTCGGTCGTCGAGGGCTTCGCGGCCATGCTCGCCTACCGACCCGACGAGGGTGGGGAGCAGAACGCCGCCGCGATGGCCGACGCGAGCCACCGGGTCGTCACCGGCGAGGTGACGCGGGCGGTCCGGGACGCCACGACCGGGGCCGGAGCGGTGGCGAGCGGCGACTGGATCGGTCTCGACGCGAGCGGCGTGCGGGCGATCGGGGACTCCCTGATCGAGGTGACGCTGAGCCTGCTCCAGATCCTGGTGGGTGACGGCCACGAGTTGGTCACGATCATCGAGGGCGACGGCGTCGACCCGTCGGCGACCGAGGCGGTGGTGGCGGGTCTGCGCGAGCGACGCCCCGACCTCGGGATCGAGGTGCACCACGGGGGCCAGCCGCTCTACCCGTACTACGTCGGCATCGAGTGAGCGAGACGGGCCGACCCCTCGCGTCCCTCGCTCGGGTTCCCGTGACGTCCCTGCGCGGGGTGGGGGAGCGGCGCGCCCAGTCCCTGTCCGCCATGGGACTCGAGAACGTCCTCGACCTGCTGACGACCTATCCGCGGCGCTACGTGGACCGGTCGCGACGCGTCGACGTGTCGGATCTGTCGATCGGCGACGTCGCCGCCGTCTACGGCGAGGTGACCCGCGTCGGGGCTCGACGCACCCGCCAGGGCCGCTCGCTCGTCGAGGTGGCGCTGACCGACGGAACCGGAGAGGTGCGGGCGGTCTTCTTCAATCAGCCGTGGCGAGCCGGCCAGCTCGCCGTGGGCGTGCAGGCCCTCCTCTTCGGTGCGGTCGGCGAGTTCCGGGGGCGACGGCAGCTGACGAACCCGGTCGTCGACGTGATCGTGGGCGCCGCCGGCGACGAGCGCGATCCGTCCCGCGTCGGTCGCGTGGTCGCGATCTACCCCGCCTCGGGTAAGGCGGGGGTGACGAGTTGGGAGCTGCGCGGCCTGATCGAGGAGTCGCTGCGCCGCGCCGGACCACTGCGCGATCCGCTTCCCGAGACGATCCGACGCGCGCACGACCTGATCGATCGGACGGCGGCCTACTGGGCGATCCACGTCCCCGACGACGTCGACGACGTCGTCCCGGCCCGGCGCCGACTGGTCTTCGACGAGTTCCTGCGCCTGCAGGTCCTCCTCGCGCGTCGGCGGGAGCGGCTGACGGCCCAGTCGCTCGGCATCGCGCACCCGATCGACGAGGGCGACCTCGACGCCGAGCCGGGCGATGAACGCCGCAGCCTGCTCGGCCGATTCATCGCCGGCCACCGGTTTCGCCTCACCGGGGCCCAGCGGCGCGTGCTCGGCGAGATCGCGACCGACATGGGGGCCCCGACGCCGATGCACCGACTCCTCCAGGGCGACGTCGGATCGGGCAAGACCCTGGTCGCGCTGGCGACGATGCTGATGGCCGTCGGCGGGGGGCGACAGGCCGCCCTCATGGCGCCGACGGAGATCCTCGCCGAGCAGCACGTCGCCGCCCTGCGGGGTGACCTCGAGGGTCTCGACGTCGAGGACCCGTCGGTCCTGGGGGGGCGTCGTGGTGTGCGGGTCGCCCTCCTCACGGGACGGTTGCGGGCGGCCGAGCGCCGCGCCACGCTCGCGGCGATCGCGGCGGGCGAGGTGGACGTCGTGGTCGGCACCCACGCTCTGGTCAGCGAGGGGGTGCGCTTCGCGGCCCTCGGCGTCGTGGTGATCGACGAGCAGCACCGATTCGGGGTGGAGCAGCGGGCCGCGCTGCGGTCCAAGGGGCGTGAGGCGTCGGACCTCGACGCCGACCCCGACCTGCTGGTGATGACCGCGACCCCGATCCCGCGCACCGCCGCCATGGTCCACTTCGCCGACCTCGAGCGCTCCGTCCTGGACGAGCGCCCACCGGGTCGCGACGCGGTGCGGACCGTGTGGCTCGAGGGCGACCCGACTGCCGCGTGGGAGGCCGTTCGCGCGGCCACCGCGGCGGGACATCGGGCCTACGTCGTCTGCCCCCTGGTCGAAGGGGGTGGGGACGGTGCCGGGGCGGTCGCCGAGCGCGATCGTCTGGCGGCCGGTCCACTCGCGGGACTGCGACTCGGACTGGCGCACGGTCAGATGCGCTCGGAGGAGCGCGACGCCGCGATGGCCGACTTCCGCGCCGGGCGGACGGACGTCCTCGTGGCGACCGTCGTGATCGAGGTGGGGGTCGACGTGCCGGAGGCGTCGGTGATCGTGATCGAGGACGCGTGGCGCTTCGGGCTCGCCCAACTCCACCAGTTGCGCGGCCGCGTCGGCCGTGGGACCTCGCCGGGGGCGTGCTACCTCCTCGGACCGGCGGCGAGTGTCGAGGCGCGTACTCGGCTCGAGGCCCTGGTCGCGTCGAGCGACGGCTTCGCGCTCGCCGAGGTCGACCTCGCGCTGCGGGGCGAGGGGACCCTCCTCGGTGCACGCCAGCGCGGCCCGAGCGACCTGCGCTTGGCCTCGCTCGTCCACGACGAGGACGAGCTGCGCCGCGCCGCCGAGGTGGCGCGCGACCTGGTGACCCGAGGTCTGCACGAGGTGCCCGATCTCGTCGACGAGCTGCGGGCCCTCGTCGATCCCGAGGAGGCGGACTTCCTCTTCAAGTCGTGATCGCGCCAGCCAATAGCCTGGGTCCATGCGCGTGATCGGTGGGATGGCTCGGGGCCGCCAGCTTCGGGCTCGCCTGCCCGAGGGGGTGCGTCCGACCACGGACTACGCCCGCGAGGCGATCTTCTCGATGCTGGAGAGCCGCGGGGGTCTCGAGGACCTGGTCGTCGCCGACCTGTTCTGCGGGTCGGGGGCGATGGGGATCGAGGCGCTCTCGCGGGGAGCCGCCGAGGTGTACTTCGTCGACCAGAACCCCGAGTGCCTGGCGGCGGCCCGGGCCAACCTGGCCCCCCTCGGGCTGCCGGGCCGGGCGATCTTCCAGCGGGCCGTCCTGCCGGGGTGGCGCCCGCCGGCGGAGATCGACCTGGTGCTCGCCGATCCGCCCTACGGTCCTCTGGACGCCGCGGCCCTCCTCGCCCCGATTCGAGCGACGCGTGCGGTGATCGAGAACGACCGCGCGGTCGAGGCCCCGGCCGGGTGGGTCGTCACCAAGTCGAAGCGCTACGGCACTACGCTCGTGACAATGCTGGAGTCCACGGGGCCGCTCGCGTGACGGTCGGCCTGATCCCGGGTTCGTTCGACCCCTTCCACAACGGTCACCTCGAGGTGGTGGAGCGCGCCGCGCTCATCTTCGACGAGATCGTCGTCGCGGCGATCCGCAACCCGCAGAAGAACGAGCCGCTCTTCGACCTCGAGGAGCGGCGCGAGATGATCGCCGAGAGCTGCGCCCACCTTCCCTCGGTCCGCATCGTCTCGATCGCGACCCTGCTCGTGAACGTGGCTCGCGACGTGAACGCCACCGCCATCGTCAAGGGCCTGCGGGCCGTGTCGGACTTCGAGAGCGAGTTGCAGATGGCCCAGATGAACCGGTCGCTGTCGGGTGTCGAGACCCTCTTCATCCCGACGAGCTCGGACCACTCCTTCATCGCCTCGCGCCTCCTGCGGGAGGTCGCACGCTACGGAGGGAACGTCGAGATGTTCGTGCCGGCCCCGGTGGCGGCCCGACTCCGGGGCCGCTTCGCCGCGGAGCGCTCGTGAGCGGCTTCGACGGCTACGAGGGCTACGACCCGTTCGCGGAGTTCGCGACCGACCCGCCCTACGACGACGCCCCGGAGGTCGGCGGGGGTGGACGGGACATCGAATCGTCGCTCCGGGCCCTGATCGACCTGGTCGCGGGCGCGAAGCAGATGCCGCTGTCGAACTCGGCGCTGGTCCCCCGCGAGGAGGTGCTCGCCCTGCTGGAGCAGGCGCTGCGCGACCTGCCCGAGGAGATCCGCGAGGCCCGCTGGGCTCTGCGCGACCGCGAGGAGCTGATGGCCGCCGAGGTGCGCAAGGCCGAACAGCTGATGGACCAGGTGCGGGCCGAGGCCGCGCGCATGGTCGACAAGACCGAGATCGTCCGCCAGTCCCGACTGCGCGCCGACCAGATCCTCTCGGAGGCCCAGGCTCAGGCGCGCGCCCTGGTCAACCAGGCCGAGGACTTCATCGACGGGAAGCTCGGCAACTTCGAGATCGTCCTCGAGCGCCTCCTGAAGACCGCCCGATCGGGTCGCGAACGGCTGAGCGCCCAGGGCCTGCCGACCTCGCTGATCGAGGCGGCCCCGCCGAGCTCGGTCGTCCTCGAGGATTCGGCCCCGGCCCCGGCGACGTACTACGAGCCCGCAACGGAGACGTCCTCCTTCTTCGACCAGGACAACTACTAGGGCCGTGAGCGTCGTCTACGTCGTCCCGGTGGCGGCCCTGCGCCGCGTCGTCCCGTCCTCGATGGAGGTGGCCTTCGAGGCACCCTTCGACGTCGAACGGGAGTTGGCGCCCCTCGGTCCGGCCGAGACCGACGTCGACCCCGACGCCCTGGTCACGGTGGCGCTGCGGCTCGAGAGCTACGCCGGCGGCATCCGGGTCCGGGGGGCGATCGAGGCACCGTGGCGGGGGACCTGCCGACGCTGCGCCGCCCGCGCCGACGGGGTCGTCCGGGTCACGGTCGACGAGCGCTTCGTCTCGGAGTCCCAGACGTCCGACGAGATGTCCTACTCGTTCGAGGGCGACGAACTCGACCTGACGCCCCTCGTCCACGACGCGATCATGTTGGACCTGCCCCTCGCCCCGCTGTGCCGAGAGACCTGCGCGGGCCTCTGCCCCCAGTGCGGCGCCGACCTGAACGAGGGGCCGTGCGGGTGCGCGGCGCCGTCGGACCCCCGGTGGGCTACACTTGACGCGCTCCGATTCCCGGGTGAGGAGCCCGGGCAATCCCACCCAGCGTGACGGCTCGGCCGTCCCCGGCGAAAGAGACATCCGATGGCCGTTCCCAAGCGCAAGACCAGCAAGGCCCGTACGCGCAGCCGCCGGGCCGCCAACTGGCGCCTCGAGCGCCCGGCTCGCAGCGTCTGCCCGCAGTGCGCGTCGGCCAAGCTGCCTCACGTGGTCTGCCCGAACTGCGGATGGTACAAGGGCCGCGTCGCGGTCGAGGTCAACTGAGTTGACGCTGCCCATCGCCCTGGATGCGATGGGCGGCGACTTCGCGCCGGCGCAGATCGTGGCCGGGGCACGCCGCGCCGTCGACGAGTTGGGGCTCGAGGTCACCCTCGTCGGCCCCCCCGACCTCATCGGTGACCCCCAGGGACTGCCGATCCATCCCTGCACCGAGGTCATCGCCATGGACGACGACCCGGCGCAGAGCGTCCGGACGAAGAAGGACTCCTCGCTGGTGCGCGCGGCCGAGTTGGTGCGCGATGGCGCGGCGAGTGCGATGGTCTCCGCCGGCAACACGGGCGCGACGATGGCCTCCGCGCTGCTGCGCATGGGCCGCCTGCCGGGCGTGCTGCGTCCGTGTATCGCCCTGCCGATCCCGCGGCCCGGTTCGCACCCCGCGCTCATGGTCGACGCCGGCGCCAACGCCGAGTGCACTCCGGAGATGCTCGTCCAGTTCGCCCAGATGGGGGCGGCCTACGTGCGGGCCCACCACGGGATCGCCGAGCCGCGGATCGGACTCCTCTCCATCGGAGAGGAGTCCTCGAAGGGGACGCCGCTCGTGAAGGAGACCCACGCCCGACTACGGGATCTCGTCCCGGGCTTCGTCGGCAACGTCGAGGGTCGTGACCTCATCCCGTCGCCCGTCGACGTCGTCGTCACCGACGGCTTCACCGGCAACGTCGCCCTCAAGACCCTGGAAGGGGCCCTGACGTTCGTCTTCGCGACGGTGCTCGGCGCCGTCGACACCAACGACGAGACCCGCGCAGCCGGACGCGTGCTCTTCGAGTACCTCGCTCCGGCCATCGCGACGCTCACCCCGGAGAACCAGGGTGGGGCGGTGCTGCTCGGTCTGAAGGGGATCTGCGTCATCAGCCACGGCTCGTCGAACGCGACGGCCATCATGAACGCCCTGCGGGTCGCCCACGAGATGGTGAACGCGCGTCTGGTGGACCAGCTCCGCGACGCGGTCGCTCCGGTTACCGGAGAGTAAGTCCCCGTCGCGGGGCGGGCGCCTCAGTAGTGTGGGGCGCGAGCAAAGGAGGCTCGTAGGTGGACGGCGCGACCTCAACCCCCGATCGGGCGGCCATCGAGACGATGGTGACGCACGAGTTAGCGGAGATCCTCGAGCGCCGGCCGGAGGACATCGACCCGAACGCGGCCTTCAGTGACCTCGGGGCCGACTCTCTCGCCCTGATCGAGCTGGTCGAGGCGATCGAAGAGCGACTCGCCGCCACGGTGGGCGACTTTCGGATCGACGACGAGGACCTCGAGGGACTGAGCTCGGTGCGCGACGCCGTCGACTACGTCACCGCCCGCCTCGCGGGATCCTGACGGACTCGGGGCCCCGGTGTGGACGCCCCCGGAGGAGTTGGCCGAGCGGCTCGGACTCGACGCCGGGAGTCCGCGCCTGATTGAGGCCCTCACCCATTCGAGCTTCGCCGCCGAGCGGGGCGTCGTGTCGAACGAGCGCCTCGAGTTCCTCGGTGACGCCGTCGTGGATCTCGCGGTCGCGGACCTGCTCGTGACGCGCTATCCGGAACTCGACGAGGGCGCGGCGTCCCTGGTGCGCAGCCACGTGGTGAACGAGGCGGCGCTGGCCGAGGTCGCCCGCGGGCTCGACCTCGGTCGGGTGGTGCGCCTCGGTCGAGGCGAGCGACGTCACGGGGGGGCCGATCGGCCGGGGCTGCTCGCCGACGCCTTCGAGGCCGTCGTCGCGGCCATCTACCTCGATCGCGGATACGACGCGGCGCGGGACTTCGTCCAGGCGCACCTGGGCCCGGTGGTCGACGGCGCCCGACACCGCCCCGCAGCCGTCGATCCGAAGACGCGACTCCGTCAGTGGGCCGAGGCCTGCGGTCTCGGGACACCGGCCTACCGGGTCACCTCGGAGGGGCCACCGCACGCGACCGTCTTCACGGCCGAGGTCACCGTCGGCGACGACAGCGTGCGGGGCGAGCCGGCTCCGTCGCGACGAGCGGCCGAGGCGCTCGCCGCGCAGGCGGCCTGGGAGGCGCGCGATGCCTGAACTTCCCGAGGTGGAGACGGTCCGCGCGGGCCTGGCGCGCGAACTGACCGGACGCAAGATCCGTGCCGTCGCCGTCACCAACGGACGCGTCGTGCGCCGCCACGCCTCGGCGAAGGAGTTCCGGGCCCTCGTCGAGGGTCGGACGGTCAAGGGCGTCCAACGACTCGGGAAGTACCTCGTGGCGACGATGGACGACGGCAGCCACCTGGTCATCCACCTCGGCATGTCCGGCCAGCTCCTGAAGGCCCGAGGACCGAAGGATCCCAAGCCCAAGCACACCCACGTGGTCTTCACGCTCTCGCCGGCGGGGGAGTTGCGCTACGTCGACCCGCGGACCTTCGGGGAGCTCTTCGTCTCGACGCCGCCGCCCGAGGACGTCGAGGTCGAGGTCTCCAAGTTCGCCCGCCTGGCCATGAGCCCCGACGGTCTCGCGCTGCGGCGGGTCGTGCCCGAGCTCGCCCACCTCGGCGTCGACCCGCTCGTCGACCAGATCGGCTGGGACCGATTCGCGGCGATCCTGAGGAGCCGGTCGACGCCCCTCAAGGTCCTCCTCACCGATCAGGACATCATCGCCGGCATCGGCAACATCTACTCCGACGAGATCCTCTTCACGGCGGGCTTGCGCTACGACCGACCGTCCGACTCGCTGTCGACGGTCGAGATCCGCCGTCTGCACCGCGCCATCACCGAGGTGCTCGGCGAGGCCATCAAGGCCGGCGGTTCGACGCTCGCCGACGAGCAGTTCGTGGACCTCGAGGGTCGCCCGGGGACCTACCAGGAGTCCCACCAGGTCTACGGACGCGAGGGCCAGCCCTGTCCCCAGTGCCGGCGACCCATCGAGCGCGTCGTCGTGCGTCAGCGCGCCACGTACTTCTGTCCCAACTGCCAGGGTTAGGCGCCACTCGAGGACCGGGTGGCCGGCGGGGCGTTGGTAGCGTCTACCCGTGTTCCTCAAGCGCCTGACCATGAAGGGCTTCAAGTCCTTCGCCGACAACACCGTCCTCGAGTTCGAGCCCGGGGTCACCGCGGTCGTCGGTCCGAACGGCTCGGGCAAGTCGAACGTGGTGGACGCGGTCACCTGGGTGCTCGGCGCCCAGAGCACGCGCGCCCTGCGCAGCGCGCGGATGGACGACGTCATCTTCGCCGGCACGGCCTCACGGAGCGCTCTCGGGAGGGCGGAGGTCTCCCTGACGCTCGACAACGCCTCGGACCGCCTGCCCGTCGACGGGGCGGAGGTCACCATCTCGCGCACGCTGTTTCGCAACGGGGACTCCGAGTACGCCATCAACGGGACGGTCTGCCGTCTCCTCGACGTCCAGGAGTTGCTCGCCGACTCCGGGGTCGGCCGTCAGCAGCACATGATCATCGGTCAGGGTCAGCTGGACTCGATCCTCAACTCCTCCTCGGAGAGCCGGCGGGCGGTCATCGAGGAGGCCGCGGGCGTCCTCAAGCACCGACGGCGCAAGGAGCGGGCCGAGCGTCGGCTGGCCCAGACCCAGGAGAACCTCGAGCGGCTGGGGGACCTGGTACGCGAGGTGCGGCGCCAGATGCGGCCCCTCGAGCGTCAGGCGGCCTCGGCGCGCACCTACGCCGAGGTGGACCGCGAACTGCGCGCGGCGCGGGCCGCGCTCTTCGTGGAACGGCTCGACGCCTTCGACGCGCGTCGTCGCGTCCTCGAGTCGAGCCTCACGGAGCTGAACCGGGGCGAGGAGGCCACGCGGCGCCAGCTCGTCGCCCTCGACGCCCAGGCCACGTCGGCCGCCGCCGAGATGGCCAGCCGTCGAGAGGAGCTGCTCGCCTCGGCTCTCGGCGACCTGCAGGGGTTGTCCGAGCGCGCGCGGGGCCGCGCGTCGCTCATCGCCGAGCGCGAGCGCCTGGTGCGGGCCGCCCTCGACGCATCCGCCGACGAGAACGTCATCGCCACGCTCGAGGCCGACGCGGCCCGCCTGGCGAGCGATCTGGAGGCCCTCGAGAGCGACGACGCCCGGGCTCGCGACGAACGAGCCGCTCTGGCCGCCGATCGCCGCGACCTCGAGGTCGCGAGCGCGGCGCACGAGGCGACGTGGGCGGGGGCCTCGTTCGAGGCGGACGAGGAACGGCACCGCTCGGCGACCGCCCGCGCCGCCGACCTCGCGCGCGAGCTCGGCCGGGCTCGTGAGGCCGTCGAGCGCGTCGAGGCCCGCACGGTGGAGATCGCCACTCGGCGCGCGGGGCTGGAACGGGACCTCGCCGAGGCGGCGGCGGAGACCCTTCGGCGCACCCACGAGCGTGACGGTGCCCGCGGAGCCCTGGGCGAGGCCGAGGAGCGGTCCCTGCGTGCCGAGGCCGAGCTCGCCCGAGTACGCGACGAGCTCGCTCGCGCGACCGACGCGTCCTCGCGCGCCCAGGCTCGCGCCGAGGCTCTCGAGCGGGCCCTCGAGGAGATCTCGGGTTCGGACGCACGCCAGCTCCTCGAGGAGGTCACGGGAGTCCTCGGGGCGGTCGTCGACCTCATCGAAGTGGACGAGGGGGCCGAGCGAGCCGTCGAGTCGGCGGCCGGGGCGGCCGTCGGGGCCACGCTGGTGGACGGACCCGACGCGGCGCGGCGGGCCGTCGCCCTCCTGCGACGTGACGGAGCGGGCGGCGTGGTGCTGCCGGTGGTCGATCCGGCGCCCGCGGCGGCCGAGGTCCCGACGGGGTGCCGCGCGGTGCGGTCGATGGTGAGGGCCCGCGCGGGCTCCCCGCGCCACGTCGAGCGGGCCCTCGACGCGCTCTTCCACCACGCGGTGATGGCCCCCTCGTGGGAGGAGGCCCTCGAGGTCGCGCTGACTCACCCCGACCTCGTCGTCGTCACGCCGGACGGCGATCGCTTCGCCCCGACCGGCTGGCGGTCCGCGTCCGGCCGGGCGGTCGTGACCCGGGCCGCCGTCGACGAGGCCCGCGAACGGGCGCGGGTGGCCGACGCCGTACTGCCGACGCTGCGCGAGACCCTCGCGAGCGCGACGCGAGAGGCGGGCGACGCCGCCCGGGCCCTGCGCGACGCGGCCGCGTCCGAGCGGGCCGCCGTGGTCGCCCTCGAGCAGGAGCAGCGCGACGCCGCCCGTCTCGCCCAGCGCCGGAACGAGATCGACGCCCAGGAGGCCGCCCTCGCCACCGAGGCCGAGCGGGCCACCCAGGCGCACTCGGCCCGCGCCGCCGAGCTCGCCGAGGTGGAGCGTCTGGTCCAGGAACTAGCGGTCCTCGTGACGGGCGCCACGGAGCGGCGAGCGGAGCGCGACGCCGCGGCGACCGAGCTCGCGCGATGGCGTCAGCGCGTGACCGTGGCCGCTGAGCAGTCCGCTCGTCGCGACGCCGAGCTGGCGGAGCGACGACGACTCCTCGAGGTGCGTCGGGACGAGATCGAGCGACGCCTCGAGGGGCACGGCGCCGAGCGGGCCGCGGCCGCGGCCCGGCGCGAACAGCTCGAGGCCGACCTCGCGGCCCTCGCCCGCCTGGCCACCGTGGTGAGTCGCGTCGCGGACGACGTCGCGACCGCTCAGGGGGCCTTCGAGTCCTCGTACCGCGAACAGCTCGAAGCGTCGCGGGCCGGCGCGGAGCGCCTCGAGGCCCTGCGCCGGGAGCGCCACGACCTCGAGCAGCGGCTCGACGCGCTGGCCGACGAGCGCCGTCGAGCCGACGTCGAGATCGCGGAGCTCGCCGTCAAGCGAGCGGGGGTGCTGGAGTCGGTCCACCGGGACCTCGGGATCGAGCCCGAGGCGCTGGTGGCCGAGCCGGTCGAGCTGCCCGAGGGGGTCGGGCTCGCCGAGCGCGTGGGCGAGCTCGAGGCGCGGGTCACCTCCCTCGGTCCGATCAACCCCCTCGCCCTCGAGGAGCTGGCCGCGCTCGAGGACCGCTACCGCGACCTCGACGCGCAGGTGAGCGACGTGCGCGTCGCCCGACGGGAGCTGCAGGAGGCCCTCCACGAGCTCGACGACGAGATCATGCGGACCTTCTCCGCGGCCGTCGCCGACGTCAACGAGCACTTCGCCACGCTGATCGCGATGCTCTTCCCCGGCGGCCAGGGGCGCCTGATCCTGACCGAGCCCGACGACCCGCTCAACACCGGCGTGGAGATCGAAGTGCGCCCGATGGGCCGCAACGTGCGGCGCATCTCACTGCTCTCGGGCGGGGAGCGCTCCATGGCTGCTCTCGCCTTCCTGTTCGCCGTCTTCCGGTCGCGCCCCTCGCCCTTCTACATGATGGACGAGGTGGAGGCGGCCCTCGACGACGTCAACCTCCAGCGGTTCTTGAGCCTCATCGACGAGTTCCGGGACGAGGCGCAGCTGCTCATCGTCACGCACCAGAAGCGCACCATGGAGTCCGCGGACGCCCTGTACGGCGTGACGATGGTCCCGGGAGGATCGTCCAAGGTGGTCAGCCAGAGAGTTCGCCGGGAGGTCGTCGCGTGAGCACGGTCATCATCATCCTCGTCGTCGTGGCCCTGATCGCGGTCGCGACGACGGTGGTCGTGCGTCGTCGTCACCGCCCCGCCGTGGTGGCCGCGCCACCGGCGCCCCCCCTACCCGAGGTCCTCGTTCCGGAGGAGGCTCCCCGGCCCGAGTTGCGCGACGAGCCGGCCATGCGATCGCGCCTCGGGGCCACGCGGGGCGTCTTCGAGCGCCTGCGGGGCCTCGGCGCGGGCGAGGTCGGCGAGGACGTCCTCACCACGGTCGAGGAGGTCCTCTTGCGCAGTGACGTCGGTCTCGCGACCACCGAAGCCGTCCTCGACGCCCTGCGACGTGACGGGGCGCCCGAGGGGGTGGCGACGGCGGTGCGCGGCGTGCTGCGCGCGTCACTCGATCGACCTCGCGAGGTCGTCGAGGAGGCCGACGAGGGACGCGTCGCCGTCTGGCTCTTCGTGGGCGTGAACGGCGTCGGCAAGACCACGACGATCGGGAAGCTGGCCCGCCGCGAGGGTGAGCGGGGACGCCGCGTCGTGATCGCGGCCGGGGACACCTTCCGGGCCGCCGCCGCGGACCAGCTCGCCCTGTGGGCGGAGCGGACCGGGGCGGACCTGGTGCGCGCCCACGAGGGTGCCGATCCCGGCTCGGTCGTCCACGACGCCGTGGGCCGGGCGGCGGCCCGGGGGGCCGACCTGGTGTTCGCCGACACGGCGGGTCGCCGGGCCAACTCCGCGAACCTGCTCGACGAGTTGGCCAAGGTTCGCCGGGTGGCCGACCGAGGGCCGGGCCAGGTCCTCGAGACCCTGCTGGTGCTCGACGCCACCACCGGGCAGAACGCGCTGAGCCAGGCCCGCGAGTTCCTCGCCGCCGCCCAGGTGAGCGGCATCGTCCTCACCAAGTTGGACGGGACGGCGCGCGGGGGCGTCGTCGTCGCCATCGAGCGCGAGCTCGGCATCCCGGTGAAGTTCGTGGGGGTGGGGGAGGGGGTCGACGACCTCGTGCCCTTCGACCCCGACGAGTTCGTCGACGCTCTGCTGCGGGCCTGACGGTAGCCTGACGGGCATGTTCGACGCCCTCACCGATCGCTTCGAACGACTCTCGGCGTCACTTCGCTCGCGGGGCCGACTGAGCGACGCGGATCTCGACGAGGCGTTGCGCGACGTGCGGTCGGCCCTGATCGAGGCCGACGTCGAGTTGTCGGTGGTGCGCGCCTTCCTCGACGCCGTCCGTGATCGCCTCCGGGGCCAGGCGCTCAGCCAGAGCCTGTCGCCCGGTCAGCAGGTCATCAAGGCGGTCCACGCCCAGCTCGTCGAGATCCTGGGCGGCAGCGCCCTCAAGATCACCTACGCGCCGCGTCCGCCCACCGTGGTCCTCCTGGCCGGCCTCCAGGGCGCGGGCAAGACCACGACGGCGGCCAAGCTCGCTCGGTGGTTCGCCCAGCAGGGTCGCCACCCGATGCTCGTCGCCGCCGACCTCCAGCGACCGGCCGCCGTGGAGCAGCTGCGCGTCCTCGGCGCCTCGATCGGGGTCGACGTCTTCAGCGAGCCGACGACGCCAGTCGAGGTCGCCCGGCGGGGCCTCGAGACGGCGCAACGGATCGGGCGCGACGTCGTGATCGTCGACACCGCCGGTCGCCTGGCGGTCGACGAGGCGCTCATGGACGAGGTGGCCCAGGTGAGCGCCGCGGTCGGGCCGCACTACACGTTCCTCGTCATCGACGCCGTGACCGGCCAGGACGCCGTCCACACGGCGCGCGCCTTCCACGACCGGCTCGAGTTGACCGGCCTCATCGTCACCAAGCTCGACTACGACGCTCGCGGGGGAGCGGTGCTGTCGGCGCGGGGCGTCGTGGGACGGCCGGTCGTCTTCGCCGCCACCGGGGAGAAGGTCGAGGACTTCGACCTCTTCCACCCGGATCGGATGGCCTCACGCATCCTCGGCATGGGCGACGCGCTCACCCTGATCGAGCAGGCCGAGCGAGCCATGGACCCCGAGGTGGTGGCCGAGTCGGCCGGACGCCTCATGAGCGGCACCTTCACGCTGGACGACTTCCTCGCCCAGCTGAACCAGGTGCGCAAGATGGGGTCACTCGGGGGGCTGATGCGCCTCATGCCGGGCATGACCAAGGAGATGCGCACGGCCGCGTCGAGCATCGACGAGCGCCAGCTGGGCCAGGTCGAGGCCATCATCCGGTCGATGACCCCCCGCGAGCGACGCGAGCCCGCCCTCATCGACGGATCCCGGCGGGCGCGCATCGCCCGCGGGTCGGGGACCACCGTCCCGGCCGTGAACCAGCTCCTCAAGCAGTTCACGGAGATGCGCAAGATGATGCGCTCGATGGGCTCGGGAGGACTGCCGCCCCAGATGGGTCGCATGGCCCAGTTGGCGGCCCGCGCCCGTCCCCAGGACCTACCGCCCGGCTTCGAGGCCCTGGGCGACGCGACCCGCACGGCCCCGAGCGCTCCCGCGCCCCGCGGCGCGCGGGGCAAGAAGAAGAAGGGCGGTCGGGTGACCCCTCCCAAGGGGCGCTAGACTGTCACCTTCGGATGTCTCCCGTTTGGCGGGGACCGGTTCGGAGGAACGTTCGACGTGGCAGTGAAACTTCGCTTGGTGCGGATGGGCAAGAAGAAGCAGCCGACCTACCGCGTCGTCGCGGCCGACAGTCGCCGGGCCCGTTCGGGGGCCTTCCTCGAGGTCGTGGGCACCTACCAGCCCCGCGGCCTCTCGTCGGCCGAGCCCGACACCGTGGTCTCCATCGACAACGAGAAGGCCGTTCGATGGCTGCGCCAGGGTGCCCAGCCGACCGACCGGGTGGCGCGCCTGCTCGAGACGAGCGGTGCGATGGCCGTGTTCCGTGCCGGCCCGAGCGCCACGGTGACCCCGACGCCGACTCCCGTCGAGGTGGCCGAGGAGTCGACGGCTCCCGTCGCGGTCGCCGAGGAGACGGTGGTGCCGAACGAGGTCGCCGAGTCGTGAGCGACGCCGAGTACGTCGAAGGCGACGTGAACGTCGTCGCCGAGCCGGCGGGACCGGTGGCGCCGATCGCCGCTCGGGTCCTGCGCTACATCGCCGAGGCGATGGCCGATGACCCGTCCGCGGTCTCGGTCGAGGTCGGAGAGCGCCACGATCGCGTCGTTCTCTCCCTCAACGTCGCCCCCGACGACATGGGACGCATCATCGGACGGCGCGGGCGTACCGCCCAGGCCATCCGAGTCGTCGTCGGTGCGGCCGGGGTTCGCGACGGCGTGACGACCTCGGTGGACATCGTCGACTGAGGTGACCGACGAGCCGATGCTCGACGTCGGCCGGATCGTCAAGGCGCACGGCCTACGGGGTCAGCTCCTCGTCGACCTCTGGAGCGACCGCACGGAGCGGTTGGCCCCGGGATCGATCCTGCAGACCGATCGAGGGCCCCTCGTCGTACGCCAGTCCGCGGAGCACCAGGCTCGCTTCATCGTGTCCTTCGAGGGCGTCGCCACGCGAGAGGACGCCGAGCGCTGGCGCGGGGTCGTGCTACGCGCCCCGCGACTCGACGTCGAGGACGAGGACGTCATCTGGATCGACCAGCTCTACGGAGCGACGGTCGTGGAGCGCGACGGCACCGTACGCGGCACCGTGGTCGAGGTCGAGGCGAATCCCGCGAGCGACCTACTCGTGCTCGACTCCGGGCACCTCGTGCCCCTCACCTTCGTCGTCGAGGTGACCGCGCACGAGCGGATCGTCGTCGAGGTTCCCGAGGGGCTCTTCGAGTGACGTGGCGGGCCGACGTCATCACGTTGTTCCCCGAGTCGGTCGCCGGCTACGCGAGCACGTCGGTGCTGGGTCGGGCCCGCGATCGGGGGGCGTGGGAGCTGCGAACCTTCGATCCGCGCGAGGCGACCGACGACGTTCACCGCACCGTCGACGACACGCCCTACGGGGGCGGGGCCGGGATGGTCCTGCGCGCCGACCCGATCGTGCGCACGGTCGAGGAGCACCCCGACCTCGCCCGCCCGCTGATCGCCCTGACCCCCTCGGGACGCCCCTTCGACGACGCGTGGGCCCGCGAGCTCGCCGCCGGGTCGGGCGCGACCCTGCTGTGCGGCCGCTACGAGGGCTTCGACCAGCGGGCGCTCGACCTCGTCGCCGACGAGGAGATGTCGGTGGGGGACTTCGTCCTCGCCGGAGGCGAGCTCGCCGCCCTCTGCGTGATCGAGGCCGTCGTACGTCTCCTGCCCGGGGCGCTCGGGAACGACGCGTCGCCCGAGGAGGAGACCTTCGCGGACGGACTGCTCGAGTACCCGCAGTACACCAAGCCCGCGGCGTACCGCGGCCGGGAGGTTCCCGCGGTGCTGCGGTCCGGGGACCACGGGGCGATCGCCCGTTGGCGCCGGGCCCAGGCCCTGGCGCGCACCCTGGAACGTCGGCCCGACCTGATCGCCCGGCGGGGCGGACTCAGCGACGAGGATCGTCGCCTCCTCGTGGCGCACGGCCTCCTGGCCGGTTCCGACACGAACGGCTAGACTTACCTAGCCCGAGATCTCGAAGGACCCGTGATGAACCCGACAGAACTGATCGACCGCGACTCGCTCCGCGACGACGTCCCCTCGTTCCGTCCCGGCGACACCCTCAAGGTGCACGTTCGGGTCGTCGAAGGCAACCGGGAGCGCGTCCAGGTCTTCCAGGGCGTGGTGATCCGTCGCCAGGGCACGGGCGTCCAGGAGACCTTCACCGTTCGCAAGGTGAGCTTCGGCGTGGGAGTGGAGCGCACGTTCCCGGTCCACGCCCCCACGATCGCGAAGATCGAGGTGGAGACCTACGGCGACGTGCGTCGGGCGAAGCTCTACTACCTGCGCGAGCTGCGCGGGCGCGCGGCCAAGATCAAGGAGCGGCGCGTCACCGAGCGCGCCTAAGCCCTCATGGGCGACGAAGAGCTCGACGACTACGAGGCCACCCTCGAGTTGGCCCTGGTCCAGGAGTACAAGGCCGTCGTGGGCATGTTCCACTACGCCGTCGAGACCGACCGACGCTTCTACCTGGCCAACGACGTCCAGGTCGAGATCCGGGGCACCGAGCCCCCGCTCGTGGAGGTGACCCTCACCGACGCGTGGGTCTGGGACATGTACCGAGCCGCCCGCTTCGTGCCGTCCGTGCGCGTGCTCACGTTCCGCGACGTCAACATCGAGCGGCTGCCCAAGGAAGACCTCGAGCCCTGACGTGGAGCGGGTCGTCGTCGACCTCGCGGACCCGCCACGCGAGTGGCGGCCGGGCACCATCTATCGGAGTTCGCTCGACGTCGTGGTCCTCGTGGCCGCCGCCGCGCACGCCCTCGCCGGTCCCGTGGGGGTGTGGCTGAGTATCGGTGACGCCTATCCCGCCGCCCTCGCCGCGCGGGATCTGCGGACGTTGAGCCACCTCGTCCCACTCGCCGAGGCCGTGCTCGATGGGCCGTCCGCCGCCGACGCCGTCGACCTCGTGGGCGCGCTGCTCGAGGGCGGGCCGGTGACCAGAGACTCCCCGGCGGGGGTGCTCCGAGACGCCTACAGCCTCCCCGTACCGCCCCGTCCCCTCGCCCTCTGGTGGCGCGAGGGTCGGCGCCTCGTCGGCGCCGCGGCGACCCTCGAACGGGTGGTCGGGCGCGAGGAGCGCTACGCGCTGATCACTCCGGCTGCTGGCTGATGCGGTCGGGACGGATGCGCACGGTGACGCGCACCTCGCCCTCCTGACGGTAGGGGTAGGTGTCGACGCCGAGGTACTTCTTCGCCAAGCGGTCGATGACCTCGTCGGCGCCGTCGGTCGTGAAGGCGACCACGGTCCCGCGCACCGCGATCGCGGTGTAGGGATTGTCGGGGTCGGTCAGGGAGACCCCGACGCGCGGGTCGCTCGCGAGGTTGCGCGCCTTCGCCCGTCCGAGCGACGTGTTGATGACGATGTCGTCGCCGTCGAGCTCGACCCACACGGGCGTCACGTTGGGGCTGCCGTCCTCCTCGAGGCTCGCGACGTGCGCGAACACGTTCTTCGCGAAGATCGCTCGGGCGGCGTCGGTGAAGCTGGGCATGTCGCTCCTATCGTTGGGGGACCGACTAGTAGTTTTAGTGCAATGGACGTCGGCGCGCACGTACGGGGCGGGGGGACCCTGATCCCCTCCCTCGCGGCGGGCGACGAGATCGGGGCCACGTCGATCCAGGTGTTCGTGCAGAGCCCCCGGATGTGGAAGCCGACGCAGTACGCGCGCGCGGTCACCGAGGCCTTTCGTGAGGCTCACGCGGAGCACCCGAGGATCGGTCGCGTCTTCTGCCACGCCACCTACCTGATCAACCTGGCGACCGGGGACCCCGAGCTCTACGCCAAGTCGGTGGCCGCGCTCGCGCACAACGTGGCCGTGGGGCGGGCGATGGGGGCCGACGGCGTCATCCTGCACGTCGGCAGCCACCGGGGGGCGGGCTTCGAGGAGGTGCTCCCGGCCGTCGCCGAGGGGCTCACGCGGGCCCTGGACGCCGGTGAGCCGGGAGACCCCGACTGTCCGATCCTGATCGAGAACGCGGCGGGAGCCGGCGGGACCGTCGGACGCAGCCTGGAGGAGATCGGCGCCATCGTCGAGGTGTGCGGTCGCGACGAGCGACTGGGACTCTGTCTCGACACCCAGCACCTGTGGGCGAGCGGGGTCGACACGACGACGACCTCCGGGGCCCGGCGCCTGGTGCGCGAGGTGGAGGACCGACTGGGTCTCGGGCGGCTGCGGGCGCTCCACCTGAACGACTCGAAGACGGCGTTCGGGTCGAACAAGGACCGCCACGCCAACATCGGCGAGGGGACGATCGGGGCGGACGGACTCGCGGCGCTGGTGGGCCACGCGCGCGTGCGGGACCTGCCGCTGCTGCTGGAGGTGCCGGGCGACGGCGACGGGCCGCGGGCCCAGGACGTCGTCCAGGCTCGTGAGGTCGTGCGCGCCGGGACGGCGATGTACCGTCGTCGGGCGGCTGAATGAGAGGAGACGACGTGAGCAACGTGAGGATCGAGTCGGACACCATGGGCACCATCGAGGTCCCCGCCGACCACTACTGGGGTGCTCAGACCCAGCGCAGCCTGCACCACTTCTCCATCAGCCACGAGACCATGCCGCCCGCCCTCATCCGGGCCTTCGGCGTTCTGAAGATGGCGTCCGCCCGCGTCAATCGGGAGCTCGGCAAGCTCGACGGCGAGCGTGCCGAGCTGATCGAGCGAGCGGCCGCCGAGGTGATCGACGGGACGCTCGCGGCGGAGTTCCCCCTGCGGATCTGGCAGACCGGCTCGGGCACCCAGACGAACATGAACGTGAACGAGGTCATCTCGAATCGGGCGATCGAACTCGCGGGAGGACAGCGCGGCTCGAAGGACCCGGTACACCCGAACGACCACGTCAACATGTCCCAGTCCTCGAACGACACCTTTCCGACGGCCATGCACATCGCCGCGGCCACCGAGATCGTGGACCGGCTGATGCCCTCGGTGCGCCGACTGCGCGACGAGCTGGACGCGAAGGCCCGGGCGTACGCGGGGGTGACCAAGATCGGTCGGACCCACCTGATGGACGCCGTCCCACTCACCCTGGGTCAGGAGTTCTCCGGCTACGTCGCCCAGCTCGACGCCGACCTCGATCGCCTGGCGGCCGTCCTGCCCGGCCTCTTCGAGCTGGCGGCCGGCGGGACCGCCGTGGGCACGGGTCTCAACACCCACCCGGAGTTCGGCGAGCGCGTCGCCGCGGAGATCGCGGAGCTCACCGGGAAGCCGTTCGTCACCGCGCCCAACAAGTTCGCGGCCCTGGCGGCCCACGACGCGCTGGTCTTCGCGCACGGGGCCATCAAGACCCTCGCCACCAGCCTCATGAAGATCGCCGACGACCTGCGGTGGCTGGGCTCGGGTCCGCGCGCCGGACTCGGGGAGCTGCGCCTACCCGAGAACGAGCCGGGCAGCTCGATCATGCCGGGCAAGGTCAACCCCACCCAGTCCGAGGCCATGATCATGGTCGGCATCCAGGTTCACGGGAACGACGCCGCCGTCGCCATGGCGGGAACGCGCGGCAACCTCGAGCTCAACGTCACGAAGCCGGTGATCATCCACAACGTCTGCAACTCGGTGGACCTCCTCACCGACGCCTGTGACGCCTTCCGGGAGTTCTGCGTCGAGGGTCTCGAGCCCGACTACGAGCAGATCGATCACCACCTGCGGAACTCGCTGATGCTGGTGACGGCCCTCAACCCGATCATCGGCTACGACAAGGCCGCCCAGGTGGCGAAGAAGGCCCACAAGGAGCGCTCCACGCTGCGCGAGGCGGCCCTGGCCCTCGGGTTCCTCACGGCCGAGCAGTTCGACGCGGCCGTCGTGCCCGAGGACATGACGCACCCGTGAGCCGGCCGGATCCCCTGGAGCCGGCCGCGGTCGCGGCCTGGCTGAGCGACCACCCCGCGTGGTCGGTGGAGCAGGGACACCTGGTGCGGGTGCTGCGGCTGCGCAGCTACCGCGACGGCGCCCGGCTGGTGGGCGCTCAGGTCGACCTCGCCGAGCGACTCGATCATCACCCGGTGGTGACCGTCGGATTCCGGGAGGTCCGCCTCGAGCTGTGGACGCACGACCGCGACGCCGTGACGGATCTCGACCTCGCCTACGCCGAGGGGTTCGAGGAGATGGTGGCGATGCTCTTCGCCGACGCCCTGGCCTGAGGTCAGCCGACGGGCAGGTCCCAGAGCGCCATCCAGCGCGACAGGTCCTTCTCGAGGGGGAGGTCGCCGTCCAGGAACGACCGCACCCGTAGCTCGAGCTCGTTGTCGCGCTGCTGGCCGTCGCGCGGGGCGAAGGGATAGAAGGTCCCCTGCTTCAGGAGGTAGACCAGGCGCACCGCCCCGTCTCCGGGGGGGCTCTTCGGGACGAACCCCACGACCGCGCACAGCATTCGCGATCCGAGCCCGTGCTCCACCAACGTCGTGTTCGCCCCGTGGAGGCGAGTGACGAGCGAGGAGAGGTCGGCGTCACGCACCGTGACCCAACGGAATCCGAACGAGTCGGTCGTGAGGTCGACCCCGGTGGGATCCCCCAGACTCACCAACTCGCGAATCTCGGCGTCCGAGGTGATCTCGCTCTCGCCGCTCCCGGCCTTGAAGCACAGTCCGCCCTGGCCGGACGGGACGAGGTCGAGCTCGGTCTCGAGCGTGAGGGCCGCCGTGGGCAGGGCGAACAGGTTGTCGAGTTGGGGGGGGACCGGTCGGGTCCGGCCGAAGAGGACGTCGCGCAGGCCCACTAGTGCTGGTTCATCTCTCGCTCGAGCCGATTCAGCTGGTCGAGTCGACGCTCGAGCGAGGGGTGGGTCGAGAAGAGGGACGCCGCCGTTCCCCCGGCGAGCGCCGGGGTGAAGAAGAAGGCGTTCATGCCCTCCACCTGGCGCAGGTCGGTGCGCGGGATGCGCCCCATGTCGCCGGTGATGTGCACCAGGGCGCTCGCGAGCACGCTCGGCTTGCCGATGAGGATGGCGCCGGAGCGATCGGCGGCCAACTCGCGGTAGCGCGAGAGGGCCATGGTCAGCAGGTAGGCGATGACGTAGACGACGAGCGACACGAGCCACGTGAGCATCTCGAGCAGGACGAGGTTCTCACCGTCACGACTGCGCTGACCCCCGTTGAGCATGGCGCCCCACATGGCCATGCGGCTGATGAGGCCGGCCAGCATGCCCACGCCCGAGGCGATGGTCATCACGGCGACGTCGCGGTGGGCGACGTGGCTCAGCTCGTGGGCGAGGACCGCCTCGAGCTCCTCGTCGTTCAGCCGGTTCATCAGCCCCCGGGTCGCGCAGACCACGGCGGCCTTCGGGCTGCGCCCCGTGGCGAAGGCGTTCGGGATGTCGAGCTCCGAGACCCCGACGCGGGGCTTGGGCATGTTGGCCATGAGGCACAGTCGGTCGACGATCGCGTGCAGTCGCGGCTCGTCCGCGGGGGTGACCTCGTGGGCCCGCATCGAGAACATCGCGATCTTGTCGCTGAAGTAGAACTGGGCGACGAGCGATCCGCCGGCGATCGCGATCACGAGGACCGTGGAGACGCCCAGGCGGACGAGCACCGTGATGACGATGGCGTAGAGCAGGACGAGGGCGAGCCCCGTGAGGAACATCCTCAGGCTCAGCCCCCGGTCGGACTCGATGCGCGTGGCGCTCACGAGGCCTCCCCGGCGGGGGGCAGCGGCGCGGCGTCGGGGCTCGCGATCTCGGCCTTCAGGGCGGCGAGCTGGGCGTCGACGCTGGACGTGGCGCTCGCCTGGTCGAGCTGGGCCTGGATGTCGTCGCGGGAGCTCGTGAGGTCGGTGAGGGCGCCCGACGACAGCAACTCGTCGAGGGCGCCGCTGCGGGCCTGCATCTCGGCGACCTTGTCCTGCGCTCGTTGCAGTGCGGCTCCGGCATCACTCATCGATGCCGAGATCCCGCTCACGGCCTCGGAGACATGCGCCGAGGCCTCGGCCGCGGTGTAGGTGGCCTTGATGGTCTCCTTGCGCGTGCGGAAGGCCTCGACCTCCGTCTGGAGCCGCTGGGCCGTGTCGGAGAGCTTCTCCTCCTGCTCCACGACCGTCGCGTGTTGGGCGTCGAGGTCCTTCAGCTGCCCGGCGATGGCCTCCCGGCGCGTGAGCGCCTCGCGGGCCAGGGCCTCGTTGTTCTGTCCGAGGGCGGCCTTCGCCTGCTCGGCGAGCTTGTCGCCCTGAGCCTTCAGTTGCTCGGCCTGGATCTCGATGCGCTTGCGGGCCGTCGCCACGTCCGCGAGGGCCCGACGAACCTTGGTGAGGTTCTCGAGTTGCTCCTCGTAGGACAGGTCCAGCGTCTGTCGCGGGTCCTCCATCTTGTCGAGGGCCGCGTTGGACTTGGCCTTGAAGATGGTCGCGAGGCGCTTGCCGACTCCCATAGGACCTCCTTAGTGGGGTCTAAACCAGATACAGACTAGGGGCCCGGGGGGCCGCACCGGCGGCCGAGGGGCTAAAAAGCGGCTAAGGGCGGGGGAGGTCGCGGTCCTGCGCCCGGGCCTCCTCGGCGAGGCCGTCGCGGTAGCGGGCGAGCGCCGCGGTCAGCGCCGCGTCACCGGAGGCCAGGATGCGAACCGCCAGCAGTCCCGCATTGGCCGCGCCGTTGACGGCCACGGTGGCGACCGGGACGCCACGGGGCATCTGGACGATGGAGAGCAGGGAGTCCAGCCCGTCCAGTCGAGCGAGCGCGACCGGGACGCCGATGACCGGTAGATCGGTGACGGCGGCGAGCATGCCCGGTAGGTGGGCCGCCCCACCCGCCCCGGCGATGAGGACCCGTAGGCCCCGCTCGGCGGCCGTCGACCCGTAGTCGATCATGTCGCGTGGGGTCCGGTGCGCCGAGACGACGCGGACCTCGTACTCGACGCCGAATCGCTCCAGGACCTCGGTCGCGCCCTCAAGGACGGCGTAGTCCGAGGAGCTGCCCATCACCACGCCGACCGTCGTCATCCCACCTCCGCCGGGGCCGCGCCACACGCGCGGGCCTGGCTCCATGCTCTCACGCGGGCGCGCTCCACGTCCTCGGCGAGCGCCGTGACGTGACCGATCTTGCGGGCGGGTCGCCAGGCCTTGCGGTAGTCGTGGACGACGACGCCAGGTGTCGCGGGGACCGTGAGACGGGCCGGGGCCGCGCCACCGACGAGGTTGACCATCACCGCGGCCGGCGCGACCGGGTCGGTCGACCCGAGCGGGTGGCCCGCGACGGCCCGCAGGTGGTTCTCGAACTGGCTCGTCCTCGCCCCCTCGATCGTCCAGTGCCCGGTGTTGTGCGGCCGCAGCGCGACCTCGTTGACGAGGAGCCGTCCGGCGACGTCGAAGAGCTCGACGGCGAGGAGCCCGATCGCTCCCGAGAGATCGGCGATACGCGTGGCGAGGGTGACGGCCTCGTCCCGCCGGGCCTCGGCGAGGGTGGCGGGAAAGGAGGTCTCGACGCACATGCCGCTCGCCTGGACGGTGGAAACCGTCGGGTACGCGAGCAGGTCGCCGCCGACGGATCGCACGACGATCTGGGCCAGCTCCCCGTCGAGCGGCAGGCGCTCCTCGACGACAGCGGGACTCACCCGTGCGACGACGTCACGCGCCTCGGCCGCCCCGTGGCAGAAGAAGACGCCGCGACCGTCGTATCCGCCGGTCGCGGCCTTGACCACGGTGTGCGTGTGAGCGGCGAGGAATCGCTCGAGGCTGGGGTCATCGGGGTCGTTCGCCACGACGAAGTCCGGCACCGGCAGCCCGGCGGCCGCCAGGGTGGTGCGCTGATAGGCCTTGTCGACGCTGAATCGCAGGGCGCGCGGTGAGGGTCGCACGACGACGCCCGTGGCCTCCAGCCGGCTCAGCAGATCGAGGTCGACGAGCTCGTGATCGAAGGTCACCACCTCGGTGAGGTCGCCGAGTCGCCGGAGCATCTCGGGGTCCCGGGGGGAGCCCACCAGGTGGTGGGCGGCGACGGCGGACGCCGGATCGTCGGCCGACGCGGCGAGCACCGTGAGCTCCACTCCGGCGGACGCCGCGGCCTCGGCCATCATGAGGGCCAACTGGCCGCCCCCCACCACCCCCACCCGGGTCGGGCTAGGTTCACGGGGGGCCACGACATTGACGCTACCGGCCTCGAGGGGGTGACCCGATGCGCATCGCGGTAGGGCTCGACATCGCTGATTCGATCGACACGACCCTGGCGCGCGCCCACGACCTGCACGGTCTTGGCGTGCGATCGCTCTGGTCCTCGCAGATATTCGGCCCGGACACCCTGACCGTCCTCGCGATCGTGGGACGTGAGCTGCCCGACCTCGACCTCGGCACCGCGGTCGTCCCGGTCCAGCCCCGCCACCCGGCCGTTCTCGCCGCTCAGGCGCGCACCGTGCAGGAGGCCATGGGGGGCACCCTGACGCTGGGGGTCGGCCTGTCGCACCAGGTCGTCGTGGAGGGGCTCTGGGGCCTCTCCTTCGAGCGCCCCGCGCACTACATGCACGAGTACCTGAACGCCCTCGCCCCGCTGCTGCGCGGGGAGCCGGTGACCAGTTCCGGCGAGATGGTCTCGGTGGCCGCCACGGGGGTGCTCGGCCCGCGCGACGTGCGGGCGCCGGGGCTCGTGGTGGCGGCGCTCGGCGAGCGCATGCTCCGTCTCGCCGGGTCGCTGACCGACGGGACGGTGCTCTGGATGACGGGTCGGCGGACCATCGAGACGCACATCGCCCCCGTGCTGCGCGCGGCCGCCGACGAGGCGGGGCGCCCCCAGCCACGGGTCGTCTGCTCACTGCCCGTCTGCGTGACCGACGACCCGGCCCGCGCGGCCGAGGCGATCGACCGTCAGTTCGCGATCTACCCCACGCTGCCCAGTTACGCCGCGATGCTCGAGCGCGAGGGGGCGACGAGGGCCTCCGACATCGCCGTCGTCGGTTCGAGCGAGCAGGTCCGCGACGAGCTCGGCCGTCTCGCGGCGGCCGGTGTGACGGAGTTCTCCGCGGTGGTCGTCGGGGATCGGGACGAGCGCGTGGCCACGACGACGCTGATCGCGTCGATGGCCTCCTAGGCCCTCGACCGACCGTGACGAGCGAGCCCTCGGGAGCCCTGAACTAGAGTCGTCGGGTCCCGGGATGTCCCCGGAAAAGGGAGTCGCAGTGGTCGAGGTCGCCAGCATCCTGTCGCTCGCGCTGTTCGTCGCCTTCGTGACGGCGGGCGCGCAGAAGGTCATCTTCAATCCCTCCATGTCGCACGCCGCGGAACGTCTCGGCTTCTCGAAGAGCGCCTACCAGCGCATCGGCGTCGCGGAGATCGTGGCCGGCGTGGTCCTCATCGCGGGACTGTCCGCCACGGGGTCCTCCCTGCTCGCGATCCTCAACGAGGTGGCCGCCGCGGGTCTCGTGCTGCTCATGATCGGAGCGGTGCGGAGCCACCGTCGAGCGGGCGAGGCGTGGCGATCCGCCCTGCCGGCCCTCGCTCTCGGGGCGGCCGCGCTGCTCGAGGTCGTCTTTCGCCTGGTTGGTTAGGCCGGCAGGCGCGTGTGCTTGAACTCGTTGAGGGCGGCCTGGTGGGTCATCATCTCGACGAGTGAGCCGATCAGGCGCGCGGAGGCCTTGCCGTCGGACGTCGGCGGGTCCATGTAGCGCACGAAGGTCGCGTCGTGGCCGACCACGAAGGTGGGCACGCCGAAGGCCTCGACCTCCGCGAAGCGCTCGTGACTCTGCGCGATCACCCGGTGCGGCCGGCGGGAGGCGACGTCCGCGGCGACCCGGGCGGTGTCGACGCCGAGGGGCTCGAGGACCTCGAGCACCTCGGCGAGGTCCTTCAGACGGCGCCCCTGCTCGTGGCGAGCCCGGAACAGGGCTTCGTGCGCGTCCACGAACCGCTCGGGCTGTTCGTCACGGACCGACACCCCGGCGGCCAGGGCGACGAGGTCGCCGTCGTAGGCGGGGTCGTCCCACACGTCGGGCGCCCCCTCGGCGCGGTGGCCCTGGCTGAGGCTCCAGGGGGCGAAGGTCACCTCGAAGGGCGCGCCGGAGCGCAGGGCGGCGATCACGTGGAGGTGGATGTTCTTCGCGAACGGGCAGCGGTAGTCGAAGGAGAGTTCGAAGGCGGTCACCCCGGCAGCCTAGGGACGAACGTCGGGCACCTCGACGCCGCTCGCCGCGCAGCGGGCCCGGTAGGGGCACCAGCGACAGCTCCGCGGCGAGGGCCGGGCGGGGAAGTCTCCGGCCGCGTGGTAGCGGGTGATGCGACTCCACGCCTGCGCCGCGGCGTCGGTTCGGGCGGCGACCACGACGGGGGAGACGGGGCGCTCGAGGACGTCCGCGCGACCGACGTAGAGGAGCCGGATCACCCGGGGCAACTCGCCCAGGGCGGCGTCGCACAGCGCGGCGTAGAGCTCGGTGTTGGCGAAGGTCTGCGAGTCGAACTGGCGTGACGGCGGGTTCCCCGTCTTGTAGTCGATGATCGCGAGGCTCCCGTCGGGCTCTCGATCGAGCCGGTCGAGGATGCCGAGGAGCGGCGCGCCACCGAGCTCGACCTCGAGACGCAGCTCGACGCCCTCGTGGACGACCGCGGCGGGGTCCTCGAGGGTCGCGTAGACGTCGATCGCGCGCGACGCGTCGGCGCGGAGTCGCCGGTCGAGGTCGGCCTCGTGGTCGAGGTCGCGTCGGACGCCCTCGTCGACCACGGCCTCGAGGGCCGCCGGGAGGAGGGAGCGGGCGACGTCGATCGAACGCTCCTCGGCGGGGCGGCGGTGGAGGTGCTCGAGGACGTGATGGACGACCCGGCCGCGCGTCGTCGCGTAGGTCGCGGGCTGGGGGATCCGCTCGACGGCGGAGTACTGGTAGCGGCGCGGGCACGACTGGAAGTCCTGGAGCCGCGACGGGGAGAGCGCGCGGGGGAGCGGATCGGAGAGCGCCACGGCCTCACCGTACGCGACAGGGGTGACGACGGCGGGTAGAAATGACGCCGTGCGTCGGCGAGAACTGTCACCCGCCCCCGTCGCGCTGCGCCGCGACGAGGCCTGGGCCGGGGTGCGCTCCGGGGATCCGGTGGAGATCGACGACGCACGACTGCGCCACGGGCGGTGGTCCTTCGAGGCCCACGTCGTGAACGAGGCGTCCGGTGAGCACTGGGTCGACGTCCGTGGGGGGCGCGACGGTGAGAGCGTGCGACGTTCCGTGCGCTGCGAACTCGTCTATCCGGGGGGAGCGCGTCGGCGGGGCCACCTGATCGGTCCCTCCCTGGTCGACGCGCCGCGCCTACCCCTCTGAACTCGGCTGGTCGATCGCGTTCACCCGGCGCGAGACGAGGATGAGCGCGCTCGGCACCAACGTGATCAGGGCCGTGCCCACCAGGTACGGTCGCACGCCGACGACGCCGCTCAGCGATCCCGCCACCGCGAGGCCGACCGGACTGAGGCCGAGCGAGACGAACCAGTCGACGCTGCTCACCCGACCGAGGAGCTCCCGGGGGACCAGCTTCTGCAGCATCGACTCCCAGATGACGTTGCCGTAGAGCAGGCCGGGCGTCGTGAGGACGGGGATCACGAGGATCTCGGCGTAGTTGCGCGCCACTCCGACGATGGCGACGGCGAGGGATGCGCTGACCCACGCGAGGGACATCGCTCGAATGCGTCGTCGCGGGACGGGGAGGTTGCTCACGACGAGGGCGACGACGGCCCCGGCCGCTCCGCCGATCGCGAAGAAGAAGCCGATCGCCGGCTTCGAGGCGTGGAGATCGTTGCGCAGGAGGAAGGAGAGGAGCACCCCCGAGGGGACGAAGACCAGGGCGTTCAGGAGCGCCGCGCTGAGCAGCGTCGCCCAGATCCAGGTCTGGCCCCGCACGAAGCGCAGTCCCTCGAGGATCTCGTGCCGCATCGAGGGCGTCTCGCGACGTTCCGGGCGAGGGGTCGGGCGCATGAGCAGGAGGCTCGTCGCCGAAACCACGAAGGTCGCGGCGTCGACGCCGATGGCGACGGAGGTGGAGCTGGCGGCGAGCAGGCCGCCCACCGCGGGGCCGAGGAACTGGCCGACGACGTTGTTGGCGAGGGGTCGGGCACTGTTCATGGCGGTCAGGAGGTCGTCGGGGACGATTTCGGGGACGACGGCCGTCAGGGCGGGGGTGAAGAGCGCGTCGAAGGAGCCGAAGACCAGGGCGAAGGCGATGAGGTCGACGTAGTGCAGGTGGTGCGAGGCGATGAGGGCGACGAGGGCCGTGGTGACGATCGCCCGGCCGACGTCGCTCACGAGCAGGAGGAGACGTCGCGAGTGGCGATCGACGACGACCCCGCCCACCAGTAGGAAGGCGACGGTCGGCGCCATCCGAGCCGCGGCGAACCACCCGAGGGCTCCCGGCGAGCGCGTGGTGTCGAGGACGAGCAGCGTCAGGGCGACCGCGGCGACGCCGTCGCCGAACATCGAGACGGTTTGGCCCGCGAGCAGGAGGGCGGGATCGCGCCGGTGCAGCAGGCGCCACAAGGCGGGTCGGCTGGGCACCGTCACGACGCTAGCCCGGTACCCTGAGTAAATGGCGCAACTCGTCTACGACGCCGGGTGCTCGTGGTGCGTGGGCGCCGTGGACTTCGCGAGGCGCCACGCGATCGAGCCGCGCCCGTTCGAGCCCGTGGGCAGCTCCCTCGCGCTCTCGGAGGGCTCGTTCGATCTCATTGCCGAGCAGTACGCCGCCTCGGTCTGGTGGATCGACGACGACGGTCCTCGTGGTGGCATCGACGCCGTCGCTGCGGTGCTCGGGACCCTGCGGGCGCCGTGGCCGTGGTTGGGTGTCGTCATCGCTCGGCGGCCCGTGCGCTGGATCGCCGAGCCGGCGTACCGCGTGGTCGCGCGGTGCCGACCCGGGCGGCGCCGCCCCTGACCCGAGTGGTCGAGCGGGGCGTTACGCTGCCGCCATGGACTACGTCGCGCTCGGCCGCACCGGACTGAAAGTCTCTCGCATCTGTCTGGGATTGATGAGCTACGGGGAGCCGACGAGGGGGAATCAGCCCTGGTCGCTCCCGGAGGACGAGGCCCGTCCCTTCTTCACCCAGGCACTCGACGCGGGCATCAACTTCTTCGACACGGCGAACGTCTACTCGGCGGGCTCCAGCGAGGAGATCACGGGTCGCGTCCTGCTCTCGATGGTCGATCGTGACGAGATCGTCCTGGCGACGAAGGTGCACGGGAGGATGCACGACGACGCGAACGGGCAGGGCCTCTCTCGCAAGGCGATCCTGCGCGAGATCGACAACTCGCTCCGTCGGCTCGGCACGGACTACGTCGACCTCTACCAGATCCACCGCTGGGATCCGTCGACTCCGATCGAGGAGACCATGGAGGCGCTCCACGACGTGGTGCGCGCGGGCAAGGCCCGCTACATCGGCGCGTCGTCGATGTTCGCCTGGCAGTTCGCCAAGGCGCAGCACGTGGCCGAGACTCACGGGTGGACGCGTTTCGTGAGCATGCAGAACTACTACAACCTCCTCTACCGGGAGGAGGAGCGCGAGATGATGCCCCTCCTGCTCGACCAGGGCGTGGGGTCCATCCCGTGGAGCCCTCTGGCCCGGGGTCGCCTGGCTCGACCCTGGGATACGACGACGAATCGCTCGTCGCAGGACGCGTTCGGTCAGAACCTCTACGACGAGATGGATCGCCCCATCGTCGACGAGGTGAACGCCATCGCCACTCGTCGGAGCACGTCACCGGCGAGCGTCGCCCTCGCCTGGGTACTGCGACACCCGGCCGTGGCGAGTCCCATCGTCGGGGCGACCAAGGCGCATCACCTGAACGACGCGGTGGCCGCGCTCGACCTCGAGTTGAGCCCCGAGGAGGTGTCGGCGCTCGAGGCCCCGTACCGCCCGCATCCCGTGCGGGGACACCAGTAACGATTTTTCGACCAACCCCTAGAATCTCAATTCGTTAGGTCGGGAATTCCCGGACCAGGAAGGCAGAACCCCGTGCGCATCGCTCCCGACATCACGCACCTCATCGGCGGAACGCCGCTCGTGCGCCTCAACCGCCTCACCGAGGGCCTCCCCGCCACGGTTCTCGCGAAACTGGAGTACTTCAACCCGAGCGGCTCGGTGAAGGACCGCGCGGCGGTCGCGATGATCGACGCCGCGGAGGCCGCGGGGCTCCTCCATCCCGGCGACACGATCGTCGAGCCGACGAGTGGCAACACCGGCATCGCCCTGGCGATGATCGCGGCCGCCCGCGGCTACCGGTGCATCCTCACGATGCCCGAGACGATGAGCCGGGAGCGGCGCATGCTGCTGCGCGGCTACGGCGCCGAGTTGATCCTCACGCCGGGACCCGGGGGGATGAACGCCGCGATCGCCCGGGCCCAGGAGCTGGTCGCCGAGCACGGCTACTACATGCCCCAGCAGTTCGAGAACCCCGCGAACCCTCAGGTGCACCGTGAGACCACGGCCCAGGAGATCTGGGACGACACCGAGGGCGGCATCGACGTCCTCGTGGCGGGCGTGGGCACGGGCGGCACCATCGCCGGGATCGCTCAGGCGCTGAAGGAGCGCAAGCCGTCGCTGCACGTGGTCGCCGTCGAGCCAACGGCCTCGCCCGTCCTGTCCGGTGGCGAGAAGGGGCCTCACCCGATTCAGGGGATCGGGGCCGGCTTCATCCCGGCGAACTACGACGCGAGCGTGGTCGACGAAGTGGCGACGGTGACCAACGACGACGCCTTCGCGACGGCGCGCGCCCTCGCCACGCGCGAGGGACTGCTCCTCGGGATCTCCTCGGGCGCGGCGGTGTCGGCCGCTCTGCGCGTGGCGGCCCGACCCGAGCGCGCCGGCCAGACGATCGTGGCCATGACGGCCTCGTTCGGC
Organism: Acidimicrobiaceae bacterium; assembly: GCA_027449885.1. GTDB lineage: Bacteria > Actinomycetota > Acidimicrobiia > Acidimicrobiales > RAAP-2 > RAAP-2. The sequence goes on from DAIDKS010000040.1 coordinate 69,541, forward strand.
GAGCGCTACCTCTCGACGCCGCTCTTCGACGGACTGGGGGACCAGTGATCCTGACTCGTCTGGTCGGGCGCTTGCGCGAGGACTTGCAGGCCGCGCTCGACCGGGATCCCGCGGCGCGCACGGCGCTCGAGGTGGCTCTCACGTATCCGGGGGTTCACGCCCTGTGGGGTTACCGGATCGCCCACTGCCTCTGGCGGCACGGGCACTTCCTCAGCGCCCGCATCGTCAGTTCGGCGGTGCGGGTGCTGACGGCGGTCGACATCCACCCGGCGGCCGAGATCGGCCGGAGGCTGTTCATCGACCACGCCGCGGGAGTGGTGATCGGGGCGACCGCCGAGGTGGGGGACGACGTCACGATGTTCCACGGCGTCACGCTCGGGGGCGTCACCATGAGCCACGGCAAGCGGCACCCCACGATCGAGGATCGCGTCATGATCGGGACCGGGGCGACCATCCTCGGTCCCGTGACCGTGGGCCACGACAGCCGGGTCGGTGCTCAGAGCGTCGTGACCAAGGACGTGAAGCCCTACAGCGTGGTCGTCGGCGTACCGGCTCGAGCCGTCACGAACGACGCTCACGACGGGTCCCCGTCAGAGTCGGACTGACGGGAGTCGACCGACACGCTCCAGCGGAGCGATCGATACGGAGTCCCCGAGGAAATGGGGTACTCCGCGGTGGGACCTTCACGTCCTCGCCGTTGAGCATCCGTTCGCCGACCCGTCGGCGCAGTCCGCCGAGTTGTTCCGGGGCACGTCGGACCTTACGGTCGCGGACGCGTGGTCGGCGGGGCGATCCACCAAGTGGGGATCGGGTCAACGTGGAGCGGGTGACGGGAATCGAACCCGCATAGCCAGCTTGGAAGGCTGGAGCTCTACCATTGAGCTACACCCGCGGTGCAACGGCCCCGACAGTCTAGGCGTCGCCGTAGCCTGGTCGGGTGGAACCGAGCGTCTTCGACCGAGTGGGGGGCTGGTCGTTCTTCGAGCGCCTCGTGGAGGGCTTCTACGTCGGCGTGGCGGCCGATCCGATCCTGCGTCCGATGTATCCGGAGGACCTCGGGGACTCGCGTCGTCATCTGGTCCTCTTCCTCGCCCAGTACTGGGGTGGTCCGCGAGAGTACGAGGAGCTGCGGGGACATCCGCGGCTGCGCATGCGCCACCAGCCGTTTCCGGTCACCCGCCAGGCGCGTGACGCGTGGCTCGCGGCCATGATGCACTCGCTCGACGCCCTTCGCCCGGAGATCGACGACGAGGTCTACCAGGAGATGTCCGACTACTTCACGACGTCGGCGCGCCAGCTGCGGAACGTCTAGGACGCGACGCCTGTCGCCCCGCGAGGGCCCCCGCCAGGACGAGGAGGCCGCCGACGGGTTCGTTCCAGGTGAGCGGTTCGTGCAGCACGGTGACGCCCGCGACCACGGCGACGACCGGGGTGATGTACGTCGTCGTGCTGGCGATCGCGCTACCGGCGGCTGCGATGACCCTCATGTTCCAGACGAACGCGAGCCCGCTCGACAGGATCCCGAGGACGAGAAGGGCGATCACCGAGTGCCCCGACACGCCGTGGACGGCGCCCGGGGCGACGAGGACGGCGGGGACGAGGACGACCGTGGCGGCGACCAACTGTCCGGCCGCGAGGGACTCCGGCGGCTCGTGTCGGGGGGAGAGGTGGCGACGCGTGTACGGGAAGGCGACGCCGTAGAGGGTGACCGCGCCGAGGAGGGCCAGGATCGACCACAGCGGGGCGCGGCCCAGTCCGCGCCACACCCCGAGGACGACGAGGACGCCGACGAGTCCGACTCCGAGCGCGACGACCTGGCGACGGTGGACCGGCTCGTCGCGGAAGACGAGGCCGATGAAGAAGAGGGAGGTGAGGGGCGTGAGGGCGTTCATCAATCCGGCGAGGATCGAGGTGACGTGGCTCTCGGCCAACGGGAACAGGATGCCGGGCACGGCGTTCAGGCACAGGGCCACCACGGTCAGGTGTCCCCAGACCCGTCGACCCCGGGGCAGCGCGATGCCGCGGGCGCGGGCGACGGCGAGGATCGTGAGCGCTCCGAGCAGGCACCGCGCGAAGGCGATGGCCACCGGACCGAGGCTCTCGAGGGCCCACTTGATGAACAGGAACGACGTGCCCCACGACAGTCCGATGGCCACGTACGCGGGGACCCAGGATCGCGGGGTGGGCACGGGGGAAGGTTAGACGGGGCCGACGTCACGGGTGGGTCCTACGCTGGGGACGTGGCACAGGTGCGCTGGCGCGACGGCGAGGAGCGGGTGGTGAGCGTGACGCCGAGCGCCCAGGGGATCGCCCAGCCGCTCACCCTCACCGTGGCCCTCTCCTTGAGTGTGCGCGTCGCGGTGGACTCGGTGGGTGCCTGGCACCGCTACCAGTGGTGGCTGGCCCTCGTGGTGGTGGGACCCGCCACTCTCGTCACCCTCGGGCGGATCGCCCGGTGGCGTCGCCAGAAGGTGCACGTGACGAGCGAGCGCGTCCTCTGGGAGGCCGGGGTGATCGATCACTCGGTCGAGAGCGTGGACCTGCGCGACGTCGTGGCGGTTCGGGCCGAGCGTCGTCTCCGCGAACGGGTGACCGGTCGCGGCGTCGTCGTCCTCGAGACGGTCGGGGGTCCGTGGGTGCTGCCGCGGGTGCGCCATCCACTCGCCCTGGCACGCGTGATCGACGGCGCCCAGGCCCGGGGCCGATCCGTCCCCTGGGCCTACGACGCGGTCATCGATCCGGGGGTGACCACGCCGTGGCACGACGAGCGTCGGTCGGAGTGGTGGCGCGCACCCGGTACGGTGGGTCCGTGACGACCCGGTATCGCTGCAACGCCTGCGGAAACCTGACGCGATTCGACGTGGTGGAGACGACCACCGTGCGAGCCTTCTACCACTACACGGTGGGGGGAGAGCTCACGATCGAGGATCCCGAGGTGGTCTCGTCGGCCGTCGAGTCGGTCACCTGCCGCTGGTGCGGACACGGTCGCTCCGTCGACGTCATCGACGAGACCGCGTGACGCTGCGCTCCATCGATCCGCCGCGGCCCCGGCGCGTGGCGCCGGAGATCGAGGCGTTCGACGGAGCGGGAGACTCGACGACGGTGCGTCTCCGTGAGCGAACGCTCATCATCGCGGTGAAGGCGTCGTGCGACGGATGTCGACGCCTGCTCGAGGCCGGCGCCGACTTCTTCGGGCTGCCGCTGATGGCGCTCTGCGCCGACGACGCGACGGTGAGGGAGTACGCGGACCTGGCGACGCCGGTGCGCCGGGCCCCCGAATGGCTCGGGGCGAGCGGTGTCTCGGCGGCACCGTTCTTCCTCGTCGTCGAGACCGACGGCACCGTGGTGACCGAGGGGATCCCCTTCGACCCGCGCCAGGTCCGTGGCGAGGTGGCCGGGGCTCGGTGACGTCACACCCACCCGGCATCATCGTGCCGTGGAGGTGAACATGACACGAGGAAACGAGATCGTGCTGTCGATCAGCTGCGCGGGGTGCGCTCGTCGAGGGACCCCCGACTGCGCGGACTGCCTGGTGACTCACGTGCTGGGAGCCGAGGAGGCGCTCAGTCTCACCGCCGACGACGCGCGGGTCGCCGAACTTCTCGGCGAGCAGGGCCTCGTCCCCCGCCTGCGCTACCGCGACGGCGCCGCGTCGGCGACGAGGAGTTCGCTAGCGTAGGACGATGGCCCGTCACCTCCTGGTGACCAATGACTTCCCCCCGAAGACCGGTGGCATCCAGGTCTACCTGTACGAGCTGTGGCGCCGACTCGAGCCGGGACGGGCGGCGGTGCTCACCGCGTCGTCAGATCCCGGAGCCGACGCGTTCGACCGTTCCAGCGAACTCGTGATCGAGCGGGTGCCGGCGAGCACGCTCTTCGCCCCGACCCCGCGGGCCCTCGCCGCGGTCGAGGCGGCGATCGAGCGCCATCGCCCCTCCCTCGTTCTCTTCGACCCGGCGTGGCCCCTGGGACTCCTCGGACCGCACGTGTCGGTCCCGTACGGTGTCGTGCTGCACGGCGCGGAGGTCACGATCCCGGGGCGGCTGCCGCTCGTGGCCTCGAGCCTGCGGCGGGTGCTGCGCCACGCCACCGTGGTCGTGAGCGCGGGGGGCTACCCGGAGGCGGAGGCCCGTCGGGTCGCGGCCGAGTGGATGCCGCCGATCGTGAGCGTCCCCCCCGGAGTCGACACGGAGCGATTCCGACCGGCGACGCCGCCGGAGCGAGACGCGACGCGGGCGACCCTCGGCGTCTCGCCGGAGACCTTCCTCGTGAGCTCCTTCTCCCGACTCGTGCCCCGCAAGGGCATGGACACCCTGATCGACGCCGCGGCCCACCTCGCGCCGTCCTGGCCGGAGCTCCTCGTGACGATCGGGGGCGGCGGACGAGATCGCGAGCGGCTGGAACGTCGAGCTCGACGATCCGGTGCCCCGGTCCGATTCCTCGAGAGGGTCGCCGACGACCTGCTCGCCCCGTGGCTGGCGGCGAGCGACCTCTTCGTCATGGACTGCCGTAATCGGTGGGCGGGACTGGAGCAGGAGGGCTTCGGCATCGTGTTCCTCGAGGCGGCCGCCTGCGGCGTCCCCTCGATCGCCGGTCGGTCCGGTGGAAGCGCGGAAGCCGTCGTCCACGGCGAGACCGGCCTGGTCCTCGATCGGCCCCGCTCGACGCGCGCCCTGGTGAGGACCCTCGTCACCCTGCGCGACGAACCCGCGCGACGCGCGTCGATGGGCGAGGCCGCACGTGACCTGACGCGACGGGACTTCGACTGGGACGTCCTCGCAGGGCGACTCGCGGCGGGACTCGATTCCTACGACGCCACCAGGTCGTCCTCGTCGACGGGACCGTGAGCCGTCCCGCCATCGGCGTCGACGTGGGCGGGACGAAGGTCCTCGGGGTCGTCGTCGACGCCGCGGGTCGCGTCCTCGCCGAGGAGCGACGCCCGACGCCCACGGAATCACCCGAGGAGCTCTGCGCGACGATTGAGGAGGTCGTGTCGGTGCTCGGGGCCGACGGTGAGTGGCGGGACGCGCCCATCGGCGTCGGACTTCCGGGGCTCGTCGACCGCGGGGGCGTCCTACGCTTCTCGCCGCACCTCCCCGCGGCCCGGGGCCTCGACCTGCGAGCCCACTGGCCGTCGCGATGGCCCGGGCCGAGGGTGGTGAACGACGCCGCGGCGGCCGCCCGCGCCGAGGGCGCGTGGGGGGCGGGCCGCGGCCTCGACGACTTCCTCTTCGTGGCCCTGGGGACGGGCATCGGGGGGGCCCTCGTGCGCGACGGCGTCGTGCGGGCCGGTCCCCGTGGTTTCGCCGGAGAGTACGGGCACATGGTGGTGGATCCCGGCGGCGTCGTCTGTCCCTGCGGCGGGCGGGGCTGCTGGGAGCGGTACGCCTCGGCGGCCGGACTCGAGCGCTTCGAACGGGCCGCCGGCGGGTCGGGAGAGGGTGGGGGACCCGGCGTCGTCGCTCGGGCGAGGGCTCTCGACCAAACGGCGCTCACGGCGCTCACGTCACTCGCGGCCTGGCTGGCGCTCGGCGTCGCCAACCTGATCGCGGCGCTCGACGTGACCGACGTCGTCGTCGGAGGGGGGCTCGCACGCGAGGGCGACCTCTTCCTCCCGACCGCCGCCGCGCGTCTCGCGGACCTGCTCGAGGGAGCGTCGGCGCGCCCCCCGACCCGTTGGCACCTCGCCGGATGCGGCGAGAGCGCGGGGGCTCTCGGGGCCGGACTCGTGGCCCGGGAGGGCTCGTGAGGGTCGGCATCCTCCTTCCGACCTTCGAGGTGACGGCCGAACGGGCTCGCGACGTGGCGGCGCGGGCCGCACTCGCCGGTATCGACGGCGTCTTCGCCTACGACCACCTGTGGCCGATGGGCTCACCGACCCGTCCCGCCCTCGCGCCGCTGCCGGTGCTGGCCGACGTCGCGGCCCGACATCCCGCTCTCGTGGTCGGCCCACTGGTGGCCCGGGTCGGACTGGGCTCGCCGGAGCACCTGGTGAGGGGTTTGGCGACCCTCGCGCGCGTGGCGCCGGGACGGGTGGTCGCCGCTCTCGGCACGGGTGACCGCCTGTCGTCCGCGGAGAACCTCGCCTACGGCCTGCCCTACGAGGACGCCGCCCGTCGCCGCGAGCACCTGTCCGCCGTCGCCGCGTCGCTGAGCCCGCTCGCTGAGGTGTGGATTGGTGCCGGGGGGCCCACGACCAACGGGATCGCCCGCGCGCTCGGCGTCACGCTCAACCTGTGGGACGCTCCCATCGAGCGCGTCGTCGAGGCCGCACGTGACGGGCGGGTGAGCTGGGCCGGGCCGACCCCGATCGACCTCGAGGCGCACCTCGACGCGTTGCGCGAGGCGGGCGTCACGTGGGCCGTGCTGGGTCCCGGGGCGGACACGGAGCGACTCGGGGTGTGGCGCCGAGAGGACCGTGTTCTGTAGGGTTCCGCAATGGAGTTCCGACGCATCACCGGCCTGCCCCCGTACGTCTTCGCTCAGATCAACGGACTGAAGGCCGCCGCCCGGGCCGCCGGCCGCGACGTCGTGGACTTCGGCTTCGGGAACCCCGACCTCCCCAGTCCCGACGTCGCGGTCGAGAAGCTGGCCGAGGCTGCGCACAACCCGCGTAACCACCGCTACAGCGCGAGCCGGGGGATCCCCAACCTGCGGGCCGCGATCGCCCAGCGTTACCGCGAGGTCTTTCGCGTGGATCTCGACCCCGAGACCGAGGTCGTGACGACCATCGGGGCGAAGGAGGGTCTCACCCACCTGATGTGGGTCCTGCTCGGCCCCGGGGACAGCGCCCTCGTCCCCACGCCCAGCTACCCGATCCATCTCGCCGGGCCCGGATTCGCGGGCGCCACGGTCGTCCCGGTGCCGGTCGGCGATCCCGGCGAGGGCGGGGATCCGGGAGCGGCCTTCTTGGCGTCAGCGGCCGCCGCCTACGACGCGGCCGAGGTGCGTCCGCGCGTCCTCATCTGCTCCTTCCCCCACAACCCGACGACGGCGACCGTCGACCTCGCGTTCATGCGGCGCCTGGTGGCCTTCGCGGCCGAGCGGGACCTCGTCGTCTGTCACGACTTCGCCTACGCCGACCTCGGATTCGACGGCTACCGCCCGCCCTCGATCCTGGAGGTCCCGGGGGCGAAGGAGCGGTGCGTCGAGTTGTACACGCTCACGAAGTCCTTCTCGATGGCGGGCTGGCGCGTCGGCTTCATGGTGGGCAACGCCGAGATCGTCGCCGCCCTCACCAAGCTGAAGAGCTACCTCGACTACGGCACCTTCCAGCCGGTCCAGATCGCCGCCATCGTCGCGATGAACGAGGCGAAGGCGTACCCGGACGAGCTGCGGGCCGTCTACCAGTCGCGGCGCGACGCCCTCGTCGAGGGCCTCAACCGGATTGGGTGGCCCGTCGTCGCGCCGCGCGGATCGATGTTCCTCTGGGCCCCGATCCCCGAGCCGTACCGTGCGATGGGGTCGCTCGCCTTCGCGACGCACCTCGTCGAACGGGCCGACGTCGCGACGAGTCCCGGCGTCGGATTCGGTGAGGGGGGTGACGGACACGTGCGCTTCGCCCTCATCGAGAACGAGGCCCGCACCGCCCAGGCGATGCGGGCCCTGCGACGGGCACTACCCGAACTCCGCGGTTAGGGCCACCCGGCTCCCGGCACGCCGACCTCGACGGCCTCGATGGCGCCGTCGCGCGCGTCGGCGACGACGAAGCGGCTCGAGGTCGGGGCGGTCATCACGAAGAGCGTGGTTCGCGTTGTCCCGCCCAGTGCGCAGGCGAAGGCCGGCTGCGTCGTCGTGACGCGGCCGAGGACCGCGCCTCCCTCCGCGACGCGACGCACCTCGGGGGCGACGGCGTTCGCGACCCACACGCACCCCTCGGCGTCGAGGCAGATCCCGTCGGGGGCGACCGGACCCAGGTCGGCGAAGACGCGCCGATCGTGGAGAGTTCCGTCGTCGGCGACCCGAAAGGCGCTCAGGCGCGACCGGAGGGTCTCGGCGACGATCAGCGTCGCACCGTCCGGCGTGAGCACCGCGCCGTTGGGGAAGGACATGTCCGCGACGACCTGTCGCACCGCGCCGTTCGGATCGAGGACGACGAGGTTCGTGGTCGGGGGAGGCGTCGCCAGGAGACCGGCGACGCCCTCGGCGGCGATGAGCGCGTCGAGATCGAAGCCGAAGTTCCCGACGTAGGCGTGCCCGCGCGGCCCGACGAGGAGGTCGTTCGCCCAGAAGCCGCAGTAGTCGCTCAGGTCGGCGAGGGTCGTCGGAGGTCCGTCCGTGACCCGCAGCAGTCGGTGATCGGTCATGGAGACGACGAGCAGGGCCCCGTCGGGCGCCCACGCCAAGCCCGACGGCTGGCCCGGGATCGACACCTCGCGCCGCTCCTCGAGCGTCGCCACGTCGAGGGAGAAGACCCCGTGTCGATAGAAGTCGCTGAACCAGAGCCGGTCGTCGTGCCAGCGCGGGCTCTCGCCGAAGGCGAGACCCTCGAGGACGACGCGCGACGAGTGCTCGACCATGTTCACCCCCCTTGTCGAGCGACCCTAGGCGCGCTCGACCGCGCGCCGCCAGGCCGCGTAGTCGGCGTCGAGGGCCGCGGGGTCGGCCGGCCGGACGCGTCGGTCCGTCGACCATAGGTCGGTCAACTCGTCGAGCGAGCCCCAGAGTCCCGTCGCGAGTCCCGCGAGGGTGGCCGCGCCACGGGCGGTCGCCTCGAGGTGGGTGCTGCGCACGACCTCGACGCGCGAGTCCGTCGCCTGCAGTTCGAGCAGGAGGTCCATCGCGGCCGCGCCGCCGTCGGCGCGGATCTCGACCGGGGCGAGTCCGGCCCCGCTCATGGCGTCGGTCATCGCCCGCACCTGGTGGGCGAGGCTCGTCACGAGCGCGCGGGCGAGGTGGCCGGGGCCGCTCGCCGAGCTCAGCCCGGTGATCGCCCCTCGCGCGTCAGGGCGCCAGAAGGGTGATCCGAGACCGGTGAAGGCGGGGACGACCTGGACCCCTCCCGCGTCGGCCACGGTGCGGGCGAGGGGTTCGAGGTCACTCGCGCGCGCGATGAGGCCTAGCTCGTCGCGTAACCACTGCACGGCCGCCCCCGCGACGAAGGCCGAGCCCTCGAGGGCGTAGCTGACCGGTCCGACGGGCCCGAGGTCCCAGGCGACGGTGCCGAGCAGTCCGTCGACCGGCTCGGGAGGCGCGTCGCCCGCGTGGGCGAGCACGAACGACCCGGTGCCGTAGGTCGCCTTGACGACGCCCCGCGTGAAGCCGGCCTGGCCGAAGAGGGCGGACTGCTGGTCCCCGAGGACGGCGGCGATGGGCAGGTGAGCGAGCTCGGGGACGACGCGGCCGTCGACGTGACCGAACGGCCCGGTGGAGGGACGAAGGTCCGGGAGCAGATCGCGGTCGACGCCGAATGTCGCGAGTAGCGGCGGGGACCAGCGGAGTGTCGTGAGATCGAGCAGCAGCGTGCGCGACGCGTTCGACGGCTCGGTGAGGAACTCGCCGCCGTCGGCCCCACCCGTCAGCCACCAGACGAGCCAGGTGTCGAGGGTGGCGAGGGACGGGGCGACGAGGCCGTCGAGGTGGCCGTGATCGGCGAGCCACTCCATCTTGGTCGCCGAGAAGTACGGGTCCAGGACGAGTCCGGTGGCGCGGCGCAGGCGGGGCTCGACACCGAGGGATCGCAGTTCGTCGCACCGTGGTGCCGTCCGTCGGTCCTGCCAGACGAGAGCGCGGTGCGGGAGGTGACCGCTGTCGCGGTCGAACGCGAGAGTCGTCTCGCGCTGGTTGGTGAGGCCGAGGGCGACGGCGTGATGGCCGTGGTGATGGATCGTTGTCGCGACGGCGCGCAGGACGGCGACGGCGAGCTCCGCGATCTCCGCGGCGTCTTGCTCGACGAGTCCGGGCTCGGGAAACGTCGAGGCGAGGGGTCGCGACGCGGTCGCGACCTCCCGTCCGGAGCGGTCCAGGGCGACGGCCCGAACGCTCGTCGTGCCGGCGTCGAGCGCGATGACGACCTCCACGCGCCGAGGCTAGCCAGAGGGCGGGGTGATTCCCTTGAGATTCCGGGCTGAACGAAGTTCTCGTTGACACCGTGGTAATTACAGTGGTGTAATGACACAGCATCTTGCGATGCGATGTGCCATCGGCCACTACATATTGTGGTTGCAGGGGGGAGCGGTCGCTTCCCCGCCCATCGCGGACAGGTGCGTGCGGTGTCGGGAACGAACGAGAGAGAGACGAAAATGGCTATCGCTCCGCAGCGAGTGGGGATTGGGATCCGCCGGTACTTCACGGTGGATGACCGGCACCCGTACGACGAGGTGGTCTGGGAGCGCCGTGACGCGCGCATCACGAACTATCGCGATGGTTCGGTGGCCTTCGAGCAGCTCGGGGTCGAGGTCCCGGCGTCGTGGTCGATGAACGCGACCAACATCCTCGCTCAGAAGTACTTTCGGGGCACCCTGGGGACCTCGGAGCGCGAGTGGAGCCTGAAGCAGGTCGTCGACCGTATCGTCGACACGATCACCGCGTGGGGCGTCGAGGGTGACTACTTCGCCGACGACGAGGAGGCCGAGACCTTCCGCGCCGAACTGAAGCACCTGCTCGTGACCCAGAAGGCGGCCTTCAACTCGCCGGTCTGGTTCAACATCGGGGTCCCGGGCGTTCCTCAGCAGGGCAGTGCCTGCTTCATCCTCGCCGTCGAGGACTCGATGCGGTCGATCCTCAACTGGTACACGGAGGAGGGGATCATCTTCAAGGGTGGCTCCGGCGCCGGCGTCAACCTGTCGCGGATCCGCGCGAGCTCCGAGCCCCTCGAGGGTGGCGGTACGGCGAGTGGTCCCGTGTCCTTCATGCGTGGGGCCGACGCCTCGGCCGGGACGATCAAGTCCGGCGGCAAGACGCGCCGCGCCGCGAAGATGGTCATCCTCGACGTGGATCACCCGGACGTCGAGGAGTTCATCTGGTGCAAGGCCCGCGAGGAGGAGAAGGCTCGCGTCCTGCGTGACGCCGGCTTCGACATGGACCTCGACGGGAAGGACATCAACTCGATCCAGTACCAGAACGCCAACAACTCCGTCCGCGTGACCGACGAGTTCATGCACGCGGTCCTCGCCGACGGTGACTGGAGCCTGACGGCTCGCTCTGACGGCTCGGTCATCACGACGGTGAAGGCCCGCCAGATCTGGCACGAGATCGCCCAGGCCGCCTGGGAGTGCGCCGACCCGGGCCTGCAGTTCGACACGACGATCAACAAGTGGCACACGTCGCCCAACACGGCCCGTATCAATGGATCGAACCCGTGCTCGGAGTACATGCACATCGACAACTCCGCGTGCAACCTCGCGAGCATCAACCTGCTCAAGTTCCTCCTGGCCGACGGGCGGTTCGACACGGAGGCCTTCCGCGCCGCCGTGGAGGTCGTCTTCACGGCCCAGGAGATCATCGTGGGCTTCGCGGACTACCCGACCGAGAAGATTGGCGAGAACTCTCGCAAGTTCCGCCAGTTGGGCATCGGCTACGCCAACCTGGGGGCCCTCCTCATGGCGTCGGGTCTCGCCTACGACTCGGACGCCGGACGGGCGTGGGCGGCGTCGGTGTCCGCGCTGCTCACCGGGCACGCCTACGTGACGAGTGCCCGGATCGCTGGTCGGCTCGGGCCCCACGAGGGCTACGCGGACAACGCCGAGCCCATGCTGAACGTTCTGCGCATGCACCGGGCGGCCGCCGACGAGATCGATGATCGGGAGGTGCCCGCGCACCTCGTGGGCGCGGCGCGCGAGGCGTGGCGCGAGGCCGTCGAGCTCGGCGAGCGCTACGGCGTGCGCAACGCCCAGGCCTCGGTGCTCGCTCCGACGGGGACGATCGGCCTGCTGATGGACTGCGACACGACAGGCATCGAGCCGGACCTGGGTCTGGTCAAGATGAAGAAGCTCGTGGGTGGCGGGAACATGTCGATCGTCAACCAGACCATTCCGCGGGCTCTCGACGCCCTCGGCTACAGCGAGGACGAGGCGGCGGCGATCGTCGCCTACATCGACGAGAACAAGTCGATCGTGGGGGCGCCCGCCCTCAAGGCCGAGCACCTGCCGGTCTTCGCCTGCTCGATGGGCGACAACGTGATCCACTACTTGGGACACGTGAAGATGATGGCCGCCGTCCAGCCGTTCATCTCCGGAGCGATCTCGAAGACGGTGAACATGCCCGAGGACGCCACCGTCGAGGAGGTGGAGGACCTCCACCTCGAGGCGTGGCGCCTGGGACTGAAGGCCGTCGCCATCTACCGCGACAACTGCAAGGTGGGCCAGCCACTCTCCACCGTGAAGAAGGAGTCGGCGGCCACGACGCCGGACGCCACGGTCGTGGAGGAGGACGCGCACTACGCCGAGCTGTACGGGAAGATCGCCAAGCTCGAGGCCGCTCTCGAGGCCGCGAAGACGACGGCCTCCCACGTGGTGGTGGGGGCCGTGCGGGAGCGCCTGCCGCGTAAGCGCGTGTCCCAGACCTTCGCCTTCCGCGTGGCCGATTGCGAAGGGTACGTCACGGTCGGCGAGTACGAGGACGGCCGTCCGGGTGAGGTGTTCATCAAGGTCTCGAAGCAGGGGTCGACCCTCGCGGGGATCATGGACGCCTTCTCCATCTCCATCAGCCTCGGACTCCAGCACGGGGTCCCGCTCGCGACCTACGTGCGCAAGTACGTGAACATGAAGTTCGAGCCGTCGGGAATGACTGACGACGCCGATCTGCGGATCGCCACGTCACTCGTCGACTACATCTTCCGCCGTCTGGCCCTCGACTACCTGGACCCGAGCGAGCGCGAGGAGTTGGGCATCTTCTCGACCAACGAGCGCCTTCAGCCGACCCTGCCCGAGGTGGTCGAGCAAGCGACTCCGTCAGTTGGCGTGAACGCCCAGCCCACGTTGCTCGACGCCCCAACCCCGCCCGCCACCTCGGCTCCGGTGGTAGCGGCGGCGGCTCCGACGGCCCCGGCTCCGACGCGCCGTCGGGAAGTTCGCGACGCGCCGATGTGCTACCAGTGTGGCAACGTGATGCAGCAGGCGGGCTCGTGCTTCGTCTGTGCGAGTTGTGGCACGACGAGCGGCTGCAGCTGATGTGAACGTGCACCAGGTGACGGACCAAAATTTCATCAAGTGACATGTGTCCTTGCACGAAGTGACACCGCAAATTCCACTTGGTGACAGCGACGTCGACGGCGGTCCTCCCCGGAGGGCCGCCGTCTCGCGTGACGCGTGACGGACCACGCCACCTTCGCCACGTCCACGGGACTGCTTCGAGACGCCTGAGGACTTCGGGCGCGAGTCCAAGATGATGTGGATCCCGGCTAGGAGCCTCGACGAGGCGGTACGGGTCGCTCGCGCGATCGATCAGCACGCGCAGGCGATGGAGGTGAACCGGTTCCTACGGCGCGGCCGCTACTCCGTGATCGATCTCGCCAGGGCCCCATGGAGCGCCCGGAGACTCTGTTGGCGAAGCCGTGACGCTGCGTGAGACCAGAGCGCGACTACGAAGTGACGCAGTCGCCACGGGCGATGTCGACGACGCGGCGTTCACGGAGACCCTCGCCACCAAAGGCGTAGCGAGTGGTCCAGGTGACCGCACAGCGCCGAGGCGGAACCCGTCAGTTTCATTTGACATATATCAGGTGTCAGGCTAAACTGACAAGCATGGATGGCAGCGATCTTAAGTTGGATGTCTCGTCGGACGACCCGGCCGTCAGTCTTCGTGCCTCGCTGGCGCTCCACCGCCTTGCAGAGAGAGTCGAAGCGAACAGCGTGGCCCTGGCTAGACAGAAGGGCTGGTCGTGGAAGCAGATCGGCGATGCCCTGGGGGTCACACGCCAGTCCGTGCACACCAAGTACAACAAGGAGTCTTCGTGACCAGTAACTCAGTTGCGCCAGAGACCTTTCACGTCTGGGCCCTTTACCTGCGGGCCAGCGAGGAGGCCCGTCGTCGAGGAGATCGCCGGGTGGGCACCGAACATCTCGTGCTCGCTGCGCTGGAGGAACCCTCAGTGGAGACTCTCTTGGGCGTGACGTTGCAGCAGGCCCGTGACGCTCTGCAGTCACTTGATCGGTCGGCGCTGGCGACCTTCGGCGCGGGACTCGATCTCGAGGTGGCACCCGCGCCGACGCGGGCCCTACCGAAGGAACCGAAGTTCAGAGACGTGATGCGCCAAGGTCGCCTGCGCATGACACCCGCGGCCAAGAAGGTGCTCGAGGACGCAGTTCGACCCAATCGCCGCAAGACTCAGGTCACGGCCGATCAGCTTGTGAATCGCATCGTCGCGCTCCGGTCGCCTGATCCCTCGGCGGCACTGCTGGGAGCGCTGGGAGTCAATGCGTCGGACATACTTCAGCGCCTGGACACGACCGCACCGAGGAACTGAACTTCGTTGACGACTCAGAGAGAGTCTCACCTCGCCTTGTGTGACAGGGCGGTAGCGAATCCACGTTGTCGACGACAGAGCCGTCAACAATACGCCGCTGACGCCCCCGGCGTACGGTCCGTGCCAAGTCTGTCACGGACTAGACACCGTTGCGATCGTTCTACGGCCTATGGGCATGTTGTGCCATCGATGGCGCCGGTCGGGGACTGATTGACGGTGCCTTCTTCCCTGAACGACACGGCGGTGCGTTTGACCACGGGGAATTCACCAAATGAGACTCTCCTGCCGTTCATGTGGGTAGTTGGGGCCGCTGGCCGCTCAGGGTGAGCCTCGAGAGCGCGATGAGGGCACCGACGTGGTGGAAGCCGAAGGCCCGGCGAGCGATGAGCCGGATCTTCGTGTTGAACGACTCGACGAGGGCGTTGGTGAGTCCGTGCTCGATGGTCGCGACGATCGCCACGCGGGGTGTCCGACGCGCGCGAGACCTTCGTGACACGTTCGCGATGAACGTCTCGGAAGGGCTCGTCGGCGTCATCGTTCGTGATCACGTGGCGAGGAGTGTCCACCGTTGGCCACCGTGACGGATGACGGTGGCGCGATCGGTCGTCGATGGTGGGGCCCGCCGGATCGCCCACCCGTCGTCTCCACCGACGAAGGGCATCTCGGTGGCGTACGGAATCGCGCTCGGTCCGCGTGGCATCAGCGAGTCCTTCGGTCGCTCGCGAGACGGAGACGCTGGTTCACGCCGCGTGGCGCTGGTCGGCACCCTGGCCCGATCCATCAGCGAGCCCGCACGGCCACGGTCCGCCGACGCAACGTCGACGCCCGTCACACTCTCGCGCCCGTGAGCACCCGAGAGCCCGCAGTCCGGCGAGCGAGCCGTTCGAGTCGCTCGGTCGTGCCCGGCGTGGTCGCGAGGTCGCCCCGGATAGTTTCACTGGGGTGGCGGGGCACAGCGAGAGGTCGGCATCGTGAGCGGCGTGACCCCCGCGCGGTTCCCCCACCTCTTCCGCCCCCTCCGGTTGGGTCCCGTGGAGGCGCCGAACCGCATCGTCTCATCGGGTCACGACACCGTGATGGTCGACAACGGGCTCGTCACCGATCAGCTGATCGCCTATCACGAGGCGCGTGCGAGGGGCGGTGCGGGATGCATCGTCATTCAGGTGGCGGGTGTCCACGAGACCGCTCGCTACACCAGTCACGTCTTGATGGCGACGAGTGACGAGTGCATCCCGGGGTACCGCGCCCTCGCCGGGGCCGTCCACCCGTTCGGTACGGTGCTGCTCGGGCAGCTGTTCCACCCGGGTCGCGAAGTCATGGAGTCGGTGGACGGCTCGGCCCCCGTCGCGGTCGCTCCCTCCGCCATCCCGACGGAGAGGTTCCGGGTGACGCCGCGCGCGCTGCGTGGCGAAGAGGTCGCCGAGATCGTCGCCGGCTACGGCGCGGCCGCCGAGCGCCTGATCAGGGCCGGCCTCGACGGAGTCGAGGTCGTCGCGAGCCACGGGTATCTCCCGGCGCAGTTTCTCAGTCCCCACGTCAATCGACGGGAGGATGCGTACGGCGGGTCGCGCGAGAACCGTCGCCGCTTCCTCGACGAGGTGATGGACGCCGTCCGGGCGGGCGCCGGGCCCGCGGCGGCCGTGGGGCTACGGATCTCACTCGACGAGCACGACCCCGCGGGCCTCGACGTCGACGAGGCGACGGAGGCGGTCGTCGCCCTGGCGGCACGGGGAGTCCTCGACTACGTGAGCGTCACGACGGGAACGTCGGCGACCCTCGGGGGATCCGACCACATCGCTCCCGACATGGGCTTCGCCAACGGCTACGTGGCTCCGGCGGCCGCGCGGCTACGGACGCAGGTCGACGTTCCGATCCTGGTGGCCGGACGCATCAACCAGCCCCAGGAGGCCGAGCGGATCCTCTCGAATGGTCAGGCGGACGCCTGCGTGATGACGCGAGCCCTGATCTGCGATCCGGAGATGCCGCGTCGTGCGGTGGCGGGCGAGCTCGACGACATTCGATCGTGCGTCGGATGCAACCAGGCGTGCATCGGCCACTTCCACCAGGGTCACCCGATCTCGTGCATCCAGCGTCCGGAGACCGGGCGGGAGCGGCGCTACGGCACCGTCGTGAGGACCCGAGACCCCCGGCGAGTACTGGTCGTCGGCGGCGGCCCCGCGGGACTGAAGGCCGCCGCGGTCGCCGCGTCGCGGGGGCACGCGGTGCGTCTCTACGAGGCGGGCCGCCGGGTCGGCGGCCAGGTGCTGCTCGCCGAGCGCCTGCCGGGCCGCGAGGAGTTCGGGGGCGTCGCCGACAACCTCCGCCGCGAGGCGCAGCGGGCCGGCGTGGAGATCATCGTCGGCCAGTGGGTCGACGCCGACCTCGTCGAACGGGACGATCCGGAGGTGGTCATCGTGGCGACCGGGGCCCGACCTTATACGCCGCCGGTCGAGCGGCAGGGGAGTCCCCGAGTCGTCGACGCCTGGTCGGTCGTGCACGACGTCGGGTCGGCGCCGGACGGACACGTCCTCGTCGCGGACTCGCGCGGGGAGTGGACGGGTCTCGGCGTGGCGCGCCTGCTGGCTCGTGCCGGGCGGCGGGTGACTCTCGCGGTCACCGGCTACGCGGCGGGCGACCGACTCCAGCAGTACGTACGCGACGGGCAACTGGTGGCCCTCGAGCGCGAGGGGGTCGTCACCCGACCCCTCCTGCGGCTGGGCGGGGTCGACGAGGACACGGCGTACCTCGAGAGCGTCCTCACCGGGAGCCCGGTCCTCGTCGAGGACGTGGACGGCGTCGTGGTGTCGGCGGGAGGCGCTCCCGACGCGGCTCTCGCGGAGGCCCTGCGGGAGCGGGGCCGGGCCCCGATCGTGGTGGGCGACGCTCGCGCGCCGCGCACCGTCGAGGAGGCCGTCCTCGACGGACTGGTCGCGGCGAGTGATCTCTAGGACCGCTACAGGACGAGCGAGTAGGGGTGCTCCAGGATCCCGCTCAGGGTCTGGAGGAACTGGGCCGCCAGCGCCCCGTCGATGATCCGGTGGTCGGACGACATCGTGAAGCGCATCCGGTGGTGCAGGACGATCTCGTCGCCCATCGCCACCGGCTCGCGGAACGTGGAGCCGACGGCCAGGATCGCCCCCTCGGGAGGATTGATGATCGCGGTGAACTGCTCCACGCCGAACATCCCGAGGTTCGAGATGGTGAACGTGCCGCCCGACATGTGGTCGATGGTGAGGCGCTTCGCGTCGGCCAGGGCCGCCAGCTCCCGGGCCCGGGCCGAGATCTGGACCAGGGACATCTCGTCGGCGTCCATGATCACCGGCACGACGAGCCCGTTGTCGGACGCGACCGCCATGCCGATGTTGATCCGCTCGTGGATGAGCATCGTGGGACTGTCGTCACCGACGTAGGAGGCGTTGACCTCGGGGTGGGACCGCAGCGCCAGGGCGACGGCGCGGATGACGAGATCGTTCAGGCTGATCTTCGGCTGGCCGGTGGCGATGAGGTGGGCGTTCATCTCGGTCCGCAGGCGGACGAGGTCCTCGACGTCGGCGACGGCCGTGACGAAGAAGTGGGGGATGGTACGCGCGCTCTCCCCGAGGCGCCGGGCGATCACCCGACGCGGGTTGTTCATCGGGACGGTGCGGCTGCCACGCTTCTCCTCGGCCGAGGCGACCTGGACGGAGGGACGCGGCGAGCCGGGGGGAGCGGCGGCGGTCGCCACCGAGGTGGTGGCGGCGCTCGCGGCGAGGAGCTCCTCGATGTCGCTGCGGATGATGCGACCGCCGGGCCCGGTACCCGTGACGGCGCGCAGGTCGAGGTGGTGCTCGCGCGCCAGACGGCGCACGAGCGGTGAGGCGGTGCGAGCGTCGAGCTCGGCGCCGCTCATGGCCGGGGCACTCGTGGCCGGAGCCGTGGGGGCGGCCGGGACCGTGGCGGGACGGTCCGCGTCGACCGTGATCGACTCCGGCTCGGTGGCGGTCGACGCGGTGGCGGGCACCGCTCCCCCCGCTCGGCCGTCGTCGATCAGCGCGATCGGCGTTCCGATCGGCACGGTGTCGCCCTCGCGGACCAGCACGGCGGCCAGGGTTCCGGCGTCGTAGGCCTCGTACTCCATGGTGGCCTTGTCGGTCTCGATCTCGACGAGGACCTCACCGGGCTCGACGTGGTCCCCGGGACGCTTGCGCCACGCCGAGATAGCCCCCTCCTCCATCGTGTCGGAGAGTCGGGGCATGGTGATCTCGATCATCGGGTTACCTCCGCGCGGCCGGCCGGCGGCGGCCGACGGCGTCCAGGGTCTGGTACACGGCGTTGATCACGTCCTCGTGGGAGGGCAGTGCCGCGGTCTCCAGGACCTTCGAGTAGGGGAGCGGGACCTCGGCCATCGCTACGCGACGCACCGGGGCGTCGAGGTAGTCGAAGGCCCCGTCCGAGATGGTGGCGGCGACTTCGGCGCCGATGCCGTAGGTCAGCCAGTCGTCCTCGAGAACGACGGCGCAACTGGTGCGCTTGACCGACTCGACGATCGTCGTGCGGTCGAGCGGACGCAGACTGCGCAGGTCGACGACCTCGATGTCGAGTCCCTCGGTCTCGGCGAGCTCCTGGGCGACCTGGTTCGCGACGAACGCGGTACGGGAGTAGCCGATCAGCGTGAGGTCGCTGCCGCGTCGGGTGACCGCAGCGCGACCGATCTCGGCCGGCGCGTCCCCGTCGGGCACGTCACCCTTGGTGTTGTAGAGGGCCAGGTTCTCGAGGAAGAGGACCGGGTCGTCATCGCGGATCGCGGCGAGCAGCAGGGCCTTGGCGTCGGCCGGGGTCGACGGCGCGACGACCTTCATGCCCGGGACGAAGGCGTAGTAGAGCTCGATGTTCTGCGAGTGGGTCGCGCCTAGTTGCTGTCCACCGCCGCCCGGGGTTCGGATCACCAGTGGCACGCGGGCCTGTCCACCGAACATCCCGTAGATCTTGGCGGCGTGGTTGACGATCTGGTCCAGCGCGAGCAGGGAGAAGTTGATCGTCATGATCTCCACCACGGGGCGCAGGCCCAGCATCGCGGCGCCGATCGCCGCACCGGTGAAGCCCTCCTCGGCGATCGGCGTGTCGCGCACCCGACGCTCGCCGAACTCCGAGAGCAGGCCCGCGGTGATCTTGTAGGAGCCCTCGAAGACACCGATCTCCTCGCCCATGAGGACGACGTTCTCGTCGCGGTGCATCTCGTCGCGCAGGGTGTCGTGCAGAGCCTGGCGGAAGGTCATCACGGCCATCACGCCACCTCCGTGGGACGGGGGCGAGCCGCGAAGAGGGGTTCGCCGGGAAGTCGGTGCAGATCGTTCGCGACCGGGGTCGCGTAGGTGTAGTCGAAGAGGGTCGAGGGGTCGGGGTGCGGACTCGACTCCGCGAAGGCCGACGCCCGTTCCGCGATCGCCTTGGCCTCCTCGTCGAGGGCGGCGAGCCCGGCGGCGTCGAGCAGGCCTTCGACCATGAGTCGGGCTCCCACGGTGTGGATCGGGTCGTGGCTGGTCAGGGCCTCGACCTCCTCGGCGGTGCGGTACTTCGCCGGATCGACGACCGAGTGTCCGCGCAGGCGCTCGCTCACGACCTCGAGCAGGAACGGCGCACCGGCCCGCGCCGCCGCGACCGCCGCCCGTGTCGCCTCGTAGGTCGCGAGGGGGTCCAGGCCGTCGACGCGCGCCGAGGCCATCCGGTAGCTCGCGGCGCGACGCGCGAGCTCGGGCTCGGCCGAGGACTTCTCGACCGTCGTACCCATGCCGAGCCGATTGTTGATGATGACGTAGACGATGGGGAGATGCCACAACGCCGCGAGGTTCAGCGATTCGTGGAAGGCCCCGATGTTGGTGGTCCCGTCGCCCATAGTGCACATCACGACCTCATCGCTGCCGCGGTACGAGATGGCGAGGGCCGCTCCGGTCGCGAGCGGGAGCTGGCCGCCGACGATGCCGTAGCCACCGAGGAGGCGGTGGTCGACGTCGAAGAGGTGCATCGAGCCGCCCCAACCCTTCGAGACCCCGTCCACCCGCCCGTAGAGCTCGGCCATGACCCGTTCGGGCGAGATCCCTCGCTCGATCGCGTAGCCGTGCTCGCGGTAGTTGGTGAAGAGGTAGTCGCGCTCGTCGAGCGCGGCGACGAGGCCGACCACCGCGGCCTCCTCGCCCAGGTTGAGGTGGCAGTAGCCGCCGATGAGGGCCTGGGTGTAGCCGCGGGCCGCCCGCTCCTCGAAGCGGCGGATGACGACCATGCGGCGGTAGAAGTCGAGGAGACGACGACCCTCCTCGTCGGTCAGGCCCGGCGGTACGCTCCCGTCGGCCGAGGGGGATCCCTTCTTCGCGCTACGCGTCCGCTCGCTCATCTCATCCTTCGGTCCGAACCCACGGCGGTCGAGGTCGGCGCGGGTGACGTCTCGCCATTCTAGATGTTTGGTTCACCAGGACCTCCGTCGGGTCGTGGTCGCCCTTACCCTTCAGTAGTGTGCGGCTCGTGAAACTTGACGCCTCGCTCGACTTCCCGGGCGACGGGGCTCGCGCCATCGAATCCCTCGGCCTCGACGGCGCCTGGGCGTCGGAGATCGGTCACGACCCGCTCCTCACCCTCGCGGGAGCGGCGCGAGTGAGCTCGTCCCTCACCCTCGGCACCAGCGTGCTCGTCGCCTTCGGGCGCAGCCCCATGAACACGGCCATGCTGGCGAACGACGTCCAGGTGCTGAGCGGCGGACGACTCGTCCTGGGACTCGGAAGTCAGGTTCGCGCCCATATCGAACGGCGCTACGCGATGCCCTGGTCGCAGCCGGCCGCGCGGATGAGGGAGTACGTGGCCGCGCTGCGGGCCATCTGGGCGAGCTGGAACGACGATCGCCCTCTCAACGTCCGTGGTGAGTTCTACCGACTCACGCTGATGCCCCCGTTCTTTCGGCCCGCTCCGCACTCCTTCGGCGCCCCCCGGGTCTTCGTCGCCGCCGTGGGGCCCGCGATGACCGAGGTCGCGGGCGAGGTCGCGGACGGGCTGCTCGTCCACCCGTTCACCACGGCTCGCTACCTCGACGAGGTGACCCGCCCCGCTCTCGAGCGAGGCTTCGCACGGCGCGAGAGGGAACGTGGCGACTTCGAGGTGTCCCTGTCGGCCCTCGTCGGGGTCGGCGAGGGCGAGGAGGCGGCGCGGGCCGTCCGGGACCAGGTCGCGTTCTACGCCTCCACCCCCGCCTACCGGGGCGTGCTCGAGGTGGCGGGTCTCGCCGCCCTGGGCGACGAGCTCGGCCGCCACGCGGTCCGGGGTCGCTGGGAGGAGATGGGCCGACTCGTCCCCGACGACTTCCTCGAGCAGGTGGCGTCCGTCGGTCGCACCGCGTCCGTCGCCGACGGGCTGATCGCGCGGTGGGGGTCGCGTGTCGACCGACTCGGGGTGAGCGACCCCGGGGGCGATCCGGCGGCCTCCTGGGACGTGCTCGCGGAGCTGGTCAACCGTCGCGGACCCGCGACCCCGGCCCGTCGGTAGATTCGGGGCGAGGGGCGCGACACGGGGAGGACCCCATGAAGATGCTGGTCGTCCTGAACGACCCGCCCTACGGCAGCGAGCGGACCTACAACGCGCTGCGCCTCGCCGGCAATCTCGGCCGCCGCGACGGCGACCTCGAGATCACCGTCTTCCTCATGGGTGACGCCGTCCTCGCGGCGAAGCGAGGCCAGACGACCCCCGACGGCTACTACAACGTCGAGCGAATGCTGAGGGGCGTAGGGGTGAAGGGCGGTCGGGTTCTCGTCTGCGGCACGTGCATCGACACCCGAGGGCTCGGACTCGAGGACCTGAGCGAGGGGGTGGAGCGCAGCTCGATGGATGAGCTGGGTGACCTCGTGCTCGGCGCCGAGCGGCTTGTGTGGGTCTAATCGGCGGCTGGGGCGAGCACGCGCCCGTCCTCCGCCGGGGTGAGACGTCGACGTAGTCCGAGCATCATCGCCGAGCCGACGAGGGCCGTGATGCCCGTCGAGAGCGGCCACCAGTTGCCGAGTCCCCGACTGAAGTAGAGGGCGGTGAGCAGGGGCGCCACGACGCTCGAGAGACTCCACGTCGTGCCGGCCGCCGCGTTGTAGCGACCGCGCAGGTGCTCCGGGGCGATGTCGTTGACGAGGGCCTGACCGACCGGCTGCAGCATCGTCTCGCCGATGGCGAAGACCACCATCGCGGCGCAGAGCGAGGCGACGGCGAGGCCCGCCGGGACGGCCAGGGTCACCGCGAGGATCACCCAGAAGAGGAACCAGAGGACGCCGACCGCGGCGAGGACTCGCGTGCGACTCTTGCCGGTCACCAGGTGCAGCGTTCCGAGCTGACCGAGGACGATCGTCGTGGTGTTGAAGAAGAAGATCAGTCCGATGGCGTGGACCGAGAGGTGGACGTCGTTGACGACGAAGAGGCTGAAGCCGGCCTCCTGGGAGCCGTACCCGCCGATCATCAGCACCAGCGCGGCGACCACGTAGCGCACGAGCCGTCGGTCCCGGATGACGACGCCCCATCCGCGAGCCTCGTCGGCGTGGTGCTCGTCGCGAACGGCCTGACCGTGAGCCCGCAGCGGAATGATGAAGGCGCCGGCGACGAGCGTCACGGCGCCGTCGACGAGGTAGAGGAGGGTGAACGTCGCGGGGTGTCGCAGGTTCACGATCGTGGCCGAGACGAGGCTTCCGAGGCCGATGCCGAAGTTCAGCAGCATGAAGTTCATCCCGAAGGCGCGAGCCCGCTGCTCTGGTCCGGCGATGCGTGCGAGCAGGACCATCCCCGGCCCCCACTGGGCACCGCCCAGGGCCGCCATCGTGAGGCCGCAGGCGATCGCCTCACCGTGGGTGTGGACCGTCGCCCACCACCCCAGGACGGCGCCGTTCATCGCGAACCCCGCGAGGGCCACCCGCCACGGGCCGACGTGGTCCACCAGGGTCCCCCACAATGGGCCGACGGCGAGGCTGGCGACCGCGGCGCCGGCGAGGAGGAGGGTGGCGAAGCCGGTCGTGAAGTGGCGGACGTTGTGCAGGTAGACGACCATGAACGAGAGGGTGAGTCCGTTGCCCACGGCGTTCAGCAGGGTGGCCCCGTAGTAGACGCGTAGGGGGCCCCGCAACGACTGCCGGAAGTCGGCCGGGAGAAGGGTGTCCAGGATTTTCACGAGCCGATCAGCCTACGCCCGGAGAGGGGCGCCGCAGGTTGCGATGAGGTGACAAGACGTCGAGGGGTGGTTACGATGTCGTGACTGCGCTGAAGGAGATCCCGTGGACAGTGAGACGACGGGTGACGCAACCCTTTACGACGCTCTGCGCGAGGAGGTGGCACGACTCCTCGACCGGCACCTGGAGAGTCCGCGCGACTGGATGCCCCACGAGCAGATCGCGTGGGGCGAGGGGGAGAGCTTCCGGGATCGTCCCTGGAGTCCCGAGGACTACCCGCTACCTGAGGGGGTCCGCAGTTCCATCTACGTCAACCTGCTGACCGAGGACAACCTGCCCTACTACACGACGTCGATCCTGCGCCACGCCCCCCACGGTCACCCGCTACGGGACTGGACCCAGCAGTGGACCAGCGAGGAGAATCGGCACTCGATGGTGATGCGGGACTGGGCGCACGTCTCGCGCTGCCTGGATCCCGTCGCCCTCGAGGAGGGCCGCCGGGCCCAGATGGCCGGGGCGCACGTCCCCGAGCCGGACTCGCTGGCCGACCTCGTCTGCTACGTGACCCTGCAGGAGAAGGCCACGCAGATCGCGCACCGCAACACGGCCGCTCGCCTGCCGAAGGAGGACCGTGCGGGTCGAGCGGTACTCGGCCTGGTCGCCGGCGACGAGACCAAGCACTTCCTCTTCTACCGCGACCTCGGCTCGGCCGCCTTCGCCGTCGACCCCTCCACCATGACCCGGGCCCTCTCGCGCCAGGTGGCGACGTTCGCGATGCCCGGCGTCGGCATCCCGCAGTTCACCCGTCACGCCGTGCGGATCGCGCGCGAGGGCATCTACGGGCTGGGTCACTTCGTCCGCGACGTCCTCGAACCGGTCCTCGACCTCTGGGACGTCACGGCGCTCGAGGGACTGAGTCGCGAGGCGTCGAAGGCCCGCGAGGACCTGCTCGCGACCGTGGCGCACCTGCGCGCGACCGTCGAGCGAGCGGCCGCGAAGGCCCTGCTGCGCGGTCCGGACGCTCAGCCGGCGTAGCCGAGGTCGCGCAGCGCCTCCACGCGGTGGGCGAGCGCGTCGGGGTCACCGACGATCCCGAGGGTCTTGTGGCGCGACGTGGCTCCGCGCAGGCAGCGCACGGCGCTGGGGCGAACGCCGAGTGCCGTGGCGACCAGGGTGCAGGCCTCGGCGGTCGCGGCACCCTCGACGGCCCGGGCTCGGACTCGCACGACGAGACCGTCCTCCGCGGACTCTATCGAGCGTTCGCGCGAGCCCGGGATCACCCGAACCCGCAGGCGCAGCCCGTCGGCGACGGGGAGGTAGGGGGGAGCCGAGCGCACCCATCCGTTCTACCAATCCCGTTCGGCCTGATGGCGTCGTTAGGATGAGGCCCAACGGAGGGGGTGTCCGTGGGACTGTCCATGACCGAGGCGATCGCGGCCGTGACCGCGCCGGGTCAGATGTTCGAGGTGGCGGACGTGGAGCGCGGCGGCGTGTCCCAGCGAGAGTTCGTCAACGCGCCCGAGACGCTGCGCGCGTACTTCGAGCAGCTGGCCGGCGACGAACGGACCTTTCTCGTCTACGAGGACGAGGAGTGGTCATTCGACCGCGTCCACCAGGAGATCTCGGCGCTGGCCGACGCCCTCGTCTCCCACTTCGGCGTGGCGCCGGGCGACCGAGTGGGCATCGCGATGCGCAACCTGCCCGAGTGGATCGTGAGCTTCGGGGCGATCGTGTCGATCGGGGCCGTCTCGGTCTCGCTGAACGCCTGGTGGACCGAGGACGAGATGGCCTACGCCATCGAGGACGCCGGCCTCGCGCTGCTCATCGCCGACCAGGAACGCCTCAGCCGCTCCCACGCGACCTGTCGGGCGCGCGGCGTCGCCATGCTGGGCGTGCGGCTCGACCAGCTCCAGCCCCCGCCGCCGGGCGTCGAGCGCTGGAGCCGCGTGGTCGTCGCGGGCCGGCCCCTGCCCCCGGCGGAGCTCCACGGGGATCTCGACGCGACGATCCTCTACACGTCGGGCACGACGGGGCGTCCGAAGGGAGCCGTGTCGACGCACCGGGCCGTCAGCCAGGCGATCATCGCCTTCGCGTCGAACACCGCCGTGATCGAGGCGCGCCGCGAGCCGGGCGAGGAGGGGTCGGGCCTCGCGCCCTGCTTCATCCTCATCGTCCCGCTCTTCCACGTGACCGGGTGCATCCCCGTCATGATGAGCTGCGTCGCGTGGCACTTCAAGCTCGTGATGATGTACCGCTGGGAGCCCGAGCGAGCCCTGCACCTCATCGATCGTCACCGGGTCACCAGTTTCGTGGGCGTCCCGACCCAGGCCTGGGACCTGCTGGAGCACCCCCGGTTCTCGGAGTTCGACACGTCGTCGCTCGTCTCGATCGGCGGTGGGGGGGCGCCCGCGCCGCCGACGCTGGTCGCACGCGTCGAGGCGAGTTTCACCCGGGGGCGCCCACAGCTCGGCTACGGGATGACCGAGACCAACGCCTACGGGCCCGGCAACTACGGCGAGGACTACGTGACGCACCCATCCTCGACGGGTCGGGTGCGCACGGCCGTGCTCGACGTGGCGATCCGTGACGATGAGGGGCGGGACCTGCCCGTCGGGGAGCGCGGCGAGATCTGGCTGAAGTCGCCAACGCTCATTCGCGGCTACTGGCGTCAGCCGGAGTCGACGTCGGCCACGATCGTGAACGGCTGGCTGCGCACCGGGGACGTCGGCCGGGCCGACGCCGAGGGCTACCTCTACATCGAGGACCGCAAGAAGGACATGATCCTGCGCGCGGGCGAGAACGTCTACTCGGCCGAGGTCGAGGCGGCGATCTACGAGATGCCGGCCGTCTACGAGGCGGCCGTCCTCGGGGTGCCCCACGAACGGCTCGGGGAAGAGGTGGCCGCGGTCATCGTGCGCAAGGCCGGGATGGACTTGAGCGCGGAGTCCCTTCGGGACCACCTGGCGGATCGACTGGCCGCCTTCAAGGTGCCGACGCGGGTCGCCGTGATCGACGAGCCCCTCCCGCGCAACGCGGCGGGCAAGGTCCTCAAGCGCGAACTCGTCGGTCGTTACTTCGCGTAGAGGCCCTCGAGCGCCTCGCGAGCGAAGGCGGCGAGGTTGAGGTCGACGATCTCGAGCAGGGGGAACCACTGCGCGCGATCCGTCGTGCCGTGGGCCTCGTGGCGCAGGACGCCGCCGTCACGTGCGACGCGGTAGATGATGCGCACGGTGTGGAGGCGGTCGCCGTTCGGGCGACGTCGCAGGTCGCTGGTCACGCCGAGGAGCTCGGGCTCGCGGATGTTGAGCCCGGTCTCCTCACGAAACTCGCGCACGAGGGTCTGGTGCGGCGTCTCGCCGAACTCGATGCCGCCTCCGGGCAGCCACCACAGGGGTGGGACGTGCTCGGGATTGCTCGAACGGACGAGCAGGACGTGCTCGCCCTCGACCAGCACACCGTAGGCGCGCACCGTCGTCCGCTCGCGCGCGCGACTCACGAGGGCGTGCCGTGGAGGGCGAGGTAGGTCCGCCGGCAGCCCTCGCCGCAGAAGTAGTGGGTGACGCCGTCGGCGCCCACCGCCGACAGGGCCGTCGCCGAGTCGACGCGCATCTCGCAGATCGGATCGACGGCGTCGCCGTTCGCGTCGCCGCGCATCGGGGCCCCGGACTCCATGGCGTCGAGTTTGAGGAAGGCGCGCCGGCAGCCCTCGCCGCAGAAGTAGTGGGTGACGCCGTCGGCGCCCACCGCCGACAGGGCCGTCGCCGAGTCGACGCGCATCTCGCAGATCGGATCGACGGCGTCGCCGTTCGGGTCCTCGTTCATCATGGTGGGCTCCTCTCCCTTGTCGAAGCGCTCGGCGCAGCGCACCGAGCAGAAGTAGACGGTCTGTCCGTCGCGGTAGCGGACGGCCACCGGAGCCGTCACGTCGACGTTCATGCCGCAGATGGGGTCGATGGCGACCTCCTCGCCCTCCTCGCGACCGCGAGAGAGGACGACCAGCACGACCACGACCACGGTCGCCAGGACGTTGAGGACCAGCGTCGAGCCGAGGGGGAAGTGCCCGCTGAGGGCCGCGGAGTGTCGAGCGCCGGGGATGAGGTGCAACTGGCGGAAGAGGACCTCGACCACGAGCCCGCCGGCGCTCATCACGACCCAGAGCAGCCCGAAGAGTCGCAGGGCCATCCCGGTGCCGTAGAAGCGCCGGTAGATGAGGAGGAGCGGCAGGGTCACGAGGTCCGCGAAGATGAAGGCGATCACGCCGCCGAAGGCGACGCCGTGGGCCCACAGGGCGGCCGCCAGCGGAATGTTGCCGACCGAGCAGACGAAGGAGATCACCGCGAGCAGCGGGGCGATCACGGCGTTCTCTACCACCGTCAGCCATCCGTGTCCGGTGATGAAGAGATGGCTCCAGGCGTCGTTGGAGACGTGGACGGTGAGGAAGCCCGCGATCAGGAAGCCCGCTCCCAGCTCCTTGCGGAGCATCGTGAAGTCGCCGATCGTGTAGCGGGCCGCCAGGCGGTAGTGGCGGCGCGTCGCGAGACGCTCGCGCCACGTCGAGCACGCCGGCATGGCCGGTGGGGGCGCGTCCTCGAGGACGCGCTCGCGCATCGCCGCCTGGGATCGGGCGTTGTAGACGAGGCCGGTCAGGGCCGCGAGCCCGATCACCATGATCACGCCGCCGACCAACTGGGCCGCGAGGAACTGCCAGCCGAGCAAGATGTAGAGCACGATCCCGAGCTCGATCACCAGGTTGGTCGAGGCGATCATGAAGATCAAGGAGTTCGTCCACGAGGCCCCGCGCGCGAAGAGCGCGCGCGACATGGCGCTCGCCGCGTAACTGCACGACGACGAGATGATCCCGAGCGCCGAGGCCGTGAGCGCCGTTCGAGGCGACGTGCGGCCGAGCTGGGCTCGGAGCCCGTCGCGCGGGAGGAAGCTCTGGACGAGACCCGACAGCGTGAAGCCCAGTACCAGGGGCCACCACGTCATCCAGACCATGGCGGCCGCCTCGCGCAGCCCCAGGTAGAGCCAGTGCGCGAGGCCGCTCACGGCTATCGCGTCGTCGGGAATCCGAGGTCGATTTGGGACTCGGACGGCTGCGGCCAGCGCGTGGTGACGACCTTCGCCCGGGTGTAGAAGGCGATGCCCTCCGGCCCGTACATGTGCGCGTGGCCGAACAGGGAGTCCTTCCAGCCGCCGAACGAGTACGAGGCCACCGGTACCGGGATCGGGACGTTCACGCCGATCATCCCCACGGTCACGTCACGAGTGAAGTGACGCGCGGTATTGCCGTCTCGCGTGAAGATGGCCGTGCCGTTCCCGTAGGGATTCGCGTTGATCAGGGCCACGGCGTCGGCGTAGGTGTCGACGCGAACGACGCCGAGGACCGGTCCGAAGATCTCGTCGTCGTAGGCCGGACTGCCGGGACGAACGTCGTCGATCAGGCAGGGCCCGAGGAAGAAGCCCGGGCCGAGGTCGACGGTCGTCCCGTCGCGCACCACGGTGAACCCGTCCTCGCTGGCGCGCGCGACGTAGCCCGCGACCCGGTCACGGTGGGCGGCGGTGATGAGCGGGCCGAAGTCACTGCGGGGGTCGTCGCCGGGTCCGACGACCAGCCGGTCGAGGCGCTCGGCGATCTTCGGGACCAGTCGGTCGCCCACGTCGCCCACGGCCACCACGACGCTGATCGCCATGCAGCGCTCCCCGGCCGATCCGTAGCCGGCGTTGATGGCCGCGTCCGCCGCGACGTCGAGGTCGGCGTCGGGCATCACCACCATGTGGTTCTTCGCTCCGCCGAGGGCCTGGGCTCGCTTGCCGTGCGTCGTCGCCGTCCGAAACACGTGACGCGCCACGGGGGTCGAACCCACGAAGCTCACGGCGTCCACGCCGGGGTGCTCGAGGAGCTGGTTGACGGTCGAGGCGTCACCGTGGAGGACCGTGAACACCCCGTCGGGCAGCCCGGCCTCCCTCATGAGCTCGGCGACCCGGACCGAGACGGAGGGATCGCGCTCGGACGGCTTCAGGATGACCACGTTCCCGGTGGCCAGCGCGTTCGCCGCCATCCACAGGGGCACCATGATCGGGAAGTTGAAGGGGGTGATCGCGGCGACCACGCCGACGGGCTCGCGCAGGGAGTGGACGTCGACGCCCGTCGCGACCTGAGGCGAGAACGAGCCCTTCAGGAGCTCGTTGAGTCCGCACGCGTACTCCACGTTCTCGAGGCCGCGGGCGATCTCTCCGCGCGCGTCGGCGAGGGTCTTGCCGTGCTCCGCGGTGATCAGCCGGGCCAGCTCGTCGGTGTGCTCGACGATGAGGTGGCGCAGCGTGAACAGGATGTTCGTTCGCTCCGACAGCGTGGAGCGACCCCAGGTCGCCGCCGCGCGACGCGCCCCGGCGACCACGTCGTCGACGAACGCGGCGTCGGGAACGGGGACGTGGCCGGTGATCTCACCCGTGGCCGGGTTGAAGACTGGCAGAGTCCCCGGCGCCTCGTGGCGCTCTCCATTGATGACGTGCGGGATTGTCGACATATCGCCTCGCTTCCGCTCCAATCTTACGGGGGCCGCTACGGGGGGTTAGCGTGGCGGCGTGACGGTCGATCCGCTGATCGCGCCGGGCGTCCATCTCCGCATCGACGACCTCTCGGAGCGCGTGACGACCTCCGGGGGTCCCGGGGGACAGCACGCCAATCGCTCCCGCACCCGTGTGGTCGTCACCTGGTCCTTCGACGAGGTCGCGCTGCCCGATACCGTGCGCGAGCGCCTGCGGTCCCGATTCGGGGATCGGATCACCTCCAGCGCGTCGCGCTATCGCTCCCAGGGCCAGAATCGCGAGGCCGCCATTGAGCAGCTGGTCCGGCGCGTGCGCGCCGAACTCACCGAGGCACCACCGCGTCGGCCGACGCGGCCGACGCGAGCCTCCGCCCAGCGACGGGTCGAGGAGAAGCGGGCGCGTTCGCGGCTGAAGCGCGAGAGGCGGGGTGGTCCCGCGGACTAGCGGGCGCGGCCCAGGTGTCGATCGATGGCCCGAAGGGCGCCGGCGACGGCCGCGTCGAGACCCGGGTCGGACTCCTCGTGGGGTCCGCGCAAGGGGGTGAGCGACGCGTAGCCCGCGGTGATCAGGGCCCCGTCCTCGTCGGCCGCCTCGTCGCTGACGTCACCGATCTCCGGGCTCGCCGCGCCGACGCGCAGGGTCAGCTCGCCCTCCTCGGCGAGCGGCTCTCCGCCGGCGAGCGGTCCCGCGGACTTCACGACCCCGGCCATGGAGATGCGCCCCCGCTGGACGCCACGCAACTGGGCGGTGGGGAGGTTGGGGACGTTCAGGTTGAAGAGGGTGCGCGACGGGGCGGCGAGGAGGCCCTCGACGACCTCCATGGCGACGTTCGCCGCCGTCTCGAAGTGGATCTCCTCCCCCCACTGGATCGAGACGGCGAGTCCCGAGAGTCCGAGCTGGGCCGCGGTGAGGACCGCCCCGACCGTGCCCGAGTGCAGGACGCTGCGCCCGACGTTCGCTCCCGCGTTGATGCCCGAGATCACGAGGTCGGGAGTCACCCCGAAGCTCCCGAGCGAACCGACGAGGGCGCAGAGCGCGGGCGGGGCGTCGAGGCCGTACGCCGGGATCGACTCGGCACCCGCGATGTAGTGGCGTCGGTAGGGGATGGAGGGGCGCTCGAAGACGTCGCCGACGGCGGCCGACATCCCGGAGTGGTTCGTGAGGGGGGCGACGACGACGGCCTCGCGGGTCTCCCCGTCCGGCGCATCGTCGATCCAGCGCACGACGGCTCGAGCGAGCGTCGCCAGTCCCGGCGCACCCACGCCGTCATCGTTTGTGAGCAGCAGGCGCATACGTCGTACGATAACGGTCCGGGGTTACGTAACAGTGAGAAGGGACGCAACGAATGCTCCCGTCGGGTGAACAGATCGCGATTGCCCACGGCGACCAGCGCGCCGTCATCACCGAGGTCGGGGCGACGCTGCGCACGTACGTGCAGTCCGGCGTGCCCGTGGTGGAGGGCTTCGCCGCCGACGAGGTGCCCTCGGGCGCCCACGGGCAGGTCCTCTTCCCGTGGCCCAACCGGATCGGCGCCGAGCCGTGGGGATTCTCGGACCGAGAGGCGGAGCCGATCGTGGACGACGTCGCGGGCCGCACGGCGCTGCACGGTCTGGTGCGATGGCGTCCGTTCCGCATCGAGTCGGTCAACCAGAATCGCTGCGTCCTCTCGCTGCTGCTGCACCCGTCGCCCTCGTACCCCTTCGCCACCGAACTGGCCGTCGCGTACCACCTCGGGTCCCTCGGACTGACGGTCACCACGACGGTGACGAACCGTGACGAGGTCCCCATCCCCTTCGGCGTCGGATTCCACCCCTACCTCGCCGTCACGACGCCGACGATCGAGGGTGCCGAGCTGTGCGTGCCGGCCCGCGCCTTCATCGACGTCGACGACCGACGGCTCCCGACGGGCGTGATCCTGCCGGTGACCGGACACCCGGTCGACTTCCTCGACCCGAAGTCGGTCAGTGGCCACGAGTTGGACGTCACCTACACCGAGTTGCTGCGCGACGACTTCGGTCTCGCGACGGTGAGCGTCGTGGACCGGGAGGGTGGAGCGGTCGAGCTGTCGATGGATCGGAACTTCCCCTACGTGCAGGTCTACACGGGTGACGGACTCGCGCACGGTCGGCGACGGACGTCCATCGCCGTGGAGCCGATGACGTGCCCCCCGGACGGGCTGCGCAGCGGCAAGGACGTCGTCGTCCTCGAGCCGGGACAGCACTGGGCCGGCTCGTGGCGCCTGCGGAGGCGGCGGTGAGCCACGTCGTCCTCGTCACGGGGTCGACGAGTGGCATCGGCCGAGCGACGGCGCTGCGCTTCGCCGGTCGCGGGGACACCGTGGTCTTCAACTCGGCGCGCAGCGTCGACGAGGGGGAGCGTCTCGCCGCGGCGACGCCGGGCTCCTTCTACGTGCGGGGATCGATCGCCGACGACGCCGAGGACATCGTGTCGCAGGTCCTCGAGCGCGCGGGGCGACTCGACGTGCTCGTCAACAACGCCGGCACCACCCGAGTGATCCCCCACCGGGACTTGGCGGCGGCCTCCATCGAGGTGTGGCGCGAGATCTTCGAGGTGAACGTCTTCGGGACGTGGGCGGTCTCGGTCGCCGCGATGGAGGCGCTGCGGGCGTCGCGTGGGGCGATCGTCAACGTGTCCTCCCTGGCGGGCGTGCGCGCCACGGGGTCGTCGATCCCCTACGCCGCCTCCAAGGCCGCCCTCAACCACCTGACGATGCTGCTGGCGAAGGTCGTCGGCCCCGAGGTTCGCGTGAACGCCGTGGCTCCCGGCTTGGTGGACACTCCCTGGACGGCCGACTGGGACACCGTGCGCGGATTCGTCACGGCGACGGCGCCGCTGCGTCGATCGGGGAGCGCGAACGACGTGGCTCAGGTCGTCCTCGACCTCGCGGACGCCGAGTACGTGACGGGTCAGGTCCTCGTGGTCGACGGAGGACTCGGGCTCGTCACCTGAGGAGCCGGCGGGACGACCGCGCGAATGGCCCGCGACAGCAGCCGCATCGTTGGTCGCACGACCACCCGTCGCCAACGCGGTCGTGCCGCCACCCCGAGGAGCTCGGGGGCCCACCACGGGAGCAGGGAGTACGAGCTCTCCACGATGACGTGGTAGGCGGCGCGCTGCAGTGAGCTGCCGGGGACGCCCGCGGCGAGGAAGTCGCGGGCCACCACGCCGTCGGCGCTCAGGCGCAGTTCGGGGCGAAACCGCTCGAGTCGGTCCCGCAACTCGGCGTAGGTCGTGGGGGGGTCGAGGACCCCGAGGTCGCGGGCCACCTGGACCTGGTCGTTCACGTACTCGTCGCGCTCCGGCGGGCGGAGTCGGCGGGCGCCGAACTCCTCGTATGCACGCAGGAACATGTACGTGCCGGCGACGTGGACCCACTCGAGCAGATGGGGATCACTCGCCACGTAGGGAGCACCGTCGTCGGCGACGCCGCGCACCGCCTCGTGGATCGCGCGCACGCGCTCGATGGTCGCGAGGG
Source organism: Acidimicrobiaceae bacterium (assembly GCA_027449885.1). Taxonomy (GTDB): domain Bacteria; phylum Actinomycetota; class Acidimicrobiia; order Acidimicrobiales; family RAAP-2; genus RAAP-2. Next base: position 103,151 of record DAIDKS010000040.1, read on the forward strand.
CCGTGCGTCGCTCTCCGTACGTGGTGACACCGATGAAGTTGGCCGTCTGGAGGACCCGTCCGAGGGTGTCCTCGCGGTAGCGCGAGTGGTCGGCGACGCCGGCCATGGAGTAGGGGTGGAGCATCTCGAGGAAGAGCGAGCCCACCCCCCCGACCAGCATCGAGGCGAGGTCTCCGTGAACGAGGCGCGCCACGGCGTCGACCCTCTGGTACGAGAGATCGGGGTCGTCGCAGCGGTCGGGCGGGTCCTGGGTGAGGCCGACGGCTCCGCGAATGCGGTGGTTCGCGGCCGTTCGCCACGCCGCCCACGCCCGCGAGGCCCTCGCGCGCACTGCCACCGCCACTCCCTTCGTCGTCACGAGTGTACGGGTTGGGGGCTCGCATCAGGTCGGGCGCTCTGCGACACTGGAGTGGTGGCCACGGGCACCCGCACGCAGCGAGAGGGGACGAGCGTCGCCGTCGCCGAGCGCTCTCGGCCGACGGCGCGGGAGACCTGGGACGTGGTCGTCTGGAACGACCCGGTGACGCCGATGAAGGTGGTGGTCGTCATCTTCAAGCGAATCTTCGGCTACGCGAACAACCGCTGTACGCAACTCATGCTGACCGTGCACCACGAAGGGCGCGCGGTCGTATGGACCGGGGCCCGCGAGCGGGCCGAGTCGTACACCGCCAAACTGCAGGCGGCCGGGCTGAGAGCCACGGTCGAGCGGTCGGGCGAGTGAGTGGGCGCCTGTTCCAGCGGCGCCGGGACGGCCGGGTGGAGGTGCGTCTCAACGAGATCGGCCGCGCGGTAGTGCGGGACGCGGCCGAGCGGATCGTTCGGGCCGAGCGAGGCGAGGACGGATGGTCGTCGAGTCTTCGCCTCCCGATCGTGCCCGAGCGAGACGACGACGACCCGCTGCGCATCCTGGAGCGCGACGCCGCGGTGACGACCCAGGCCGAGCTCGTCCGGGTGACCGTCGACGAAGCGTTGCTCAGCGCCGACGAGGCGTGGGCGTGGCTCGTCACGCTGCAGGTGGCCCTGCGGGCGACGGCTGACGAGACCGGCCTCGTGGGTGACGACGAGTGGGGACGCGCCGAGGCGGGGGTGCGTGAGCGCGTCGAGGGGCTACAGATGCTCCTCTGGAGCCTCGCCGACTGTCTCTAGCGCCGATCTCACCGCTGTGATCAGGCGTTTCAATTCCTAGTGGACTGTTGGACTTTTTGCCCTACGGCGAGCCGACGAGCGTCGGCCATTATGGGCCCAGATCGCGAGCGATTGGGGGGACAGCATGGGACCGTACCGTGACGCCTGGGAGCGCAGCATCACCGCGCCGACGGAGTTCTGGGGCGAGGCGGCCGAGGGCATCAGTTGGTACACGAAGCCGTCGGTCGTCCTGGACGAGAGTCGGGCGCCGTTCTACAAGTGGTTCGCCGACGGCGTCATGAATACCTGCTTCAACGCCGTCGACCGCCACGTGGACGCCGGCCACGGCTCCCGCACGGCCCTCATCTACGACAGTCCGGTGACCGGGGTGAAGCGCCAGTACAGCTACGCGGAGTTGCTCGACGAGGTGTCGCGCTTCGCCGGCGTCCTCGCGTCGCTCGGGGTGACCACGGGCGACCGGGTCGTCATCTACATGCCGATGATCCCCGAGGCGGTCATCGCCATGCTGGCCTGCGCGCGCCTCGGCGCGATTCACTCCGTCGTCTTCGGGGGATTTGCCGCCCACGAGCTCGCGATGCGAATCGACGACGCCAGCCCGAAGGCCGTCGTGTCCGCGTCCTGCGGGATCGAGGTGACGCGCGTGATCGAGTACAAGCCGCTTCTCGACGCCGCCATCGAGGAGGCGACGCACAAGCCCGAGGCCTGCGTGATCGTCCAGCGACCGCAGGCGACGGCGGCGATGACGCCGGGCCGCGACCACGACTGGGCCCAGATGATGGCGTCGGCGACGCCCGCCGCCTGCGTCCCGGTCGCCGCGACCGATCCCCTCTACATCCTCTACACCTCGGGGACGACCGGTCGCCCGAAGGGCGTCGTGCGCGACAACGGCGGGCACGCCGTCGCGCTCAACTGGTCGATGCCCAACATCTACGACACCGGCGCGGGCGAGGTCTTCTGGGCCGCCTCGGACGTCGGATGGGTCGTGGGGCACTCCTACATCGTCTACGCGCCCCTGCTCGCCGGAGCGACGACGGTCCTCTACGAGGGAAAGCCTGTCGGCACACCCGACGCCGGCGCCTTCTGGCGAGTCATCAGCGAGTACGGCGTCAAGACGCTCTTCACCGCCCCGACGGGATTCCGGGCGATCAAGCTGGAGGACCCCGACGGTCGCCTGATCGGCGACTACGACCTCTCGGGATTCAAGTACCTCTTCCTCGCGGGCGAGCGGCTCGACCCGGAGACGCACACCTGGGCGAGCAACCAGCTCGGCGTCCCCGTCGTCGACCACTGGTGGCAGACCGAGACCGGCTGGCCCATTGCCGCGAACCTGCTGGGACTCGAGCCGATGCCCATCAAGGCGGGATCGCCGACGGTACCCGTGCCGGGCTTCGACGTGCGCATCGTGACCGAGGGCGGGGATCCGGCTCCCGCGGGCACCGAGGGCCTCATCCTGGTCAAGACGCCTCTTCCTCCGGGCTGCATGATCGGGGTGTGGGGCGACGACCAGAAGTTCATCGACACCTACCTCAGCCACTCCCCGGGCTTCTACCTCACTGGTGACGGTGGGCACTTCGACGAGGACGGGTACCTCTTCGTGATGGGGCGCGTGGACGACGTCATCAACGTCGCCGGCCACCGTCTCTCGACCGGCGAGATCGAGGAGATCATCGCCTCGCATCCCGACGTCGCCGAGTGCGCCGTCATCGGCGTCGCCGACGCCCTCAAGGGACAGGTTCCGCGCGGACTCGCCGTGCTCAAGGCGGGCGTGGACCGCGATCACGACACGATCGCGGCCGAGCTCGTCCAGCGCGTGCGGGACCGGATCGGTGCCGTGGCCAGCCTGCGCCACGTGGACATCGTCGCCGCGCTGCCCAAGACCCGGTCCGGGAAGGTCCTGCGCAAGTCGATGCGCGCCATCGCCGATGGCGTCGACATGCCGGTTCCCTCGACGATCGACAATCCCGCCGTGCTCGACGCGCTGCGTCCGGTCCTACGCCCCGAGGGGTAGTCGCCGCCACCGCACGAGCCGAGCACGGTGCACGAATCCGAGGCCGAGGTAGAGCTGGAGCGCGCCCGCGTTCTCGAGTCCGACGCCCAGGGCGACGTCGTCGACGCCGCGGTGGGCCGCGTCGACGAGGATCTCCTCCATCAGCCGCCGGGCGTGTCCGTGGCGACGTTCGTCGGGGGCCGTCGCGACCGAGGCGATGATGTGGCGACCGGAGGCCCAGCGGGTCAGGGCCGCGACGGCGACGAGGCGGTCGTTGGCGACCTCGCCGAACCAGGCCACCACGTGGGGGTCGCCCGGCCAGACCGACGACGTGGGGGCGGCGACCTCGAGGAGGCGCCGGACCCCTTCGAGGTCGTCCGTCGTGGCGGCCGGCGATCCCGAGGGGAGGGTGGCGCGGCAGAGAAGGTCCCAGCCGCCGACGCGCGCCACGGTGGCGGATCCGGGGAAGGGTCCGTCGATCAGGCACTCCGACCACTGGTCGCGGGGCGCCGCGAGCGGTCCGGTCGCGACGCCGACGAGACCCTCCTCCTCGAGGGTGAGCCACAGCGTCTCGCCCGATCGCTCGAGCGCCACGAACCGATCGGGGTCGAGAAAGTAACCGATCGGGCCGCACCCGGCGTGGAGCCCGCGCTCCCAGTCGATCGCTTCGAGTAGGGACGTCGTTCGCTCGACGGACACGCGACGATGCTACGGGGAGAGCGTCGCGGGGCCCCGCTGACGCGACGTCGTTTCGGTACCCGGGGAGGCCCTTGGCTATGGTGGGGCCGCGGCGACGACGGTCGCCGCGTGGGGGTGCGCGATGTCGAGTTCTCAGGGACGTCTCACACGGGAGGAGTTGCTCTCGGCGATCGAGCGGGGCGACGTCGACACCGTCGTGCTCGCGATCACCGACATGCAGGGCCGACTGCAGGGCAAGCGGCTCGACGCGACCTTCTTCGCCGAGGAGTTCCTCACTGGCGCCGTCGAGGGGTGCAGCTACCTGCTCGCGTCCGACGTCGACATGCGCACGGTCGACGGGTTCGCCCTCACCTCGTGGGAGCGCGGCTACGGCGACCTCGGCTTCCGGCCCGACTGGTCGACGATCCGCCTGGTGCCCTGGCACGAGCGCACGGTCATCGTCTTCGCCGACGTGGAGACGGTGGAAGGCGATCCGGTCGCCGTATCCCCCCGCCAAGTCCTCGCTCGTCAGGTCGAGCGCCTCGCCGAGCGGGGCTGGCACGGTCTCACGGGAACGGAGCTCGAGTTCATCGTGTTCCGCGACACCTACGAAGAGGCTTGGAGCCAGGGGTATCGCGACCTCACGCCGGCGAATCAGTACAACGTGGACTACTCGCTCCAGGGGACGGCCCGCATCGAGCCGCTGCTCGGCCGGATCCGCCGGGCCATGCGGGGTGCGGGGATGGTGGTCGAGTCGGTGAAGGGGGAGTGCAACTTCGGCCAGCACGAGATCGCCTTCCAGTACGCCACGTTGATCGACAAGTGCGACGAGCACGGCCTCTACAAGCTCGGGACCAAGGAGATCGCCGCCCAGGACGGCTACAGCATCACCTTCATGGCCAAGTTCAACGAGCGCGAGGGCAACTCGTGCCACATCCACCTCTCCCTACGCGACGCCAACGGTCGCCCGGTCTTCGCCGGCGACGGCCCCCACGGGATGTCGACCGTGTTCGGCCAGTTCCTCGGGGGACTGCTCGCCTACTCGCGCGAACTCTCGCTGTTCTTCGCTCCGAACATCAACAGTTACAAGCGGTACGTCGAGGGCTCGTTCGCCCCGACGGCCCTGCTCTGGGGATTCGACAATCGCACCTGTGCCTTCCGTGTCGTGGGCCACGGCCCGTCGCTTCGCGTCGAGTGCCGCATCCCGGGGGGCGACGTCAACCCGTATCTCGCGGTCAGCGCCCTCGTGGCGGCGGGACTGCGCGGGGTCGAGGAGGAGCTCGCCGCGCCGGAGCCGTTCGCGGGGAACGCCTACGCGGCCGACGCCCCCCGCGTCCCCACGACGCTGCGCGACGCGATGGAGCTCTTCGCGCGCAGTACGGTGGCACGCGACGCCTTCGGTGACGAGGTCGTCGACCACTACGCGCACGCCGCGCGGATCGAGGTCGACGCCTTCAACGCCGCGGTGACGGACTGGGAACGCTACCGAGGATTCGAACGCCTATGACCACCCCCCTCGACATCATCAACCCCTCGACCGAGGAGGTCATCGCCCAGGTCGCCGTGCTCGACGTGGCCGACGCCGATCGGGCGATCGAACGAGCCGCGGCTGCGGCGCCCGCCTGGCGACGGGTCACGCCCGCCGATCGCGGACGCCTCCTGCGCCGCTTCGCCGAAGCCGTCGACGCGCACATCGAGGAGCTGGCCCAGCTCGAGGTCGCCAACTCCGGTCACACCATCGGCAACGCTCGTTGGGAAGCGGGCAACGTCCGCGACGTCCTGACCTACTACGCGGCCGCTCCCGAGCGCCACATCGGCAAGCAGATCCCCGTGGCCGGGGGCGTCGACGTGACCTTCTACGAGCCCCTCGGCGTCGTCGGCGTCATCGTTCCGTGGAACTTCCCCATGCCCATCGCCGGATGGGGATTCGCCCCGGCGCTCGCGGCGGGCAACACGGTCGTGCTCAAGCCCGCGTCGCTGACGCCGCTCACGGCGCTGCGCATCGGTGAGCTCGCCCTCGAGGCCGGCCTGCCGGAGGGTGTCTTCCAGGTCGTGGTGGGGGAGGGCTCGACCGTCGGTCAGCGCTTCGTGACCCACCCGTCGGTCCGCAAGGTCTGCTTCACCGGCTCGACCTCGGCGGGACAGCGGATCATGGAGGGCTGCGCGGCTCAGATGAAGCGGGTGACCCTCGAGCTCGGAGGCAAGAGCGCGAACGTGATCTTCGCCGACGCCGACCTCGAGCGGGCCGCGGCGGCCGCGCCCTACGCGGTCTTCGACAACGCGGGGCAGGACTGCTGCGCTCGCTCGCGTCTCCTGGTGGAGGCCAGCGCCTACGACCGGTTCATGGAGCTCTTCGAGGTGGCGGTGCGCAACGTCAAGGTCCTCGACCCGCGCGACGAGGCGAGCGAGATGGGGCCGCTGATCTCGGCGAGCCACCGCGCGTCGGTGGCCTCGTACGTCGAGGGCGCTCGCGTGGCCTTCCGGGGCCACGCGCCCGAGGGACCCGGCTACTGGTTCGCGCCGACCGTCCTCGAGACGACCGACCGCTCCGAGCGCACCTACTGCGAGGAGATCTTCGGTCCCGTGGTCTCGGTCGTCCCCTTCGCCGACGAGGCGGAGGCGATCGAGATCGCCAACGACGGCCCCTACGGCCTCTCCGGCTCGATCTGGACGCGCGACGTCGGCCGCGCCCTGCGCGCCGCGCGAGGCATCGAGACCGGCACGATCTCGATCAACTCAAACTCCTCGGTGCGCTACGCGACCCCGTTCGGCGGGTTCAAGCAGTCGGGTCTCGGGCGTGAGCTCGGCCCCGACGCGCTGCGCTCGTTCAGCGAGGAGAAGAACGTCTTCATATCAACGGAGGAGTGATGGGACGACTGGACAACAAGGTGGCGATCATCACCGGTGCCGCGAGCGGCATCGGGCGGGCGACCGCTCGTCGATTCGGCGCGGAGGGTGCGAAGGTCGTGGTGGCCGATCTCGACGCCGAGACCGGGCGCGCCCTCGCCCAGGAGATCGGCGGACACTTCATTCACGTGGACGTGGCCGACGAGCAGAGCGTCCAGGGGATGTACGCCGAGGTCGTCGACGTCTTCGGTGGGGTGGACGTCCTCTTCAACAACGCGGGGATCTCGCCCGCGGACGACGACTCGATCCTCACCACGGGACTCGAGGCGTGGCGACGGGTGCAGGACGTGAACCTCACGTCGGTCTACCTGTGCTGCAAGTACGGGATCCCCCTGCTGCTCGAGCGCGGCGGCGGATCGATCATCAACACGGCCTCGTTCGTGGCGGTCCTCGGATCCGCGACGTCGCAGGTCTCCTACACCGCGTCGAAGGGCGGCGTGCTGTCGATGACGCGCGAGCTCGGCGTCCAGTTCGCCCGCCAGGGGGTCCGCGTCAACGCGCTCTGCCCCGGACCGGTGAACACCCCTCTGCTGCAGGAGCTCTTCGCGAAGGACCCCGAGCGGGCCGCGCGCCGTCTCGTCCACGTCCCGATGGGCCGCTTCGCGGAGCCCGAGGAGATCGCGAGCGCGGTGCTGTTCCTCGCGAGCGATGACGCCTCCTTCGTCACCTCGTCGACCTTCCTGGTGGACGGGGGGATCTCGGCGGCGTACGTCACGCCGCTCTGATCACTCCGCGAAGTACTCGCTGAGGTACTTCTCGCCCTCGTCCGCGAAGATCGTGACGACGAGGGCGTCGGCGCCCAGTTCGTCGCGCAGGCCGCGAGCCGCGATCAGGTTGGCCCCCGAGCTGGGGCCGACCAGGATCCCGTGCTCGCGCGCCAGCCGGCGCATCTCGGCGACCGCGTCGTCCGAGTGGACGCTCACGACCCGATCGACGAGCGACGCGTGTCGCTCGTAGATCGGGGGGACGAAGCCGTCGCTGATGCCCTCGATGCGGTGAAGCCCGGTGTCGCCGCAGGCGATGGTGCACGACTCGCTGGGCTCGAGGGCCACGATGAGGGCGTCGGGGTTCACGGCGCGGAAGGACTGGCCCACGCCGATGAGGGTCCCGCCGGTGCCCACGCCCATGACGAAGGCGTCCGGACGCCGGCCGGCGAGCTGCCCGAGGATCTCCGGTCCGAGCCAGGTCCGGTTCTCCTCGACGTTCCATTCGGACTCGAACTGGTGGGGGGCGAAGTAGCCGGGCTGGGCCGCCAGGCGATCGACCTCGGCGAGGGCGTCGTTCACGTAGAAGTTCCCCACGGTGCGGATCTGCGCACCGAAGGCCCGAGTGATGGCGGCCCGCTCCTGACTGAGCCCTTCGGGCATGACCACGATCATCCGGTAGCCCTTGACCGCGGCGACCATGCTCATGGCGTTGCCCGTGTTCCCGCTCGAGGCTTCGACGATGGTGTCACCCGGCTGCAGGAGTCCCTCACGCTCGGCGCGCTCGATGATGTAACGCGCCATGCGGGACTTGATCGAACCGGACGGGTTGCGGTACTCGAGCTTGACGGTGACCCCGTCGATCTCGATGAGCGGCGTCGAGCCTATGGCGTCGAGTACGGAACCCATCATCACGTCCCCCCGTCGACGACCGCGCGGGCCTTCCTGGTGCGCCGGCCGGGACTTGAACCCGGAACCTGTTGATTAAGAGTCAAATGCTCTGCCAATTGAGCTACCGGCGCGAGTCGATCTTACACGACCGCACCGGTAGGGGCTCAGGAGTGCTGTATGGCCTTCGTCTCGAGGAACTCCTCGAAGCCGAACTGGCCGAGTTCCCGCCCGATGCCTGACTGCTTGTAGCCGCCGAAGGGGGCCACGGTGTTGAAGCGACCACCGTTGATCTCGACCTGGCCCGTGCGGATGCGGCGGGCGACCTCGAGCGCACGCTCCTCGGTCGCCGCCCAGACCCCCCCGGCGAGGCCGTAGATCGAGTCGTTGGCGATGGCGATGGCCTCGTCGACGGAGTCGTAGGGGATGATCGAGAGGACCGGTCCGAAGATCTCCTCCTGGGCGATCCGCATGTCGTTGCGAACGTCGGAGAAGATCGTCGGCGCCACGTAGTAGCCCCCCTCCTTGCCCTCCGGCGGCTGGGTGCCCCCGCAGAGGAGGCGGGCTCCCTCGTCGAGGCCCGACGTGATGTAGCCCCGCACCCGCTCGAGCTGGGCGGAACTGGCGAGGGGTCCGAGGAAGCTCGCACCGTTCACGGGGTCGTCCGGCGTCATGGTCGCGGCGGTCGCGACGGCGATCTCCTCCACCTCCGAGAGCCGGCTACGGGGGACCAGCATGCGGGTGAGCGCCGAGCAGGTCTGGCCGGAGTTGAGGTAGCACTTCACGACACCGTCAGGAACGGCCGTGCTCAGGTCGGCGTCCTCCAGGATGATGTTGGCGGACTTCCCACCGAGCTCCAGCGAGACACGCTTCACCGACTCGGCGGCGAGGGCCATGACGCGCTTGCCGGCTCGGGTCGAACCCGTGAAGGAGACCATGTCCGTTCGAGGGTGAGCGACGAGGGCTTCGCCGACGACGGGCCCGAGTCCGGTGACGAGGTTGAAGACCCCGGCCGGCAGCCCGATCTCGTGGAAGATGTCGGCGAGCAGGAAGGCGTTCACCGGGGCGACCTCGCTCGGCTTCAGCACCACGGTGCAGCCGGCCGCGAGGGCGGCCGCGACCTTGTTCGCGATCTGGTGCAGGGGGTAGTTCCAGGGCGTGATCGCGACGACGACCCCCGCGGGCTCGCGCACGACGGTCGAGTTGCCGACCTCCTGCTCCCAGACGAAGTCGCTAGCTCGGCGGGCGTTGTCGGCGAAGGTGGCGATGGGGAGGCCGACCTGGATCGCCTTGGCGAGGCCGAGGGGCATGCCGACCTCGTGGGCGATGGTCAGGGCGATCTCGTCGGCGCGCTCCGCGAGGTGGGCGGAGGTGCGCTCGAGGTAGAGGGCGCGCTCCGAGGGGGCCGTGGTCGACCACGCGGGGAAGGCCGCCGCCGCCGCCTCCACCGCGCGGGCCGCTTCCTCTACGGTCCCCACCGGGACCGTGGCGTAGGGATCGCCCGTGCCCGACGAGGTCACCGTGAAGACCTCTCCGGAGGTCGCGGGGACCCAGGTGCCGTTGATGTAGAGAGCGTCGCGGTCGATCGTCATGTCTTCCCCCTCGATCGCCCGTCGTGGGCGCTCTAGGGGGAAATCTATCCGCGGGATGCCCTCACCGCGGCACGCCGATCGGTGAGGGAAGGTGGGGTGAGCGACGGGGGTCGAACCCGCGACCTCCAGGACCACAACCTGGCGCTCTAACCAACTGAGCTACGCCCACCAGGTCGTTCCAGTATGGCACAGCGGTCGCGGTGCCCGACCGTACGATGGGGGGGCGCCCCTGTAGCTCAACTGGATAGAGCGGACGGCTTCTACCCGTCAGGTTGCGGGTTCGATTCCTGCCGGGGGCACGAGCGGTCGGGAAGGCGGGATTTGAACCCGCGACCTCCTGGTCCCAAACCAGGCGCGCTAACCAAGCTGCGCTACTTCCCGTCGACCCATCGTGGCACACGGCCCTCGGGGTCGGCCTAGGGTAGCGGCGACGAGGGGGTGCCCATGGCCTACGAGTGGATCGTCGACGCGTTGGAGGCGACGTGGGACTCGGTCGATCGAGTCCTTCGCGACCGGCCGGCGGAGGCCTATCTCGTGGCGACCCCGTGCCCCGGCTGGAGCGTCCAGGACGTGCTGGCGCACCTCCTCGGCTTCGAGTCGGCGCTCAACGGCGAGCCGGCTCCCGAGTTCACCGGCCCGTACCCGGAGTACGTGCGCAATGACATCGGCCGTCTCAACGAGGCCTACGTCGCCTACTACCGAGACGCGTCGGGACCGGACGTCCTGGCCCGCTTTCGCAAGGCGACCGCGACCTCCCTCGAGCGATTGCGGGGATTGAGCGACGAGGCGTGGGAGGCGATCGGATGGAGCCCCGAGGGGGACCGCCCGTACCACCGCTTCATGGAGACGCGCGTCCTGGACAGCTGGATCCACCTCCAGGACATCCGTGACGCGCTGCTCGAGCCCGCCGATGATCACGGCCCCGGGGAGGAGATCGTGGTCAATCGCTTCGAGGCGGCCCTGCCGTACGTGGTGGGCAAGAGGATGTCGGCTCCGGAGGGCTTTCGGCTACGGCTGAACGTGAGCGGTCGGGCGGGCCGCAGCGTCACCGTCGCGGTCGAGGACGGACGAGCGAGGGCGGTGCCGAGCGTCGACGGGGAGGTTGCGGTCGAGGTGACGACCCCGGTCGCGTTGTTCTGGCGTCGCGCCGCCGGACGCATCACGGCGGACGCCTTCTTGCGGGCGTCGGCGACGGACGTGCGGGGTGATCGCGAGGCGGCCCGGGCCTTCGCCGAGGGCCTCGCCATCATGATTTAGGTCGGTCGACGACGAACCCGGTAGGCTGGAAACTCCTATGCGCGCAACCGCCACTTCGCTGGAAAACAACCGGGTCAAGCTGAGCGTGGAGGTCGACGAGGACGAGATGTCCACGGCGATCGACCGAGCCGCGAAGTCCCTCGCCTC
>DAIDKS010000041.1 GCA_027449885.1 Acidimicrobiaceae bacterium
TCGAGGGCGAGGGCGCCGGAGAGCGCGGCGAGGACCAGGGAGCTCGCGACGAAGAGCCGACGTCGGTCGACGCGGTCGCCCATGGCCCCGCCCCAGAGCGAGCCGGCAATGAGGAAGGGGAGCTGCAGGAGGCTCGCGACGCCGACCCAGAGGCTCGAGTGGGTGATTCGGTAGACCTGGTACGGGACCGCGACCATCGTGACGTTGGATCCGAGCAGCGACACCATCTGGCCCCCGAGGAGCAGACGCAGGTCGCGGTGGCGCCGCAGGGGCCCGACGTCGACGAGCAGACGAGGCACCCCGCCATGGTAGGAGTACCATCGCCAATGGCCGAGGGAGGAGGCGTCATGGCTGACGAACTGGTCCAACTGCTGAGTCCCGAGGGGCAACGAGTCGATCATCCCGACTACGAGTGCTCGCTCGACGACACGGCGATCCTGGGCCTCTATCGCGACATGGTGATCGTTCGACGCATCTGCAACGAGGCCACCGCCCTGCAGCGACAGGGTCAGTTGGCGCTCTGGGCGCCCGTGCAGGGCCAGGAGGCCGCTCAGATCGGCTCGGGACGAGCGCTCGCTCCGGGCGACTTCGTCTTCCCCTCCTACCGGGAGCACGGGGTCGCCTGGACCCGGGGCATCCCGCCCGCCGACATGCTGCGGATCTTCCGCGCCACCGAGACGGGGGGCTGGGACCCCCAGCGGTACCACTGCAACCTGCCGACGATCGTCCTCGGCGACCAGGTGCCCCACGCCGTCGGCTACGCCATGGGGATCCAGCGCGACGGCGCGGAGGAGGCCGCGATGGTCTTCTTCGGTGACGGCGCCTCGAGCCAGGGCGACGTGATGGAGTCGTTCGTCTGGGCCGCCTCGTTCATGGCCCCGGTGGTCTTCGTCCTGCAGAACAACCAGTGGGCGATCTCGGAGCCGACGTCGCTGCAGACGAAGATCCCGCTCTACCGCCGCGCCGACGGGTTCGGATTCCCCGGGGTGCGGGTCGACGGCAACGACGTGCTCGCCGTGTACGAAGTCTCCCGGCGGGCCCTCGAGCGCGCCCGCGAGGGGGGTGGACCGACCCTCATCGAGGCCTACACCTACCGCATGGGCGCCCACACCACCTCCGACGACCCGACCCGCTACCGCGTCGACGCCGAGGTGGAGGTCTGGCGGCACCGCGATCCCATCGAGCGCGTGAAGGCGCTCCTCGCGCGCGAGCACGCCGTGCGCTCGAGCACCTTCGAGGAGGTCGCCGCCGAGGCCGAGGCGATCGCCCAGACCCTGCGCGCCGACGTGCTCGCGATGGACGCCCCGCCGGCGACGGACATGTTCGACGACGTCTACGCCGAGCCCCACCCCTGGACCGAGGCCGGGCGGGCCGAGGTGCTCGCGTTCGCCGAGGAGGCGCGCTGATGGCGACCACGACGATGACGATGGCCCGGGCCCTCAACGAGGGGATGCGACGGGCCATGGAGCGCGACCCCAAGGTGCTCCTCATGGGCGAGGACATCGGCAAGCTCGGCGGCGTCTTCCGGGTGACCGACGGCCTCCAGAAGGACTTCGGCGACGATCGCGTGATCGACGCGCCGCTCGCCGAGTCGGCGATCGTCGGGACGGCCGTGGGACTCGCCATGCGCGGGTACCGCACCGCCATCGAGATCCAGTTCGACGGCTTCGTCTACCCCGCCTTCGACCAGATCGTCTCCCAGGTCGCGAAGCTCCACAAGCGCTCGAAGGGCGTCTACACGATGGGCCTCGTGATCCGACTGCCCTACCAGGGCGGCATCGGTGCGGTGGAGCACCACTCCGAGAGCCCCGAGGCCTACTTCGTCCACACGGCGGGGCTGCGCGTGGTCACGCCCTCGACCCCTCACGACGCCTACTGGATGATCCAGGAGTCGATCGCCCACGACGACCCCGTCATCTTCTGCGAGCCCAAGTCCCGCTACTGGGACAAGGGCGAGGTCGACCTCGACGACCCGGGTCCCGGCCTCTTCGACGCGGTGGTGCGCCGCCCGGGGACCGACGTGACGGTGGTCGCCTACGGATCGATGGTGAAGACCGCGCTGCGCGCCGCCGAGGCCGCCGCGGCCGAGGGGACCTCGCTCGAGGTCATTGACCTGCGGGGGCTCTCGCCCTTCGACACTGACGTCATGGCCGCCTCGCTCGAGCGGACGGGACGACTCCTCGTCGTCCAGGAGGCCCCTCCCTACGCCTCGGTGGGCTCGGAGATCGTCGCCACGCTGACCGAGCGCTGCTTCTACTCCCTGCGCGCTCCGGCCCTACGCGTGGCCGCCTACCACGTCCCCTACCCCGCGTCGCGCATCGAGGACGTCTTCCGTCCCTCGGTGGAGCGCGTCCTCGACGGGGTCGACCGACTGATGGAGTACGACCAGTGAGCCCCGAGGTGTTCCACCTGCCCGACGTCGGCGAGGGCCTCGTCGAGGCGGAGATCGTCGCGTGGAAGGTCGCCATCGGCGACACCATCGCCCTCAACCAGCCCCTCGTCGACATCGAGACCGCGAAGGCGACGGTCGAGTTGCCGAGCCCCTACGCCGGGACGGTGACCGCCCTGCACGGAGCGGTCGGCGACGTGGTGGAGGTCGGCGCACCCCTGGTCGAGGTGGCGACCGCCCTCGACGGCTCGGCCCCCCTCGGGAGCTCGCCGAGACGGCGGCGTCGACCGAGCGCACGGCCGTGCTCGTCGGCTACGGGGTCGCGGCCGACGCTCCCGTGGCGTCGCGCCGCCGGCGTCGCGGCGCCCCGGACTCTCCACCCGCGGCGGTCGTCCCACCCACGCCCGTCGCACCCGTCTCCCGCGTCGCGGGTCCGGTACGCACGACGCCGCCGGTGCGGCTCTACGCGAAGCAGCACGGCGTCGACCTCGCCACCGTGACCGGCACCGGTCGGGAGGGGATCGTCACGCGCGCGGACGTCGAGCGCGCCCTCGCGCGGCCCGCGGCCCCGAGCGCACCCCGGACGACGCCCGCCTCCGCCCCGGTCACCAGCCTCGCCGGCCGTCCGGTCGCGCCGTGGTCGGAGGGCCCGCTCGAGGAGCACATCCCCGTGCGCGGCGTCCTGCGCTCCATGGCCGAGGCGATGACCCAGAGCGCCTTCTCCACGCCGCAGGCGGCGGTGTGGGTGCGCGTCGACGCGACGCGCACCGTGGAACTGCTCGAGAGCCTGCGCCAGCGTCCGGCCTTCGCCGCGTCGCGGCTCTCCCCGCTCGCGATCGTGGCGATGGCGGTCGTCGACGGAGCCCGACGGTTCCCGGCGATCAACTCGACCTTCGACGCGGCGGCGCAGGAGGTCGTGATCCGCCGGCGGGTCAACCTCGGCGTCGCGGCGGCGACGCCCCGCGGGCTGATCGTGCCCAACGTGAAGGCGGCCGACACCCTCGGACTCTCCGAGATGACCGCGGCCCTGTCGGCCCTGGTGGACGCGGCCCGCGCCGGCACGACGACGCCGGAGGCGATGCTGCACACGACGATCACGATCACCAACGTCGGGCCGTTCGCGGTCGACGGGGCGGTGCCGATCCTGCCCCCGGGCACGTCGGCCATCCTCGCCGTGGGCCAGATCGCGCGTCGACCGTGGGTCGTCGGCGAGGCCGTCGTCCCGCGCCACACCGTGGACCTCTCGATGGCCTTCGACCACCGTCACGTGGACGGCGCCCTCGCCTCGGCCTTCATCGCCCACGTCGGTCGCTTCCTCGAGGACCCGGCCCCCGCGCTCATCGCGCCGTAGAGCGCGCCGGCCGGTCCACGCGGCCGGGGGACGTCGGCTGACGAGGTGACACGACGACTCCGTCCGCGCCGCGCGGCCGGAGCGGGTCGAGGACCGCGGCCGCGGGGACTAGCCGCGCAGGGCGGCGAGGGCCCGCTCGGCGTGGACGTTCATGTCGATCTCGCTGGCGATGACCGCCCGGACCCGCCGGTCGGGGTCGATCACGAAGGTGGTGCGCTTGACTCGCAGGGCGTCGAGCTTGCGCTTGACGCCGTAGAGGCGGGCCACCTCGCCGCCCTCGTCCGCGAGGAGGGGGTAGTCGAAGCTGTTCTCGCGGGCGAACTGGGACTGTCGCGCCACGGCGTCCATCGAGACGCCCACGCGCTGGGCTCCGACGGCCGCGAACTCCGCGCCGAGGTCTCGGAAGTGGCAGCTCTCCTTGGTGCAGCCGCGCGTCATGGCCGCCGGGTAGAAGAAGAGGACGACGGGGCCGTCGGCGAGCAGCGTCGACAGGGTCCGGGTCGTGCCGTCCTGGTCCGGGAGGGAGAAGTCGGGGGCGAGGTCGCCGATCTGGAGCACGCCGTGACCCTACCCGTCGCGCCGCCGCGGGCTCACGGGTCGAGTCGGAAGCCCACGCCCCTCACCGTGATCAGGTGTCGGGGCCGCGGAGGGTCCTCCTCGAGCTTCGCGCGCAGCCGCTTGACGTGGGTGTCGAGGGTGCGGCTGTCGGCGAGGTCGAGGCCCCACCAGAGGGCGTCGAGGCACTGCTCGCGGGTGACGACCTGACCGAGGTGGCTCGCGAAGAGGGCGAGGAGGTCGAACTCCTTGCGGCTGAGCTCGACGGGGGCGCCGCCGCGGGTCACGGTGCGGCGCACGAGATCGATCGCGAGGTCGCCGAGCGCGACCCGCTCGTCGCCCGCCCCCACCTGCGGGCGGCGCAGGACGGCGCGCATGCGGGCCACCAACTCGCGCAGCCGGTAGGGCTTGGTGACGTAGTCGGCCGCCCCGATCTCGAGGCCGAGGACGACGTCGACCTCGCTCGAGCGGGCCGAGACCATGATGACCGGCGTGCGCGTGGTCTCGCGGATCTCGCGGCAGTAGTCGATCCCCGAGCCGTCGGGGAGCATCACGTCGAGCAGCACCAGGCTCGGGCGCGTCCGGGGCAGGAGGTCCCGCGCGGCGCCGATGGTCTCGGCGCCCACGACGGCGAAGCCCTCCACGGTGAGCCCGACGTGGAGGGCCTCCTGGTAGCCGACCTCGTCCTCCACGACGAGGACGACCGGACGGGGGTCGGCGTCGATCACGACGCGGCCCCCCGGGGGCGTGGTGTGGCCGCACGCGCAGGGGTCGAGGGAGAGCGATCGACGCGGCGAGCCACGTCGTCACGGTACGGAGGCCGGGTTATCGGAACGTGAAAGTCCCGCGACCGTGACGTTGTCGCGGAGTGAATCTTGTCAGCTGCCGGTGGCTGTGAATCCCTGGTAGGCCGTGGCCGACGACTGGTAGCTCCCCGCCGCGGTGCAGGAGCCGTTCGAACGGCAGACCAGGGCGTAGACGCCGCCGTCGACGCCGACGGTGCCGGCCCCGCCCGGGAGGGAGAGGGGCGTCCCGGCTCGCCAGGCGCCCTGGGTCAGGCTCACGATCATCGCCTGGTAGCGGCCCGACGCGTCGAGGTAGGCCGCCCCGGCGCGGCACTCGCCGGAGCGGATGCACGTGAAGGCGACGACGCCCCCGTTGTGACCGGCCGACGTGGCCCCCGCCGGCAGCGGCATGGTCACGGCGCGTCCCCAGGCCCCGCCGACCTGGCTCACGAGGAATCCCTGGTAGCGGCCGTGGGCGTCGACGTACTGCCCACCGGTGACGCACGAGCCCACCGCCGGGCAGGCGAGCCCCACGTACCCGTAGTCGAGCGTCTGGGGGTTGGCCGCCGCCCCGGCGGGCAGGGCCAGCTCGACCGCCGGCGACCACGTCCCGCCGGTCTCGGTGGCCGCGTAGGGCTCGACGTGGCCCGCGTGGTCGAGGTAGGTGCCGATGACGGTGCAGGCGGTCGCCGCGCAGGCGACGCCGCCCACCGTGACGTGCGCGTAGAGGCTGGCGTTGGCCGGCGGGGCGAGGGTGGTCGCCGCCGCCCAGCGGCCCCCGGTCTCGGTGACGGTGAAGACGTGCTGGACGTTGTCCTGGTCGAGGTAGACGCCTGAGGCGAGGCACGTGCCGGCCCCGGTGCAGGCGATCTGGTTCACCATCGCCCCCGGCATGCCGGCGGCCCCGGCGGGCAGGGTCACGGTCTGCGCCGCGGACCAGCCCGACGCCGTACTGGTCGCCACGAAGGCCTCGGACGGGGCGTTCGTGGCGGAGGAGAGGTAGGTCCCCACCACGACGCACGTCGTGGTCGTGGGGCAGGCGACGGCTCGGGCCGAGGCGTTCTGCCCGGCACCGAGCGCGTCGGCGGGGAGGCTCAGCGTCGCGGCCGACCACGCGCCCCCCGACTCGCGGGCGGCGAAGGGGAGGGTGTCGCCCTGGGTGTCCTGGTAGGAGCCGACGATCGCGCAGGCGCCCGCGGCGGCGCAGGCGACCTGGTAGGGGGTGACGCCCGGGGCGCTCGCCGCGTTGCTCGGCAGCGGGATCGCGCGCGACGACCAGTGACCCTGGGTCTCGCTCGTGATGAGTCCCCGAATCACGCCGGAGGTCGTGGCGTAGGTGCCGGCCGCCACGCAGTCGGTTGCCGTCGGGCAGGCGAGGGTGGGCAGGTACCCCTGGGGGATCGAGGTGCCCCCACTCGGCAGCACCACGCGCTGGACGGTCCACGTCGCCGCGGCGTCGCCGGCGGTCGCGGGCAGGAGGGCCACGGCGCCGGCCGCGACCAGGGTCGCGAGCAGTCGGCCGGAGCGCGAGGGGGGGCGGGGGGGCGTCACCCGTAGAAGTGTACGACCGGTCCGGTTCGACGAGACCGCCATCCCCCCACCGGCTCTCGGGGGGTAGCGTGGCGCGGTGACGTCGCCGAGCCCCGAGCCGACCGGACGCGTCCGCGGGGCGCGCCACCGCCGACCGGTGCGTCGGAAGCGGTGGCGGATCGCCCTGGTCGTCGTCCTGTCGCTCGTCGTCCTCGTGGCGGGGGCGGTCGTGGGGGACTACGTCTACCTCAATCACCTGGTGCACCGCGTGGTGGTGAAGAACGAGGCGGTGCGCTACAACTCCACCGAGAACATCCTGCTCGTCGGCTCGACGTCGCGCTGCGCGCTCAAGGTCCAGAACGCGGCCTACGGGCTGTGCTCCCAGGGCGTCACCGGGGTCAACTCCGACGTGGTGATGATCGTGCACCTCAACTTCACGACCAAGGCCGTGTCGCTCCTCTCGATCCCGCGCGACGTCTTCGTGCCGAACGCGCGCACCACCGGGGCCAACAAGATCGACGCCGCCCTGTACCAGGGGCCGAGTCAGCTGGTCTCGGCGATCCAGAACGACTTCGGGATCCCGATCAACCACTTCATCGAGCTCAACTTCGACACCTTCGCCAGCGTGGTCGACGCCCTCGGCGGGATCAACATGTACTTCCCCATGGAGGTCTTCGACGCCTACTCGGGACTCAACATCACCCACACCGGCTGCATCCACCTCGACGGCTACCACGCCCTGCAAGTGGTGCGGGCCCGACACCTGCAGATCCGCTACCCCGGCGACGGCCCGAACCCGCACACGTGGCCCCAGGAGGGGCTGAGCGACCTCGCGCGGATCCGGCGCGACCACGAGTTCCTGCGCGTGGTCGCGGCCGCCCTCAAGGCGAAGGGGCTCGGCAACCCGATCACCGACCAGCGCCTCGCCACGGCGGTCGCGCCGAACCTCCAGGTGGACTCGGCCTTCTCGCTGAGCGACATGCTGAACCTGGCGAGCACCTTCTCCGGGGTGTCGATCTCGGCGGTGCCGCAGATGACGATCCCGGTCGTGCTGGTCCAGACGGGCAGCTACCTCTACAAGGGCTACTACTACGGCGACATCGAGTTCCCCATCGGGCCCGACGTCTCCTCGGTCATCGACCAGTTCCTCCAGATCTCCCCCGCCACGAACACCCTGAACGGGGCCGCGCTGCCCGCACCGTCCGCCGTCTCCGTCTCGGTCTACGGGGGCACCGGCGTCACGACCCAGGGCCCGCAGATCGCCACGGCCCTGCGGACCCAGGGCTTCCACGTGACGGCGGTCGGCTCGGTGCCGCCGACGGGGACGCGCGAGGAGACGATGGTCTACCACTCGAGCACGAGTGCGGCGTCCATCGGGGCCGCCGAGGCGGTCCTGCACCGACTGGCCGGTCCGGCGGTGATGGCCCTCGGGCCGACCATGGGCGGCGCGACGGTGACCGTCGTGGCGGGATCGGACCTCTCGGTGCTGCCCGTCGCTCACGCGGGCGCCCCCGCCGCGACGACCCACGGGACGACGACGACCCGCGCCCCCTCGTCGAGCACGACGTCGACGACGGTCACCACGACGACCACCGCGGGCGCCTACGACCCCACCCTGGTGAAGCAGGACCCGTCCCTCTCGGCCCCGACGTCGGTCTCGATGGCGCTCCAGCCCTGGGACCCGCGCTCCTGCGGCCCGAATGGGACGCCCGGCCCGTAGGGCCCTCGCCGCGCTCGCCCTCGTCGCGGCCGGGGCCCTCGTCGCCACCCCGTACGGCGCGGCGGCGAGCCCGACGATCGAGGGCCCGCCCGTCGGCGCCCTCTTCCAGTACCAGCTGCAGACCGGCGCGACGGGCCCGGGCGGGATCGACGTCGGGCTCTGCGCCCCCGGGTGGCCCGGGTGCGCCCGGGCGCGCGTCGTCGACCTCGACCTCTACGGTCCCGACGGGGTGACGCCGAACGCCCGCGCCGTGAGCGCCATCCACCGCGCGGGCGGCTACGCCATCTGCTACGTCGACGCCGGGACGTGGGAGAGCTGGCGTCCCGACGCGCACCGGTTCCCCGCTCGTCTGCTCGGGCGACCGAACGGGTGGCCGGGGGAGCGGTGGCTCGACGTCCGGCGGGTCTCCCCACTCGCCCCGATCATGGCCGCGCGCGTCGCGCGCTGCCGGTCGGCGGGCTTCGACGCCGTGGAGTTCGACAACGTCGACGGCTACGCCAACGCCACCGGGTTCGCCATCACCGCGGCCGATCAGCTCCGCTACGACCGGTACCTCGCCGGCCTGGCCCACCGCGACCACCTGGCGGCCGGCCTCAAGAACGACGACGCGCAGGCGGCGGCGCTGGAGCCCGCCTTCGACTTCGCCATCGACGAGAGCTGCGTGGCGCTGCGGTCCTGTTCCGCCCTGGCCCCGTTCGTGCGGGCCCACAAGGCCGTCTACGACGTCGAGTACTCGGGGAGTCCCGCTCGGTACTGCGCGATCGCTCGGGCGGCCGGCGTGAGCGCCGTCGGCAAGGCCCTCGCCCTGCGGGCGACGCCCTGGCGACCCTGTCGCCCCTAGGCCCCGGGCTCGCCCGGCGGGGGCGGCGGGGCGTCGGGACGGCCGATGCCCGAGGCGAGCATGACCGAGTTCGGGACCTTGAGGATCCCGTCGTCCGTGCGGACGGTCACGTAGGTCAGCCCCGCGCCGAGGACGGTGACGTCGAGGACGCCGAGCACGCCCGACCGGATGCGGATCCGCTCGCCGACGACGAAGGGGCGCGCGAAGAGCAGGACGACCGCGGCGAAGACGTTGGCCAGGCTCTGCTGGGCCGCGATGCCGACGATGACCCCGGTCACGCCGGCGCCGATGAGGAGTCGCTGGATCGAGACGCCGAGCACGCCGAGCAGGCCGAAGGCCAGGACGACGACGCCGATGCCCGTCACGACCAGGCGTACCGTCGCGCCCGTGCCGAGGGAGGTGCGGTGACCGATGGTCCGCCCGGCGGCGCGGGCCAGGTGACGCACGGCGTAGACGCCAGCGACGACGAGCACCAGGGTCGCGAGGGCCGTCAGCCACGCGGCGCGCGCGTGGGTGTGGGCGAGGTGGCGCCCCACTCCGACGGCCGCCATCGACACCAGCCCGGCGACCACTCCCACGGCCCAGTCCCGCGCGACGCGGTGGTGGTGCTCGAGGGGGTTGCCGCGCGTCACGTCCCCCATGGTAGGGAGGGGCGGTCGGGGCCGTCCGTAGTATCGAGGCGTGGCCGAGGCCCCCACTCCGAGGTCCCGTCGCGGGTGGGGCTGGGCCGTGGCGATCGGACCGGGCCTCATGGTCATGCTGGCCGACACCGACGCCGGCAGCGTCGTCACCGCCGCCCAGTCGGGGGCGCGCACCCGCTACGCGATGGTGCTGCCGGAGATCCTCCTCGTGCCCGTCCTCTACGTGGTCCAGGAGGCCGCCCTGCGGCTCGGGATCGTGACGCGCGACGGCCTCGGCGACCTCGTGCGACGGGCCTTCGGACGTTCGGCGGCCCTCGCGATCGCCGGCGTCCTGCTCGTCACCGCGGGTGGCGCCCTCGTGAGCGAGTTCGCCGGCATCGCCGGGGTGGGATCTCTCGTCGGACTGCCCCGAGGCGTCTCGGTGGGCGTGGTGGGCGTCGCCCTCCTCGCCGTCGTCACGCTCGGCCGCTACCGGTGGGTGGAGGCGGTGGGGCTCGCCATCGGCGCCCTGGAGGTCTTCTTCGTCGTCGCGGCGATCCGGGTCCACCAGCACGTCGGGATCCCGGTCGCGCCACCGGCGGGGGGCGCGGTCGGGACGAGCACCTACCTCACGCTGCTCGTGGCGAACGTCGGGGCCGTCGTGATGCCGTGGATGGTCTTCTACCAGCAGCAGGCCGTGATCGACAAGGGGTACCGGGGGCTGTCGACGGCCGGCGCCCTGCGGGCCGCCCGCCTCGACACCGCGATCGGGGCCGTCGTCACCCAGGTGATCATGATCGGCGTCGTCGTCGCGACCGCGGCGACGGTGGGGGTGACCGACCCGGGGCGATCGCTCGGGAGCATCGACGCCATCGCGACGGCCCTCGCCCCAGCCCTCGGGCGGGGCGAGGCCAACCTCCTCTTCGGCCTCGGCATGCTCGGGGCCTCGGTCGTCGCGGCCCTGGTGGTGACCCTCGCGGGGGCGTGGGCGATCGCCGAGGTGCTGGGCTGGCGCTACAGCCTGAACGACGCCCCCCGGCGGGCCGGTGCCTTCCACGCGGTCGCGGGGGTCGGACTCGTCGTCGCGGCCCTCGTCGTCGTCGCGGTGGGCAACCTCGTGGGTCTCTCGGTCACGGTCGAGATCCTCAACGCCCTCGTCCTGCCGGTCGTCCTGCTCGCCCTGGTGCGCCTCGAGGGCCTGCTCCCCGACCCCTGGCGCTCCACGGGGCTGCGCCGGGTCGCGCTGCGGTCGGCCGCGGTCCTCGTGACGGCTCTCGCCCTGGTCGGCGCGGGAGTCCTCCTCACCGGCCTGTAGCGTCACACCCCGCTGATATTGGTAGACAGGTCACCGGGGAGGTGGGCATGGCGCGAGGAACACGGGACGACTCCTCTACGCGTCGGGTCATTCTCGAGTCGGCGGTCAGCCTCATCGACGAGGTGGGCGGCGACGGGCTGCGCGTCTCCGACGTGGCGCGCCGCGCGTGCGTGGGCGTGCCGACCGTCTACTACTACTTCACGTCGCGCGACGCCCTCGTCGCCGAGGCCCAGGAGGTCCAGGCCGAGCGGATCATCGTCGGCCGTCGCGACGTGACCGGACGGTGGCGGGCCGCCCTCGAGGCGGACGACGAGCGCGCCTTCTACGAGGCCCTGCGCGACTACCACCAGGCGACCAGGGACCCGAGTTCGACCGAGCGGATGTGGACGCTCGTCGCCGGGCTGGTCAACTCGCGCACCAACGAGGGGGCGCGCCGCCGGCTCGTCGAGATCAACGACGCCGCGCTCGCCGAGCGCGAGGCTATCCTGCGCGAGGCCCAGGCCCGCGGGTGGCTGCGGGCCGACGTCGATCCGCGCGCCTGGATCGCCCTGACCGCGGCCACCGTGGTCGGCCAGGTGCTCCTCGAGGGCTCGACCGGCTACGACATCGACGGGGCCACCTGGCACGCCCTCATGTGGCGGCTCATCGGGGTCCGGACCTGGGCGGACTGACCGAGGGGGAGTGGGGCGGCGGCGGTACCATGGGGCCGTCCGACTCGTCACCAGGGGGACGCGTGGCCCTGTCGCGGTCGCTGTATCGCTACTACGAGCGCCGTCTCGAGGCCAGCTTGCCGGCCGACGCGCTGCCGCACCACGTCGGGGTCATCCTCGACGGCCACCGTCGCTTCGCGCGCGAGGAGGTCGGCGGGGAGTACCGGGCGAGCTACGAAGCCGGGATGGCGAAGCTCGAGGAGCTGATCGAGTGGTGCGTCGAGCTGGGGATCGGCGCGGTCACCGCGTGGGTCCTCTCGACGGAGAACCTGCGCCGCCCCCCCGAGGAGCTCGAGCCGTACTTCGACGTCCTGCGGCGCCTCTTCGCGCGGCTGCCCATCCAGGCGGCCCGCCAGCGCTTCGTCCTCACGGTGAGCGGGAGCCTCGACCTCCTCCCGCCGGACCTCGCGCAGGCGGCGAAGGAGGCGGTCGACCGGACCTCCGCGGTGCGCGAGCCGCGCACCGTGGTGAACATCGCCCTCTGCTACGGGGGTCGCCAGGAGATCGTGGACGCCTGTCGAACCCTCGTGAGCGACCTCGCCGCCCAGGGCGTGCCCGCCGACGAGATCGCCGAGCGCATCGACGCCGAGGGCCTCTCGCGCAACCTCTACGCCGCCGACCTGCCCGACACCGACCTCGTGATCCGCACGAGCGGCGAGTCGCGCCTGTCGGGCTTCCTGCTGTGGCAGTCGGCCTACGCCGAGTACGCCTTCGTCGACCCGTACTGGCCGGCCTTCCGCAAGATCGACCTGCTGCGCGCCCTGCGCGACTTCACCCGTCGCGAGCGGCGCTTCGGCGCCTGAGCCGCCCCGCCGTGCCCCGCGCGACCCGTCGGGTTGCCGGGTGCTTTAGAACTTGATGAATTGACAGAATTCTAAATCCACGTCTACCATCGACCCGTGATGACCCTCGTCGACCAGCCCCTCTACGTCGCGAAGGCCGAGCTCTTCCGGGCCCTGGGACACCCCACGCGCATCCGCATCCTCGAGCTGCTCGTCGAGGGGGAGCGCCCGGTGTCCGAGCTCATGGCCGAGATCGGCGTCGAGGCCTCCTCGCTCTCCCAGCACCTCGCCGTCGTGCGCCACACGGGTCTCGCCACCTCCACCCGCCAGGGCAACGCGGTCACCTACCGGGTCACCGGACCCGAGGTGGCCCTCTTCCTCGCGGCCGCCCGGGCCGTGCTCGCCGTGACGCTCGGGCGCTCGGTCGAGACCCTGGCCCACCTCGACGGCCCCTCGTGAGCGACCCGGACCGCTCCTTCGCTCGTCGCGGGCGGGCCTCGGTGCTGCGCGGCCTCGTCGGGCGTCGCGTCGCCGAGGCCGCGCCGGCGCCTCCCCCGCGGGCCGACGCCGTCCGGCGCTACGGGACGCTCCAGCTGCGCCACGTCGACGCGGGCTCCTGCAACGGGTGCGAGGTCGAGATCGCCCAGGCCGTCGGCCCCGTCTACGACGCCGGGCGCTACGGGGTGCGACTCGTCGCCTCGCCGCGCCACGCCGACGGCCTCCTCGTGACCGGCGTCGTGAGCGCCAACATGGCCGGACCGCTGCGGCGCACCCTGGAGGCCGTCCCCCGGCCGGCGATCGTCATCGCCTGCGGCGACTGCGCCGTGAGTGGTGGCGGGCTCACCGACGGCGTCGGGGTCGTCGGCGCGGTCGACGCCGTCGTCGAGCCCGACGAGCGGATACCCGGGTGCCCTCCCCACCCCGACGCCATCGTCGCGGCCCTGCGCCGCTACAGCGGGCGCTGACGTGAGCCTCCTGCTCGCGGGCCTCGCCCTCGGCCTGCTCGCGATCGTCGCGGCCCTCGCGAGCCCGTCGCGCGTTCGCGTCGCCCTCGTCGGGACGCTGGGAGCCCTGGCCGCGGCCCTCGTCGGCGCGGCCGCCGTCGCGACGCTCGCGGGGCGCACGACCCGCACGGCGACGATCTCGTCCCTGCTGCCCTTCGCCTCGCTCCACCTGCGACTGGACGCGCTCGGCGCGGCCGTCGAGCTGGTCGTGGCGCTCGTCGCGGTCGCCGCCCAGGTGTTCGCCGTCGGCTACGCGCGCGGCCGCCTGCGCTCGCGGACGGCGACCGTCCTCCAGGGCCTCTTCGTGCTGGCCCTGCTCGTCGTGCCGGTCGCCGGGGACGTGACGACCTTCCTCTTCGCCTGGGAGCTCATGGCCCTCGCGTCCCTCGCCCTCCTCCTCGTCGACCACGAGCGCCCGAGCGCCCGGGCGGCGGCCGTCTGGTACGGGGCGATGACCCAGGGCGGGGCGGCGGCCATCACCCTCGGGCTCCTCGCCGTGGTGCGGAGCACGCACGCGACCTCCTTCGCGGCCATGGCCGCGGCGCGACCCGGGACGGGGGCCCTCGGCGTCGTCGCCTTCGTCCTCACGGCCGCGGGCTTCGCGTCGAAGGCGGGCGCCGTCCCCCTCCACGTCTGGCTGCCGCGCGCCCACCCCGAGGCCCCGACCCCGGTCTCAGCCCTGATGTCGGGGGCCATGACGGCCCTCGGCCTCTACGGCGTGGCCCGCGTCGACCTCGGCGTGCTGGTCGAGGTCGGCCGGGGGTGGTGGATCGGTCTCCTCGTCGTCGGCGTCCTCAGCGCCCTCTTCGGCGCCCTGCACGCCGTGACCAGCACCGACCTGAAGCGGCTCCTCGCCTACTCGACGATCGACGCGATGGGACTCGGCCTCGCCGGCCTCGCCGGCGCCGGCGTCCTGCGGGCCGAGGGCCGCCCCGGGGTCGCCGCGACGCTCGTCGTCGGCGTCCTCGCCCTGCTCCTCGCCCACGGCGCCTTCAAGGCGCTGCTCTTCCTCGCGTCGGGCGTCGTCGAGCGGACGACCGGGACGCGCGACCTCGACCGTCTCGGGGGGCTCGCGAGCCTCCTGCCGCGCACGACGGCCGCCGTCGCCGTCGCCGCGGGCTCGGCCGCCAGCGTCCCGCTCGGCGCCGGCTTCGTCGGCGAGTGGATCCTCGTCGAGGGATTCGTCGCGGGGCTCGGCCGCTCCGCGCCCGGCGGCGTCGCCACCGCGCTGGTCGGTCTCGTCGGGGTAGCCCTCACCAGCGGTCTCACGGCGGTCGCCATGGTGAAGCTCCTCGGCGTCGGCTTCCTCGGCCGGGCCCGCGCCGAGCGTCCGGCCTCCGGGGACGGGGAGGGCCGGGCGACGTCCCTCGCCCTCGGCCTCCTCGCCCTCGTCACGGTCGGGGCGGGGGTCCTCCCCGGTCCCCTGGTCGCGGTCCTCGCGCGCGCGGCCCGCGACGTGGTCGGCCCGACGGGTGCGGGACCGACCGGCTCGGTCACCTCGCTGACGCTCGCGTCGACGGCGACCGCGCTGCATCCGCTCGGGCTCGCCGGCGGGGCGGTGGTGCTCGTCGGGCTGGTCGTCCTCCTCGCCCGGGGGGGCTCGCGCGTCGTGCGCGCGACGCGCGCGTGGGCCTGCGGGCGCTCCGACCTCAGCCCGCGCATGCAGTACACGGCGACCTCCTTCGCCGAGCCGGTGCAGCGCGTCTTCGCCGACGTCCTGCGGCCCACGGTCGACGTGACCGTCTCGCACGAGGAGGAGTCGCGCGAGATCGAGAGCGTCCTCGCCTACCGCAGCCGGGTCGACGACGCCGTCGAGCGAGCCCTCTACGAGCCGCTCGTCCGGGCGCACGACGCCCTGGGTCGGCGGGCCCGGATCCTCGCGAACGGCAGCGTCCACCGCTACCTCGCCTACGGCTTCGTCGCCCTGCTGATCGTGCTGGTGGTCCTGGGATGAGCGGCTCCCTGCTCTCGGCCGTCCAGGTCCTCCTCGTCGCCGTCGGCGGCCTCCTCCTCACGGGGGTGATGGCGAAGGTCCGCGCCCGCGCCGAGGGGCGGGTCGGCGCGCCGGTCACCCAGCCGCTGCGGGAGGTCGCGAAGTGGCTCACCCGGGAGAGCCCGCGGGCGGGCGGGGCGTCGGTCCTCGCGGCCGTGCCCTACGTCCTGCTGGTGACGACCGGTCTCGCGGCCGCCGTGGTGCCCCTCGCGGGCGTCGTGACCGCCGGGTCCTCCGGCGCCGACGTGCTGATCGCGGTCTTCCTGCTCCTCACCGGGTCGCTGGCCCTCGCCCTCGGGGGCCTGGCGACGGGGACGGCCTTCGGGGGCATGGGCGCCAGCCGGGCGATGACCCTCTCGGCCCTCACGGAGCCGGCCCTCCTCGTCGGCCTGGCGGCCCTCGCGGTGCCGCAGCGGTCGATGGACCTCGCGACGATCCTGCGCCGCGCCGTCGCCCACCCGGCGGGGATGGCGAGCCCGTCGCACGTCCTCGCGATCGCCTCGCTGCTCGTCGTCGTCATCGCCGAGACCGGCCGGCTCCCGGTCGACAACCCCTCGACCCACCTCGAGCTGACCATGATCCACGAGGCGATGGTCCTCGAGTACGGCGGGCGGGACTGGGCCCTGCTGAGCCTCGGCCAGGCGATGCGGCTCGGCCTCCTCTTCTCGCTCCTCGCGACCCTCGCCGTGCCGTGGGGGGTCGCGACGAGCGGGGCGGCGCTCCCGGTCCTCGCCGGCGTCGTCCTCCTCGGGGCGAAGTCCGTGGTCCTCGCGACCGGGGTCGCCCTGATCGAGGTGCGCAGCGCCAAGCTGCGCCTCTTCCGCGTGCCCGAGCTGCTCGCGGCGGCCTTCGTCCTCGCGATCCTCGCGGTGGTCGTCGGGGTGGTGGCGCGGTGAGCGGCCTCGGCGACGGCCTGATCGACCTGGCGGCCGTCGCCGTGCTGGCGGTCGCCGTCGCGGGCCTCTGGCGCCGCGACGTGCGCGCGCTCGTCGGCCTCCTGCGGCTCCAGGGGTGGGCCCTCGCCCTCGTCGCGGCGGTCGCCGCGGTGCGGGGGCGCGACGTCGGGCTCGGGGTCACCGCGGCCCTCGTCCTCGTGGTGAAGGCGGGCGTCGTCCCGGTCCTCCTCGGGCGGGTCGCGCGGCGGGACCCCGGGGCCCGCGAGGGGGCGCCCCTCATCAACGTGCCGGCCTCCCTGGTGATCGCGGCGGCGCTGGTCGCCCTCGCCGTCGTGGTCGGGGCACCGCTGCACGCCCTCGACCCCACGGCGAGCACGGCGCTCGCCCCCCTCGGCCTCGCCACGGTCCTCACCGGCTACCTCCTGCTCGTGACCCGGCGGCGGGCCCTCTCCCAGGTCGTCGGCCTCCTGGTGATCGACAACGGGATCGCCCTCACGACCTTCCTCCTGACCTCGGGCGTCCCGCTCATCGTCGAGCTGGGCGGGACCCTCGACGTGCTGCTGGTGGTCGTCGTGATCCGGGCCCTCCTCGGCACCATGCGCGCGCGCTTCGGGGGGATCGACCTCGACGGCCTGAGCGAGCTGAGGGACTGATGGCGGTCCTCGTCCTCCTCGCCCCGGTGGTGGCGGCCCTCCTGCTCGTCGTCGTGCGACCCGGCGCGCTGGCCGCCGCGATCTCGGTCGCCGCCGCGCTCGTCGTCCTCGCCGGCGGCGTCGCGTTGGGGGTCACCACCCACGGCGGGCGGGTGGTCCACGCCCTCGGGGGCCTGGTGCGGGTCGACGCGCTGAGCGCCGTGATGGTGATCGTGATCGGCACCGTCGCCACCCTCGCCACGGCGGCGATGGGCCACGCCCTCGGCCCGACGCCCGACGCGCCGTCGCGACGGCTGGCGCGCCAGTACGGGGCCCTCGTCCAGGTCTTCGTCGCCGCGATGCTCGGGGCCGTCCTCGCCGCCAACCTGGGGGTCGTCTGGGTCATGGTGGAGGCGACGACGATCGCCACGACCTTCCTCGTGGGCCACGCCCGCACGCGCCCGGCGATCGAGGCCTCGTGGAAGTACGTGGTGCTCTGCAGCGTGGGCATCGCCCTCGCCTTCCTCGGCCTCGTCCTGCTCTACTTCGCCTCGGCCCACGCCGGGGCGGGCCCGTCGGCGGCGACCCTCGACTGGGCCTCGCTGCGCTCGCTCGCGGTCCACCTCGACCCCCGGGTGACCCGCCTCGGGGTGGCCCTCGTCATCCTCGGCTTCGGCACCAAGGTCGGCCTCGCCCCCCTGCAGAGCTGGCTGCCCGACGCCCACAGCCAGGCGCCGGCCCCCGTGTCGGCCCTCATGTCGGGGGTCCTGCTCACGGTGGCCCTCTACGCCATCGTGCGCGTGAAGGCGATCGCCGACGTCGCCCTCGGGGTGGGCTTCGTGCGCGCGCTGCTCCTGACGCTGGGCCTCCTCAGCCTCGGGGTGGCGGCCGTGATGATGATCGCCCAGCGCGACCTCAAGCGCCTGCTCGCCTACTCGAGCATCGAGCACATGGGCCTGCTCGCCCTGGCCGTCGCCGCGGGCTCGCCCCTCGCCGTGTCGGCCGCCCTCCTCCACGTGGTCGGGCACGGCCTCGCGAAGTCGGCCCTCTTCCTCGGCGCCGGCGAGGTGCACCACGCCGAGTCCTCGACGCGGATCGCCGACATCGGGGCGCTGCTGCGTCGCCGGCCCGCGCTCGGCGGCGTCCTCGGCGCCGGCCTGGCCGCCCTCGCGGGCTTCCCGCCCTTCTCGCTCTTCGCGAGCGAGCTGGCGATGTTCCGCGCCGAGGTCGACGCGGGCCTCGCGTGGGCCGTGGCCCTCGCCCTGCTCGCCCTCGTCGTCGTCGTGACGGCCCTGGTGCGGGCGGCGCGCCAGCTCCTCCTCGGGCCCGGCGAGCCCGCCGCCGACCAGGCCCCCGCGCGGGCCCTCGCCCCGATGGTCGCGGCCCTGGCGGCGAGCGCCGTCCTCGGCGTCGTCGCCTGGCCGCTCGCCTCGCTCCTGCACGCGGCGGCGGGGGTGGTCGGATGAGCCGGCGCCGCGAGCCGGTGGGGCGCGACGAGCTGCTCGTGCGCGCCGGCGAGCTCCTCGCGACGCACCGGCTGGCGACCATCGTCGCCCACGACGAGGGCGCCCGGCTGCGCGTCGTCTACGTCTTCCTCGCCGGCCCCCCGGACGACCGGGTCGAGCTCGAGGTGCACGTCGACGCCGACCGCCCCCGGGTCCCCTCCCTCGCCGGCCTCTCCTTCCCGGCCGGGCGCTTCGAGCGAGCGATGCGCGACGCCGTCGGGATCGAGCCCGTCGGGCATCCGGCCCCGCGACCCCTCTCGCGCCACGGCCACTGGCCGGCCGACTACTTCCCCCTGCGCGACCGCGCCGGGGACCGCCCGACCCTCGCCGACGACGACGTGCCGTACCCGTTCACCGCGGTCGAGGGACCGGGCGTCTACGAGATCCCCGTCGGTCCGGTGCACGCGGGGCTCATCGAGCCGGGGCACTTCCGCTTCTCCGTCGTCGGCGAGACCATCCTCAAGCTCACCCCGCGCCTCTGGTTCACCTACCGCGGCCTCGAGCGGCTGGCCCAGGGCCGCGCCGTCGAGGACCTCACCTTCCTCGCCGAGCGGGTGAGCGGGGACGGCGCCGTGGCCCACGCCCTGGCGGCGACCCTCGCCCTCGAGGAGGCCCTCGGGGTCGTGGCGGGCCCCGACGCGTGGCGGGCCCGGGCCGTCGCGCTCGAGCTGGAGCGCGTGACGCGTCACGTCGCCGACCTCGGGGCGATCCTCAACGACGTCGGCTACTCGGTGGCCCACGCGCGCACGCTGGCCCTGGCCGAGCGGCTCCAGCGCCACGGGGCCGACCTCACCGGGCACCGCCTGCTGCGCGGCGTGACCCGTCCGAGCGCCGGGCGTCTCGTCGGCGCCCTCGACCCTGCGCTCTACCGCGAGGTCGAGGGGCGCGTCGCCGAGGTGGTGGCGATGGCCCGGGCGAACACGGTCGTCGTCGACCGCCTGGCGGGCACGGCGGTCCTCGCGCCCGAGGACGCCCGCCGACTGGGCGTCCTCGGGCCGGTCGCGCGGGCGTCGGGACTCGACGTCGACGCGCGCGTCGCCCACCCCCTCACCGGCCCGTGGCCCCGGCGCGTCCAGCGTGACGGTGACGTGCGGGCCCGGTTCGATCAGCGGGTCGACGAGGTCGCGGACTCGCTGGCCCAGCTGGGTCGCTGGGCCGAGGGCGAGGACGTGGCGGTCC
Organism: Acidimicrobiaceae bacterium; assembly: GCA_027449885.1. Classification (GTDB taxonomy): domain Bacteria; phylum Actinomycetota; class Acidimicrobiia; order Acidimicrobiales; family RAAP-2; genus RAAP-2. Next base: position 19,808 of record DAIDKS010000041.1, read on the forward strand.
CCGAGCCCGGCGGCGCGCCCGACGGCGAGGGTCTCGGGGTGGTCGAGGGCTGGCGCGGCGCGACCGTCCACCGCGTGCGCGTCGAGGGGGGGCGGGTGGCGCGCTGGTCCGTGACCGACCCCTCGTTCCTCAACTGGCCGGCTCTCGCGGTCGCGCTGTCCGACACCATCGTCCCGGACTTCCCCCTGGTCAACAAGAGCTTCAACCTCTCCTACGCCGGCAACGACCTCTAGGGCGAGAGCGGGAGGGAATAGCGACCGCCCCGGCGGTGTTCCGCCAGTATGGAGTCGAGCGTCGCCCCGCGACCCGAGTCGAGCGACGCGGCCCGCGCCGCCTTCGAGCGCTACGTCACGCCGGAGATCGGCTCGCTGCTGCGCGCGGCGCGCGCCCTCGAGCGCGACGCCCACGAGGCCGAGGACCTGGTCCAGGAGACGCTGATCAACGCCTTCCGGGCGATCGGGCGCTTCGACGGGGCCCACCCCCGCGCCTGGCTCCTCACCATCATGCGCCACGCCCACTACAACCGCGCGCGTCGCCGCCGACCCGCGACGGCCGACGACCCCGAGGCGAGCGCGTCCGTCTCGATGCCCGCGAGTCGCGACCCCGGGGCCCGCGCCGAGCGAGCGGCCTTCCGCGAGGCCGTCGTCGCCGCCCTCGCGACCCTGCCCGACGCCCAGCGCTCGGTGGTCGAGCTGGTCGACCTCGAGGGCTACTCCTACGCCGAGGTCGCGACGGCCCTCGACGTGCCGATCGGCACCGTCATGAGTCGCCTCCACCGCGGACGCCACGTCATACGCCGCCGTCTCGACGACGACGGCCTACTCACCCCGGAGGGACGATGAGAGGGAAGAGCCTGCGAGAGACCGTGCGCGAGATGCGCACCTGCCATCGGGTGGGTCGCCAGCTCCAGGACTACCTCGACCACGAGCTCGACGCCGCGGCCGTCGTCGCCGTCGAGCGGCACCTCGAGACCTGCGTGACGTGCGGGATGGAGGTCGCGACGTACTCGCGGATCAAGTCCGCGCTGCGCGAGGCGGCGACCGAGCGCCCGGTGACGGTCCACGACGAGGAGGCCCTCAGCCGGCTCCGCGAGTTCGCCGACCGGCTGGCCCGTTCCGAGGGGGCCGAGTGAGGGGCCGCCGGACCCCGCCGACGTGGACGCGCCCGACGGAGGCGGTGCGGCTCGTCGCGCGCGGGTACACCGCGCGCACCGGGGTGACGGTCGCCGCGGTCGTCGGCACCCTCCTCTCCGGGGTGAACGACGGCGCGGCCCTCGCTCACGGCCTCACCCCCACCCTCGCGGCGCGGGTCGCCATCAACTACGTGGTGCCCTTCCTCGTCTCGAGCGTCGGCTACCTGGCTCCCCTGCGGCGTCCGGTGGACGGTCGGGGAGGGGACGGCGCCCGCGCCGTCGCGGCGTCGCACCCCCACCCCTGACGCGACGTGACGCGGGCGTCGTGGGACGATCGGGCGTGTCCCGCGTGACGCTGCGCGACCTCGCCCGGCCTCCCGAGGTCGTGGCGCCCGCCCTCCTCGGGGCGACCCTCGTGGTGCGCGCACCGGAGGGGTGCCGTCGCGTCCGCCTCGTCGAGGTGGAGGCCTACGGGGGACTCGACGACCCGGCCTCCCACGCGGCCCGCGGGCCGACGCCGCGCTGCGCCGTGATGTTCGGACCGGCCGGACGGCTCTACGTCTACCGCAGCTACGGCCGCCACTGGTGCGCGAACGTGGTGACGGGCCCCCCGGGCGTGGCCGGGGCCGTCCTCCTGCGCGCGGGGGAGGTCCTCGACGCGCGCGGACGGCCGATCGCCGCGGTGCGCGGTCCCGGCCTCCTCGCCCGCTACCTGGGACTCACCGGGGCCGACACGGGCGCGAGCCTCATCGGGTCCGGCGCGCGACGGGCGTGGATGCGTCGGGCCGAGGGCGACCTCGAGGTCGCGGTGAGCGGACGGGTGGGGATCAGCCGCGAGGTCGAGCGGCCGTGGCGATTCGTCGTGGCGGGACATCCCGTCGCCGGGCGGGGGCCCCGCCCGGCGACGGGCGTCACGGACGGCGGAAGGCGATCGGGGCGACGAACCGGTCGGCCCCCGACATGTTGGCCACCATGATCACGCAGGCGCGCAGGTTGGCGGGAGCCGTGCCGCACAGGGCGCCACCGATCCGCCCGGTGCGCACGACGAAGGGCCGCACCGGGAAGGTCCCCTTCGCGTTCACCGTCACCGCTCGCACGGTCGCGGCGTCGCACTGGGCCACGCTGGTGGCGCCGCGGCGGCACTCCACCATGTAGAGGTGGTCACCGGGCGTGAAGCCCTGGCCGTGGATCCGCACGACCTGTCCGTTGTGGAGGTTGGCGGCCGGGGCGACGAAGGCGTGACGGGGCGTGCGTCGCGGCGCCGGGGCGGCGAAGGTGATGGGCAGGACGGCGCGGTCCCCGCCCGTCGGGTTGGCCACTACGACGACGCAGGCGCCGACGTTGGCGGCCGTCGTCCCGCAGGAGCCGCCCGAGCCGATGCTCCCGGTCGTCACCTGGAACGAGGTGGTGGGCAGGTTGCCGCTCCCGTCGATGACGGCGGCGGTCGCCCCGCCGATGTCGCAGCCGGACTGACCCGTGGCGGTCGCCACGCACTCGAGGACGTAGACGGAGTCACCGGGCGTGAAGCCCGAGCCGGTGACCGAGACCCTCTGCTGGTTCTTCAGCCCGGTCGCGGGCGTCACCGTGATCGTCGGCGAGGTGGACGGGGGCGTCGTCGTGGTGGTCGTCGTGGTGGTGGTGCCCCCCGAGCTCGTCGCGAACGCGATCGGGGCGTAGCCGGCGACGGCTCCCTGCAGGGTGGAGACGACGACCACGCAGTTGCTGGCGTCACTGGCCGACGTCCCGCAGGTCCCGCCCGAGCCGATCGTCCCCGCCACGACCTTGAAGGACGTCGCCGGCAGGTTGCCGGAGGCGTCGGTCGTCACCGGGGCGAGGTCCGCCGTGTCGCAGCCGGCCGAGGTGGTCGCGGTCGCCAGGCACTCGGTGATCACCATGTTGGTGCTCGGGGCGAATCCCGACCCCGACACGCTGACCGTCTGGCCGTTCGTGAGGCTCGTGGAGGGGGTGACGACCACGGTCGGCGTGCTCGCGTGGGGGCGGACCTGCGCGGTGGCGAGTCCCGGGGTCAGCGCTCCTCCGACGACGACGACGATGACGGCCGACGCCGCCCTGATCCAACGACGCATAGGAATGGTCCTCCCCCTCTCGCGGCCCGTCAGGCGGGCGCACCTTCTCGCACCTTATCCACCGGCTCGCGCCCCCGGAGGGTCGCCCTAGGGTGGCGGCGTGGGCCCCCCGTCCCGACTCGTGGTGGTGGCGCGGGTGCCCGAGGCCGACGACCTCGTGGCGCGCGGGCGCCAGCCGGACGGGCTGGGGGCGCACGTCACCCTCGTGGCGCCGATGGCGGGTCGCGATCCCGACGCGGTTCGAGCGGCGATCGCCGCCGCGCTGCGCGACGTGCCGATCGCCCGCGCGCGCTTCGCGCGGGTGGAGCGCTTCGCGACGGGCGTCCTCTACCTCGCCCCCGACGACGCGCTCGTCTTCGACGACCTGGCGCGTCGGCTGCGCGAGGCGCTCGGCGTCGACGATCCGCGGCCGTTCGTCGCCCACGTGACGCTCGCCCGGCCCCGCGACGGGGTGGTGGACGAGGAGGTCGCGCGGGAGGTCCGCGAGGCGGGACCCGTCCTCAGCCGGATCGCCGCGGTCGGCCTCTACCGCCGCGAGGGGTCGGGACCGTGGCGCGAGGTGGCCTCGGTGCCCCTCGCCGACTGACCCCTACTGGGCCGTCCAGCCCCCGTCGATGGAGAGGGCCGCCCCGGTCACGGTCGACGCCGCGTCGGAGCAGAGGTAGAGGGCCATCGCCCCGATCGCCTCGGGGGTGGTGAAGGCGAGCAGGGGCTGCTTCTCGGCGAGGAGGGCCTCCGACTCGCGCGCGACGTCGGTGCCGTTCTCGCGGGCCCGCTCGGCGATCTGGCGCTCGACGAGCGGGGTGAGGACCCACCCCGGGCAGATCGCGTTCACGGTCACCCCCGAGTTCGCGAGCTCCAGGGCGGCGACCTTGGTCGCGCCGACGACCCCGTGCTTCGCGGCGACGTAGGCGACCTTGTTCGCACTGGCGACGAGCCCGTGGGCCGAGGCCACGTTCACGATGCGTCCCCAGCCCCCCTCGCGCAGGGCCGGGATGGCCGCGCGCATGCCGAGGAAGACGGCCGTGAGGTTGAGGGCGATCACGGCGTCCCAGCGCTCGACCGGGAACTCCTCCACCGGGGCCACGTGCTGGATCCCCGCGTTGTTGACGAGGACGTCGAGTCGGCCGAACGCCTCGCGGGCCCGCTCGACGAGTCGCGCGGGTCCCGCGGGATCGGCGAGGTCGGCCGGGTCGTGCAGGACGCGCACCCCGAACTCGGCGGCGAGGCCCGCGCGCCGCGCCTCGATCTCCGACGCGTCGCCGAAGCCGTTCAGCATCACGTCGGCCCCCGCGCCCGCGAGGGCCCGGGCGATCCCCCACCCGATGCCGCTCGTCGATCCCGTGACGACCGCCGCCCTACCCTTCAGCACCGCGCACCTCCTCATCCGGCGCCACCCCGCGACCCGGCCGGCGCCACCGGCGCTGGGCGGCCCCGGCGAGTCCGCCGGGCACGAAGATGACGAACAGCACGAAGATCGCCCCGAGCAGGAACTGCGGCTGCGAGAGGGGGACCCGCAGCGGCGCCGGCAACGAGGCGAAGGAGGGCTGGGCGGCCACCTTGAGCAGGAGCTGCTCCAGGTAGACGTAGACGATGCCGCCGGCGACGACGCCGCCGCGGGACCCGGCCCCGCCCAGCACGACCATGACGAGGACGGAGATCGTCATCGTCGTCGAGGCCACCGCGTTCGGCACCGCCGTCCCGATGACCAGCACGTAGACGACGCCCCCGGCCGCGGCGATCAGCGAGGAGAGGACGAAGGCGCCGAGGCGATACCCGAAGGGGGTGAGGCCGAGGACCTCGAGGCGCGTGTCGTTGTCGCGCAGCGCCCGCCAGACGTGGCCGACCGAGGACTCGGTGACGACGTGGACGACGACGAACGTGACGAGGAGGAAGCCGAGGGCCACCCAGTACGCGTAGCGGGTGTCGACGACGGCCCCCGAGAGGATGCCGGGCAGGCGGTTGGAGGTGAGCGCCAGCCCGGTGTCGCCGCCCGTGAGGCCGTGCGGGTTGTCCTCGATGAGGTAGTAGACGGCCTGGGCGAAGGCGAGGGTCACCATCGAGAAGGCGATGCCCTTCACGCGCAGGGCGACGGCCCCGAGCACCAGGGCGCTCACCAGGGCGACCCCCGCGGTCACCGCCAGCGCGGCGCCGAGCGACCAGCCCCCGTGGGTCAGGGCGATGTCGAAGACGTAGACGCCCTCGGCGAAGAAGAGGGCCGAGCCCAGCGAGAGCAGCCCGTTCAGCCCGAAGAGGACGTCGTAGCCGAGGGCGACGCCGGCGAAGAGGAAGCACAGCGCGAGCACGCCCATCGTGCCGGTCGAGTTCACGACGTCGACGTTGCCGGGCAGGACCCCGGGGACGTGGAGGCCGATGAAGGGGATGAGCGCGGCGAGTATCGCGAGCAGGATCCCGATGACGCGCGGGAGCCTCATAGGGCCCTCCCGAAGAGGCCCCGGGGACGCCACTCGAGGACGACGGCGAGGATCAGGACGACCGAGAGGTTGCCGATCTCCGCGAAGCCGCTGTGGCTGCCCCAGTAGAAGTTCGCGTAGTCCTGGACCAGCCCGACCACGACGGCCGCCACCGCCGATCCGCGGATCGAGCCGAGCCCGCCGATCACGACGACGATGAAGGCGAAGATGAGCAGCGAGTCCCCCTGGGTGGGCGAGACGAGGTCACCGGCGAAGACCACCGCGTAGAGGAGCCCGGCGAGTCCGGCCATGGCCCCGCCGATCACGAAGACGAGCGTGAAGGCCCGTCCGACGTCGATGCCGAGGGCGCGCACCATGCCGCGGTTCTCCACGCCGGCGCGCACGATGATGCCGTAGCGGGTGCGGCGCAGAAACCACTCGAGCCCGACGAGGACGGCGACGCCCCCCACCAGCGCGACGAGGTCGGCGTGGGGGACGACGACCGATCCGAGGCGCGTCGCCGTGAGCATCCACAGGGGGATGGACAGCGAGAGCGAGTTCGACCCGAAGCCGCCGAGGAGGAGCCCGACGACGGCGAGGTCGAGGCCGATCGTCACGAGGATCTGGCTGACGGGGCGCGAGTAGAGGGGACGGATGAGGAGCAGCTCGGTGACGAGCGCGACGAGCCCGCCGCACAGCGCCGCGACGATCACCTCGATCGCGAAGAGCCAGCCCCCACCCCACGACGCGGGCAGGTGGGCCGCCACGTCCCACCCGGCGTAGGCGCCGAGGGTCATGAAGAGGCCGTGGGCGAAGTTGAGGACGTCCATGAGCCCGTAGATGAGCGAGAGGCCGGAGGCGGCGAGGAAGTAGACGGCGCCGAGGGCCAGCCCCGCCACCGTGAGGGAGAGGAAGACGCTCATCGCGCTCCGGCCACGCCGAGGAGCTGGCGCGTGAGGTCGGGGTCGGCGAGGTCGCTCGCCGGGCCGGCGTGGACGACGACGCCGTGGTCGAGGACGACGACGCGCTGGGCCAGCCGTCGCACGACGGCGAGGTTCTGCTCGACGAGGAGGATCGTCGAGCGCGTCGCCACGCGCTCGAGCGCGTCGGCGAGCTCGCCGACGATGCGCGGGGCGAGGCCCTTCGAGGGCTCGTCCACCAGCAGCAGGGGCCAGCGGTTGAGCAGGACCCGCGCGATGGAGAGCATCTGCTGCTGGCCTCCCGAGAGCGTCCCGGCGCGCTGGCGCCGCCGGTCGCGCAACTCGGGGAAGAGTCCGAACGCGGTCTCGTAGTCCGGGTCGGGACGCTGCTCCGCCAGACGGAGGTTCTCGGCGACGCTCAACCCGGCGAAGACGTCGCGGTCCTCGGGGACGTAGCCGACGCCGAGCTGGACGATGCGGTGGGTGGCCCAGCGCTCGACGTCGTGGTCGAGGATCGTGACCGACCCCTCGTGCGGGACGAGGCCGAGCAGGGCGCGCAGGGTGGTCGTCTTGCCGACGCCGTTACGTCCGAGCAGGGCGGTGACTCCGCCGGACGGGACGTCGAGCGTGACCCCCTGCAGGACGTGCGAGCCGGCGAGGGTGACGTGGAGGTCGCGGGTGCTCAGGGCGTTCACAGCGGCTGTCCCAGGTAGGCCTGCTGGACCTCGTCGTTCGCGATGACGTCCTGCGGTGCGCCGACCGCGAGGAGCCGACCGGAGTCGAGGACCGCGAGGTACTGGGCGAGCCCGATCACGACGGCCAGGTGGTGCTCGACCATGACGACGGTCCGGCCCTCGCCGTGGAGCTCGCCGATGAGGGCGCCGAGCACCGGGACGTCCTCGGTGTTGACGCCGGCCATCGGCTCGTCGAGCAGGAGGGTGCGCGCGTCGCTCGCGAGCAGGATGGCGAGCTCGAGCTGGCGCTTCTCCCCGTGGGAGAGGACGGCGGTGAGGGTGCCCGACTGGGCCCCGAGGCCCACCCGGTCGAGGGCCTCGTCGGCGACGCGGCTCGCCGGGTCGCTAGGTCGGGGCGCTCGCCAGAAGTTGGCCGTCCCGCCCCGGCGCACCTGGGCGGCGAGGCGCACGTTCTCGTGCGCGCTCAGGGACTCGAAGAGGGTCGAGGTCTGGAACGTGCGGCCGAGGCCCCGGCGGGCCCGGCGCGCGGCGCCGAGTCGGGTGACGTCGACGCCGTCGAGCTCGACGGTGCCCGACGTCGGCCGGCCCACCCCGCTCAGCATGTTGAGCAGGGTGGACTTGCCGGCGCCGTTCGGTCCGATGATCCCGAGGAAGGCCCCGGTCGGGACCTCGAGGTCGATGTCCTCGAGGATGATCGCGCCCCCGACGCGATAGCCCAGCGCCCGCGTCGCCAGCGCGGGGAGGGTCGTCGCGTCGGGGGTCACGTCGCTATCCTCAGCCGCCGAAGTGGGCGCTCACCGGGGGAGCGGTCTGGGCGGCGGTCAGCGTCTGCAGGGTGACGGGCAGGTAGGCGCCGGTCACGCTGGAGACCAGCTGGACCTGGAACATCGGCTGCAGCATGGCGTGGTCGGCGGCGCGGATCTGCTGGGGTCCCTTGGGGGCGAGGAACTTCCAGCCCTCGAGGCCCTTGATCATCTTCATCACGTTGGAGCCCTGCCCGGTCTGGATCGCCCGCACCACCATCTGCGCCCAGACGAAGCCGTCGGCGGTGAAGAGGTCGGGGTAGGCCTTGTACTGCCGACGCATCTGCTGGACCAGGTAGGTGTTGACCGCGTTGTGCGGCGACTGCCAGTTGTAGAGCGAGATGTAGTTGAACTTCAGCCCCGCGGTCCCGTAGAACTGGTAGGTCGCCGTGTTGGCCAGTCCGGTGATGACCTTGGAGGTCCCGAAGATCCCCTGCTGGTCGAGCGCCTGGGCGAGCGGCGCCCCGGTCGCTCCGGCCCACGCCAGGAAGACGATGTCCGGGTGGTCGGCCTGGACCTGCAGCGCCGTCGGGGTGAAGTCCGTGGTGGTCAGCGGGACCAGCAGGCTCGTCACCTTGTCACCCAGCGCGGTGAAGGCCTGGGTGCAGTCGGTCACGTAGGACTGCCCGAAGGCGAAGTCCTGGGCGAGGACGAGGACCGTCTTGCCCGCCCCGAGCGCCTTCACGTAGCCCTTGGCGGCCGTGACGTCCTGGTAGGTCTGGCGTCCCGAGCGGAAGGTGTAGCGGTTGGCGCCGGTCACCTGGTCGGCCGCGGCCGGGCCCGAGATGTAGAGCACCTTGTTCTTCTGGGCGAGCGGGGCGAGCTCGGTCGCGATGCCCGAGTCGACGGTGCCCCCGATGATCTTGTAGCCGGAGCCGACGAAGCTGTTGAAGTCGGTCGCGGCCGTGGTCGGGTTGTCGGCGTCGTCGACCACCGAGAGGTGGATCGGGTGGCCGTTCACCGCGTTGGTCCCCTTGGTCGCGTACTTCAGGCCGATGCTGACGCCCTGGAGCCACTCCTGGGTGTAGGCCGAGAAGATCCCGGTCTTCTCGGTCACGATGCCGACCTTGACGGGGCTGGCCTTGGCCGCCCCCGACGGTGCGCCGAGACCGAGCGTCAACCCGATCATCGCGGTGGCCACGGCGACGGGCGTCGCCGCCCTGCCGAACTTTCTCTTCATGGATCCTCCCCAACTTCCGATGGCCGGAACGGCCTAGGGGGCAGTACAGCAGGTCCACCTAAAAATGTCAAGTGAATCAGCCATCACTTTTGATGTACGCTGCGCCGGGGAAGGGAGGCCGGCCGTGGGTCAGCTGAAGATCGAGGTCGCACCGGAGGACGTCGACATCGACCCGCGCGCCCTGGCGCGCGTGGTGCGCTACCTCGACGAGTACGTGGCGGCCGACCGGCTGGCGGGGTGGATGGTCACGGTGGCGCGCGGCGGGCGCCTCGCGTGGGTCGGCCGGGGGGGCCACGCCGACCGCGAGGAGGGCACGCCCGTCGCCGACGACACGGTGTGGCGCCTCTACTCCATGACCAAGCCCCTCACCTCGATCGCCGCGATGATCCTCTACGAGGAGGGCGCCTTCGACCTGAACGACGACGTCGGCCAGTGGATCGAGGAGCTCGCCGAGCCCCGCGTCTACGTCGCCGGCCCCGCGAGCGACCCGGCGACGGTGCCCTCCCCGGAGCCCGTTCGCGTCCACCACCTCCTCACCCACACCAGCGGGCTCACCTACGGCTTCCAGCAGCGCACCCCCGTCGACGCCATGTACCGCGAGCGCGGCTACGACATGTTCTGGCCCGAGGAGCAGGACCTCGCCGGCGGCGTGCGCGACTGGTGCACCCTGCCCCTCCTCTTCACGCCGGGCACCGCGTGGAACTACTCGGTCGCGACCGACGTGGTGGGCCGGCTGGTCGAGATCTGGAGCGGCGAGTCCCTCGACGCCTTCGTCGCCCGGCGCATCCTGCGTCCCCTCGGCATGGCGGACACGACGTGGTGGACCCGCGAGGACCAGCGCGACCGCCTCGCCATGCTCTACGTCCACGACGGTCGCGCCGTGCGCCACGAGGAGATCGCGGCCCAGGCGACCCGACCGACCCGCCTCCTCTCCGGCGGGGGTGGGCTCCTCTCCACGGCCGGGGACTACCAGCGCTTCATGTCGATGCTCCTCGGGGGCGGCGAGGTCGACGGCGTCCGGATCGTCGCCCCGCGCACCTTCGAGCTCATGGCCCGCAACCACCTGCCGGACGACCGCGACCTCGCCAGCTTCGCGCGCGACTCCTTCAGCGAGATCGGCCAGGAGGGCGTCGGGTTCGGCCTCGGCTTCTCGGTCGTCCTCGACGGGGTGCGCAACCGCAGCCTGGTCTCGCCCGGCACGCTCGCCTGGGGCGGGGCGGCCTCGACGTACTTCTGGGTCGACCGGGCGGCCGGGCTCAGCGTCGGCCTCTACACCCAGCTCCTGCCGAGCTGGACCTACCCGCTGCGCCGGGACCTCCAGCAGCTCGTCTACGCGGCGCTGCTCGCGTAGCCCCGGTCGGCGCGGGGGCGGGCCTCTATCGTGGGCGACGTGACTGGACCGGACGTCTCCCGCGCCGCCCCGGACCTCGGCGGCGCCGCGGGGCCGCCCGACTCGGCGGCGCCGGCCCCGCGATCACGCGCTCGCCACAAGGGCGAGCGCACCAAGCGGCACCTGCTGGAGGCGGCCGAACAGGTCTTCGGCGAGTACGGCTACCACGACGCCTCGGTCGCGAAGATCACCGAGGTCGCCGGCGTCGCCCAGGGGACCTTCTACCTCTACTTCGCGAGCAAGCTGGCCGTCTTCGAGGAGGT
>DAIDKS010000042.1 GCA_027449885.1 Acidimicrobiaceae bacterium
GACCTCTGGTGCCAGATCTACGCCGACACCCTCGAGCGCGAGGTCGTCCAGGTCCCCGATCCGCTGGTGGCCCAGCTCCGGGGCGTGGCGCGACTCGCCGAGGCCGCCGCCGCGGGTCGCCCGATCGGCGACGTCGGGCCCGTACGCGAGGGACCGCACTTCACCCCCGACGCCGAGCGCGTCGAGGTCCTGCGGGACGTCCGCCGCCACCTCCCCGAGCGCTACCGCCTGGAGCGCTCCCGCCGGAAGCGTCGGTAGACCTGGGATAACGTCAGGCCAGGTGTTCGGAGAGGAGAACGATGTCCCTCGCAGATTTCCCCCGCTACCCGCTGATGCTGGGCCCCTCCCCGATCCACCGGCTCGACCGGCTCACGGAGTACCTGGGTGGGGCCACGATCTGGGCGAAGCGCGAGGACGTCAACTCCGCCCTGGCCTTCGGGGGCAACAAGGTCCGCAAGCTCGAGTACCTCGTCGCCGACGCCCTGGCGCAGGGGTGCGACACCCTCGTCTCGATCGGCGGCGTCCAGTCGAACCACACGCGCCAGGTCGCCGCCGCCGCTGCCAAGGTCGGCCTCAAGTGCGTACTGATCCAGGAGAGCTGGGTCGACTGGCCCGACGTCACCTACGACCGAGTGGGCAACATCCTGCTGAGCCGCATCATGGGAGCCGACGTCCGCCTGGTGAAGGCCGACTTCGGCATCGGCGTCAAGGCGAGTTGGGAACGAGCCCTCGCAGAGCTCGAGGCCGCGGGACACCGGCCCTACGCGATTCCGGCTGGGGCCTCGGATCACCGACTCGGGGGGCTGGGCTTCGCCAACTGGGCCCTCGAGGTCGAGACCCAGGAGAAGGAGATGGGCGTCGCCTTCGACTACGTGGTGGTGTGCTCGGTGACCGGGTCGACCCAGGCCGGCATGGTCGCGGGCTTCGCCCTCCACGACCTGCCCCACAAGGTCATCGGGATCGACGCCTCGGCGAAGCCCGCCGAGACGCGCCGTCAGATCACGCGGATCGCCCGGGCAACGGCCGAGCTCATCGGCGTGGGCCGCAAGATCGGCGACGAGGAGATCATCCTCGACACCCGGTACCACGCCGGCACGTACGGGATCCCCGACGAGCGGACCCTCCACGCCATCGGGCTGGGCGCCTCGCTCGAGGCGATGATCACCGACCCCGTCTACGAGGGCAAGTCGCTCGCCGGACTGATCGACCTGGTCCAGCGTCACGAGATCGAGACCGACGCCAACGTGCTGTACGCGCACCTGGGCGGGCAGCCGGCGATCAACGCCTACGCGGCCCGATTCCACTAGACGGCGAGGGCCTCGGCCATCTCTCGGGTCGCCATCGCCTCTCGGTGGCGCCACCAGGCGAGCAGCGTGATCGTGACGTTGGCGAGTCCGGCGACCGCCGTGGCGGCGAGGGCGGCCCAGAGGTGGGCCCCCGAGTAGTACGCGACCCACAGCACCGAGCCCACCGAGCCCAGGGCCCAGGAGCCGACCGACACGCCCGCCGCGTGCACCTCGCGCACCAACTCGAGGAGCTGGGGCCCGCGGTTGACCATCATCGCCACGCCCGTCCCGTAGACGCCCCCCGGCCAGCCCCAGAGGACGGTGGGCAGAACGCACGACACGAGGAAGAAGGTCGTCGTCGTGACGACCGTCCGGCCGTGGCGCCACGGTCGCAGACGTAAGACGATCCCTAGCTGGAGGGGGAGGACGATGAGACTCCCCATCACGATCGTCCACGAGCGATCGACGGCGCCGTAGGTGATCCAGAACCCGCCCATCAGGACGAATAGCACCCAGGTGGCGACGGAGACCCCGTCGAGGCCCCGCCGGTGCAGGCGACGGAACTGGGCCGCCGTGCCCACGAGGCCCACCCCCACGGCCACCCATCCGAGGACGGGCGCGAGGGCGTGGAAACTCACGCCTCCAGGCTAATGGTCGCCGCCGGCCGACCGGCGTCGGTTCGCGGCCGAGATCACCGCCTCCAGGGAGGCGTCGAGGATGGACGAGCTCATGCCGACGCCCCACCACGTGCCGCCGTCGGGCCCCTCGGCCTCGACGTAGGCGACGGCCGACGCCTCGGAGCCCGCCGTCAGGGCGTGCTCGTGGTAGTCGCGCACGGCGAAGCGCACGTCGAGCTCCTGACGGAGTCCGTTGAGGAGGGCGTCGATCGGGCCGTTGCCCTCGCCCTTGACCGTGAGGTGCTGGCCGTCGACGAGGAGCTGGGCGAAGATCGTCGTGTGCTGCTGGCCGGTCGTCACCTCGCTGCCGAGCAGCTGGATCGCCGGACTGTCGGGTAGGTACGTCGTGGTGAAGACGTCCCAGATCTCGGCCGGCGAGATCTCGGTGCCCGACGCCTCGGTGAGGACCTGGACCCGCTTCGAGAACTCCACCTGCAGGGCTCGCGGCAGGTCGAGACCGTGCTCGGTCGAGAGCACGTAGGCCACCCCGCCCTTGCCCGACTGGGAGTTGACGCGAATGATCGCCTCGTAGGTCCGTCCGGTGTGCTTCGGGTCGATCGGCAGGTAGGGCACCTCCCAGACCTCGTACTCGTCGCCGATGGCCGTCATGCCCTTCTTGATCGCGTCCTGGTGCGACCCGGAGAAGGCCGTGTAGACGAGCTCGCCCACGTAGGGGTGACGCGGGTGGATGGGGAGCCGGTTGGCGAACTCGGCCACGTGTCGCACCTTGTCGATGTCGGAGAGGTCCAGCTCCGGATCGACGCCCTGGGAGAAGAGGTTGAGGGCGAGCGTCACGACGTCGACGTTCCCGGTGCGCTCCCCGTTGCCGAAGAGGGTTCCCTCCACGCGATCGGCGCCGGCGAGGACCCCGAGCTCGGCGGCCGCGACGGCGGTGCCCCGGTCGTTGTGCGGATGCAGCGAGAGCACGACGGCGTCGCGGCGCGCCACGTGGCGCGAGAACCACTCCACCGCGTCCGCGTAGAGGTTCGGCGTGTACATCTCGACCGTCGCGGGGAGATTGATGATGAGGGGTCGCTGCGGCGTCGGGTCGATGACCTCGATCACCGCGTTGCAGATCTCGAGGGCGAAGTCGAGCTCGGTCCCCGTGAAGGACTCGGGCGAGTACTCGTACACGAACTCGGTCCCGGGCGACGTCGCCTCCAGCGAGCGACAGAGCGCGGCCGCCTCGAGGGCGATCGCGACGATCCCGGGCCGGTCGAGTCCGAAGACGACGCGACGCTGCAGGGTCGACGTCGAGTTGTAGAAGTGGACGATCGCTCGCGACGCCCCACGCAGGGCCTCGTAGGTGCGCCGGATGAGGTCCTCGCGACACTGCGTGAGCACCTGGATGGTGACGTCGTCGGGGATGAGGCCCTCGTCAATGATCATGCGCACGAAGTCGTAGTCCGGCTGCGAGGCCGAGGGGAATCCGACCTCGATCTCCTTGAAGCCCATGGCGACCAGCTGTTCGAACATCGCTCGCTTGCGCTCCAGGTCCATCGGGTCGATGAGGGCCTGGTTGCCGTCGCGCAGGTCGACGCTGCACCAGCGCGGCGCCCGCTCGAGCCGACGACTGGGCCAGGCGCGGTCGTCCAGTTCGACCGGGACCGTGGCCCGGTACTTGTCGAAGGGCATGGGGCTCGCCTGCTGGGGGTTCGGGTACACCGGCCGGGCCATCGTCCACCTCTCTCGGGGTATAAAAAAACCCCCGCGGGTGCGGGGGTGTCGGGCGAGCGGAGGCTCGCCCTACGTCAGCAGCAGCTCGTTGGGGACGTTGATGCTCACGTCGGGAAGTCTACCCCCGTCGACCTCGGTGTCCAGTCGGGGGGAGACGCTAACGTGGGGGCGTGCGAGCCCTCAAGCGTTCCCTGCGGATCTTCCTGATCGTCGGCCTGGTCGGCGCAGTGGCGGGCGCCGCGGTCGTGCTGATCCGGCGTCGACGCGACACCGGCTCCGTCGGCTCCGAGTGGCCCGACGTCCCCGCCAAGCCCGAGGCGTAAGCCTCCTAGTCCAAGGAGTCGTATGGCGACCATGGAATACCGCCGTCTCGGCCGTGCCGGCGTCAAGGTGAGCGTGCTGTCCTTCGGCAGCTGGGTCACCTTCGGCAACGCCGACCAGATCCAGAACGCCGGCCAGGCCGCCGAGTGCCTGGCCGCCGCCAAGGAGGCCGGCGTCAACTTCTTCGACAACGCCGAGGCGTACGCCAGTGGCGAGTCCGAGCGCGTCATGGGCCTGGCGATCCGGGAGCTCGGCTGGGCGCGCCACGAGTACCTGATCTCGACGAAGCTGTTCTGGGGGCTCCACGAGCTGCCGAACATGCGCAACACCCTCAACCGCAAGTACCTGATGCAGGCGATCGACGGGTCCCTGGAGCGACTCGGACTCGACTTCGTGGACCTCGTCTTCTGCCACCGTCCCGACCCTCACACCCCCATCGAGGAGACGGTCTGGGCGATGAGCGACATGGTGTCGTCCGGCAAGGCACTCTACTGGGGCACCTCGGAGTGGAGCGCCGACGAGATTCGCGCCGCCTACGACATCGCCGACCGCCACCACCTCCACAAGCCCGTGATGGAGCAGCCGCAGTACAACATCCTCTGGCGCGACCGCGTCGAGAAGGAGTACCGGCGCCTCTACGAGGACCTCGGACTCGGCACGACGATCTGGTCGCCTCTCGCGTCGGGCCTGCTGACCGGCAAGTACCTCAACGGGATCCCCGAGGGGTCGCGCGCCACGCTGCCCGGTTACGAGTGGCTCCGCGGCATGTTGACCGACGAAGCACGAAACCAGAAGGTCGCTCAGCTCAAGGAAATCGCCGATGAGCTGGACGTCTCACTCGCCCAGCTCTCGCTCGCCTGGTGCGCGAAGAACCCGAACGTCTCCACGGTCATCACCGGCGCCTCCTCGGCGAAACAGGTCCGGGAGAACATGTCGGCGCTCGACGTGATGCCACTACTCAGTCCCGACGTCATGGAGCGGATCGACCTGGTCAGCTTCTTCTAGTTCGATCCGCGTTCCGCCACGGGCCGCAACCGGTCCGCGGACGATTGGTACGGCTCGAGGTCGGACGATGGGCGGATCGGCGTGGGAGCGTGATGCGCGCCGGTGACACGCCCCCTCCCCCTGGTCCGACATTCCTGATGGGTCCGTCGTCCTACACGACTCCCAGGTCGAGACCCATGCGTCGCCGACCCGATTGAAGGGGCAACGCATGGCGGCGCGTCGCACGCGTGCCCGGAGGCGACGGTCCAGCACGGGAGGCGGAGTGGATTGCCGAACTGACCGGCGAGGAACGCACGCCCAAATGGGCACGCCCCGCACTTCCTCGCTCGACCTCGCCGACCTTGCGACGCTGCTCTCCGTCGAACCGACGTACCTCGATCGCGTGAGCGGTACCTCGGCGTCGCACGATGAGGTCGCGGTGGTTCTGATCGCATCGGCGCATGAGAGCGGCACACTCGTGATCCGCCACGGACGCATCGGGCTCGTACCGAAGCACGCGACTCTCACCTCGGGACTGCACGTGTCTCTCGGTCCTAATTGGTTCCTCGATGATTAGCGCACTCAGTTATCACAGAATCAACATCATGTCAATCAAGTAGGAGTTTCCCCTGATTGGTTGGCCCTCACTTATATCGTGAAATGGCCACCTTCTACCCCCTCCATTACACTGAGTACTACTCAGAACTGGCGGCGTCGAACCTGGTTATCATCCGGGTTCGGAGTGCGCAACGATCGTTGACCTACCACTTGGTCGTCATGTGGTCAACGGGAGCCAGTGACGAAACCGACGCTCTCTTGATTGTCAACGGACCATCAAGCACCAATAGGAGGGGAGGAACAGTGGCCTTCACATCACCAAAGTTGATGCTGGCAGCAGGCATTCTCGGTGTGGCATCACTGTCATTCGTCGGAGTGGGTGGCTATGCGGCATTCACGTCGGCAGTCCAAGCTGACAGCACCGTCCAGTCGGGAACGTTCGACCTGAACGTCATTCCCGGCAAGACGGGAGTGAACGGCAGTTTCAAGAACGACACACAGTCCAGTGACTCGAACATTGCCACCTGCACTGCGGGCGGCATCGCGCAGAACGACGCGCAGTTCGGGAGCAATGGGTGCTTCGAGAGTTCAGCCGCCAACGGGATCTGGCAGTGGGGATCGGGGGACAATGCACCGAAGTTCGTCCTGAACCCTGCGACGGCGGACGTCTTCGGTCACCCCTACACGAACGGCTTCAGTCTCACGCTGCCGAACGTGGGACCCGGTGTCGCGTACGCCACGAACTTCACTGTTGAGGACTACGGAACTCTCCAGGGTCTCGTCACCGACCTGACGTACGCGGCACCATCGAGTCCGAATGACCTCTCGAACGGCTCCGTCATCTACGTCTATCAAGCGGCGGGATCGACCCAGAACTTCAATGATCCGACGACCGACGGGCAGTACTCCGGTATGCAGGGAGTCGCTGGATGCGGCACGAACTCACCGGCGCCGAGCACCGTCGTGGGTGCCCAGTGCTATCAGGGCGCACCGTTCGAGACGACCGATCAGTGGGGCCACCAACTCCAGCAGACCAACTACTGGACCCTTCTGGGCTCGACGTCGGCCAGCGTGGATTACACGTTCAAGGTCGTCAACGGCTTCGTTCAGCCCTGGTACCTCACGTCCTCGCAGTCCACGCCGACGCCGCCCGGATCCGAAGGCGGATTGGGACTGAAGGTCGTCGTAGCCGTTAGAGCGGCCACCGGGAACTCGGCGGAGGGGCAGAGCTTCTCGCCGACGTTCTCCGTCAACGGAACGTCCCTCCCGTAGTCGGGACGCGCGAGCGCCTGGTGCGCACCGGACACCGTGACGGTGCGCACCAGGTTTCCGTGCCAGAGTGCTCTCCAGTGACAACGCCACCGGATCCCGAGGTCAATGACGGCGCCGCTGACGCGGACAGGCGTGGCCATCATCGGCGGCTCCGGTCGCTGGCACAGGGCGTAGCCCTCGTGGCGACCCTCCTCGCCGGCGTCGTCTTCATCGGCGGAGGGATCGGAGTGCTCACGGGGGAGTTCCAGGCCACGCCCGTCCTGAGCGGCAGCATGGTCCCCCGCCTACCCGTTGGTTCTGTCGCCGTCTCCCAGCGCGAGTCCGTGCGCGACCTCCGCGTCGGCGACATCGCCCTGCTCCATCCCCCCTTCGGCGCACCGATCACCTACGTACACGAGATCGTCAAACTGCGCCGAGTTCGCGGACTCACTCAAGTCAACACGAGGGGGATCGCGAACCCCATCGCCGATCCCTGGACCGTCGTGATCCGCGGTACGAGCGTGTACGTAGTGCGCTGGGACATCCCCTACGTCGGCTACTTGGTGTCGTGGGTCCGCACACCGACGGGACGCGCCAGCACGGTGTCGGCTGCGGGCCTTCTCTCGCTGCTCCTCGTCCTCTGGTTCGTCCGTGACGTGTGGAGGTCGTCTCACGCCGACTCGGCGCACGCCGCGTCCTCCGGCGTCGAGTCGGTGCAGGACGAGCGGGCCGAGTAGTCGTCGTGCGGTCCGGGCCCGACAGCGGGCGCCCCGCGCCAGCGCGGAGCCAGCCGTTCGCCGCCGCCACGGATCACCGACCGTCTGCGCGCTGACGTCCCCATGGCGTCCCCATGAGCGGTCCCTCGTCGTCGCAGGTGCAGCTCGCCATCGGCACCGCGGCGACGAGTGTCGTCGGCTCAGCGTACGGCCGCCAGGTGGGGCGCGGGACCGATAGCCCTCAGTACGACGGGGACGGGACCTGTGGTCCACGGCACGGCGCCATCGAGCCGACGCCTCCCCCATCGCACCCGCGCGGCCGGGCCGAGCGCACGGGACGCCTTAACCGGCCCAGATCTGGTGCGGTCGATCAGGAATCACTCGAGTGGCCCGGTCGAGCCGTCCGTGACACGGTGCCCTCCGACGTCGTTCGCCGTCACCGCCCCGGGGGACGCACCATCGATCGACCGTCGTCGACAGGTCACCCTCGCCGACACCCGAGACCGCACGAGATTCCCCATCGACACCGCGGGGCGGGGCCGTGAGGTGACGACGTGCGGGGATCGACTCGCCGTCCCGGCTCCGCTCGAGAACGTCGACGCGAACAACTGCGGAGGTCCGTGACGAACCGGGGCCGTCGATCGCCGACGCTCGCGAGCCGCGATCAGCGCAGCGATATCGAGTGGATGTCCTGGATCCCCTCGGTCTCGCGCAGCCGCTCGATGACGGCCGACGGGGTCGGCGAGTCCGTGGAGAGGACCATGAGCGCCGTCCGCCGGGCGGGGTCCGGACCGACCGCCATGGACGAGATCGACACCTGAGCCTCGCCGAGCGCCAGGCCGACGCGGCCGATCATGCCCGGACGGTCGTCGTTGCGCACGACGAGCATCGAGGTCGCGGGAGGGATCTCCACGGCGTGGCCGTCCACGGCGACGAGACGCGTCTCCAGCCGCGTGCCGATCGTCATGAGCGTGCCGGAGACGGCGTGGTCCCCCGATCGCACGGTGATCAGGTTCACGTACTCGGGTGACTCGACGGTCGAGACCTCGCCCCACGTGAGGGAGTGGTCGTTCGCCATCTGGGGGGCGTTCACGAAGGAGACCCCGTCGTGACCGGTGGCGCTCAGGAGTCCCTTCAGGGCGCTCAGAGTCAGGATCTTCGTCCCCGCCCCGGCGAGTTCGCCCTGGTAGATCACCTCGAGGTCGGCGGGACGGCCGTCCAGGAGGCCACCGATGAAGCGGCCGAGAAGCTCCGCGAGGCCCATGAAGGGCCGCACCACGTTCGACACCTCACCGGCCGCGACGTTCACCGCGAAGGGGACGAAGTCCCCGGCGAGGGCCAGCTGGACCTGCTCGGCGATGGTGACGCCGGCCTTGTCCTGGGCCTCCGTCGTGGAGGCCCCGAGGTGCGGCACCGCGACGACCGAGGCCAGTTCGAAGAGGGGCGACTCCGTCGTCGGCTCCTTCGCGAAGACGTCGAGGGCCGCGCCCTGCACGTGTCCACTGCGGATCGCCGCGGCGAGGTCGTCCTCGTTCACGATGCCGCCGCGCGCGGCGTTGACGATCCGCACCCCGACCTTGGTCTTCGCCAGGGCGGCGGCGTCGATGAGGTTCACCGTCTCCTTGGTCTTGGGCAGGTGGACGGTGATGAAGTCGCTCTGGGCGAGAAGCCGGTCGAGGTCGACCAGGTCGACGCCCATGTGCCGGGCCCGCTCCTCCGAGATGTAGGGATCGAAGGCGATGAGCCGCATGCCGAACGCGAGCGCCCGCTGCGCGACGAGGGCCCCGATCTTGCCGAGCCCGACGATGCCGAGCGTCTTGCCGTAGACCTCGACGCCCTCCCACTTGGAGCGCTCCCACTTGCCCGCCTTGAGGGCCGCGTGGGCCTGGGGGATGTTGCGGGCCTGGGCCAGCAGCAGCGCGAAGGCGTGCTCGGCGGCCGAGACGATGTTGGACTGCGGGGCGTTCACGACCATCACGCCGAGCTCGGTGGCGCGGGCGACGTCGACGTTGTCGAGGCCG
The DNA here is from genome assembly GCA_027449885.1 of Acidimicrobiaceae bacterium. Taxonomy (GTDB): domain Bacteria; phylum Actinomycetota; class Acidimicrobiia; order Acidimicrobiales; family RAAP-2; genus RAAP-2. The sequence continues at coordinate 9,492 of DAIDKS010000042.1, forward strand.
ATGCCGGCGCGGCCGACCACGACGAGGTCGCGTCCGGCCTCGAGGGCCGCCGCGTCCACCTGGGTCGCCGAGCGAATGATGAGGGCGTGTGCCCCGGCCAGGGCCTCGCGCAGCTCCTCGGGCGAGAGCCCGAGACGGACGTCCACCTCGTGACCGGCGGCTCGCAACTCCTCGAGTCCCGACGGGGCAATCTCCTCGGTCACCAAAACGCGAGCCACGTCACTCCAATCCTCAGGGGGTGCCCCCCAGGCTACCGGTCGGCTCAGGATCGCTCGACGAGCTCCCCCAGTCGCCGCAGGCCCTCGACGAGGTCGTCGTCGCCGAGCGCGTAGCTCAGACGGAAGTAGTCGGGCGCCCCGAAGGCCTCGCCGGGCACGACCGCCACCTTGATCTCCTCGAGGAGGAGCTCGGCCAGCTCGGCCGACGTCGTCGCTCGCCGACCGGCGAGATCGCGTCCGAGCAGGCCCGAGACGTTGGGGAAGCAGTAGAAGGCGCCCTCGGGCTCCACGCAGCTGACGCCGTCGATGGCGTTCAGCATCGAGGTCATCGTCCGACGGCGACGATCGAAGGCCTCGCGCATCATCGCGACGGCCGACAGGTCGCCCCGCAGGGCGGCCACGGCCGCCCGCTGGGAGATGTTGGAGATGTTGGACGTCGTCTGGCTCTGGTAGTTGATCGCCGCGTCCATCACGTCGCGCGGGCCGATCATCCAGCCGACGCGCCACCCGGTCATGGCGTAGGTCTTCGCCACGCCGTTCACGACGACCCACCGGTCCTCGATCTCCGGGGCCACCACGGGCAGCGAGACGTGGCGCGCCGCGCCGTAGACGAGGTGCTCGTAGATCTCGTCGGCCATCACCCACACGCCCCGCTCGGCGGCCCAGCGACCGATGGCGGCCACCTCCTCGGGCGCGACGATCGCCCCGGTAGGGTTCGACGGCGACACGAAGACGAGCAGTTTGGTGGCCGGGGTGACGGCGCGCTCCAGGTCCTGCACCGTCAGTCGGAACCCGTTCGCCTCCGAGGTCGGGACGGCGACCGGCCGCCCGCCCGCCAGGTACACGGCCTCGGGGTAGGTCGTCCAGTAGGGCGCCGGGATCAGGACCTCGTCACCCGGATCGATCAGGGCCGCGAAGGCCGTCGCCACGGCGTGCTTGCCCCCGTTGGTCACGAGTACCTGGTTCGCCGCCACCGCGAGGCCCGAGTCGCGTCGGGTCTTCTCCACGATCGCCTCGCGCAGCTCCGGCAGGCCGGCGGTCGGCGTGTACTTGTAGTTCACCGGGTCGTCGCAGGCCCGCCGGGCCGCGTCGACGATCTCCGGGGGCGTCGGGAAGTCCGGCTCTCCCGCTCCGTAGCCGATGACCGGCTCTCCGGCCGCCTTCAGGGCCTTGGCCTTCGCGTCCACCGCCAGGGTGGCGCTCGGGGCCAGGCCCGCCAGTCGGGCGCTCACTCGGGATCCCATGACTCGGCTCCGTTCGCTATCCGTAAGAATGGAGTCTATGAGTTCCCCCGAGACCATCCGAATCCCCTCCGACCTCCTGCCCCGCGACGGGCGCTTCGGATCGGGCCCCTCGAAGGTGCGTGCGGCGCAGCTGGAGGCCCTCGTGGCCGACGGCACTCGCTACCTCGGCACCTCGCACCGTCAGGCGACGGTGCGCTCCAAGGTCGGCGAGGTGCGCGACGGTCTGCGCGCCCTGCTCGACCTGCCCGACGGCTACGAGGTCCTGCTCGGCAACGGCGGGTCCACGTGCTTCTGGGACGCGGCGACGTTCCACCTCATCGAGCGGCGCAGTCAGCACCTCAGCTTCGGCGAGTTCTCCTCGAAATTCGCGTCGGCCGCCGCGGCCGCCCCGCACCTCGACGACCCGGAGGTCATCACGAGCGAGGCGGGCACCCACCCGCGCGCCGTCGCGAACCCCGACGTCGACGTCTACGCGCTGACGCACAACGAGACCTCGACCGGCGTCATGATGGACATCCGACGCCCGGAGGGCGCCGAGGGCCTGGTGGTCGTGGATGCGACCTCGGGGGCCGGCGGACTCCTCGTCGACCCGACGCAGTTCGACTGCTACTACTTCTCACCCCAGAAGTCCTTCGCGTCCGACGGCGGGCTCTGGGTCGCGGTCTGCTCCCCCGCCGCCGTCGCGCGGATCGAGGCGATCGCCGCCTCGGGCCGGTGGACCCCGGCCTTCCTCGACCTGAAGATCGCCCTCGACAACTCGCGCCTGAACCAGACCTACAACACCCCGGCCCTCGCGACCATCCACCTGCTGGCCTCCCAGATCACGTGGATGAACGAGAACGGCGGACTGGAGTTCGCGGCCGGTCGCTCACGGCGCTCCGCGGAGATCCTCTACACCTGGGCCGAGGCCGCCGAGTTCGCGACGCCCTTCGTGACCGACCCCGCGATGCGCTCGAACGTGGTGGGGACCATCGACTTCGACCCGTCGGTGGACGCGGCGGCCGTCGCCAAGGTGCTGCGGGCGAACGGCGTCGTCGACACCGAGCCCTACCGCAAGCTCGGTCGCAATCAGCTGCGCGTGGCGATGTTCCCGAGCGTCGACCCCGAGGACGTCGCGGCCCTCGGGGCCTCGATCAACTACGTGGTGGGACAGCTCTAGGGCGAGCCCCGTCTCAGTCGGTGTCGCCGCCCGAGACGTCCGCGACCTTCTGCTTGCCGGCCGACACGAACGGCATCATCGCGCGCAGGTCCTTGCCGACCTGCTCGATGGGGTGTCGCTTGCCGGCCTCGCGCAGCTCGCGGTAGCGGGGCCGACCGATCTCGTTCTCCTTGATCCACTCGGCCGCGAAGCGGCCATCCTGGATCTCGGCGAGGATGTTGCGCATCTCGTCCTTCACCTGCTCGGTGATGACGCGCGGCCCGCGGGTGAGGTCGCCGTACTCGGCCGTGTCCGAGACCGAGAAGCGCATCCCGGTGATGCCCTCCTCGTACATGAGGTCGACGATCAACTTCAGTTCGTGGAGCACCTCGAAGTAGGCGCTCTCGGGCTGGTAGCCGGCCTCGGTCAGGACCTCGTAGCCGGCGCGTACCAGGGCCGAGACCCCGCCGCAGAGGACGGCCTGCTCGCCGAAGAGGTCCGTCTCGGTCTCCTCCGTGAACGTGGTCTCCAGGACCCCGGCCCGGGTCGCCCCGATGCCGTGGGCGTAGGCGAGGGCGAGGTCGTGGGCGTGGCCCGTCGCGTCGTGGTGCACCGCGATCAGCGACGGCACCCCGCCGCCCTCGACGTACGTCCGACGCACCAGGTGTCCGGGCCCCTTGGGGGCGACCATCACGACGTCCACGTCGGCCGGCGGCTCGATCAGATTGAAGCGGATGTTGAAGCCGTGGGCGAACATCAGGCACTTGCCGGCACTCAGGTGCGGGGCGATCTCGAGGTCGTAGATCCGCTTCTGCTCCGTGTCGGGCAACAGGACCATGATCACGTCCGCCTCGGCCACCGCGTCGGCGATCCCGAGGACGCGCAGGCCGGCGTCCTCGGCCTTGTGGACCGAGGACGACTCGGGGCGCAACCCCACGCGCACGTCGAAGCCGCTGTCGTGCAGGTTCAGGGCGTGGGCGTGACCCTGGCTTCCGTAGCCGAGGATCGCGATCTTGCGGTCGCGCAGGACCTCGGGCTTCGCGTCGCGCTCGTAGAACATCGTGGCCATCGTCATCACTCCTCGTGGGTGGCGGTCCGGCCCAGTCTAGGTAGCGCCACGCGCCCCGTTCGGTGGAGCTCGACCTCCGGGAACGACTCGAGGGAGCGCTCCAGGGCGTCGCAGGCCCCCGGCGTGCCGGCGAGCATGACCGTGAGGGCCGTGCCGTCCACGTCGACGATCGAGGCCCCGGCCCCGGCCGCGAGATCCAGGAGCTGGCCCCGCGTCGCGTCCTCGGTGGGGACGGTCGCGAGGAGCAGCTCGCGCTCGAGGGCGTCCTGCGGCGACAGGTCGGTGATCGCGACCACGTTCACCAGCTTGTCGAGCTGCCCGACGATCTGCTCCAGCGGCGCCGACTCGGCGTCGACGACGATCGTGACGCGGCTGAACCGGGCGTCGCTCTCGGCCGGCGCGACCGCCAGGGAGTAGATGTTGAACCCGCGGCGGGCGAACATCCCGGCGATGCGCGCGAGGACGCCCGCCTTGTTCTCCACCAGGACCGACAGGATGTGGTGGCGGACCGGCGTGTGGACCGTGTCGCCGAGGAACGGCTCCGGGGGGGTCATCGCGCACCCCGCTGCGAGGGGTGGACCATGATGTCGTCGTTCGAGGCGCCCGCGGGAACCATCGGGAAGACCTTCTCCGAGGCGTCGGTGCGGAAGTCGATGACCACGGGGACGTCGGTGATCGCGTTGGCCTCGTCGATCACGTCCGCCATCTCCTTCACGTTCGTGGCCCGTAGTCCGACGCAGCCCATGGCCTCGGCCCATTTGACGTAGTCCGGGAGGTCGGGCGAGAGATACACCTCGCTGTAGCGCTCGTCGTAGAACATCTCCTGCCACTGACGGACCATGCCGAGGTAGGCGTTGTTGAGGATCGCCACCTTGATCGGGATGCCCTCGCTGCGCGCCGTGACCAGCTCCTGGGCCGTCATCTGGAAGCAGCCGTCGCCGTCGATGCACCAGACCGTGCGGTCGGGTCGACCCGCCTTGGCGCCGATCGCCGCGGGAACGCCGAAGCCCATGGTGCCGGCTCCCCCGGAGTTGATCCAGGTGTTCGGCTCCTCGAAGGGCCAGTACTGCGCGGCCCACATCTGGTGCTGACCGACGCCCGAGGCGACGATGGTGCCCGGCTCGGTCGTCTCGGCGATCGCCTGGATGACGTGCTGGGGACGGAGCGGGCCATCCATCTCGGGCTCCTCGTAGGTGAGCGGGTACCGCTCACGCCACTCCTCGAGCTCGCGCCACCAGTCGTCGAGGGGCTGCGACCGGACCCCGGACTGGTCGAAGGCCCGCAGGGCCGTCGCCACGTCGGTCTGCAGGGCGACGTCCGGTCGGCGGATCTTGCCGAACTCGGCCCGGTCGATGTCCACGTGGATGACCTTGGCCTCGGGCGCGAAGGCGGCGATCCGCCCGGTGACGCGGTCGTCGAAGCGAGCCCCCAGGGTGATGAGCAGGTCGGACCGCTGCATCGCGGTCACCGCGGTGTAGGTCCCGTGCATCCCCGGCATGCCCAGGTGCTGGGGGTGCGAGTCGGGGAAGGCTCCCCGAGCCATCAGCGTCGTGACGACCGGGATGCGCGTGCGCTCGGCGAAGGCCAGCAGCTCGGCGCTCGCCCGGGACTTGAGGGTCCCCCCGCCGACGTACAGGACGGGTCGCCGCGACGCGGCGATGAGCGCGACGGCCCGGTCGAGCAGGTCCTCGTCGAGCTCGATCGTGGGGCGGTACCCGGGCAGGTCGTACTCGTCGACCGAGGCCGGGTACCACCAGTCCATCGTCGACTGGGCCACGTCCTTCGGCACGTCGATGAGGACCGGTCCCGGCCGACCCGTCGTGGCGAGGTGGAACGCCGCCGCGACCGCCCGGGGGAGCTCGTGGGCCGACTGCACGAGGAAGTTGTGCTTGGTGACGCCCATCGTGATGCCCGTGATGTCGCACTCCTGGAAGGCGTCGAGGCCGATCGAGGCCGTGGCCACCTGGCCCGTGATCACCACGAGCGGCGTCGAGTCCATGTGGGCGTTGGTGATGGGCGTCACGATGTTCGTGGCCCCCGGCCCACTCGTGACCATCGCCACGCCCGGGCGTCCCGTCGCCTGGGCGTAGCCCTCGGCCATGTGACCGGCTCCCTGCTCGTGGCGCACGAGGATGTGGCGCAGCGAGGAGTCGAGGAGCGGGTCGTAGACGGGCAGGATGGCGCCGCCCGGCAGGCCGAAGACGGTGTCCACGCCCTGCTGCTCGAGGCTCTTGATCAGTGCTTGGGCTCCAGTGAGTTGCACGGTGTCTCTCTTCGTGTGGTGGCTGTCAGAAAACGAAAAAAGCCTCCCTTTCGGGAGGCTCCGGTCGCGTGAAGACGTGAGGACCGGCGCCTATCCCCCTACTACCAGAATCAGCGCAACGGCGGTCACGACCCCATATAAGCACACCGCACGGAGCGGAGCCAGTCGGCTACGCCGACGTCACCGCCCCCCGCTCGGCACCCTGCACCAGTCGCGCGAACTTCTCGAGCACGCCCGTCTCGTAGCGCGGCGTGAAGGGGCGCTGCCGGCTCGCTCGCTCGGCCAGGACGGCGGGGTCGACGAGGAGGTCGATCCGGTGCGCGGTCACGTCGATCTCGATCACGTCCCCGTCCTCGACGAGGCCGATCGGGCCCCCGTCCAGCGCCTCGGGGGCGACGTGGCCCACGCAGAAGCCGTGGGTGCCCCCGCTGAAGCGACCGTCGGTGACGAGGGCCGAGTCCGCGCCGCGCCCCACGCCCTTCATCGCCCCGGTCACCGCGAGCATCTCGCGCATGCCGGGTCCCGCCTTCGGGCCCTCGTAACGGATGACGACCACCGTCTGCGGCTGGATCTCGCCGGCGAGGATCGCCGTCATCGCGGCGTCCTCGCCGTCGAAGACGCGCGCGGTGCCGCGGAACTGCAGCTGGTCGATGCCGGCCACCTTCACGACCGACCCCTTAGGGGCGAGCGAGCCGGTGAGGACGGCGATCCCACCACGGTCGTGGATCGGGTGGTCGAGGTCGTGGATGACCGACCCGTCGGGCCGACGGGTCGGGAGGTCGGCCAGGCTCTCCGCCATCGTCTTGCCGCTGACGGTCATCACGTCGCCGTGGAGGAGGCCCCGCTCGAGCAGGTGCGCCAGAACGACCGGGACGCCGCCGACCGCGTCGATGTCGCTCATGTGGTAGCGACCGTGGGGCTTGGTGTCGGCGATGTGGGGCACCCGAGCGGCCACGCGGTTGAAGTCGTCGAGGGTCAGCTCGACCCGCGCCTCGTGGGCGATGGCGAGCAGGTGCAGCACCGCGTTCGTCGAGCCGCCGAGGGCCATCACGACGGCGATCGCGTTCTCGAACGCCTCGCGCGTCATGATCTGGCGCGCGGTGATGCCGCGATCGAGCAGGTTGATCACGGCGCGGCCGGCCGCCGCGGCGAACGCCTCACGGCGCGGATCGATGGCCGGGACGCTCGCACTTCCGAGCAGGGACATCCCGAGGGCCTCGCCGACGCTCGCCATCGTGTTGGCCGTGAACATGCCCGCACAGCTCCCCTCGCCCGGGCACGCGGCGAGCTCGATCGCCCGCAGCTCGTCGTCGGACATCGCGCCCACCGCGTTGGCCCCCACCGCTTCGAAGACCGAGGTGATGTCGAGGGCCTGGCCGTCGTGATGGCCCGGCATGATGGTCCCGCCGTAGACGAAGACGCTCGGCAGGTCGAGGCGGGCGGCGGCCATCAGCATGCCGGGCAGCGACTTGTCGCAGCCGGCGAAGGTGACCAGCGCGTCGAAGCGCTCGGCGTGCATGACCGTCTCGACGGAGTCGGCGATGACCTCCCGCGAGACGAGGGAGGCCCTCATGCCCTCGTGACCCATCGAGATGCCGTCGGAGACGGCGATCGTCACGAATTCGAAGGGCACGCCACCGACCTCCCGGATCGCCGACTTCGCGTGGCGGGCGAGGCGCTCGAGGGGCAGGTTGCACGGCGTCACCTCGTTCCAGCTCGAGGCGACCCCGATCTGGGGCTTCGACATGTCGTCGTCGCCGAGGCCCATGGCGCGCAGCATGGCGCGCGCCGGAGCCCGGCCCTTGCCCAGGGTGACGTCGGTGCTGCGAGGACGGGGGTGCGAGGTCATAGCGGCAGTCTACGAAAGCCGCCGCGGCGCCCGGGCTAGCCCCGCCGTGATCTCAGGATCTCGACGACGGCCTTGCCGTTGGCCTGCCCGCGCGTGCGCGCCATGACCTGGCCGATGAAGAACTGGGCCAACTTGTCGTCGCCGTCGCGGTACCGGGCCCACTCGTCGCCGTTCGCCGCGATCACCTCGTCGACGACGCCGCCGAGCGCGTCGCTCGCCAGCTGGGTGAATCCCCGGCGGGCTACGACGTCCTCGGGCGCCCCACCCTCGGCGAGCAGGTCGGCGAGGACGGTCTTCGCCTGGGTCGCCGACAGCTGTCCGCTCGCCTCGAGCCGCAGGGTCCCGACGAAGGCCTCGACCGTGAGCCGCTCCGCTCCCTCCTCGGCCGCGGCCACCTCGTTCGCCGTTCGCGCGAGCGCGGTCGCGGCGTCGAGACCCGCCTCGGCGGCCCCGTGCACGTAGCGGTCGAGGTCGAGGTCGAGCACGACCTCGACCGACTCGCGCTGGGCGTCGGTCGGGTCCTCCAGGTGCTGCAGGAGAGCCGTCCGGCGAACGCCGGGCATCGGGGGCAGCGCGGCCGCCACGCGGTCGCGCCACGCCTCGTCGGGCGCCAGGTCGACGAGGTCGGGCTCGCGGAAGTACCGGTAGTCCTCGGCCTCCTCCTTCACCCGCATCGTCGAGGTGACCCCGGTCGTCTCGTCCCAGTGACGGGTCTCCTGGCGCACCGCGCCGCCGTCCTCGATCAGCTCGATCTGACGGTCGGCCTCGTAGTCGATCGCCCGCTGCAGGCTACGAAGGGAGTTGAGGTTCTTGATCTCGCACCGCGTGCCGAAGGGCTCTCCGGGTCGGCGCACCGACACGTTCGCGTCGACGCGCAGCGAGCCCTCCTCCATCCGGCCGTCGGAGGCACCGGTCGCGATGAGCACGCGCCGGAGCTCGGCGACGTAGAGGCGGGCCTGCGCGGCGCTGCGGATGTCGGGCGCCGAGACGATCTCGACCAGCGGGACGCCGGCTCGGTTGTAGTCGACGAGCGAGCGCTGCGCCCCGTGGAGGCGGCCGGAGGTTCCCAGGTGCGTCGACTTGCCGGTGTCCTCCTCCAGGTGGGCCCGCTCGATGCCCACGCGGCTCCCGTCGGGCAGGTCGAGGTAGCCGCTCGAGTTGATCGGCAGGTCGTACTGGCTGATCTGGAAGTTCTTGGGCATGTCCGGATAGAAGTAGTTCTTCCGGTGGAACGTCGAGGGCGCGACCGTGCAGTGCAGCGCGAAACCGATCGACATGGCCATCTCGACCGCCCGCTCGTTGAGCACCGGGAGCGACCCGGGCAGCCCGAGGCACACCGGGCAGACGTGGGTGTTGGGCGCCGCCCCGAACTCGTTCGCGCACGAGCAGAAGAGCTTCGTCGCGGTGCGCAGCTCCGTGTGGACCTCGAGGCCCACCACCATCTCCCAGCCCGCCGTCACGACGCCACCTCCAGGACCCGAGCCGCCGCCAGGAGTCGGGCCTCGCTGCGGCCCGGACCGAGCAGCTGGACCCCGATCGGGAGCCCCGCCGCGCCCGTGCCGAAGGGCACCGACACGGCCGCCTCCCCCGCGAGGTTGGTGGGGATCGTGAAGACGTCGGACAGGTACATCGCGAGCGGGTTCGCCGTCTTCTCCCCGAAGCGGAACGCCACCGAGGGCGCGGTCGCGCCGAGCAGCAGGTCCACCTGCTCGTAGGCCTGACGGAAGGCCTCGATCATCCGGGTGCGCACCTTCAGGGCCTGTCCGTAGTAGGCGTCGTAGTAGCCGGCCGACAGGGCGTAGGTCCCGAGCATGATGCGTCGCTTCACCTCGTCGCCGAAGCCCAGGGTCCGGGTCGCCTCGTTCATCGCGCCGAGCTCGTCGGCCGCGACGCGGCGACCGTAGCGCACGCCGTCGTAGCGGGCGAGATTGCTCGACGCCTCGGCCGGGGCGATGAGGTAGTAGGCGCTGAGGCCGAGTCGCAACTCGGGGATCGAGAGGCGCACCACCCGGGCGCCGGCCGCCTCGAGGGCCGCGGCAGCCCTCTCGACCTGGGCCACGACGTCGGCGTCGGCCCCCTCGACGAGCTCACTCACCAGTCCCACGCGACGACCCGCCACTCCGTCGTCGAGGTGGCTCACGAGCGACGGAGCGGGCTCGGGTAGCGACGTCGTGTCGCGGGGGTCGTGGCCGGCGATGACCTCGAGGCAGAGGGCCGCGTCGGCCACGGAGCGGGCGAACGGGCCGATCTGGTCGAGCGAGCTGGCGAAGGCGATGAGCCCGTAGCGCGAGACCAGCCCGTAGGTCGGCTTCACGCCGACGATCCCGCAGAGGGCGGCGGGCTGGCGGATCGAGCCCCCGGTGTCGCTCCCGAGGGCCAGCGACGCCATTCCCGCGGCGACCGAGGCCGCCGACCCCCCGCTCGAGCCCCCGGGGACCCGCTCGGGGTCGAGGGGGTTGCGCGTGGGCCCGAAGGCGGAGGTCTCGGTCGAGGACCCCATCGCGAACTCGTCGAGGTTGGTCTTGCCGACCGGCACCGCGCCCGCGGCGACCAGACGCTCGACCACGGTCGCGGTGTAGGGCGGACGCCAGCCCTCGAGGATCCGCGACGACGCGGTCGTCGGGACTCCGCGCGTGCACAGGTTGTCCTTCAGGGCGACCGGCACGCCGGCGAGGGGCCCCGGGTCGCGGCCCGCCGCGACCGCGTCGTCGACCGCCCGGGCCCGGGCCTCGGCTCCGTCGCGATCGACGTGGAGGAAGACGTTGAGCTCGTCGTTGCGAGCGTCGATGGCGCTCAGGGACTCGGCGAGGGCGGTGCTCGCGGTCACCTCGCCGCGGCGCACGCGCGCCGCGAGGTCGATGGCGTTCACAGGTCCTCCCCCAGGATGCGCGGCACGGCGAACCGACCGTCCTCCGCGTCGGGGGCTTCGGCCAGCACCTCGGCCGGGTCGAGGCTCTCGCCGACGACGTCCGGGCGCACCACGTTGCGCAGGTCGAAGGGGTGGGCCGTCGGGGGCACTCCCGTGAGGTCCAGCGACTGGAGATCCGCGGCGTGCGCCAGCACCTGGCCCAGCTGCTCGGTGAAGGTGGTCAGCTCGTCCTCGCTGAGGTGCAGCCGGGCGAGGTGGGCCACGTGGGCGACCTCGTCGCGCGAGAGCCCGCTCATCGCGCGGCCCCCGCGACGAACTCGCCCGTCAGGCGCTCGACGAGCGCCTGGTCGTTGTCGAGGGTCGCCACGTGGTACGAGTCCTCGAGCCACACTCGGGTGACCGGTCCCGTGACGCGCTCGACCACCGCGTCGCCGTTGTCGGGCGTGACGACGTGGTCCTCCCGACTCGTCAGGAGCAGAGAGGGCGCCCGGACCGCGTCGAGACGCTGGTAGACGCCCTCGATGCCGTCGAAGAGGCTCCGCGCGCACTCGAGCGGCGTCGCGTCGTAGGAGAACTCCCGCGAGCCCTCGCGCTTGATGTCCGAGCCGATCGCCTCGAGGGTGCTCAGCCCCGCGGCGAGGAGATCGGCGAGACCCTGGCGCAGCTCGTCCGCCGGCGGCTTGACGAGAGGGTTGATGAAGACGCACGCGACCGGCGATCGCTCCTGGGCGACGAGGGCGGCGAGGCCGCCCCCCATCGAGAGGCCGACCACGGCGACGTCGTCGCACCGCGCGGCCAGGTCGTCGTAGGCGGTGAGCGCGGCACCGGCCCAGTCCTCCCACGACGTCGACATCATGTCCTCGACGCTCGTGCCGTGGCCCGGGAGGCGCGGCAGGGACACGGCGTGCCCGGCGGCGGCCAGGTGCTCGGCGAGCGGGCGCAGGGAACTGGGGTTTCCGGTGAAGCCGTGGAGGACGAGGACTCCGCGAGGCCCCCCGGGGGCCGCGTAGGGCTCGCAGCCCGGCAGGACGGCGACGGTCATGGGAGCCAGACTACCGGGCCCGCCGAATCGCCCCCGGGGTCCGCGGCACCGAGGTCACGTAGAGCGAGGCCCCGAACCCGATCAGGGCGACCAGGCCCGCGACGACGAAGGGGATGCGGAACGTGGCGAGCAGGTCCGCCGCGGGCGAGCGGGGACCGAGGTGACGAGCGCGCTCGAGGCCCTGGCGGATGGTCTCCAGGACCTGGATTCCGGCGACCTCGCCGACCTGCATGGCCAGCATCTGGGCCGCCGACATCACGCCGAACTCGTGCTCGGCGACCTCGTTCGCCATGACGGCGCTCGTCGCCGGCATCGCCACCCCCATCCCGAAGCCGGAGAGGCCGAGCGCCAGGGCGACGACCGCGGCGCCCGTCGAGGGGCGCAGCGCCGCGAAGAGCGCCAGCGATCCCACGAGGGCCGCGGCACCGGCGATCGCGCTGCGGCGCTCCCCCACGCGGGCGGCGACGTAGCCGGCGATGGGCGAGACCAGCGCGAAGGTGAGCGGGCGCGCGATCGAGAGCGCTCCGACCCGGCTCACCGAGTACCCGTACCCCTGCTCCATCACCAGCGGGAACAGGAAGAACCCTCCGAAGTAGGCGAAGTTGGCGCAGGCCCGCAGCACCATCGGCATCACGAAGTTGCGACGCCGGAAGTAGTGCGGCGGGATGAGGGGGTGGCGAGCCCGGCGCAGACGACGGACGAACAGGGCGCCCGAGGCGACGGCCGCCGCGCCGCAGACGAGCGTCCCCGGACGCGTCCACCCCACGACGGGCCCGAGGGAGAGACCCAGCATGAGCGCCGTGACGGCGAGCGAGAGAGCGCTCGAGCCGATCCAGTCGACGCCGCGCAGGCCGTCGCGAACGCGCCCGGCGAGCGGAGGGCGTCCCGCGCCGCGCGGCAGCAGGATCGCCACGACCGCCAGGGCGACGAGGATCAACCCGAACTGGACGACGAAGAGGGCGCGCCAACCCAGGGCCGCGATGATCGGGGCGCCGAGCGACACTCCGATGACCGGCCCCCCCGCGCCGATCAGGGACCACCACCCCATGGCCGTCACCCGCTCCTCGGGGGCGAAGAGCAGGTTGATGAGCGCCGAGGAGGCCGTGCCCGTCGCGGCCCCCTGCACGCCGTCGAGGGTGCGGGCGACGAGCAGGAGACCAGCGTTCGGCGCGACGGCCGTCAGCGCGGCGGTGACCAGGGCCGTCGCGAGACCCCAGAGGTAGAGGCGGCGATGGCCGACGACGTCGCCGAGCTTGCCGAGCAGGGGAGCCGCCAGGCCGTACGCGAGCAGGGGGCCCACCATCGTCCACGTGAGCACGCCGACCGAGGTCCGCAGCTGGAGCGCGACGCTGGGCAGCGCGACGACGAAGACGGTGAAGGTGAAGTTGAGGGCGAGGAGCCCGGCGAGCAGGCTGCCCAGCACCCACCAGCGCAGTCGCGGCGAGGCCGACGTGCGGCTCTCGACCCGCCGGCGCAGCAGGGCGATCCAGTTGAGGTCGCTGCCCGCCTCGTTGCCGAGCGGAGCGAAGGCCACCCCCGCCGGGTCGGCGTAGGGGTCGAGGAGCTCGTCGGGGTCGTCGCGGTCGACGTGCCCCTCCACGGTCGTGCGTCGCTAGTCGAGCAGCGTCGGCAGCTGAGCGGCGAGCTCGGCGACGGACCAGCGCTCGTCGCGCTCGAGCGTGGAGGTCATCGTCCAGTTCTGGAACAGGCGCACGGTGCCGCCCTGCACGAAGAAGACGCGGCCCGTGGCCGTGCACTCCTCCATCGCGAGGGTGGCGACCAGGGGTGAGACGTTGGCCGGATCCCACGCGTCGAACACGGCCGGATCGCTCGGGCGCACCACGTAGTCGGCGAGGCCGGGCGTCGACTCGGTCATGCGGGTTCGGGCCGCCGGGGCGATGGCGTTGACCCGCACGCCGTAGCGACCGAGCTCCTCCGCGATGATCACCGTGAAGGCGGCGATGCCGGCCTTCGCCGCCCCGTAGTTCGACTGGCCTACGTTGCCGAGCAGGCCGGAGGTCGAGGACGTGTTGATCACCGAGGCGGCCACGGGCTGGCCGGCCTTGGCCCGCTCGCGCCAGTAGGCGGCGGCGTGGCGCGTCGGTACGAAGTGCCCCTTCAGGTGCACGTTGATGACCGCGTCCCAGTCGGACTCGGAGAGGTTGACGAGGACCCGGTCGCGCAGGATCCCGGCGTTGTTGACCAGCACGTGGAGGTCACCGAAGGCGTCGATCGCGCTCTGGACGAGCCGCTGGCCCCCTTCCCAGTCCGCCACGTTGTCGTGGTTCGCGACGGCCTCTCCCCCCATCGCCCGGATCTCAGCCGCGACCTCCTCGGCGGGTGACGCCGAGGAGGCGCCGCCGTCGAGGGACCCACCGAGGTCGTTCACGACGACGCGAGCCCCCTCGGCCGCGAAGAGGAGCGCGTGCTCGCGCCCGATCCCCCGTCCGGCTCCCGTGATGATGGCGACCCGCCCGTCCAGCGCACCCATGTCTCTCCTCCCGATGTGCCTTGATTGTAACGACGCCCTAGCGGCCGAAGGGGAAGCCGGATCGGCGACGCGCGTGGGCGTGGTAGTGATCGGGGATGTTGCGCATGTGGTCGTCGAGGTACCACGATCCGTTCCCGAGGACGTCGTCGGCGACGCGGGCCAGGAGCCCCGCGAGGCGCTCGCGCACCTCGTCGCTCGGACGGGGGTCGTGCGCGCGCCACACCACCATCGGGACGTCACAGATCTCGCAGTCGGCGATCCAGCACAGGTCGTCCTCGTGATAGCGCCGGGTCAGGGGCGCCGCCTCGCAGAGGTCGCAGGCGAGGGCTACTTGACGTTCAGGATGATCGTCGATCGCCATGGCGCCATCGTCCCCGGGGCGGGGATCTCGGAGACCACCGTGGTCCACTTGTTGGTTCCCGCGTTCGGACCACGCGTGGTGTAGAAGAGCACGGCCTTCTTGAAGGCGGCGTTCACGGCCGCCGGACCCATCCCGATCACGTTGGGCACCGGACGGGGACCCTGGCCGGGCGGCGGCGTGGTGCTGGTCGTCGTGGTCGGGGACGTCGTGGTGGTGGTGGCGCCCGGGGTTGTCGTCGTGGTGGTGGCGCCCGGGGTCGTCGTCGTGGTGGTGGCGTTCGGTCCCGCGCTCAGGGCGAGGATCACGGCCGCGCCGGCGGGCACCGACGTCGGGTTGGCCTCGCCGTGATAGAGGACCTCGGCGACCTCGCCGACGGGCCGCGTGCTCGCGATCGACGCGCTCGCCGGGCACTGCGCCCCGATCTTCACCTTGAGGAGGGCGGCCGTCGCGGCCACGCAGTTCTGGCCGAGCACGGCGGGCAGCACCACCATGACCGGGCCGTCGGAGACCGTCACGTTCACGACCAGACCGGACTTCGAACTGGTGCCGGCTCCCGGTTGCTGCGAGATGATGCCGCCGGAGGGAACCGTCGCGGAGTTCTGGTGCGACGACACCTTCAGGGTGAATCCGTCGTTCGCGAGGAGGCTGCTCGCCTGCTGCACGTCGAGCCCGCTCAGCGTCGGCACGGTGTGGCTCGCGCTCAGGAGACCGAGCCGCCAGGCGGCGGCGCCACCGACGGCGGCGACCAGAAGCACCGCGGCCGTGACGAGGAGCGCCATGCGGCGACGTCGCGGTGGCGGGACCACCGGGTAGGTGGGCAGCGACGGACGCGGAGGCGCGCCCTCGCCGCGCCGCGGCACCTGTGGCGAGGGGAAGTGAGCGGCCGGCCCGGTGATCTCGTCCGCGGACGGGGCGCGAAAGCCGATCGACGCCCGGGGCTCGACCGGTGGGTACTGCGCGAGGAGCGGGGCCGCGCCGATCGGGGCGATGATCAGCGGGGACGGATCGGCCGTCGTCGAGCCGAATCGGTGGGCCGCCTGCTCCGCGTCGAGCCGCAGGATCGGGTCGGGGACCGACGCCTGGGCCAGGGCCATGTCCAGCGTGCCGAGCTCGGGACGGACCGGCAGGGGCGTCGTCAGGCGCACGCGGGCGAGGTCCTCGGCCGTCGCCGCGTCGTACGGCGACTGTCCCGTCGCCGCCTCGTAGACGATGAGCGCGAGGCTGTAGACGTCGGACTTCGCCTCCGCGGGACGGCCCTGGACCTGCTCGGGACTCAGGTAGCGCGTGTCGTTGAAGGAGTAGCGACGGCGCAGCATCGTACGGAGCCTGACGAGGGCGACGTCGCTCACCTTGACGCGTCCCTCCTCGTCGAAGAGCAGCTTGCGCGGCGAGAGCTGGCCGTGCACGATCCCGTGCGCGTGCAGGTGGGCGAGGGCGCTCGCCACGTCGCGACCCAGCTTCGCGGCGTCGTCGACGCTCAGCCGCTCCCCGGCGGTGAGGACCTCCTCGAGGGAGCCGCCCCCGAGGTACTCGGTCACCATGAAGATCGAACCGGCCTCCTGACCCCCGTCGAAGACGCGCGCGAGGTGCGGGTGGCCGAGGGTGGCCGCCCGGATGATCTGATCGCGAAAGGCGCGACGGATCTCCTCGTGAGCGGCGAGCTCCGGCCGCAGGACCTTCACCACCACCGTGCGGTGCAGTGAGAAGTCGTCGGCCAGGTAGACCTCCGCCGTGGATCCCTCACCCAGCACCGCCTCGATGCGGTAGCGACCGGCGACGACGTGTCCTGGGGCGTAGGTGGTCGGGGGCATGACTAGGCCCACCCTAGTAAGGAACGCCTAGTCGAGGGTGGTGCGCCAGGCCCCCGTCTCGAGGAGTTGGGCGAACTCCCCCGCGGGAACCAGGGGAACGCCGAGCTCGCGCGCTCGCGACACCTTGGCCGCCCCCGGGGCGTCGCCCACGACGACGCAGAACGTCTTGCGCGAGACCGATCCGGGCGACGTGCCGCCCCGGGCGATGATCGCCGACTCGGCCCCCTCCCGCGTGTAGCCCGGGACGCTGCCGGTCACCACGACGGCTCGTCCGGAGAGGGCCCCGCCCGTCGCGACGGGCTCCTCGGTGACGGTGAGGCCCGCCGCGGCCAGGGCGGCCATCCGGGCGACGGTCTCGGGCTCGCGGACGTAGGTGTAGACGGACAGGGCGATCACCGGACCGACGCCCTCGACGGCCTCGATCTCCTCGAGCGACGCCCCGGCCAGGTCCTCGTAGCGGGCGAACCAGGTGGCGAGGGCGCGCGCGGCGACCGGGCCGACGTGGCGGATGCCGAGCCCGACCAGCACGCGCGACAGGGGCTGGCCGCGCGAGCCGGCGATCGCCTCGACGAGGGCGCGCGCCGACACGTCGCCGAATCCCTCCAGCCCGACGAGGTCCTCGACCCGCAGTCGATAGAGGTCCGCGACGTCGGTGACGAGTCCCACGCCGATCAGCTGCGCGACGCGCTGCTCGCCGAGTCCCTCGATGTCGAGAGCCGATCGTGAGGCGAAGTGGACGACCTGCTGGAGGAGCTGGGCGGGGCAGGCCGGGTTGACGCAGTAGGTGTCGCTCTCGTCCCCGAGCCGTCGCAGCGGACCCCCGCACTCCGGACAGGTCCGAGGGAACGTCCAGGGGTGGGGTCGCTCGGCACCGGGTGTCAGGACCGACCGCACGATCTCGGGGATCACGTCGCCGGCCTTGCGCACCACGACCCGCTCACCCGGGCGCACGTCCTTCGCGATGACCTGGTCCTCGTTGTGCAACGTGGCGAGCGACACCGTCGAACCCGCGACGACCACCGGGTCGAGCACGGCGTAGGGGGTCGCCCGACCCGTGCGCCCGATGGAGACCTCGATCGCCCGGAGCGTCGTGATGCGCTCCTCGGGAGCGAACTTGCGGGCGATGGCCCAGCGAGGGGCCCGGGAGGTCGACCCGAGGCGCTCCCGTGACACGATGTCGTCGACCTTGATCACGGCGCCGTCGACGTCGTAGGCGAGGTCGTAGCGGTGCGCCTCGAGCCACCGCGTCCGCTCGCGAATGCGGGTGACGCCGTGCACGATGCGCGTCTCGGCCGCCGTCGAGAATCCCCACGTCGCGAGGCGCTCGACCAGCTGGCCCTGGCTGGCCGCCACGGGATCGCCCGTGATCACCACCGCGTGGTAGGCGAGGAACGAGAGGGGGCGCTGTGCGGTGACGGCCGGGTCCTTCTGGCGCAACGACCCGGCCGCGGCGTTGCGCGGGTTGGCGAAGAGCCGTTCGCCGTGCTGCCGCTGGCGCTCGTTGAGGGCCCCGAAGTCGGACCGCGCCAGGTAGACCTCGCCGCGGATCTCCAGGTGTCCCGTCACCCCGATGCGCGACGGGACGCCGGCGATCGTTCGTACGTTCGCCGTGACGTCCTCGCCGACCTCGCCGTCGCCGCGCGTGGCCGCCTGGACGAGCTCTCCCCCGCGGTAGGTGATGGAGAGGGCCAGGCCGTCGATCTTGGGCTCGACGCTCACGAGGAGCTCGCTCGGAGCGATCTCGAGGGTGCGACAGGTCCGCTCGGCCCACGCGTCGAACTCCTCGTCGTCGAAGACGTTGTCGAGGCTGAGCATCGCCTCGGCGTGGCGGACCGGTCCGAAGGTGGGGTCCGCCGGAGCGCCGACGCGCTCGCTCACCGACCCGGGCTCGACCCACTCCGGGTGAGCGGCCTCCAGGTCGCGCAGCTCGCGGGCCAGCGCGTCGTAGTCGGCGTCGGGGATCTCGGGCGCGTCGAGGACGTAGTAGGCACGGTTGTGGCGCTCGACCTCGTGACGCAACCAGTCCAGGCGCTCGCGGCTCACCGCACCACCGCCGCGGCGAGCACCAGGTCGGGATCCTCGTCGCCGTAGAGGACGATCGTCTGGCCCGCGGCGACCGGGCGGATCGCCGCGTCCAGCCGCAGGACGGGACCGACCTCGTCGCGATCGACGCGGGCCCGCGCGAGGGGCCCGTGAGCGCTGGTCTGGACGTGAACCGCGGATCCCGTCGTGGGCCACTCGTGGACCGCCGATCGCTCGTGCGGGTGCAGGGCGATCGACGCCGTGACGACGCCCGCCAAGCGATCGACCTCGACCCGACGCGCCACCAGGTCCACGTTCGCCACGTAGCGGCGCGCTCCCTCGCGGTCGGGCGCGATGCCCCGTCGCTGGCCCACGGTCATCAGCTCCGCGGCCGGCACGTCACCGACGACCTCACCCGTCGCGCGGTCGACCACGGTCGCCGGCGTCAGATCGATCCGCTCGCGTAGGAACTCGGCCCGGCCGTGGTCGCCCCGGATAAAGCAGACGTCCTGGCTGTCCGGCTTCGACCACGTGCGCAGCCCCGCGTCCCGCGCCCGGTCGCGGACCTCGTCCTTGGTCATCTCGCCGATCGGCAGCACGAGCCGGTCCAGCTGCTCCGCCCGCAGGTAGCCCAGCACGTAGCTCTGGTCCTTCGCCCGGTCCACCCCGCGCGCCAGCCAGCGACGCCCCGCGCGCTCGACCACGCGCGCGTGGTGTCCGGTCGCCACGGCGTCGAAGCCCAGGCGACGAGCCCGTGCCGTCAGCAGGTCGAACTTGACGTGCCGGTTGCACTCGATGCAGGGGTTCGGCGTGCGTCCCCTGGCGTGCTCGGCGGCGTAGGGCTCGATCACGCGCTCGGCGAACTCGTCGGCGTAGTTGAAGACGTGGTGGTCGACGCCGAGGACCTGCGCCACCCGCCGGGCGTCGTCGACGTCGGCGACCGAGCAGCACCCCGAATCGGAGGGTCCGCCCCAGAGGCGAAGGGTGGCTCCCGTCACCTCGTGGCCCTGGTCCCTCAGGACGAGGGCGGCGACCGAGGAGTCGACGCCCCCGCTCATGGCCACCAGGATCCTCACGGCGACAGTCTGCCCGTCGCCGTATCGGACGTGCCCGCGAGACGGGCGACGGACTCCCGGACGATGCGGATCGCGGCCCCGACCTCGTCCCCGCTCGTCTCCGCCCCGAGCGACAGGCGCAGGGCGCCTCGCGCGCGGCGGGGCGCGACGCCCATCGCGGCCAGCACGTGGCTCGCCTCGGTCGCCCCGCTCGAACAGCTGGCGCCGGCCGACGCGCAGAGTCCGGCGGCGTCGAGCACGTACAGCAGCTCGTCGGACTCGACTCCCTCGACGGTCACGTGCAGGGTCCCGGCGACGCGCGCGGCCCCCTCGGCGGTGACGCGGCACCCCGGGAGGTCGGCGAGTCCCCGGGCCAGCCGATCACGCAGCGCGGTCACTCGCTCGACTCGCTCGGCGAGCTCGCGAGCGCTCGCCCGCGCGGCGGCCGCGAAGCCGACGACGGCCGCGACGTCGACCGTCCCTCCTCGTCGTCCCGCCTCCTGGCCCCCACCGGGAACGACGGGGTCGATCGCGGCGCCGCGCCGTAGCACGAGGGCCCCCGCCCCCACGGGTCCGCCGAGCTTGTGGGCGCAGAGGGAGACCAGGTCGCACGTGGCGGTGACGACGGGCAGCGACAGCCACGGAGCCGCCGCGACGGCGTCGGTGTGCACCCACAGTCCCCCGAGGACCTCGGCCCGGGCGATCGCCCCGACCGCGTCGAGCGGTTGACGCACCCCGGTCTCGTTGTTCGCCGTCATCACGCTGACGACGGCCGTGTCGTGGTCGACGAGCTCCCGCAGGGCGTCGAGGTCGACGACGCCGTCGTGGTCGACGCCCACGACCCGCAGCGTCACGCCCGGCCAGTGGCGCTCGGCCCAGCGGGCGGCGTCGAGCACCGCGTGGTGCTCGACGGCGGAGACCACGATCGTGGAACGCTCGTGGTCCCGACGGTGACGCGCGACCGCCCCCACGATCGCGGCGTGGCAGGACTCGGTGCCGCCGGCGGTGAAGACCACCTCCGACGGATCGGCGCCGACGAACTCGGCGATCACCTCGCGAGACTCCTCGACGGCGCGCCGAGCGTCGCGGGACGCGCGGTGTCCGCCCGAAGGATTCCCGACCACTCCGCGCAGCCAGGGCTCCATCGCCTCGGCCACGTCGGGCCGGCGGGGAGCCGACGCCGCGTGGTCGAAGTAGAGGAGGCTCACGCCACGAAGTACGACTTCACGTTGGTGAACTCGCGGACCCCGTAGGCCGAGAGCTCCCGACCGAAGCCGGAGTTCTTGGTGCCGCCGAAGGGAAGCTCGGGCATCGACGCCACGATGGCGTTGGCGAAGACCACACCCACGTCGAGGCCCGCGATGGCCCGGTCGATCTCCGCGTCGTCGGTCGACCAGATCGAGCCCCCCAGACCCCACGGGGTCGCGTTGGCGTAGGCGATCGCGTCGTCGAGGTCCTCGGCCACGTGGACCACGGCCACGGGCCCGAAGAGTTCCTCGGTGATGGCGCGCGTGCCGCTCGGGACGTGCGAGAGCACCGTCGCCGGGTAGAAGTACCCCTCCCCCGACAGGGCCGTCCCCCCGGTGTGCACGACGGCTCCCGCCGCCACCGAGGAGGACACCTGCGCGTCGAGGAGGTCGCGCTGAGCCCGCGAGACGATGGGTCCGAGGGCGGTCGCCGGGTCCATCGGGTCGCCCGTCGTCACCTCCGACATGGCGGTGGCGAAGCGCGACAGGAACTCCTCCGATCGCTCGCGCACCACGATGAAGCGCTTGGCAGCGATGCAGGCCTGACCGTTGTTCTGGATGCGGGCCGTCACCGCGTGCGGGACCGTCAGGTCCAGGTCCGCGTGGGCCCCGACGATGAAGGGGTCCGACCCTCCGAGCTCGAGGACGCACTTCTTCAGGTTCTGTCCGGCGAGGGCCGCCACGCTACGGCCGGCGCGCTCGGAGCCGGTGAGGGTCACACCGGCGATCCGGGCGTCGGCGATGATCGCCGGGATGTCGTCGACCTCGGCGAAGACGTTGGTCATGACGCCCTCGGGGAAGCCCGCGCGACGGAAGAGGTCCTCGATGTAGAGCGCCGAGCCGGGAACGTTCGGTGCGTGCTTGAGCACCACGACGTTGCCGGCCATGATCGTCGGGATCCCGAAGCGCACGATCTGCCACAGGGGGAAGTTCCACGGCATGATGGCGAGGATCGGGCCGACGGGGTCGAACCGCACGCCGCTGCGGCGACCACGCGTCACGATCGACTCGGGCTCGAGGTAGGCCTCGGTGTGCTCGGCGAAGTAGCGCATCGTGAGGGCGCACTTCGAGGCCTCGCCCTTCGCCGCGGCGAAGGTCTTGCCCATCTCGGAGGTCATGAGCTCCGCGACGGTCGGGATCTCCCCCTCGAGCAGTTCGGCGGCGCGCGTCATGAGCTCTCGACGCTCCTGGTGGCTCGTCCCGCGCCAGGCGCGGAACGCGGCGGCGGCCCGTTCGAGGCGAGCCTCGATCTCGGCGGGGCTGTGAGCGGGGTAGTCGGCGATCACCCGGCCCGTGGCGGGGTTCGTGGCAATGAAGGGCATCCCTCTAGTCTGCCAGGATTTCCGCGTCCTCCCGGGGCGTGCCCGGGGCTCCCCGCCACGACGATCGCGCCAGGGCGACCCCCAGGGTGGCCAGGCCGAGGGCCCCGGCGCCGACGGCGCTCACCACGCGCACGCCGACGTGGCGAGCCTCGGCGGACTGGATGAGGGCACCGACCGGATAGGCGACGGACATCGCCAGCTGGTAGAGAGCGATGATGCGAGCCCGCTCGCGAGCGGGGGCGTGCAACTGCACCGAGGTGTTGAGTCCCGTGAGGACGCCCACGTAGCAGCCGCCCAGAATCACGAGGGCCCCGGCCGCCCACCCGAGGTCGGGGGCGCTGGCGTAGGCTAGCGCGCTCGCGATCGCGCCGATCAGCGACCCCCGCAGAACCGTCTCGCGCGACGTGCGCCGCGCCACCGCCGGGGCCGTGAGCGCCCCGACCACCGCGCCGATCCCCTGCGCGGTCACGAGCGCCGAGGTGCCGAAACGTCCCGCCCGCAGCACGTCGATCGCCATCGCCGGGATGAGGGCGATGAACGGGCTGAGGGTGAGCGACACCACGGTCACGGCGATGATCGGCTGGCGACACCCCGCGACGGACCAGGCCACGCGAGCCCCCTCTCGCAGCTCGCGCCACGGCCGGGGGCTCTCGGACCGGGCGGGGCGCGGCGCGCTGCGAACGAAGGCGAAGGCCACGACGACGACGACGAAGGTCGCCGCGTTGATGGCGAAGGCCACTCCGGGCGACCCGAGGGCGAGCGCCCCGGCGGCGAGCACCGGTCCGACGACGCGGCCGAGGTTGAACTGGGCGGACGCCAGTGAGACGGCCGCCAGGACCTCGCCCTCGTCCACCAGGTCGCGCAGGAGCGACTGCCACGCCGGCCAGCCCGCGGAACTCGCCAGGCCCTCGCCGATCGCGAGCTCGACGGCGAGGGTTGGGCTGAGGTGTCCGGTGAGCGACGCGACGGCGAGGGCCCCCGACGTTCCCGCCATCACCAGGTTGCAGGCCTGGATCCACCGTTCCCGACGCCACCGATCGGCGACCACGCCGCCGAGGGGTGAGCCGATGACGCTCGGTAGCCAACCCGCCAGGGTGACCAGACCGAGCCAGATCGGGTCGTGGGTGGTGACCGTGAGGTAGACGCCGAGGGCGACCGACTGCATCCACGTCCCGATCGACGAGACGAAGGCCGAGGACCAGGCGAGCAGGTAGGCGCGGTGTCGCAGGGGGGCGAGTGACGCGACGGCCATGGCCCCTCACGCTACCGGCGCGGGAAATGACGAGAGCCGGGGCGACGCCCCGGCTCTCGTCACGATCGCGATGCGGCTTAGGCCTGCTTCGCGGCCTCCACGTTCAGCTCGATGACGACCTTGTTGCCGACCACCAGAGCGCCGTTCTCGAGTGCGCCCTCGAAGTTGACGCCGAAGTCGCGACGGTCGATCTCCGCGCGGGCCTCGAAGCCGGCGACGGTCACGCCGGGGGCCATGCCGGCGCCCGAGCCGAGGTACTCGAGGTCGAAGCTCACGGCCTTGGTGACGCCACGAATGGTGACGTCAGCGATCAGCTCGAAGCGGTCGCCACCCTTCGAGGTGACGCTCGACGAGACGAGACTCAGCGTCGGGTGGTTCTCCAGGTCGAGGAAGTCGGCGCTCTTCAGGTGGCCGTCACGCATCTCGTTGCCCGTGGTGATGCTGGCGGCCTGGGCCGTCGCCTCGACGCGCGTCGTCTCGAGGGTCTCGCCGACCGTGATCGTGCCGCCGAACTCGGTGAAGGTGCCGCGGACCTTGGCGGCCACCAGGTGACGGGCCACGAAGGCGATCGACGAGTGGACCGGGTCGATGGTGTAGACGCCGGGGGTGGGGAGGTTGCTCATGTGGGACGTGTCTCCTAGGTAGTGGACGATGGGTGTTGCTCCCTCAGTATAGTTGCTGATGCAATTATTTGTCAAACAGTTATTGCACCAGCACATAAATGCTAGGCTGGTGCCGTGGCGTTGACCGACTTCTGCCCCTCCCACGACGAGAAGGTCCAGCTCTTCGGGCTCCTTCTCGAGGTGAACGCCCGCCTCGCGCGCGATCTCGGGGCGACCCTCGAAGCCGAGTGCGAGCTGCCCCTCGCCTGGTTCGAGGTCCTCCTCCGCCTGCGCCGAGCCCCCGAGGGACGGCTCCGGGTCTCCGAGATCGCCGACGCGATCGTCCACTCGAACGGAGGGACGACCCGTCTGGTCGACCGCATGGAGGCGGCCGGGCTCGTGGCGCGTCGGATGTGCCCGTCGGACCGACGCGCCGTGCACGTCGCCATCACCGGCGACGGGGACGCCCGCCTCGACGAGGCGCTCGCCGTGCACGTCGCCTTCCTCGACGCCAGCCTCGGACGGCACCTCGACGCCACGGAGCGCGCGACGCTCGGAATGCTCCTCGGCAAGCTCCGCGACGCGGACTAGAGCCGCGCCGCCCAGACGCGCGCCGAGCGCCCGTCGTCGAGGTCGAGGACGAGACCCTCTCCGTCGCCCGGGGTGGTGAGCACCTCCTGGGCGAGCACCTCGGCCGCCAGGGACGGGAACGAGTCCGCGAGGTCTTCGAGACCCGTGACGTGTAGGCGGATCCGGTCCGCCACGTCGAAGCCGGACGCCTTGCGCAGGTCCTGCACCTGACGTACCACGTCGCGCAGGAGACCCCGACGTCGCAAGTCGTCGTCGAGCGTGAGGTCGAGAGCGACCACCTCCGCGCCGTCGCGGGAGACGGCGAAGCCCCCCTGACTGCGCACGCGCAGCTCGAGCTCGTCCGGACCCAGGGCGAAGGTCCCCGTGGACAGGCGAACCTCGACGGACTCCCCGGCCTCGAGTGCGCGGGCCGCCGCCGCCGCGTCGAGAGCGCTCAGGGCGCCGCGCAGCTCCTTCACGGCCTCGCCGAGTCGAGGGCCCACCGTGCGGAAGTTGGGCACCAGCTCGAAGTTGAGCACCTGGGCGAGATCGTGCTCGTACTCGAGCGCGTCGACGTTGAGCTCGTCCTCGACCACGCCGTCGGGCGGACGTACGGCCCCCGGAGGGAGGAAGACGAGAGCGCGCGCCAGGGGCTGGCGAACCTTGACGCCGGCCTCGGCTCGCGCGGCGCGGCCGAGGGACGTCAGCCGGCGAGCGCTCTCCATCGACGCCTCGAGCGCCGAGTCGATGCGAGCGTCGTCGATGACGGGCCAGTCGGCCAGGTGGACCGAGTCGTCGTCGCCCCGTCCGGTGAGCGCCCGATAGAGGTAGTCGGCGAGGAACGGCGTGAACGGTGCCAGCAGCAGGCTCACCCGTACGAGGACCTCGTGCAGCGTCGCCTGGGCACTGAGGGAGTCACTCGCCGGGGCGTCCGGGTCGGTACGCCAGAAGCGGCGCCGACTTCGGCGCACGTACCAGTTGGAGAGGTCGTCGACCAGCTCGGCCAGGGCGTCGGTGCCGCCGAGGGGCTCGTAGCCGTCGAGCGCCGCCTCCACCCGGCGGGTCACGTTCTCCGCCCGCGAGAGGATCCAGCGGTCGAGCTCGCCGCGCTCAGCGGCCGGGGGGACCGCCGGATCGGTCGGATCGAAGTGGTTGAGCGACGCGTAGGTCGAGAAGAAGCTGAACGTGTTCCAGAGGGTGGCCAGCGTTCCGCGCAGCGACGCGTCGATCGCGCCGAGTCCGGCGCGCGTCGAGGTCCACGGCGAGCCCTGCGAGAACATCCACCAGCGCAGGGGATCGGCCCCGCGGGTCGTGAGGACCGTCCACGGGTCGATCACGTTCCCCACGGACTTGCTCATCTTGCGGCCCTGCTCGTCCACGATGTGGCCCAGGCAGAGGACGTGCTGATAGGGCGTGTGACCGAACACCAGGGTGTTCACCGCGAGCAGCGAGTAGAACCACCCGCGCGTCTGGTCGATCGCCTCGGCGACGAGCTGGGCGGGGAACTGGAAGGCCTCCGCGCTCCCCGGACGGTGCGGGTAGCCGACCTGAGCGGCCGGCATGGCCCCGGAGTCGAACCACGCGTCGATGACGGGCTCCACTCGTCGGGCCGGCGTGCCGCACTCCGCGCAGGCGATCTCGACCTCGTCGATCGCGGGCCGGTGAGGGTCGAGTCCCGCGAGGTCCCGACCGGCTCGCTCGGCGAGCTCGGCGAGCGAGCCGACGCAGGTCGCGTGACCTTGCGCGCAGCGCCAGATGGGTAGGGGGGTCCCCCAGAAGCGGTCACGGGAGAGGGCCCAGTCGACGTTGTTGGCCAGCCACTCGCCGAATCGCCCCTCGCGGATGTGCTCGGGGTGCCAGTCGATCGTCGCGTTCTCCGCGAGGAGCTGATCCTTCAGACGGCTCGTCGCGATGTACCAGCTCGGCTTGCCCCAGTAGATGAGGACGGTCCCGCACCGCCAGCAGTGCGGCAGCGAGTGCGCGTACTCCATGCGGCGCAGCAGCCGTCCCCGCCGCTCCAACTCGTCGTTGATCGCGTGGTTCGCCTCCCGCACGGGCACGCCCTCGAGCCAGCCCACGGCGGAGGTGAAGGCACCGTCGGGGCCGACGGGGTTGAGGGTGGGGAGGCCGTTCGCCCGCGCTACCTGGCGGTCCACCTCTCCGAAGGCCGGCGACTGGTGCACGAGTCCGGTCCCGTCCTCGGTCGTCACGTAGTCGGCCGCGACGACGCGGCAGGCGTCGACGCCCTCGGGCAGGGCCACGTCGTCGAACGGACGCTCGTAGTGCAGGCCGACCAGGGCGGAGCCGGGCACGACTCGCTCGGCCCGAGCGTCCTCGCCGAGGACGGAGGCGACCAGCGCACTCGCCAGGACCGTCCCGTCCACGACCGCGTACTCGACCTCGGGGTTCACCGCGACCGCGACGTTGGCGAGCAGGGTCCAGGGGGTCGTCGTCCACACGAGCAGCTCACGGACGTCCCCGAGGCCGTGGGCGGCGCCGTCGGTCACCGGGAGGCGCACGAAGCAGCTCTCGTCGACCTCGTCGGTGTAGACGCCGGGCTGGCCCAACTCGTGGCTGGAGAGCGCGGTCCCGCAGCGGGGGCAGTACGGGACGACCTTCAGGTCCTCGTAGAGGAGTCCGCGCTGGAAGAGCTGCTGCAGCTGCCACCACACGGACTCGACGTAGGACGGGTGGAACGTGTAGTAGGCGTTCTCCATGTCCGTCCAGTAGCCGATGCGCTCGGTCAGCCGCTCGAACTCGTTGACGTACGTGAGGACCGACTCGCGGCAGAGGCGCGCGAACTCCGCCACGCCGACCTCGTTCTCGATGGCCCGCTTGCCCGAGATCCCGAGCTGCTTCTCCACCTGGACCTCGACCGGCAGTCCGTGGGTGTCCCATCCCGCGCGCCGCGCGACGAAGCGCCCCCGCATGGTCTGGTACCGACAGAAGAGGTCCTTGTACGCGCGCGCCCACACGTGGTGCAGACCCGGCATGCCGTTCGCGGTCGGAGGTCCCTCGTAGAAGACCCAGGGCTCCGCGCCCTCACGCTGGGCCATCGAGCGGGCGAAGACGTCGTGCGCCTTCCACCGGGCCAACTCCGCCTCTTCTATGCGCACGAAGTCAAAATCGGGACTGACGGGCTGAAACACGGGATCCTCCACTGGCCCCCAATGGTACGCGCCCGACTCGCGAGCCCTCAGCGCCCGAAGGCCTCGTCCAGCCACGGCTCGTCGAGGTCGGCGAGCGAGGAGAGGACGAGATCGGCCAGCGCGAACTCCGGCAGGGCCGCGTCGCTCGCCGCCGGCACGGCCACCACGCGCATGCGCGCCGCGCGCGCGGCGATCACGCCCAGCGCGGAGTCCTCGAAGACGAGGCAGTCGGTCGGGGCGACGTCGAGCGCTCGCGCGGCGCTGAGGAAGACGGCGGGGTGCGGCTTGCCGAAGTCCTCGGCGTCGGCCGACCGAATGACCGCGAAGTCCTCGCGCAGGCCGAAGTGGTCGAGGGCCCGGTGGATCAAGGGCCGTGGAGTGGAGCTCGCGAGTGCCACCGCCCCCCGCGCTCGGGCCATCTCGATGGCCCGCTCGGCTCCGGGCAGCAGCCGACCACGCTCCTCGATCAGGTCGCCGACCCGACCGAGGAGGCGGGCCACGACCTGGTCCGGCGTCGGCCCCGACCACGGGTAGCGCCCGTACCAGTAGCGCACCACCTCGTCGACGTACATCCCCTTGGTCGAGCGATCGGCCTCCTCGAGCGGCACACCGAGCTCCCCGAAGATCTCGAGCTCGGCGACGTGCCACAGGACCTCGGAATCGATGAGGAGGCCGTCCATGTCGAACACGGTGGCGCGCAGGTGCATTCCGCCACTCTGGCACAGGCCTACCCTCGTCCCGTGACCCACGTCCGGCGCTCACGCGCCCGCGATCACGTCGAGGTGGCGTCCCGGATCGCCGCACGGCTGCGCCGCGCGCGCCGGACGCGCCCGTCCATCGACGACTCGCTCGACGGCGATCGCCTGCTCGGCGACCTCGCGGTCACCCCCTACTGGGTGGCCGTCCGTCGTCGTCGGATCGTCGGCCACCTCGCGGGTCAACTCCTCGACGACGGGATCTCCCCCGCCTACTGGGTCGGACTCGACGGCCTCAGCTACGACGACCCCACCGTCCTCGAGAAGATCCTCGCGCGGGCCGTCCGCGCCGTGCGACGTCGGGGGGTGGTCGACTGGCACGTCACGGTTCCCGACGACGCGCGCGAGATCGCCGCCCTCGCGCCCTACGGCTTCACCCCGACCCAACGCCTCGGCACCCTCTCGCGCGTCGTCCCCGAACGCGGGGCGCCTCCCGACGTGCGCTACCGGCGCGCGGGCGCCGACGCGGAGTCCCTCCTCGCTCGGGCGAGCGACCTCGTCGACCTCGCCCGGGGCGTTCACCCGACCGCGCCCGCGGAGCCGCTCGACCCGACCATCCTCACCTGGGTCGCCGAGACGGACCGGCCCCTCGGCGTCGCGGCGGCCTTCCCCCGCCTCGATCAGCGCGGCGTGAGACCGGGCACGTGGCACCTCACGACGGTCGCCGTCGAGCCCGCCACGCGGCGCCGGGGCGTCGGACGCGCGCTGGTCACCGCCCTCGTCGAGGACGCACGTCGCCACGGCGCTCGGGCGATCGACGTGACCTGGGACCCGACCGACGCGACCGCGTCGTCCTTCTGGCGAGCCCTCGGCGTCGAGGAGACGACCGTGGTCGCGAGCGCCGCCCTCGCTACGCCAGCAGCGCCTCGATGGCCCCGACGAGCGCCGGGTCCTCCGGCGTCACCTGCGGGGCGAAACGGGTGATCGATCCGTCCGGGGCGACGAGGAACTTCTCGAAGTTCCAGCGAACGTCCCCGGTGTACCCCTCGGCGTCGGCGACCTCGCACAGCTCGGCGTAGATCGGGTGGCGGCCCTCGCCGTTCACCTCGATCTTCTCGAAGAGCGGGAAGGTCACCCCGTAGGTGGTGGAGCAGAACGTCTGGATCTCCTCGGCCGTCCCCGGCTCCTGGCCGAGGAACTGGTTGCAGGGGAATCCGACGACGCTGAAGCCTCGCTCGGCGTAGCGCCGCTGCAGGGCCTCGAGCCCCTCGTACTGGGGAGTGAGGCCGCACTTCGAGGCGACGTTCACGATGAGGACGGTCCGACCACGGAAGGAGTCGAGTGACGACGGCTCCCCGGACAGGCGGCTGACGGTGTGTTCGAAGATGCTCACGGCGCGACCCTAGCGGGAGCGTTGCGCCGCGACCCCTATGCTCCCCGACGTGCGCAGCGTCGTGATCGAAGACGGGAATCTCGCCCTGCGGGAGCGACCGACGCCGACGCCCGGTCCGGGCGACGTCCTCGTCGAGGTGGTCGCGGCGGGCGTCAACGCCGCCGACCTCCTGCAGCGGCGCGGCCTCTACCCTCCCCCACCGGGCGCACCGGCCGACGTGCCGGGCCTCGAGCTCGCCGGGGTGGTCGTCGCCCGGGGCGACGGGGTGGACCCGGAGTGGGACGGGCGACGCGTGTGCGCCGTCGTCGGTGGCGGCGGACAGTCGACGCACGCCGTCGTCGCCGCGGAGCACCTGATCCCGGTGCCGGCCCACGTCGACTGGGACGAGGCCGGTGGATTCGCCGAGGCGTTCCTCACCGCTCACGACGCCCTCGTCGCCCAGGCGCGACTCGCGCCCGGTGAGCACGTGGTCGTCTCCGGGGCCGCGGGGGGCGTCGGCAGTGCGGCCGTCCAGATCGCCCACCGACGCGGGGCTCGCGTGAGTGCCGTCACCCGCACGCGCGATCACCACGACGAGCTCCTCAGCCTCGGCGCCGAGCGGGCCCTGACCATCGACGAGGTGGACGACCTCCCCCCGGTCGACGCGGTCCTCGAGCTCGTGGGTCCGGCCCACCTCGAACGCGTCGTGCCGCGACTGGCCCCGGGGGGCCGCGTCGTGGTCATCGGCATCGGAAGCGGTGCGGAGGCCCGTATCGACCTGCGTCGGGTGATGGCCCAGCGTCTCACGCTCACCGGCTCGACACTGCGCGCGCGCGCCCGCGAGGAGAAGGCCGACGTCACGTCCCGCGCCACCGCCGATCTCTGGGAGGCGTGGGACGCCGGTGCGATACGCGTTCCCGTCCAGAGCCGCTTCGCGCTCGACGAGGTCGCGGGGGCCTACGAGGCCTTCGCCCGGCCCGGCAAGTTCGGCAAGGTGATCCTCCGGACCGGTGCCGCGCCCCGGTGACGACGGACGTCCCGCGGCCCCACCCCGCTCGCTGCGATCCGCGACGAGCCGACTACGCGGACATCGTCGCCGCCCACGAGGCGGCCGTCCGGCGAGGAGCCCTGATCTACCGGGATCCCTCCACGGGTCTCAGCGTCCTCACCGTGACGGCCCACCTCGAGCGCGGCACGTGCTGTGACAGTGGCTGTCGCCACTGCCCCTACGTCGCCGACTAGAGCAGCGTGCGCAACGGGGTGAACGACATGTCGTGCGCCTCGGCGACGGGACCGTAGGTCACCGCCCCGTTCACGACGTTCACCCCCTCCGCGAGGGCGTCGTCGGCCAGGACCGCCTCACGCCAGCCGTGTCGCGCCAACTCGAGCGCGTAGGGCAGCGTCGCGTTGGACAGGGCCGCCGTCGAGGTGTTCGGGACGGCGCCCGGCATGTTCGCCACGCAGTACATGATCGAGCCGTTCACCTCGAAGACCGGGTTCGAGTGCGTCGTCGGACGCGTCGCCTCGAAACATCCGCCCTGGTCAACCGAGATGTCGACGAGGACCGATCCCGGGCGCATCTTGCCGACGAGCTCGTTGCTGACGAGCTTCGGAGCCTTGGCCCCGACGACGAGGACCGCCCCGATGACGATGTCCGCCCCGATGCAGGCCTCCTCGACGGCGAGCGTCGACGACGCGATCGTCTCGACGCGACCGTCGAAGTGGTGGTCGATCTGGCGCAGTCGCTCGAGGTTCTTGTCGAGGATCTTCACGCGAGCGTGCAGACCGGCCGCGAGCGTCGCCGCGGCCATCCCCGCCACGCCACCGCCGATGACGGTGACGTTGACCGGCGACACTCCCGGGACGCCGCTGATGAGCGCCCCCCGACCACCGCCCGGGCGCATCAGGTGGTGCGCCCCCATGAGGGGCGCCATGCGACCCGCGACCTCGCTCATCGGCGTGAGCAGGGGCAGGGAGTTGTCCCGCAGGCGAACCGTCTCGTAGGCGATGGCCACGTTGTCCGCGTCGACGAGGGCGTCGGTGCACTCCCGCGAGGCCGCGAGGTGCAGATACGTGAAGAGCACCTGGTTCTTGCGCGCCTTGAGCCGCGGATACTCCGGAGCGATCGGCTCCTTGACCTTCATGATCATGTCGCTGTCGGCCCACACGTCGTCGACGTCGTCGACGATCGTCGCCCCGTTCGCCACGTAGTCGGCATCCGAGATCGACGAGCCGACACCGGCCCCCCGCTCGATCAGGACCTGGTGCCCGGCCGAGGTGAACTCGCGCACCCCCGCGGGCGTGATCGCCACGCGGTTCTCATCGGTCTTGATTTCCTTGGGCACACCAATCTTCATTTTTTCCTTCTTTTGATTGACGAATGTCGGGGCCTACTCCGCGTGACGTCGCGACATCACGATGCTCATGATCGCGAAGGCGATACCCACCGCGAAGATGGCGGTTCCGAAGACGAAGACCTGCGGCGGGATGCCGACGCGCGTGGCGCCGTAGACCCACACCGGGAACGGTGCGGCCGCCCCACTCAGGAAGTTCGACGTGATGAAGTCGTCGATCGACAGCGCGAAGGCCATCAGGGCTCCCGCCAGCACTCCCGGCATGATGAGCGGCAGCGTCACGCGCCCGAAGGTCACCAGCGGACGGGCCCCGAGGTCGTAGGCGGCCTCCTCCAGCGAGCGGTCGAAGCCCGCGAGGCGCGCCCGCACGGTCACGGTCACGTACGTGACCGAGAACATCACGTGCGCCAGCACCAGGGTGAAGAATCCGCGCGCGATGTTCAGGGTCACGAAGAGACCGAGGAGGGACGCACCCATCACGATCTCCGGCGCCGCGATGTTCAAGAAGATCGTCTGCTCAAACAGCATCTTCCCGCGGAACTGCGGCGGTCGGTAGCGGACGAGGGCGATGGCGAGCAGCGTGCCGAGGACCGTCGAGATCACCGTGGCCACCAGGGCGAGGCGAATCGACAGCCAGAACGCCTGGGTGAGCCCCGGAACGTTGCTCCACTCCCGATACCACTGGGTCGTGAAGCCGTTCCAGGTGAAGCTCACGAGCTGCATCCCGCCGACGACCTTGTTGAAGCTGTAGACGATCATCACGATGATCGGGAACACCAGGTAGGCGATCACCAGCCACGAGTACGTGGGCAGGATGGCCCGAGTCCACCGGCGGCGCTTCGTGGCGCCCGCCATCTGCTCCTGCTCGATCGTGCTCATAGGTACTGCTCGATCGTGCGGGTGCCCAGGAGGCGCGCGTACAGGAAGATGCCGAGCAGGGCGATCACCAACAGGATCGCCGACAGTGACGCTCCCCCGGCGTAGTCGAAGTTCACCAGGAACTGGTTCTGGATCACCGTGCCGATCATCGTGTTCGACGTCCCGCCCAGGATCTCCTGGTTGACGTAGTCGCCGAACATCGGGATAAACGTCAGCAGGAACGCGGCGAAGATGCCCGGGATCGTGAGCGGGAAGATCACCCTCATGAAGCCCTGGCGGCGGGTCGCGTACAGGTCGTAGGCCGCTTCGAGAACCCGCCGGTCGATGCGCTCGATCGCGACGTAGATGGGCAGGGCGGTGAACGGCAGGTAGTTGTAGGCGAGGCCCGCCATGACGGCCCAGCTCGTTCCCAGGATGTGGAATCCCGACGGCAGCACGTGCAGGTTCTTCAGCGTCGTCAGGAAGACGCCGTTGTTGGAGAGCACGAACTCCCAGACGATGGTGCGAATCACGAAGGACACGAAGAACGGGACCAGCAGCATCAGCAGGAAGAAGTTCTTACGGTGCCGCCCGTGGAACGCGATCCAGTAGGCGATCGGGAACGAGATGACCAGGTCCGCCAGGGTCGCCCCACCCGCGAAGAGCAGGCTGGTGATGAACTCCTGGTGGTAGAGGCTGATCTCGTTCGGGAACTCCGCCCAGTGCCAGGTCATGGTGCACGCCCCGGTCGCCGGATCGCACGTCTTGAGCGACAGCGACAGCATCACCGCGAGCGGTACCACGAACAGCAGGAGCAGCCACAGTCCGGCCGGGAGGCTCAGCAGATACGGAGCCAGAGCCCGGCCGAACCGGTGGCGGCGACGGTGGACGACTACGCCCCCTGGATGATCGGCAGGAACAAGTTGTTCCACGCGTTGATCTCCTCCTGGGTCTTGAACGGGTAGTAGTTCTTCGACAGTTTGACGGCCTGCCCGCTCGGGAAGACGGTGGGCGCGTGCGCGGTGACCGACGTGGGCAGTCCGATCTCGGGGCGCAGCTGCTTGAGGCCGGTGGCGTCCCAGCCCGTCGGGTGCAGGAGCTGCTGCTGCGCGCTCGGCACCGGGCAGATGTAGTTGTTGTAGTACTCGACCACCGCCTGGATGCCCGGGTCGTAGAAGTAGTCCATCAACTTCATGGCGTCCAGCGGGTTCTGCGAGTACAGCGGGATGCACATGTTGTCCGTCCAGAGCATCAGGCCCTCCTTCGGGAACATGAGCTTCAAGTTCTTGTACTTGGAGTTCAGGTTCGCCTGGAAGATGTCACCCGAGTAGGCCTGGGACACGACGATGTCGCCGTTCTTCAGGTGCTGGATGTAGCTCTGGTCGTAGTACGAGGCCACCAGACCATCGCTGCGCTGCTGCTGGAGCTTCTTCGCGGCCTTCGCCCAGTCGGACTCCTTCGAGGTGAACGGCTCGACCCCGATGGCGAGCAGGCCGGCGCTCCCGAGCTCGAACGGGTCCGACAGCATGCCGATGCGCCCGGCGTACTTCTTGTTGAAGAGCAGCTGGATGCTGTCGCCCGGGCTCTTCACGACCTTCTCGTTGTAGGCGACCGAGGTCCACCCCGACTGCCAGGCCATCGTGTACTTGTTGCCCGGGTCCCACGAGGGGTTCTTCACCAGCGGCCCGGCGTACTTGTTGAAGTTGGTCATGAGGGCGTGGTCCAGCGGGATGAGCCAGCCGTTCTGGATCAGGTAGCCCAGCTCGGGGTTGTTGTTCGTCATGACGACGATGTCGTATCCCGTGTACTGCCCGGCCGCGAGCGAGGGGCGGATCTTCGCGTAGAAGGAGGCGTTGTCCTGGATCACCTCGTAGTAGTTGACCTTGATCTTCGTCAGCTGCGTGAAGTGGTTCAGCGTCAGGTGCTTGCCGTTCAGGACGTCGATGTAGAGCGGCCAGTTCGCGAAGTTGGCGACGTGGTGGACCTTCTGCTTCTTCCACCACGACGGCGTTCCCACGTTCTTATTCGGGAGCGTGGCCGCCCCCGCCATGCCCGGGAGGAGCAGCGACGCGCCCACGCCGGCCCCCGCCGCTCCGAGGACCGTCCGGCGCGACAGACGCGTCTGCGTCAGACCGCGCCAAAAGGCCGGATCCATGCCCTGGGGCATCGAGTTCTCTTCCATGGTCATTCCCCCTCTGTTTCTTCCAGTACCACGGCTTGCGGCATTGGCTTGACGATGAACGTGTGCTCCACCGGCCAGGTCAGCGTCACTTCCTCCCCACTGCGGGGAGCCGACTGCTGACCGATGTTCTGGGCGTAGACGGTGACGTCGACGCCGACGGTGGTCTCGACGATGTACTGGTTTCCGACACCGGTGAACGACGAGACCCGGACGCGGCCCGCGAGCGAGTTGTGGTTCGCCGGGGTCTCGACCGTGCCCGTGGCGATCTCGATCTTCTCGGGTCGCACGCCGACTTTCACCTCGCGGGCGCCCCCGAGGTCGGGGACCCGCTCGGAGGGGACGACCATCCGCGCCCCACCGGCGACGGCGACCACGGTCCGGGCGGCGTCGCTCGAGTCGATCGTGCCCGCGAGCAGGTTCGAGGCACCGAGGAACGAGGCCACGAACTCCGTCGCCGGGCTGTCGTAGACCTCCTTCGGGGTCCCCATGCCCTCGATGCGGCCGCGCCACATCACCGCGATGCGGTTGGACATCGTCATCGCCTCTTCCTGGTCGTGCGTGACGTAGAGGAACGTGATGCCGACCTGGCCCTGGATTCGCTTGAGCTCGATCTGCATCTGGCGACGGAGCTTCGCGTCGAGGGCCGACATGGGCTCGTCGAGGAGCAGGATCTTCGGCTGGTTGACGAGGGCGCGGGCGAGCGCGACGCGCTGCTGCTGTCCACCCGAGAGCTGGGCGGACTGGCGCTTCTCCAGGTGCGGCAGGTCCACGAGCTCGAGCATCTCGCCCACGCGCCGACGGATCTCCGACTTCTCCACCTTCGAGCGGCGAAGTCCGAAGGCGACGTTCTCGAAGACGTTCAGGTGCGGGAAGAGCGCGTAGGACTGGAAGACGGTGTTGACGTCACGACGATAGGGCGGCAGGTTCGTGACGTCCTGGCCCCCGAGGAGGATCGTCCCCATCGTGGGCTCCTCGAAGCCGCCGAGCATTCGCAACGACGTCGTCTTGCCGCAGCCCGAGGGGCCGAGAAGGCTGAAGAACTCCCCATCGTTGATCCGAAGGTTGAGGTCGTCGACCGCCTTGACGTCGTTGAACGCCTTGGTGACGTGAACGAACTCCACGTCGGCCGACTCGAGAGTCGCAACGCGCGAACGCCCTGCGCCCTTCTCCGACCTATTCGCCATTTCTTTCCCCCGACTCGCTGTCGGACTCCGCCCGACGCGCTTTTCACCCCTACGTACCTAGCATTCCCCGTCACCGAGGAGGCGTCGCCTACGCCTCGATGTTGTGCATCACGTGCTTGATGCGCGTGTAGTCCTCGAAGCCGTACATCGACAAGTCCTTACCGTAGCCCGACTTCTTGAAGCCGCCGTGCGGCATCTCCGCCACGATCGGGATGTGAGTGTTGACCCACACCGCGCCGAAGTCGAGGTCGCGCGACAGGCGCATCGCCCGACCGTGGTCCTTCGTCCACACCGAGGACGCGAGGCCGTAGTCGACGCCGTTCGCGTAGGCCACGGCCTGCTCCTCGTCGTCGAACTTCTGGACCGTGATGACGGGTCCGAAGATCTCGTTCTGGATCATCTCGTCGTCCTGGTGCAGGCCGGCGACGACCGTCGGAGCGACGAAGTAGCCGGTGTCGCCGACGCGCGAGCCACCCGCCGCGATCGAGGCGTGAGCGGGCACTCGCTCGAGGAAGCCCGTCACCCGCGACAGCTGATTCACGTTGTTCACGGGGCCGAAGAGCGCGTCCGCGTTGTCCGGCATGCCCACGACCGTGCTGTTGGCGACCGCCGACATGGCGTCGACGAAGTCGTTGTAGACGCCGGACTGGACGAGGACGCGCGTCGCGGCGGTGCAGTCCTGGCCGGCGTTGAAGTAGCCGGCGACGGCGATGCCCTCGACGGCGGCCTGCAGGTCGACGTCGTTGAACACCACGACCGGCGCCTTGCCGCCGAGCTCGAGGTGCGCGCGCTTCAGCGTCTTGGCCGCCGAGGTGGCGACCTCCATGCCGGCCCGAACCGATCCCGTCACCGAGACCATCGCGGGCGTCGGGTGCTCGACGAGGGCGCGCCCCGTGTCTCGGTCGCCGCAGACGACGTTGAAGACTCCCGCCGGCAGGACCTGCGCCATGAGCTCCGCCATCTTGAGCGTCGACGCCGGCGTGGAGTCACCGGGCTTGAGGACCATCGTGTTGCCCGCCGCGAGGGCCGGGGCCCACTTCCACACGGCCATCATCATCGGGTAGTTCCAGGGCGTCACCGCACCGCAGACGCCGATCGGCTCGCGCCGCACGTAGCTCGTCATCCCGGCCATGTACTCGGCGGCGCTCCGGCCCTCGAGCAGTCGAGCGGCCCCCGCGAAGAATCGGATCTGGTCGACCATCGGAGGGATCTCCTCGCTGTGGGTCAGCGAGATGATCTTGCCGGTGTTCTCGACCTCGAGCGCGACCAACTCGTCGGCGTGCTGCTCGATGATGTCGGCGATGCGGTAGAGCGCGAGGCTGCGCTGGCTCGGCGTCGTGCGCTTCCACGACTGGAACGCCTGCGCCGCGACACCGATGGCGAAGTCGACGTCGGATGCGTCCGAGACCGGCATCTCGGCGAAGACCTGACCGGTGGCCGGGTTGGTCAACTCCGCGTACTTGCCGCTCTTCGGGGCTACGTACTCGCCCCCCACAAAGTTCGCCAACCGACTCATACACCCCTCCTTGGTCGGGTCCGCGACCCGATGACACTCCGTCACTCTGCCAGACGCGCACACCCCCTCGCAAACCATCAGACTGCGAATATGTGCGTGTTCAGAAATGTCACGACGCAATCCGTCACCAAAGTGCGCTATGCTGAGTCAATCCGCAGCCCGGGGGGAGTTTTGCGTAACCCCTGGGTGGGAGCATCCAATGCCAGCCACCTCACCTAAGCGTCAGCGAGCGAAGTCCTCGGAGAGGACCCGTCTGGAAGTGGTTCCGACGCCCAACGGCCTCGACACCATCGATCGGGAGATCATCTCGCTCCTCCAGCTCGACGGACGCCGGGCCTACGGGGCCATCGCTCAGGAAGTCGGACTCTCCGAGGCGGGCGTGCGTCGACGGGTCCAGCGCCTGCGCGACCAGGGCGTCATGCAGATCGTGGCCATCACGGACCCGCTCCAGCTCGGATTCGGTCGAGAGGCCCTCGTCGGCATCCGCGTGCACGGCGACGTGCGGCGGGTGGCGGACCAGGTGGCGGCCATCGAGGAGGCCAACTACGTCGTCATGACGGCCGGCAGCTTCGACATCATCGCCGAGGTCATCGCCGTCGACGACGACGCCCTCGTCCATCTACTCAACGACGCGATCCGATCGATCCCCGGGGTTACCGAGGTCGAGACGTTCGTCTATCTCAAGCTCTCCAAGCAGACCTACACATGGGGGACCAAGTGACACTCAATGAAGTCATCACCGACGGCATCACCGTCGCGGACGTTAAACAGCCAAGCCATGCCTTCTCCGAGAGGGCCCGTCGCAACCTCTGGCTCCAGATGTCGCGCATGGGCGCCTACTCGGAGACCAACGAGGTGCCGATCATGGTGCGGGGCGAGGGGACCCGCGTCTATGACGCCAACGGCCGCGAGTACTTCGACGGCCTCTCGGGGCTCTTCACCAACTCCCTCGGACACGGCCGTGCGGACATCGCCCGGGCCGCGGCCGAGCAGATGACCGAGTTGGGGTTCTTCCCGCTGTGGACCTACGCCCACCCGCGCGCCATCGAGCTCGCGGAGAAGATCGCGAGCCTCGCGCCGGGCGACCTCAACCGCGTCTTCTTCACCACCGGTGGTGGCGAGGCCGTGGAGAGCGCCTGGAAGCTCGCGCGCCAGTACCACCGTCTCCGCGGCGAGATGGACCGCTACAAGGTCATCAGTCGCGACATCGCCTATCACGGGACGACCCTCGGCGCCCTCACGATCACCTCGCTCGAGGGCTACCGCAAGCCCTTCGAGCCGCTCGTCCCCGGGGCGATCAAGGTCCCGCCGACCAACTTCTATCGAGCGCCCCAGCACGCTGACGACGTGGCGGCCTTCGGGCTGTGGTCGGCCCAGCAGATCGAGGAGGCCATCCTTCGCGAAGGCCCCGAGACCGTGGCCGCGGTCTTCCTCGAGCCCGTCCAGAACGCCGGCGGATGCTTCACGCCCCCGCCCGGGTACTGGCAGCAGGTGCGCGAGATCTGCAACAAGTACGGCGTCCTGCTCGTCTCCGACGAGGTGATCTGCGCCTTCGGCCGCATCGGCACCTGGTTCGGTGGCCAGAAGTACGACTACGTGCCCGACATCATCACGACGGCCAAGGGCATCACGGCGGGCTACTCGCCTCTCGGTGCGATGATCGTCTCCGACCGGATCGCCGAGCCGTTCCAGCACGACGACACCGCCTTCATGCACGGCTTCACCTGGGCCGGTCACCCGGTCTCGTGCGCCGTGGCCCTCAAGACCATCGACATCATCGAGAGTGAGGGCGTGCTCGAGAACGTCAACGCTAACCAGGACTACTTCCACGACCAGCTGCTGAAGTTGAAGGACATCCCGATCGTCGGCGACGTGCGCGGCACCGGCTACTTCTGGGGCGTCGAACTCGTGAAGGATCAGGAGAGCAAGGACACCTGGGGCGGTGACGAGGCGGAGCGGCTGCTGCGCGGTTACGTCTCCCCCGAGATGTTCCGGCGCGGGCTCATCTGCCGCTCGGACGACCGGGGCGATCCGGTCGTGCAGCTGGCGCCGCCGCTCATCTCGACGCGCGAGGACATCGACTTCATGGTCGGCACCCTGCGCGAGGTGTTCACCGGAGCCGCCCAACTCAGCCACTGATGGACCCCGCGGCCTCGCTGTGGTGGTCGACGC
>DAIDKS010000043.1 GCA_027449885.1 Acidimicrobiaceae bacterium
CACTTGCCTCGCATACTCCTGAGATGGAATGACACCCAGTGAGTAGGGTGTGCGTATGGGCACTGACTACCCAACCTGCCCGATCCCTGGCCACGCCGGGCGTCAGGTGGTGCGAGATGGCTTCGACGGGACGAAGCCGCGGCGTCGTCAGCGCTTTCGTTGTAAGGACCCCGACGGGCGCGGCTTCCACCGCTTCACACCTGAGCTGCCGCGGGTTGAGATGCTGGAGGCCTGTCCCGAGTGCGACAGCGACCCGGCTGCCCTGAACGGACCCACGGTTCCCCGGGGGTATCGCTACACGAGTCGCGAGGTGGGCTCAGCCCTGGCGTACCTGGCGCGAGGAGGCACTTACCAGGCGGCCACCGCCGCGGTCCAACTCCACTCGGGCCTGCGCCCTGACGGCGGATGGGTGCGTCACGGTCAGGTGGCCGCGGACTGGGTGGAGGTCTTTGCGAACGCGGTCTGTGCCCCCGACGCCGAGACGAGTTGGCCGCGTATCGCGATGCTCGATGCGACGAAGTTCTACCGGCGGACCCGCGGCACCAAGAAGCCCGCCTTCTACCTCTACGCCATCTACGGCTACGACGGTGTTGGTCAGCGCGGGCGAATGTGGAAGATGGCGGTCTATCCGGACCTGTCCGCTGCGAACTGGCTGGACCTGATGAGCCAGCTGCCCGGACAGCCGAAGGTCTCGGTCTCGGACCGCGGCACGGACCTGGTGAGGGCCCTCGCCACCGGTTGGCCCCAGTGCCGTCCCATCTGGTGCCACCTCCACCTCAGACTCAACCTGGCGGCCGCCCTCGAGAAAGACGAGAGAGTACGAAATGGACGCCCCGCGCCGTTCCACCACACGAGCGCGGTGAGAGACGCCCTCGACGAGGCGCTGAGTGACTACGCGCACTGGGACGCCCTCTGTGACGCGCTCGAGACCGAAGGGCTCAGGGGGTCGGCCCTCTACGGCACGGCGGGCAGCATCGACCTGTTCATCAAGCGCCAGTTTCGCCTGCGCGGCTACGGCCTGCCGGTAAGTACGGGCCCGGTCGAGCAGGCTCTCACCACGATGCGCCGGCATCTGAGCCTGCGCGTGCCGGGGTTAGCCAACCGGGCGCGCACCAACCTGCTCCTGGAGCTGATGCGCCTGGGACTCAACGACCTGGCCGACGAGCAGGTGTTCGCCGAGCGCGTGCGCCACGAACTCCATCGCTCTCACGGCAGCGTCGCCAAGCCCCGGGCCATCAAGGACCCGAAGGGGCGGCCGAGCTTCTGATGACACCCGAAGGGCTCGTCGAGAACTACCCTCGGAGCCAGGTCTCATTTTCGTGATGGGGAGGTCAAGGTGGGTGGCGTTCTCGCACTCAGCAACCGAGTTGATGTGGTCCTGGCCGACATCACAGTGTTTGGGGGGCTGGCTCTGGTTCTGGCGCTCGTGGTCTATCTCGTGCTCCGGTTCC
The DNA here is from genome assembly GCA_027449885.1 of Acidimicrobiaceae bacterium. Lineage (GTDB taxonomy): Bacteria > Actinomycetota > Acidimicrobiia > Acidimicrobiales > RAAP-2 > RAAP-2. The sequence continues at coordinate 1,452 of DAIDKS010000043.1, forward strand.
GCCGCCGTTCCGAAGGCGGAGTCTCACGCCTGTTCGACAAGGTGAAAGGCCGCTACGTGTGGGCCGCGCTGTGCGCAGTGACCGGCCTGACGAAGGCCTGGGCGGCTCTCAAGACCACGACCTTCGTCATCCCGTCCGCGGCGAACGGGTATCAGGAATCGAAGACCTCAGTCAGCTTCAGGGCGTCGAACCTCACTGACGCGGCCGTGTCGTTGGTGGTGGCTTGGATCATCTATTGGGCGGGACTCGCCATCTACCGCGCGATCAACCGGCGGGCTGAGTAGGGCCCACACCCTCCACGCGGGTTAGGGCCACCAAGGTCGCGTCGAAGACCCGCCGCGCCTCGTCACGTTCGCCCTCGACCTTCTCGATGCGCTGGCGTAGCTCGGCGTTCTCGGCGCGGAGGCGTTCGACTTCCTTGATGGCTTGGTTGAGGTCACCGCGCCGGAGCTCTCGCCGCCGCTTCAGCAGCTCCGTGGTGTTGGTCCCATCCACCTCGTAGCCAGCCTCGCGCAACGCTGAGGGCCGAAAGCGCAGGGGTTCTCGCGTGTCGTCTCGTGGCTCCGCCTTGAGCTTGTTGTCGCGCACCTTACGGCGCAGCGTCACCACGCTCGTTCCGCAGAGCTCCGCAGCATCCACCAGGCTCAGGGGTTCGTCAGCTATGCTGTGATCATAGCACGACTACGCAAAGTCAGGAAAATCTCGTCCTGAGTAGTCACTGTGCGGTGGTCATCTCAGGAGTATGCGAGGCAAGAGATACCAACAAGAATACTCGCGATTAATAGCATTCCTGACAGTAGAACTCGTCGCACTGAATCTCCCTTGAAGTGATTGCCCCTTCGTGGTCAATTCATGCGAGCAACTACCGAAGTCATAGATGGCATGAGACTGATCGTTCTGAGGCTAAGACTCAACGGTCGCGAGTGACAGTGAATCGATTTAACTTCTCGGGGCGACGAAGTTTCGTCAGTTCAGCGCTGTGCGTCGCGCTGGCGAGCGATCTCGAAGGCGGCGATGGACACGGCGACCCCCGCGTTGAGAGACTCCACGCGTCCGCGCTGCGGAATCGAGGCGACGACGGAGCATCGCTTGCGAGTGAGCGGAGCCAACCCCTTCTCCTCGCCACCGACCACGAGAGCCACCGGACCCGAGCCGAGATCGAGGTCGTAGAGGGAGATCGACGATTCCCCCGCGAGACCGACCGTCAGCACTCCAGCGCGGTTCATGCTGTCGAGAGCAGCCGGGATTCCCCCGACGTCGCAGAAGTCGAGGTACTCGATCGCGCCCGCCGCCGTCTTGGTGACGGTCGGCACGACGCGTGCCGCCCGGTGACGCGGCAGCACCACGCCCGTCACGCCGGCTCCGTCCGCACTCCGCAGCATGGCCCCCAGATTCCGGGGATCGGTCACGCCGTCGCTCACCAACAGGAAGGCGCGAGGATCATCGATGAGCTCGTCGAGCCCCACGGTCGGAATCGGCTCAGCGAAGGCCACGACGCCCTGGTGCCCCTCGGTGCGCGCCTCTCGATCGAGTCGGGCCATCGAGATGAGCTGCACCGAGGTTCGGCGCCGCTGCGCCTCGATCTCGATGGCGTCGAGGATGGGCGACGGGTCCTGGCCGTCGGCGATCAGGACCCGGCGCACGGTCCGGCGCTGTGCCCGCAACAACTCGAGCACGGCTCGACGCCCCTCGACCTGCTCGCCGCCGACGCCGTCGGCGTCGCGGCGCGGACGCCCGGTGGGCGCGGGGGGGCGACGGCGAACGGGGGGGCGTCCGGCGGGACCGCGCCGCGGAGGGCGGGGCGTCACGCGACCACCACCAGAGCGACGGCGGTGGCGCCGATGCCCTCGGCCCGACCGAGGGCGCCAAGACCCTCGGTCGTCGTCGCCTTCACGGAGACGGGCGCCCCGACGACGTCCGAGAGCGTGGCGGCCATCGTGGGCATGTGCGCGGCGAGTCGTGGTCGTTCGGCGACGATGGTCACGTCCGCCGAGACGGGCTGGAACCCGGCTGCCCTCACGCGATCGACGACCCGTACGAGCAGCTCGCGCGAGGAGATCCCGGCGATGGCGGGGTCCGAGTCGGGGAAGTGCCGACCGAGGTCCCCGAGGCCGGCGGCCCCGAGGAGGGCGTCACAGAGGGCGTGGGTCGCGGCGTCGGCGTCGGAGTGCCCGGCGAGTCCCGGACCCTCGAGGGTGAGCAGGCCGAGAGCGAGGGGGCGGGACGGATCGTCGCTGAATCGGTGGACGTCGAGACCGTTGCCGATCCGTAGTGAGCCCCCCACGCGGAGGCGTTCGAGGTCGGCGGGAGCGGTGATCTTCACGTTGCCCGGGTCGCCGCTCACGACGACGACGCGACCACCCGCCGCCTCGACGAGTCCGGCGTCGTCCGTGGCGTCGGACGCCCCGGCGTGCGCGGCCTCCAGCGCGACCCGGCGGAAGGCCTGGGGCGTCTGGACCGTGACGAGATCGTCACGCGAGATCGTGGCGACGACGTCCGCCCCTCGCGCGTCGACGCGCTTCACCGTGTCGGTGACGGGCAGTCCGGGGATCGCTCCGTCGACCCCGTCGACGAGAGCGTCGACGACCCGGCGAAAGAGATCGGGACGGGCGGCGGGACGAGCGGCGTCGTGGACCACGACGACGTCCGCGTCGCCGCAGGCGGCGAGTCCGGCGCGCACCGACGCCGAGCGCGAGTCGCCGCCGGTGACGACGGCGTCAGCACCCTCCCCGTCGCCCGCGTAGTCGTCGGGCACGACGAGGACCACCCGCTGGGCCACGCTTCGCGCGGCCGCGACACTCGCCGCCGCGACGGTGCGGCCGGCGAGACGAGCGAACTGCTTCGGCCCGCCGAAGCGGACACC
>DAIDKS010000044.1 GCA_027449885.1 Acidimicrobiaceae bacterium
CTCGTCAGGTCGACCGAGCGAGCCCCGGCGGCGCTCGCCGCCTCGACGGCGGCCGCCGTCAGACGGGCCCCGACGCCGACGCCGCGGGCCGACTCGTCGACGACCACGTCCTCGATCCAGGCCCGCCAGCCGGTGGGGATCGGGAACTGGACGAGGGTGAGCGCCCCCACGAGGCGACCCTCCCGACGGGCGACGAACAGGGTCACGACCGGGGAGGCGAGGAGGCGCGCCAGGGCCGCGTCATCGAGGGGCGGCGCACTCGCGGAGAGCTGGGGCAGCAGTGCGTTGAGGGCGTCACGAATCTCGACGGTCGGCTCGCTCACCGCCTCGACGACGATCACAGCTCCCGCCAGACCGGTCGGCGCAGGTCGTCGTAGAAGACGTCGCGCGTCTCGCCCGCGATCGCGGCGAAGATGGGGTCGGCCCACCGCTCCGCGCCGAGGGTGCCCGCGGGCAGCGCCTCGCGAGCGAACCAGCCGACGTCGGCGCACTCGAGGGGGTGGGGGGCCAGCTCCCCACCCGTCGCCCGACAGAGGAAGAGCAGGGAGTAGAGGGGGATCCGCGAGACCCCGAGACGCATGCCGTCGAGCACGCCGATCAGCCGGTCGACCTCGACCTCGATGCCCGTCTCCTCCCGCACCTCCTTCACCACGACCTCGGGAGCGGAGTACCCGACGTCGCACCAGCCCGTGGGGTAGAGCCAGACGCCGGAGTCGGCGCGCTGGATGAGCAGGAGCTCGCCCGCCTCGTTGGCGACGGCGGCGCCGACGGCCACCTTGGGCGTCACGTAGCCCGGAACGCCGCGGCCCACGTCGGCCAGCCACTCGGTGACGAGCCCGTCGGCGTCGGCGACCCCGTGGACCCCGAGGTCGGCCGCGGCGCGGATGTCGCTCGCGATCTTCAGGATCTCCTCGTAGCGCTCTCGCTCGAAGCCGCTGTCGGTGAAGCCCATGCCGGTGCGCGCGACGGCCGAGAGCGACTCGGCCCAGCGCCGCAGCATCTTCTCGGTGGCGAGCGGCTCCATCTAGGCGATCGCGGCGTCGAGGACCTCGTCGACGGATCCGACGAGGCCGGTGTAGAAGGCCCCGAACTCCCCGTAGAGGGTCGAGGCCTCGTCGTAGCGCATGGTGTAGACGCACTCCTTCAGGTCGTCGACGTGCACCCCGAAGAGCGTCACGCCCCACTCCCAGTCGTCGAGGCCGGTGGAGCCCGTCACCAGCTGGAGCACGCGACCGCGGAACTCACGCCCCGAGGCGCCGTGCTGGCGCATGAGCTGCTCGCGCTCCTCGTAGGGCAGCGCGTACCAGTTGTGCTCCTCGCTGCGGCGCTTCGACATCGGGTAGAAGCAGAAGGCCCGCATGCCCTCGGGCGGGAGGGCCGGGAAGAGCCGGTCCTGACGCATCTTCTCCGGGATCCCCTGCGCGTACTCGCTGACCTCGGTCACCGAGACGTAGCTCTCCGACACGAGCAGGCCGGCGGCCTGGATCCGGGACTGGAAGCGGCGCAGGTCCCAGAGGTCCTCGCCGAGGACCATGAAGGCGAGGTCGGCCTTCGCCCCGACGATCGCGACGCTCACGACCTGGAGGCCCTTCGCGAGGGCCTCGTCGACCGCCGAGCGCACGACGGTGGCGTCGACGTCGCCGTCGGGGTGGCAGAAGAGGTGGACGACGTTCAGTCCGCGCGACGGGGTGAGGGGTTCGGGCGAGGCCATGCGCCCATGCTACGGCCCGCTCCGCGGCGACGCGTCGGCCCGGAACGACCGAGCGGCGGGGCCCGCAGGCCCCGCCGCTCGGTCCTCGTGGTGGAGGCGACTAGAAGTCGTCCATGCCACCGCCGGGCATCGCCGGGGCCTTCTCCTCGGGCTTGTCGACGATGACGGCCTCGGTCGTGAGGAAGAGCGCCGCGATCGACGACGCGTTCTGCAGCGCCGAACGGGTCACCTTGGCGGCGTCGATGACGCCGGCCGCGATCAGGTCGACGTACTCGCCGGTCGCCGCGTTGAGGCCCTCGGTCGCCGTGGGCAGGTTGCGCACGCGCTCGACGATGACGCCACCCTCCAGACCGGCGTTGACCGCGATCTGGGTGAGGGGCGCCTCGACGGCCTTCGCCACCATCCGCGCACCGGTCGCCTCGTCGCCCTCGAGCTTCTCGGCGGCCGCCAGGATGCGGCTCTGGCTGCGCAGCAGCGCGACGCCGCCACCGGGCACGACACCCTCCTCGATGGCCGCCTTGGTCGTCGAGACCGCGTCCTCGATCCGGTGCTTCTTCTCCTTCAGCTCGACCTCGGTCGCGGCACCGACCTTGATGACGGCCACGCCGCCCGAGAGCTTGGCCAGGCGCTCCTGGAGCTTCTCGCGGTCGTAGTCGGAGTCGGTGTTCTCGATCTCGGCCTTGATCTGGCTGATGCGGCCCTTGATGTCGTCCTCGTCGCCACCACCCTCGACGATGGTCGTCTCGTCCTTCGTGACGACGACCTTGCGGGCGGAGCCGAGCAGCTCGATGCTCGCGTTGTCGAGCTTGAGGCCGACCTCCTCGGCGATGACGGTGCCACCGGTGAGGATGGCGATGTCCTGGAGCATGGCCTTACGGCGCTCGCCGAAGCCGGGGGCCTTCACGGCGACCGACTTGAACGTCCCGCGGATCTTGTTCACCACGAGGGTCGCCAGGGCCTCGCCCTCGACGTCCTCGGCGATGATGAGCAGCGGGCGGCCGCTCTGCATGACCTTCTCGAGCACGGGCAGCACGTCGCGGACCGACGTGATCTTGCCCGAGACGAGGAGCAGGTAGGCGTTCTCGAGGACGGCCTCCATGCGCTCGGTGTCGGTCGCGAAGTAGGGCGAGATGTAGCCCTTGTCGAAGCGCATGCCCTCGACGAGGTCCATGTCCATCCCGAAGGACTGACTCTCCTCGACCGTGATCACGCCGTCCTTGCCCACCTTGTCGATGGCGTCGGCGATCAGCGAGCCGATCTCCGTGTCGGCCGCCGAGATCGAGGCGACCTGGGCGATCTGCTCCTTGGTGTCGGCCGGGGTGGCGAGGTCGTGCAGGGACGCCACGGCGGCCTCGACGGCGGCCTCGATGCCCTTCTTCAGGGACATCGGGTTGGCCCCGGCGGCCACGTTCTTCAGACCCTCGCGAACCATCGCCCAGGCGAGCACGGTCGCCGTCGTGGTGCCGTCACCGGCCACGTCGTCGGTCTTCTTCGCGACCTCCTTGACCAGCTCGGCGCCGATCCGCTCGTAGGGGTCCTCGAGGTCGATGTCCTTCGCGATCGAGACACCGTCGTTGGTGATGGTCGGGGCGCCCCACTTCTTGTCGAGCACCACGTTGCGGCCCTTGGGCCCGAGCGTCACGCGGACGGCGTCGGCGAGCTTGTTCATGCCGCGCTCGAGCGCCCGTCGCGCCTCTTCGTCGAAGGCGATCAGTTTCGCCACGGTGATTCTCCTCCTAGTGCGAGAGTGCACCGTCTGGATGGTGCGGAGAGAATCTTAGCAGTCGCTCGACAGGAGTGCTAACGGGGCTCAGCCCCCGGCCACCGCCGGCACCAGCGAGACGGTCTGACCCGGCTCGAGGACCGTGTCGAGGCCGTCGAGGAAGCGCACGTCCTCGTCGGCCACGAAGACGTTGACGAAGCGCCGCAGCGCCCCGTGGTCGTCGAGGACGCGCCCGGCGATCCCTGGGTGGAGCGTCTCGACCGCGACGATGGCCTCCCGGACGGTCGCGGCCTCGACGGGCACCTCGGCGGCGCCCCCCGCGACGACGCGCAGCTGGCTGGGCAGGCGGACGATCACGCTCACGACGCGGCCACCAGCTGGGTGAAGCGCAGCGCCTCCTCGGCGTCGGCCAGTCCGGGTGAGATGACGGCCGTGTGAGTGGCCTGGTCGACGACGGCGTCGAGGGTCTTCAGGCCGTGGCCCGAGATGATCGCCACCGTGGTCTTCGATCGGTCGATCGTCCCGCGCTCGATCATCTGGCGCAGCGAGGCGATCGTGACCCCTCCGGCCGTCTCGGCGAAGACGCCCTCGGTCCGCGCGAGCAGGGAGATGCCCTCGAGGATCTCCTCGTCGCTCACCGAGCCGCAGTCCCCGCCGTGGCGGCGCAGCTCGTCGAGCACGTAGGGACCGTCGGCCGGATTGCCGATGGCGAGGGAGCGGGCGATGGTGTTGGGTCGCTGCGGCGTGACGACGTCGGACCCGTTGGCGAAGGCCGTGGCGATCGGCGAGCAGCCGGTCGCCTGGGCCCCGAAGAGGACCGGGTCGGGCCCGTCGACCAGGCCCAGCGCCCGGAACTCGCGGAATCCCTTCGCCACCTTCGTGAGCTGGCTGCCCGAGGCGACCGGGACGACGACCTGGTCGGGGGTGCGCCACCCGAGCTGCTCGGCGATCTCGAAGGCCAGGGTCTTCGACCCCTCGGCGTAGTACGGGCGAAGGTTGACGTTGGCGAAGGCCCAGTCGGGGTGCTCGGCGACGAGCTCGACGCAGAGACGGTTCACGTCGTCGTAGTTGCCCCGGACCCCGAGGACGGTCCCGCCGAAGACGGCCGTCATCGCGACCTTGGAGGTCTCGAGGTCGGACGGAATGATCGTGACGCTCGGCCAGCCGATGGCCGCGGCGTGGGCCGCGACCGAGGTCGCCAGGTTGCCCGTCGAGGCGCAGGCGGCCGTCGTGAAGCCGAGGCGGCGGGCCACCGAGAGGGCCACCGAGACGACGCGGTCCTTGAAGGACCCCGTCGGGTTGCGGGTGTCGTCCTTCAGCCAGAGGTCGGCCAGGCCGAGCTCCGCGGCGAGGCGGGGCGCGTGGCGCAGGGGCGTCCACCCGGCCCCGAGGTCGACGGGGGACTCACCGGGATCGGGCAGGAGGGCGCGGTACCGCCAGATCGAGGCCGGACCGGCCTCGATCGACTCGCGGGTCACCGCCCCCTTCGCCGCCTCGAGGTCGTAGTGGACCTCGAGGGGCCCGAAGCAGACGTCGCAGGCGTAGCGCGCCTCCGCCTCGTAGGTGGTGCCGCACTCTCGGCAGATGAGTCCCGTCGCGTACATATCCAATCCTCTCATCGATCGGGCTTTGGCACCTGGTGGGAGCCGGTCGGCTCACACTGGTTGTCGCGACATCTACGGGCCCGTCCCTCCGTCGCTCTTGATGATGTGTCCGACAGTCTGACCGTTCGTTTCGATCGCTGTCAAGAGCAGTCTACGGGTGCGCCCCGTATCCTCGACACGTGACGCCGGCGACCCCCCGAACCCTGCGCCGTGACGACTTCGACCCGGTGCGCATCCGCGAGCGGATGAGGGCCGCGTCGACGGCCGTCGTGATCCCGGCCCGCGACGAGGCGGCGACCGTCGGGGCCGTGCTCGACGCGATCCTCGGCCCGGGCGACCCGCTCGAGGAGGTCGTGGTCGTCGACGACCACTCGTCGGACGACACCGCCACCATCGCCGCCCGCCACGGCGCCCGCGTCGTTCGCAACGACGGGCCGAGCGGCAAGGGGACCGCCATGCGCGTGGGCGCCCTCGCGACGTCGGCCGACCTCCTCGTCTTCCTCGACGCCGACGTGCGCAACACCGCCGAGGACTACGTGCCCCGCCTCGTCCAGCCCCTCCTCGAGCACGACGAGACCGTCCTCGTGAAGGGCTACTACGAGCGCCCGCTGCACGGCATGCCGACCGGCGGCGGGCGCGTGACCGAGCTCACGGCCCGGCCGATCCTCTCCCTGCTCTTCCCCGGCCTCGGCGAGATCCGCCAACCCCTCGCCGGAGAGACGGCCCTGCGCCGCGACGTCCTCCACCGCATCGACCTCGAGGCCGACTACGGGGTCGAGATAGCGCTGCTCATCGACGTGGCTCGCGCCTACGGCGTGGCCGCCCTCGCCCAGGTGGACCTCGGCGTGCGCCGACACCGCAACCGCCCGCTCGAGGAGCTCAATCCGATGGCCGTCGAGGTCCTGCGCTCCGCCCTCGCCCGCTACGGGCTGACGCCGCCGGGACGCGACGGAAGCCCAGCGTCTTAGCCCTTCCTAGCCCAGGGCCGCGGCGTCCGGCCCGAGGACGATCACGATGTCGTCGCTCGCCGCGCCCGGCACCGGGTTCTGCCCGTTCAGCGGCCGCGCGGCCGACGCCGGGAAGCGCTCGGCACTGGCGATGGCGCGCGCCGCCCACTGGAATCCCGGATTGAAGTAGATGACCGTCGCGCTGACGTGGGGGCCGTTCATCTGGGGCAGCGTGTCCCAACCCTGGGTCAGCAGCTGCTGCGTATAGGTCCGAGCGAGACCGGACACGTTCGTCCCGTTCGCCACCTGGACGCGCACCTGGGCCCGCGGCACCGTGGTCGTCGTCGTGTGGACGGTCGTGGTGGTCGCTCCGGGCGTCGACGTCGTCGGGGCGGAGCTGCCCGAGGAGGGTGACGGCGAGCGCAGGATCAGGATCGTCGCGAGGATGAAGGCGATCAGGATGAGCGCGACGATCGGCGTCGAGGGCTGGTAGTGGGATCCGCCCGAGGCGTGCTCGGGGTTCGACGGTGCGCTCACGGGGCCACTCTAGAACTCGCCGGACCGGCCCCGGAGGGCGTCGGTAGTGTTGAGGGCCTGGCCGGTGTGGCGCAGCGGTAGCGCAAGCGATTTGTAATCGCTAGGTCGTGGGTTCGAATCCCTCCACCGGCTCCGGGGCGCCGGCCCGGACCCCCGGGCCGGCGCACTCGACGTAGCCCTAGCGGACGACCACCTCGACGCGCGACGCAACCGTTCCCGAGCCGACTCCCTCCCCGGCCGACACCACCACCACCTTCCCGTGGTGCAGACGAGCGAGGTCGCGGCGCAATACCGCGGCGACGGCCGCCGCGCGGGCGGCACTCAGCTGACGGACCCTCGACGCGGCCGAGGCCGGCGCGAAGCCGTAGAGGCTGACGCGCGTCACGCCCTGCGCCACGACCGACGCGGCCAGCCGACTGACCTGCCGGGCGAGAGTGGTGCTCACCGCCGCCGACGAGGCGGCGAACGGCCCGACCGGCGCCACCATCCGCGCCGTCGGACTCCCGGTCCAGACGGCGTACAGCGTCTCGACCACTCCGACAGTGAGCGTCGACCCCGCCGGGTAGACGGGACCCGAGCCCCGCGAGGAGGTACTCCAGCCGCGGAACGTGAAGCCCGGCCGCGATCGCACCGGCGCCCCCGGCAACGTGACCACGCCACCGGAGTAGCTCGTGAGAGGCGCCATCGCCCCGCGACCACCGTTCAGGGAGAGGGCGATCCTGACCGGGGGCCGAGCGGTCCACTGCGCGAAGAGGGTGACCGGCGACGTGCTGAGCAGAACGGATCCCGCGGCGTAGGGAGTCCCACTGCCGTCCGGCGCCGTGTTCCACCCGGCGAAGGTGAAGCCATCTCGAGCCAGTGAGCCGGGACCCGGCAGAACGAGTGGCTGCCCGGCGGGGCCGCTGAGGGACGCCACCCCGCCGCGGGCCCCGTTACCCGCGAACGTCACCGCGATCGACGGGATGACCGACCACTGCGCGTAGAGCACCCCCGAGGCGGCCGGCGCGTAGACGCTGCCACCCAGGCCGACGAGCGTCCCGCCATCGGGCGCCGTGAACCAGCCGCTGAAGTCGAATCCGGGGCGAGTTGGCGACGGGAGGGTGACCGGCGCACCCGAAGACGCCGTGACGCTCGACGGGTTGACGCTGCCGCCCACGGGGTCGAAAGTGAGGACGACCGTGCTCGTCGCCCACTGGGCGTAGAGCGTGACGTCGGCGGTCGGGGTGTACGAGGCGCCACCGACTCCGACCAGGGATCCTCCGGCTGGCGCCGTGTACCAGCCCTCGAATCGGAAGCCGGGATAGAACGGCGTGGGCAGGGTGAGGGCGGTCGAGCCCGGCACGTACGTCAGGGTGGGACTGGTGGTCGTCCCCCCGTCACCCGCCAGGTTCACCGTGATCGCCGTGGCCGACCACTGGGCGTAGAGGGTCAGGCTGGACGAGGGGGTGTAGGACGCTCCTCCGGCGGCGACCAACGTCCCGCCCGTGGCCGCCGAGTACCAGCCATTGAAGGAGTATCCACCTCGCGATGGTGTGGGCAACGACAGTGCGGGACCACCCGCCGTGTAGACGAGCGACGACGTCGTCACGGTTCCGCCGTTCGCGTCGAGGGTCACCAGCGTGCTCGTGGCACTCCACTTCGCGTAGAGGGTGAGCGACTGCGTCGGAGTGTAGGCATCGCCAGCACCGCCCACGAGCACTCCCCCCGACGACGCCGTGTACCAGCCCGCGAAGCTGTAGCCGGTGCGTGTTGGAGTGGGCAGCGTGACGGGTGACGATCCCGTGGTGAACACTGACGCCGACGGCGACACCGCCCCGCCGCCAGCGTTGAACGTCACCGTGTACGACGCAGCCGACCACTGCGCGAAGAGATTCAGGGATCCCGCTGTGAAGTCGTACGTCGCACCGTTCGCATAGGAGCTGCCCGTGCCGGTGGCCGTCGTAGACCAACCCGCGAAGGTGTACCCAGGATTGGATAACGCGGGACTCAGGTCTGCGAAGAGGGTAAGAGGCAGAGCAGTCGTCCCCGACTCAACGGCGTGGATCGTGTCGCTCCCATTGGCATTCTCATAGAAGGTGACGGAATTCGGCTGCCATTGTGCAAAGAGATCGATGGGGCCGACTGAAAAGTCATATGTTTGACCATCGCTGTAGTTTGTTCCAGAACCATTAGCAACGGTATTCCAGCCTATAAAGTGGAACCCCGCATTACTGAATGCAGGAATTAGTGCATCAAACAGGGTCAGAGGTGTTGGTGCATTCGCGATCTGGTCAGAATATGTCGTGTCACTAGAGTTATCGTTCTCATAGAATGTTGCAGCATGCGCTTGAGTCAGCGCTCCAACTGGAGTCGATTCACTCAAGATACCACTTGCCTCGCATACTCCTGAGATGGAATGACACCCAGTGAGTAGGGTGTGCGTATGGGCACTGACTACCCAACCTGCCCGATCCCTGGCCACGCCGGGCGTCAGGTGGTGCGAGATGGCTTCGACGGGACGAAGCCGCG
>DAIDKS010000045.1 GCA_027449885.1 Acidimicrobiaceae bacterium
GGTCGGTTCAACCTCTACGGGATCGTCGACGGCTCGGCCGAGCTCGGCTACCGCGTCGCCGAGCGCGTCGCGGGGCGGGGCGTCGCGACGGCCGCGGTGCGAGAGCTCTGTCGTTGGGCCGGTGAGGAACGGGGCCTCACCCGCTTGGTAGCCCGGACGAGCGTGGACCACCGGGCGTCCCAGCGGGTCCTACTCGCGGCGGGATTCGTCATCGAGGGCCCTACCGACATCGACGGCCGATCGGCGATCGCCTTTCGACGCGACCTCGCCGGACGGGGCGGACCCGACGGGTCGCGTCGGCCGTGAGCCCGAGACCACCTCGGGGTCAGCCGATTCAGTCATCGGAGGCGCTTCGGAATCGGGTCCGCGTCAGGGCGTTGACGGTCGTCGGTGGGGCCCCCGTCGGGCCTCCCCGCTGTCGCCCGGCGGGCTGTGTCGAGTTCCGATGGTCCCGTGGACGTCACGACGCTTACTACCGAGAGATTCTGAGAGCACGCTCACTTGGTGCACGGTTCAGCGCATCCGTCGGGGATACCGTTCCCCAAAGAATTATTTTCGGCATTCCGTTGAGATACTTCTCGCTGAAGGAGATGGGTCCATGAGGCGTCCATCGAGAGCCGTCACGACACTCGTCGCGTCACTGCTCGTCGCCGGCACCGTTGCGGGGGTCGCCGCCGCGAGCGCTCGAACGCAACCCAAGTCCTTTTTCGCGTGCGAGAGCGCGACCGGCGAGGTCACCTCGATCAGCACGTCCTCGAACATCCGGTGTCCCGGGGCGGTCAGGGTGCGGTGGAATACGACGGGTCCCCGAGGAGCCCGAGGTGCCGCGGGCCCCCCGGGCGTACCGGGTGCGCGCGGCTCGCTCTGGTCGACGGGGAGCGGCACGCCCACCGCGACGGGTCAAAACGGTGACCTCTACCTCGACACGTCGACCGGTGACGTCTACGAGTTGGTCTCAGGCACGTGGACGATGGAGGCCAACCTCACGGGACGCCAAGGTGCGATGGGTGCTCGAGGCGCCTCGGGTCCGCAAGGAGTACAGGGACCACAGGGCCCCCAGGGACCACCGGGTGCGCGCGGCTCGCTCTGGTCGACGGGGAGCGGCACGCCCACCGCGACCGGTCAGAACGGCGACCTCTACCTCGACACGTCGACCGGTGACGTCTACGAGTTGGTCGCGGGCGCGTGGGCGTTGGAGACGAACATCAAAGGCCCCCAGGGCGCACAAGGCCCAAATGGAGTTGTCCATGACTGTTCGATCAGCCCGTACCCAGGAGTCGACCTGGCCGGCTGCGATCTCTTCCTGGCGAATCTCACCGGCGCGAATCTCACCGGCGCGAATCTCGCGGGCGCGAATCTCAGTCAAGCGACTCTCACCGGCGTGAATCTCACCGGCGCGAATCTCGCCGGCGCGAATCTCTTCGCGGCGACTCTCATCAACGCGGACCTCATTGGTGCGAACCTCGCGGGCGCGAATCTCTCACAGGCGATCCTCACCAGCGCGAATCTCACCGGCGCCATCTTCAACGTGACGACGTGCCCCACCGGTACCAGTGCTACCTCCCCCACCACATGCTGATCCGCTCGGGACGTCACGGAGAGTGGGGGGTCGACCCGTCCGCGTCACCGTCCGATCAACGGTGCGACCACCGTTCGGGCGTGCGAAGGGCGCGCCCCCGACCGTCTCCCGTTGCGGGTTTGCCGGGACGTCATGTGTCAGCAGATCCGGGACACCGCGTACGGGGGTGCCCATGACTGTGGCGAGCTGCGCCATCGACGTCGTGCCCGTCGAGGCCCCTCGGTAGGGGGCCGTCGTGGTCCACGGCTGCTCCCACGCAGGGAAAGCACCGAATCGCCCCGGGGTAGGTCCGGGTCTCCATCAGACCTAGGGCGATGCACTGTGACGCGGGGGGCGTCGTCTGCGTCACCTCACCCTCGACGACCGCCTCATCGACCAGAGCGCCGTCCGAGAGCTTGTGCGTCGCGCCAACACTGACGCTTGACGGAGTGCCCCCGGCAGGACTCGAACCTGCGCACCCGGCTCCGGAGGCCGGTGCTCTATCCGCTGAGCTACGGGGGCAGCCCGGACAGCCTACCGGAGTGCGGCCGTGGGGGGACCGGGCCATTTACAGTTCCCCTATGGCCGCACCCCTCGACCCCGCCCTCCTGCCGGATACCGCCGCGCTCGAGGAGGACGACGTCCGGGTCGGCGGCGTGTCGTTGCGCGCCCTCGCCGAGGAGTTCGGGACGCCGGTCTTCGTCTACGACGAGGCCACGCTGCGGGCCCGGGCCCGGGCCGCGCGCGCCGCCTTCGACGAGGGCGTCGCCTACGCCTCCAAGGCCTTCCTCTGCGGGGCGATGGCCCGACTGGCCGTCGACGAGGGCCTCGACCTGGACGTGGCGACCGGAGGGGAGCTCGATCTCGCGCTGCGGGCGGGAGTACCGGCGTCCCGTCTCGTCCTGCACGGCAACAACAAGTCGCCCGCCGAGCTCGAGCGGGCCATCGCGGTGGGCGTGCGTCGCGTCGTGGTCGACGGCTTCGACGAGATCGCCCGGTTGGCCGACCTGGTGCCTCCGCGGGGCGTGGACGTCCTGCTGCGGGTGACGCCCGGCGTCGAGGCCCACACCCACGAGTTCGTCCGGACCGGGCAGGAGGACAGCAAGTTCGGGGTCTCGATCTCGACCGGGGACGCCGCGCGGGCGTGGCGCGCCCTCACCGACATCCCCGGCGTGCGCCTGCGGGGCCTGCACTGTCACATCGGGTCCCAGATCTTCGAGTTCGACGGCTACCGCGCGGCGCTCGAGGTCGTGGGGTCGTTCCTCGCCGGTCGCGATCTCGACGAGCTCTGCGTCGGGGGCGGCCTCGGGGTCGCCTACGTGTCCGACGAGCGCGCGCCCGCGATCGCCGAGTGGGGGGCCGCGATCCGGGCGGGCGCGCACGCCGCGGGGATCGCCGCCGCGACCCGACTGACGGCGGAGCCCGGTCGAGCCATCGTGGCTCAGGCCGGCCTCACCCTCTACCGGGCCGGCACCCGCAAGGTGACCTCGGCGCGCACCTACCTCGCCGTCGACGGGGGGATGAGCGACAACCCCCGACCCGTCCTCTACGGCTCGGGCTACGAGGCCTTCGACGTGGCCCGCCCGCGTGAGGAGCGCCCCCAGGCCCTACGGCTCGTGGGCAAGCACTGCGAGAGCGGGGACGTGATCGTCGACGAGGCCTGGCTCCCCGACGCGACGGGCGTCGGCGACCTCGTGGCGACTCCGGTGACCGGGGCCTACGGGTACGCGATGGCGTCCACCTACAACCGCGTCCCTCGCCCCCCGGTCGTCTTCGTGGCCGACGGACGGGCTCGTCCGGTGGTGCGTCGGGAGACCTTCGACGACCTCGCACGCCTCGAGGTCGAGCCCTAGCCACGGGTTAGCCTGTGCGAATGGCAAACCCGGTGGTGCGCGTCGGCGTCATCGGCGCGGGCTTCGTGGGCGCCGCGCTGGTGGACATCCTGCTCGACCCGACGCGCCGCGTGGCCCTCATCGACGCGGCCACCGCCGAGCTCGAGCTGGTCGGCGTCGCGGTGCGCGACGCCCGACGCGAGCGTCCGGGCGTGCCGCCCGAACTGGTACGCGCCGACGCCCGCACCCTCGCCGCTGAGGCTGACATCGACGTCCTCGTCGAGCTGGCCGGGGGCCTCGACCCGGCGGGGGAGTACGTGGAGGCGGCGCTCGGCCGGGGCGTGTCGGTCGTGACGGCCAACAAGGCCCTGATGGCTCAGCGCGGCACGGCCCTCGCGCGCCTCGCCCACGCCCACGGCGCCGACCTGTTCTACGAGGCCGCCGTCGGCGGGGCGGTCCCGATCCTGCGGGCCCTGCGCACCTCGCTCGCCGGCGAGCGCATCGAGCGCGTCATGGGCATCGTGAACGGCACGACGAACTTCATCCTCTCGGAGATGACCGACCACGGCTCGGACTACGGGGACGCCCTCGCCGAGGCCCAGCGACGCGGCTACGCCGAGGCCGACCCGACGGCCGACGTCGAGGCCTTCGACGCGGCGGCGAAGGTCCTCATCCTCGCCTCACTCGCCTTCGGGACCGAGCTGCGCGACGAGACCATCGACCGCCAGGGGATCAGCGGGGTGCGCGCGCTCGACGTCGAGTTCGCCCGTCGCAACGGCTACGTCATCAAGCTCCTCGGCGTCGCCGAACGGGTCGGCGAGCACGGACTGTCCCGCCGCGTCCACCCGGCGATGGTGCCGGTCGACCACCCGCTCGCCGCGGTCCACGGAGCGATGAACGCCGTCTTCGTCGAGGGCCAGCGCAGCGGACCCCTCATGTGGCTGGGCCAGGGAGCGGGCGGCGCACCGACCGCGACGGCCGTCCTCGGCGACGTCCT
This sequence comes from Acidimicrobiaceae bacterium, assembly GCA_027449885.1. Classification (GTDB taxonomy): domain Bacteria; phylum Actinomycetota; class Acidimicrobiia; order Acidimicrobiales; family RAAP-2; genus RAAP-2. The sequence continues at coordinate 4,388 of DAIDKS010000045.1, forward strand.
CGACGCGGCGCGCAACCGGGTGAGCGGGCGCCACGACGTGCCCTTCATGGTCGACGACACGCTCGTCCGCGTCCCGGCCGGGGATCTCGAGAGCGTCTTCTACCTCAGCCTCGACGTGGCCGACGAGCCCGGCGTCCTGGCGGCCGTCGCGGGCGTCTTCGGTCGCCACCGCGTCTCGATCCAGTCGATGGAGCAGTCCGGCTTCGGTGACGAGGCCCGGCTCTCCTTTCTCACCCACCGCGCGCTCACGCGCGACGTCGACGCGACCATCGAGGAGCTCTCCCAGCTCGACGTGGTCGACCGGGTGGGAGCCTGTATTCGCGTGATCGAAGGAGGAGCAGCGTGACCGGCTGGCGGGGACTGCTCGAGGAGTACCGTTCGTGGCTCAACCTGGAGGGGATCGACGAGGTCGTCACCCTGCAGGAGGGCAACACCCCCCTCATTCGGGCCGATCGGCTCTCCGAGCGCCTGGGGGCCGACGTCTGGCTCAAGTTCGAGGGCCTCAACCCGTCCGGCTCCTTCAAGGACCGGGGCATGACGATGGCCGTCACGAAGGCGAAGGCCGCCGGGGCGACGACCGTCGTCTGCGGGTCGACGGGCAACACCTCCGCCGCCGCCGCCGCCTACGCGGCGAAGGCCGGCATGGACTGCGTGGTCCTCGTGCCCGACGGCAAGATCGCTCTCGGCAAGCTGGCCCAGGCCATCGTCTACGGCGCGAAGATCTTCCAGATCCGCGGCAACTTCGACCAGGCACTCGACCTCGCGCGCGAGCTCACCCAGCACCTGCCCATCACCATCGTCAACTCGATCAATCCCGACCGGATCGAGGGGCAGAAGACGGGGGCCTTCGAGATCGTCGACGTCCTGGGTCACGCCCCCGACATCCTCTCGATCCCGGTGGGCAACGCCGGCAACATCACCGCCTACTGGCGGGGCTTCCTCCAGTACCACGAGGCGGGGCGCTGCGAGCTGCCCCGGATGTGGGGCTTCCAGGCCGCGGGTGCGGCGCCCATCGTCCTCGGGCACCCGGTCACCAACCCCGAGACGATTGCCACGGCGATCCGGATCGGCAACCCGGCGAGCTGGGTCCCCGCCCTCGAGGTCATCCACGAGTCGCTGGGCGACATCCGGGCCGTCACCGACGAGGAGATCCTCGACGCCTACCACTTCGTCGCCCGCTACGAGTCGATCTTCTGCGAGCCCGCGTCGGCCGCCTCGGTGGCCGGGCTGCTGAAGTACGGCGTTCCGGAGGGGGCGACGGTCGTCTGCGTCCTCACCGGCAACGGCCTGAAGGATCCCGACACCGCGCTGCGCACGAGCTCGAACCCGCCCGTCGTCGAGCCGACGGTCGAGGCCCTGCTCGGCGCCCTCGGGGGCTGACGACCGGCGCGCACCGCGAGCGGCTACACTCCTAGATGTCGCCCGTGGGCCCGCTGGCCCCGTGGCAGCCGCCCGGCGACATCCTGCGAACTCTTCTCCGCTCCCCGTGTTATCCGGCGGACGAGAAAGGACCTCCATGGCTTCCACGCCCTCTCCGGATCGCGCGGTGCTCGAAGCGAAGTCGCGCGACGAGCTCCAGACGATCGCCAAGGCCACCGGTGTCGAGGTGAGCGGTCGCGCCACCAAGTCGGCGCTGATC
>DAIDKS010000046.1 GCA_027449885.1 Acidimicrobiaceae bacterium
CGGAGTGAGGACTCGCCCGCAGCGCCGGCTGGCAACCACCAGCGCCGTCAGGGGGCCGAGGCCGGCCACAGCATGCCAAAACGTTGTCGCACCGGCGGACGGACGCTTGCTCGGGGTCGTAGTCCGCTGGGGCATGGCGCCAATGCACCGGGCAAGGCGGCGCAGGCCTGCTCCAGCGTTGCGGTGCTGAGTCGACGAAGCCACGTACGTGTCTATGTAAAACGGAGCGAGAAGGGCGGTGAGATCCGGCTCCACCGTCCGGTCCCACAGCGGGTGCCAGGCGAGGAAGGTCGCGAGTAGCGACAGCAGGGAGCGCGCAGTCGCGGGTGTGTCCGCCGTGGCCCGTGCGACGAGGGCGACCGCACCAGCTCGAGCGAGATCCCACTGAGCAATGCTCAGGGCCCGGGGCTGGTATCGGTTCAGTTGTGCAGCGGAGTAAGCCACGGACACAACTCGTCCATCGCCAAGTCGACGCTGCAGTCGCCCACGAATAGCAGCGCCAGCAGGCTGTCAAAGTCAAGACCGGCCATGAACTCGAGACGCGCTGCAAGCCCGAGTATGGTGCGTCAAAGGTGCCCGGCACGGTTCAGCGCGTGTTCGCCACGCCGCAGCCGTGCGCGTGGAACACGAGGCGGATTCAGTCTGGGCAGAGTGTGACGTCTGGGTGCCCTTGGTGGATTCGGGTCCTCAGATGCGTGAGGGGGTGTGGAATGGCAAGCACGCTACGGTCAGTGAGCCTGGCGGCGATCAAGGTCTCGCCGCTCAACGCTCGAAAGAATCTCGAAGCAGGAAGCGAGGATGCTGGGCTCGCCGAACTGGCAGCCAGCATCGAGGCCAATGGATTACTCCAGCCACCAAGTGTCCGTGACGTGGGTGGCGGCACGTTCGAGGTGGTAGCTGGGCAGCGACGTGTTCTCGCTTGCATGCGGTTGGGGCTCACGAGTATCGATGTGCTGGTCACCAACTGGAATGACGACCAGGCGCTCGGTGCGTCGCTCGTAGAGAATCTGCAGCGGGCGGAAATGGACCCCCTTGACAAAGCTCGCGGACTTGACGAGCTGTCTAGGAGGTTGGGTTCAGAGAGAGAAGCCGCCAAGAGCACTGGGCTCAGTGTTGCGACCGTCAAAAAGTACCTGAGTCTTCTCTTGCTCCCGGAAGACCTTCGATCTCGCGTGGGAACGGCTGGAGGACCAAACGGGGTTGGTGCGATGGCGGCACTAGCAAAGAACTACGGCGACGATCCGGACACTGCCCGTGAGGCCTGGGAGCTGGTTGGCGGTTTCACGGGTGGTACCGCAGAGACCATCCTGCGTCAGTCGGAGGGCGACCTGGAGCGACTGAGAGAGTACCGCGAACTCGCCCTCACCAATCAACTCAACGTCGAGCGTTGCGGCGCAAGCTTGGCTACCTGTCCTTGGTTCCTCGAGTTGCCTGGTGCCACGCGAGTGACTATTTCTGACCTCATTTCTTCAACTAGCTGATGTGAGTGCAGCGACACATCGAAGGGCCTCAGCTGAAGCCGCGCAAAGCGATCGCCCACCCGCTCCGGGCGCGAATCGCCGGTCAGGTGAACCCGGCGCCGAATAACTGATGCACGGGACGATTGGCTTGGGGTTCGACGTATTACACCTTGACGAAGAGGGCTCGTGCGACTCGCTAAGCGAACCCTTGCGCGGTGTTCCTGGCTGGCCCACAGTGCGTCGAGTGAGGGACGGGTGCCGGCGATGAGCCTTAGTGGCGACGAGCTCGACGGAGCCCCGCCCCGCTTCGATGTTCCCAGTGGTCCTCTAGGCGTTCTTCGTCCGGACCAAGTCGAGCGATCGGAGCGCCTACGCGCTCTCGAGGGCAACGGTCCGACCATGGCCGATCTGTACTTGGACGCGGCCAGCCGCCTCGACAACTGCACGAGTGAAGCACGTTTGGCAGTCCTCGCTCACTGCGTGCGTGAGATTCTGAATCGCCTACCCGGAGTCATGGGGCACACGTTCGAAAACATCAGGGGTGTGCAGGCTGAGGCGCTCAAGAAGTTGACGGCGGCGGTCGATGCCCACCTCGGCGCGGCCGCAGGCGTCGAGGGACAGGGTGATGAAGGCCGAGCACACACGGCCAGGGCAGTTGAAGAAGCAGCGATTGAAGTAGTGCAGTCGCACCGACGCGGTCATGGCGAGAACGCAAAGAGGTCGAGAGCCCTGGTTGCAGGACGAGCCACCGCGTCTCGGGCTCTTGAGCCATCGGATGCCGCAGTCGGCGTGGTGACCAGGGTGCGCAAGTTCTTCACTGGACGAGCTCACATCGCCGAGAAGCCGAGGCAGATGCCAGAGACGGACGACATACGCCGTCACTTCGAACTCGTAGAACTGGCCCTCGACCTCGGTCTAGCCCAGTTCTGGACAGGCCACCAGAAGATGAGCGCGGTTCGTCTCCGAGCCAACCACACCAGCCCCGGCGCCGATGGTCGGCCGACGTGGAGCGCGCCGAATGATCGAGATCTCGACGAGCTGACACTCGCTTTGCAGTCACCCACAAACGCCCGTGCGTTCTTTGACGAGCTCCTCAATCCCGACTGGTTCATGCCGCTGCGAGACAAGAACCTCATCAAGGCTCCCGACGCTCCAACCCCAGTTGAAACGGGTGGAGTGACGTTCCCGGTCTGGCCGGAGGGAGGGTACCTCGTCCGGATTGCGGCCGAGCGGCCGGAGGACGTCACACACTTCTTCCTCGAGGTCGATCTCGTAGGCAATGGGCTAGCTGCCCGGCAACTGGTGGACGCCGCGATCGCGCTCCCCGTTGAGTCGGCTATCAGACTCACTGACCTTGTCATCGCGGCAGCGTGGGAGGACGGAGGTTGGCTCAATCCCGAGCGTCTTGTGGCGTTCGCCGAGCGCCTTGGTCAGGCGTCATCGAAGACGGCGATGGAGCAGTTGGTCTTGACGCTCTTCGGGGCTCCATCAGCGTTGGACGACTACTGGTACAAGGAGCTCCTCCCTCGAGCTGCCGAGACACTGAAGCTCGCCCTCGGTCCCGCCGCCGTCGCCGTTCTTGCCGACCTCTTGCATGATCACATGGCAGCAAATGAGCGAGACCAGTCCCGGGGCTGGCGAGCTGAGATTGCACACTCCCGTGAGGACTACATCTTCGAGGTGGGGAACGCCTTGGTTGATGCGACGAGAGACCTCTCGCTCGCGCTAGTTAGAGCCCATCCTGACTCGCTGCAAGCGGTGGTCGACGCACTCCTGGTACCGGCGGTGCGCACGGGGGCATCGACACGCATCGCGATGATGGTCGTGGCCGAGGCGATCCGGGTCGGGAATCCGTCGGCGGCTGTCATCGGTCAGGCACTGCTCCTCGACCCCGCACACCTTGCATGGGAGTACCAACCCGAGTACAGCGATCTGGGGCGCCTCGTCCTCGCGGGTGCTGACCAAGGGGTTGCTGACGCTTGGTTCGCGATCGTGGAGAGTGATCCCGAGCTCGCCAACGCGGACGAGGAGACAGTCCACGGCATCGCCGCGAGGTTCTCGGAGGTTGACGCCAGCGACGTCACAGACGAACACGTCGAGAGGTACCGGCGCTGGCGAGTACGTGATCACCTCGCACTGATGGAGGAGTCGCTGAGTGCCGGCCTAGCCGCGCGGCTCGTCGCTCTTGACGAGGAGTTCGGAGCCAGGCCGCCGCGTGGGCCGTGGGGACCGACGGTCACCTCGTTCGTGGGACCGACGTCCCCGAAGACCGCAGACGAACTCGAGGCCATGACAGACGATGAGTTGATGGACTTCCTCCAGGAGTGGGAGGCGCCGGACGCGGCCTCCTTTGGCCCGAGCCCCGAAGGACTGGGACGCCAGTTGGGCGTTTTGACTGAGCGCCGTCCCGAGCGACTGTGCGCGCAGGCTGATCGAATCGTCGGCCTTGCACCTACGTACCTCCGGAACATCGTCCAAGGGTGGGAGAAGGCCGTGCGCGCGGGTGGCGCCACCATGGACTGGGAGCAGGCCCTGGGGGTGGGTCTGTTCGCGGCCCAGCAGCCGGACGAAGGGGACATTCGGTACGACTTCGGCGAGGACGTCGGTTGGCGTGCGACGCACCAGGCGGTAGCTTCGCTCCTCGACGCGTCGCTCCGTTTGGCGCCAGGGACCGCCCCGGGCGCTGGACTGCGCGAGACGATCTGGTCCATCATCGTGCTTCTCGCCCAGAGCCCCGATCCGTCGCCTGCGCGCGAAGCGACTGGGGGCATGGACGCCGAGATGACTTCCATCAATTCGGTGAGGCCCTACGCGGTCACGGCTGCGGTGATGTACCTCTGGTGGCTCGTCCAGGTGGGGCTCATCACCCGCGCCGGAGACCCCGACGACACCGCACCTGAGGTGTGGGAGCTGCTCACCAGGCACCTGGACCCGCAGATCGATCCGAGCCCCGCGACCCGAGCATCGCTGGGGACGCTCTTCCCCTTCCTGGCCTCGGTGTCACCCTCGTGGGCTCGAAGCAGTGCCGACCTCCTCTTCGGGTCAGGTGGTAGTGAGGCCGATGCCCTCCGAGCCGATGCGGCCTGGGCGGCGTACGTGAGGAGGATCGACCCGAACCCGCTGATGCTCGAACTCCTCGGCGGGACCTATCGCGAACGGCTGCAACGCCACTCGTCTGCCGAAGACACCAAGTCGAGGGAGTCGGCCGCGTCGCGCACTGCCGAGCACGTGCTCCTGCTGTTCATCAACGGGCACGTCGAGCTGGACAGCGACGACCAACTAATCGCGATGCTCTTCAATAGCTACGGACCGCAGGAGCTTGGTCAGGTTCTGGGTCACCTCGGCTGGTTGCTCTCTCGCTACAAGGGCGCACTGCGCGCCGACCAGGTAGAGCGCTTGCAGAAGTTGTGGGAGTGGCGTCGCCAGGTCGTGGACGATGGCGGGGACCCCGCCGAGTTCGCCGGGTTCGGCTGGTGGTTCCGCAGTGCTGCATTCCCAATGCAGTGGGCGGCGAGTCAACTTTCTCACGCGGCGTGCAACGGCGCGAGGATCGACGGGGCTGCCGAGATCGTCAAGGTGCTGGCCGAACACGCTCGAGAGGTCACTAGCGATGCGCTCACGGTGCTGGAGTCGGCCATCGACACGCGCGAGCCCTGGGAGGCACACTGGGTCGGAGCCAACTCGGCTCCAATCATCGCCGCCGGACTCGACAGTGATGACGCTTCGGTGAGGTCGCGAGCCAACCGAGTGCTCCAGACGCTCGGCGCGAGCGGTCTCATCACGCTGCTGGACGAGGTCAATGCGCTCAGGTCAGGCAGTCCAGAGAATCCCGAGGACTCCACTGCGCCCGAAGGCTCAGCCTGAGTGACCGCTCCGGTCCAGTCGCTTCGAGTGAGTCAACGCATGGAGGGACTGCTCTCGTAGTGTCGGGGTATGCCACGCTTCTTTCGACGGCGGGCCCCCGAGGCGCCGGCCCCTGCAGCCGTCGCGCGCGCTGAGGTGCGCGACCAGCGCGTGGCGGCGTGCCCGTACTGCGGGGTTGAGCTGAAGAAGGTCCCCGGGGCTGCGACTCGGTGCCCTGACTGCCACCAGACGATGTACGTGCGCACCGACAAGCGCGACCAGACACGACGCGTGGTCACCGGGGAGCAGGCTGATCGGATCGATGACGCCCACGAGGCAATGGCGATGGGCGACCTCGCTGGGTACGACCACCGCGTGCGTGAGACCACTGATCGCCTGCGCGTTCGATTCGGCCACGAACCGGCCTACCGCGACGTGCGCTGGTCGATGCTCAACGAGGACCAGCTCATGCACCAGGCGAGGCGCGACTACGGCCTCTACCGCAACACGCAGTGGAAGATGATGGAGGAGCTCGACCGCAGCGGGCCGAGCAAGCAGCGCCAGGCTCTCGAGTTCGCGCTGAACATCTTTTACATCGACCAGTGCGAGCCCAACAACCTCGGGGGCCTGCCGAACGCCGAGGAGCTTGGCGCGCGGCCCTGGGGGCCGGCCCCGGAGCTCGTGCGGGGCTCGCTCACGGAGTGGATCGGCAGTCGCTGCGAGGAGCTGGGCATCACGGCCGAGCAGGCCGCGCGGGACTACGAGCCGGCTGCCGAGCGGCTGAAGACGGCGCTCAAGATGCCCCAGCGGTGGGTAGCCATCTGGCCGCAGTGCCTTTGACGGGTGAAGGGGTGAGAGGGCGCCGCGCGGGGCGCTGAGTCCACGCACGGCTGCCTGGAACAGACTCTTCGCGCGTCGGTCACAGGTGGCCGGTACGGTCCGTCGCGTGACAGATAACGTCAGGGCTTACGCCGCCACCGCAGCGGCGGCCTTTGCTCGCCAACTGCGGCGCGAGCTGCGGGGGTGGACGCCTTCGCTGAGCCCGCAAGAGCTGGGGCGGTGGGCTGCGGAGCTGGCCGTATCTGCAACGCCAACGCCACGGGCTGTCCGGCGAGAGCGCGAAGGCGGGCCGGGACCCGGCAGCTAGCGTCCCGCACCCCGCTCGCACGGGCGTGAGGTAGGGCGCCCCTACGATCGGAGTGTGCCTTGGACGGAGAAGCCCTTCACCCGCAACGCCGCGACGTGTTCAACCTGCGGGGCACAGGTGGAGAAGGGCGCGCGGGGCTGGGCCAACGCCGAGGCGCCCAAAGGACAGCGAGTGCGCTGCCTGGACTGTGGCCCGCCCGCGGCGCCCGCGGCGCACGTCGATCCGGTCGCCGGGTCGTCGGCGCTTCGCCTCGACGCTCGCCGTCGCGGCTACAACTACCTCAAGGGCGCCCAGGGCGAGTACCTGATGGGCACATACCTCGCAGCGGAGTTGGCACCAGGCGCGCGGGTCTTGACCGACAGGAAGGTCCCGGGAGACTCACCGGCCAACGTCGACCACCTGGTCGTGGCAACTTCGGGCGTGTGGGTCATCGACTCGAAGAAGTGGGCGGGCGAGATCCAGTACCGGAGTCCGAGGATGCCCAGCACCGACCCGCGGCGCTACCTCAACATCGACGAGGTCGACCGGACCGACGACATCGCGAAGATCTACCGCCTAGTGATCCCCATCGCACAGATCATCGGGGACCCTACAGTGCCGAGGTATCCCGTCATGGCGTTCATCGAACCGACGTGGGGGCTGCGCGAGAGCGTTCACTTCCGGAGGGGCAAGGGTCCGTACGAGCACGACGGGGTGCTCCTTTCGGGAGGGCACGGCATCATCAAGAAGATCAACGAGCCGGGGCCACTGTCAACTGAGCGGGTGGAGATGCTGTATGCGAAGCTCGACGTCGCGATGCCTCCGCGGTAGGACCCACTGTGCGAGGAGCCTCACGCAACTGGGGCCGGCTCGTCTGAGGCGACCTGCACGTGGGGAGACCCTGCCAATCCGTAGTGGCGTTCGGGCTCCGACCGGCGGCATGATCGTCTGAGTCGCTCGATGAGCGCGGCAGTGCCGGGAGAATGTGGGGTCGTGCCCGAGAAGGCTCGTCGGTGGATTGCGCGCTCGGTGCGGTTGGGAACCCATTGTCTCCAATGGGCACTGTCATCGATCTACAGACCTACCGGGAAGAGCGAGCTCGACGCGGGCGGCGGGCGGCGCTGGCAGCGGCGACGTATCCGGACGCTGATCGACTGAATGGCTTGTTCGAGGAGTTCTGGCCGTGGCTCCATAGCCCGGACCACGCGTCTGAGCTGATCGACGACTGGGGCGCGTCGCAAGGGTTGGCCCCGGGCCAGGCGCACCTTCTGCCCCTGATAAACCTCCGCCAGCGCCAGGCGCGTCAAGAGTACGCCTTCGTGAGCACACCCGTGGGATACTCGATCGATGACAGTCGAAGAGCCCATGGAATCACCGGACCTGTTGTTCCACGCGACGCATTTGAGCAGCGCGGTCAAAGCGACGAGGGAACTCCTGCTTAATCCGGCATCGAGGAGCACGACTGTCACGGATCTCGAGGCCATCGAAAAGTTCGCGGACTATGCCAGGCGTCACGACGCCGTCGAGTCCAAGTGCCTCGCGCTGCTGGGTCCGGCATTGGAAGCATCTACGCGACTGGGCCAGACTCTCGACCACGATCCGCCGTTGGCGAAGCCCGGCTGGATTCAAGAGCTGGGGACCATAACCCAGTCCTTAGACGAGATACAGAGGCTCCTCGTCAGCTGAATCCTCCATCGTCCTCCTAGGTCAGTGGCGGCCTCGGGCGAAAGCGCAGTCCGGCGATCGGTAACCTGAATGGAGCGACGCATTAGGGGTGCGGATGTCCTGCGAGCGAGCGGCGACGCGCCCTGTGGCTCTAGGGGCCAGGCGTACCGGAGGCGATTAACTGGAGTGGGTGCCCTCTGCGTCAGAGTCTGGCCGCTCGCCCGCGCAGCGTCACCACGACCCTGCATCCGGGCCGGGCGCGGCAGGCTGGGAGCACGTGCTCCATGGCGCACGTGACCGGGGCGCCGTAGTCTCGCCGGGAGTGGCGAAGTGCCGGCCGAGAGCCGTGCGCGCGAACGAGTCGGAGAAGGAGGCGCGATGCGGAAGCCCACTGCGTCATGGGTGCTCGTGATCGTCGTGTCGCTCGTGGCGGCCGGATCGATGGCGTTCGGAGTCGTGCAGTCGGAGGCGCTGGGCAACGCGCACCGCCAGCTAGCGAAGCTCGACCGCAAGCTCAATGGCGAGGAGCAGGTCGTTTTCACGGCGGTCAAGGCCTTGGTCACGTTGCGGCACCAGGTGACGACCCTCCAGGCCGAAGTCGCGGCGACCACCACGACCGTGCCGGCCGTCGCACCGGTGGTGCTGACCGACCCGCAACTACTGGTCTCGACGCTCGACAACGTGGCCGAGCAGCTCATGGGCTCGCTGCCGCCCGCGGGACAGGCGCAGGAGTTCGTCAACCAATACCAGGCGGCCGAGCTGCACAACGCCCAGCTGCAGAGCGAGGGGCTGCCGTCGGTGGCGCTGGACCCGACGGCGGAGGCCACGGCGTTCATCAAACAGCATGACCAGGCGGCGGTGCTCGCGGCCGGCGTGGCTCAAGAGGGACAGATCCTCAACTGCATGATCAACCCTGGCGCCCCGGGGTGCCAGTCGAGTTCGGTGCCCTAGTGGGCGCGAAAACGGCGCGAGGGTGGGTACCGACGTCGAGGCGACGGAACGGGCGAGGGCGCCGGTTGGGAGCTGCGCTTATGGTCGTGGCCGCGCTCGGGGTCAGCGGAGTCGTCGTGGTGGGGCCGGCAGGGGCGTCGACCGTGGTGCGCGGACTCGACCGGTGCCACCGCAGCGCCGTGTGCGACCTCGCCGCGCTCCACCACGCGTTCCCCAGCTACAGCCACGTGTGCTCTGGGGAGGACTGCGGACTGGTGGCAGCGGCTGACTGGGAGTCGGTGGCGGCGGGAGTGACGGCCGGCCCTGGGCTGCTCGCCGCGGAGTACGCGAGCATGGGCAGCAATCCGGTGCTCACCACCAACTTCACCGCGCTGTGGCAGTTCTGGGGTCAGTCAGGAATCGACGGCGAGTACCTCGTGGGGCATTCTTCGGTGGGAACGGGCCGCGGGGCAGTCGAGGCGGCCATCTCGTCCCGAGGCGCGGTTATCGCGGTCGACGTGACCGCCCGGGCCGCGGACATCGGCGTCACGCGCTTCGGAGCCGGGACTGCGGACCTGATCGCCGACGGCTTCACGCCGAAGGGCCCTCTGGTGGTCTACGGGCATGAGACGCTGCAGATGACCTGGGTGCAGTGGCGGGCGCAGATCCGGGCGGTGTGGCTGCCCCAGGTGTCCTCGACCCCACCCGTGCCACCGCTGTCGACGACGCTGAGCGTAGTTCCAACAAGCGTGCCCTGGACAGGCGGAACGGTCACGCTGACCTTCTCCGCACCGAGCGCCGCGACCTGCTCCCTGACCTCGACGCCCTCGCTATGGTCCGCGGCGTCGGTCAGCGTTCCGTGCACGGGGACCCTGCAGGTGACACTCGCACGGACCCAGTCGAAGCAGTCGTGGTCAATCACTTTCAACGCCACTGCGACGACCGGCCAGACGGGAGCGGCGACGCAGACGCTGACCCAGAGCGGTCCGCCTCCGCCCGCTCACTACTCGTCGAACAACTGGTCAGGCTACGTCGTGCCCTCGAGCAGCGCGCTGATCACGGACGCATCTGGCCACTTCGCCGTCCCGACGCTCAACTGCGCGGACACCCCGACGGGCGAGGTCTCGACGTGGGTGGGGATCGGCGGTCAGCCGTGGTCAACCGGTGGATCCTCCGGCGCGCTGCTCCAGACGGGAATCAACAGTTCGTGCGTGGGAGGATCGCAGACCAACGCGGCCTGGTGGGAGGTCGTTCCCGCTACGCCCAACACCGAGCAGATCTTCACGAACTTCCCGGTGGCGGCCGGTGATCAGATCCAGGCGTTCGTCTACCAACAGGCGAACGGCTCATGGGAGACACTGCTCAACGACGTGAACACCGGACTCTCAGCGCTGATGGTGACCGGCGAGAGCTGGGGCGTGGGGCCGACCACGGCGGGGACTATTACGTTCACCAACCAGGGCTCGGCGGTGAACATCAGCTACGACGGGGGCTACACGGCGGAGTGGATTGTCGAGGACCCCACTGACACCTCGACAGCAGCGGTCTATCCCTTCGCCAACTTTGGGACCGTAACCTTCACCAACATGTTGACGAGCTTGAGCCCGTGGTCGTTGACAACGGACGAGGAGTGGGCAATCGTGCAGGGCGGCCTGACCTTGGCAACGCCCTCGAGCACTACTGCTGACGGGTTCACAGACGCCTACGTGGGGCCGTGAGCGGGCCATTGTTATCTGCCGAAAGGATCAGGCGAGGTCCTCAGGACCGAGACGTCGCTTGAGGAGGTGGGCGACCAGGAACGTGTCGTCGGCGGCCATCCCGGCCTCAAGGCGAGAAGGAGCGCCCGAGGAGCCGAAGCGGGATCGTCACGGCGCTCGATACGCGTCTGACGTGACCTCGGAGGCCGCTTCCGTGAGTGTCCCGAGGAGCGTGTGGTGCGTTTCGCCCGAATCATGTGGACACGTTCGAGGCGCCCCACCCGGACCCCAGCAAGCACACGGCCTTCCACCCTTTCGTCAACTACCCGCCACGGGGCCTTTACGAAAGTGAAGGTCATGAGTTGACGAAATGCCGGGCGCGAGGCGCCCGGGAGTGGATGGCGGCCTCTTGACGGTCAGGATCGGTACTTTCGCACCGATTGAGAGCGCGATCACGGCGGCGGCGAGACCCACCGCGACACGGCAAGGTCCCCGGGACGTGCGAGGTCCCGGGGAGTCGGTTAAGGAAGTAGGGGCGCCTAGCCCGGTGGGCTTCGGTAGGCGTCGGGATCGACGAGGCGGACCTGGCCGTCGGCGTCGATCTCCTCGAAGCCGTGATCCTCTGCGGGATCACTGGCCGGCGGCTCGCTGTCGCCCCTAAAGAACCAGGCCCACTGCTGGACGAGGCGCAAGTTGGCTGCGACCGCCTCGAAGCTGAGCATCAGGGAGGTCTTGACCAGTCCCACCACGCGACAGAAGAGACGACTGATGTTCTGGGTCGCGGGGTTTCGCAGGTTGCCGAACATCGCCTCGACGTGGCTGCGCCGTCCGTAGCGGGCCTGCCAGGGAATGCTGCCCCAGTACTCCTTCTGGGCAAGCTTGATCAAGGCTGCACCGGGCACCATCACCGTCTCCTGGCGACACGAGCGCGGCGGGTCCACGGTGGGCGGGTTCTCGACCGCCGGGGTCGATGCCGGGTAGTCCTGGCTGAGCGGGCAGTTCGCGCAGCGCAGCTTGCCGGCCCGCGCCGGGCAGATGAAGCGGGCCTTGGCGGGGTCCTTGGCGCCCTCGCGAGCGTTCTGGTGGCGCACGAAGGCGTAGGTTTCGCGTTCGGCGATGAGCTCGTTGAAACGCTTTATCGCCCTCTTCTCGCGTTCGTGGACCAGACGCTCGCTCTCCGTGGCCGTCTTAGAGAGCACACCAACACTCAGACGAGCCGGGCGGGGAATGTTCCAGAGCCTCTCGGGCGTCGATGGGCAGTGAGGCGCGCCGTCGATGATGACGACGCCGTCGTGATAGCGAGGGCCGTGGTCGTTGGGGTGGATGTCCTGGACCTGGCGCAGCCCCAACTCAAGCAGCGGCAGCGCCCAGTGCTCGGGAACCCTGTAGCCGTAGGCGCGGTCGGCGATCACCTCGTCGATGTCGTAGTCGTTCGCCAGAAGATGCTCGAGAAGGGCGAGCGCTGGAGCGGTCACGCTCTGAGCCGCCGGAGCGACGCGCATGCCCACCAGCAGCTTTGGACCGATGTCACTGCCGCCCACGCGCGGCACCGCGACCGCCGCGGTGAGGTCGTAGCCGAAGAAGAACGTGGACTTCTTCTCGTAAGTCTTGGTGCGGTACCCCGCGCGTGCATCACGGTCGGCCGAGTAGCGCTCGCGTCCCAGAGTCACCGTCTCGTCGTTCGATCCCTCTGGGTCCTCACCGCGCAGGTCCGAGGCGGCCCGAATCTCGTCAGCGCCCCTCTCCGTCGCGGCGGCAGTCTCGTCCTTCGGCTGCAGCACCCGTCGCCACTTGGACTTCGCGAAGGACTCGACCCCCGTTCCGTCGACCGCCACCGAGATCGTGCGCTCGTAGCCGGAAGGAATGGTCGCTGCGATCAGTCGGTCGATGATTCCCTCGAGGCTCTGGCGGCGCAGGTCGCGCATCTCCTCGCTGAAGCCCGGCGTCGCCTCCTCGCGCGCCGTGAGGCGGTTCTCGATGGCCGAGAAGAGGTAGCGCACCTGTCGGATGGAGATGGGCTGGGAGCGTCCCGAGCCGCTCTTCACTCGTACGCCGATCGCGACCTGGAGCGAGCGTGCGAGGTCGCCGGTCAGGGTCTCGTAGATGTTGACGAAGGTGAGGGTCTTCTCCTGCACCGCCGTCAGGATCGCACCCGTGAGGAAGAACTCGACCGAGAGTCCGCGGGGACGCCCGCGCCCTTCGGGCGAGAGGATCTTCTCGAGGTCCTCGGCGACCCCGCTGCGCCGCACGACGGCGAGAACCTGGTCGAAGTCGCGGCGCCGGATCACGACGCCGCCCCCGCATCATCACTGGCGGTCCCGCCGACGAGTCGCAGCGCGGCGAGCACGGCCTCCTCGTCGGGCGCCGGACAGTACGACAGGAGGTCGACGAGGGTGCGCGCACTGCGAAGACCCGAGACCTTAAGGAGGACTCCCAGGGGCAGGTCGGCGCTCATGGCCGCCACCAGCCACGTCGAGCGCAGCCGGGCCGGGTCGACCTCGACGCCCGGGCCCAACGCCGTGCGGGCGTTGGCGGTGACGACGCCCGTCACGTTGTGCCGATCCGCCTTCGAGCCGTAGAGCGGGGTACGACGCCCTCGGCGCTGCTCGTGGTGCAGGCGCAGTGCGTCGCGCAGCAACTCGTCGTAGGGCGCACGCACGAGGACCCGACGGGCTCGCTCACCTGTCACGTCGACGATCAGCATGGCGACGCCGTCGATGGCGATCTCGCTGACGTGCTCCGGACAGACGCGACGCTGCTCGCTCGCCGAGAGGCCCGCGCCCGACCCGAGTGCCACCACCGCCGAGAGGCCGCGGCGAGCGGTCGTGGTGGGCTGGAAGCGCGCCAGGCGGCGCAGCTCGGCGCACTCGGCCTCGGAGTACGGGGGGTTCACGGGGTGATAGGCCACGACTCCGCTCGGCACCGCACTGAGACGCCGAGTAGCCCGACGCAGCGTCGAGCGCACGGTGGCGCGCGTCGAGTCCGGCGTGCTCGCGAGTGGCCCGGCGAGGTAGTGCTCGATGAGCCCGCCCGTCAGAGCCTCGGCCAGCTCGAGAGGTGCCTCGGCGTTACCGCGCTCCGGGCGCGTCGCCACGAAGCGACAGAACCGGGCGACGACCCCACCCTGGGACTGGACCCAGGTCACGCTCGGCGGCTCGTAGGCGCGAAGAAGGGCGCGCGTCGCCTCACTCACCATCGCCCAGTCGGTGTCACTGAACCTGTAGGGGCGAAACGCGACGATGGCGTCCTCAATCTCCGGAATGAGCGCCACCGCCGCCACGTCTCGCACCGGGACGCTCGTCGTAGCGGCCTTGGCCTCCACCCGACGCTGCTGGGACTCGCGCGCGGCGCGCAACACGGCTCGTCGAGAGAGCGCCCGGGTGGGGGTACCCGTGGTCCGTGTCGGGCGCTGAGGCTGGCTCACCAGTCCCCCCGCACGAGCGGACAGACTCCGAAGTGTCCGAGCGACATCATGAAGCGCTGAAACCGTGCCAGCGCAGTCGCCCCCTGCACATCCCACGACCAGGTCCGCCAGATCTGGTGCGCCTTCGATGAGCTCGTCTGCAACGCCCGCGAGGCTGCGTGGCGTGAGTGCCCTTCCGCAGCGCCGGCGAGCTTCAACGAGGGCGATGAAGGCACCCTGTGGAGCAACCACCCGCCAGAACGCCGTCGCGGGACGAGACACTTGCTTGCTTGGGATCACCTGTCGAGCCGGCATCGCACCGGCCGCCCGAGCCACGCGCCGCAAGGCCGAGCCAGCATTGCGGTGGCGAGCGTCCGAGGCGATGAACGCATTGATGTGGTTGGCGACGAGAAGTGAGACGAAGTCAGGGGCACTGGAGCGGTCCCACAATGGGTGCCAAGCGAGGAATCGCACCAGGATCGAGAGAGTCGACCGGGCACTCGAGACGGGCTCGGGTACGGCCGCCGTGACGAGATCGATGGCGACGGTACGGGTGCGCTCCCACTCCTGCTCGCTGAGATCGCGGGGCTGGTAACGATGTAGAACAGCTCGGCCGGTCTTCACGCACGCGATGCGTCAGGTCCCGGTCGCCGGATGCAATCGCGGTAATTTTCAGACCTCTCCCCTGGAGCGATCCGAATCCGGCCTCCCTCCCAAGGAGAGAGTGCATGGGCCCCACTTCTTCATCGTTGACGGAGTCCGGCACTAGGAGAGACGACACCCCTGCCGCACCCGGACAGTTGGCTACCTCGCACCCCGTTGGGCCCAATGTCGTACGCAAGTGCCACACTTCATGCAGTGTCACTTACTAGCCACCTTGCAGACCCGGACAGCCCGGTGCGCCGGTTCTTCGCCGTTCGTTTCCCTGACGCGAAGGCAGCCAGACGTGCTCTGCACCCTACGAATGACCCGGGGAACGTGTTCGGGACCTGCGCCAAGCCTGGAGAGCTTCCAAACGGGTCAACTTGGATACTTGGGCAGCCAATGGTGACACCCGAGCGACCAAGCGATGGGCGATACCCCTTCCCGACGGTCGGCACAGCCTTCGACTACCGAGTGCGGTTCATGTTCGAGCCAGGCCCGATTCAAAGGCTCGTCGCCTATGCGGGAGCCAACAAGTTGGCCCAACACTGGGGGTCGCCCTCGCTAGCGGTGCCTTCTGCGTTCAACGAATTGAGTCACGATCTCGAGGAACTCCTTGGCAGTGAGGGAGCTCAACGAGGCGAGCGACACCATGAGAAGCGCCTCGCACGAGTGTGCTACGGGCTGGCGCTCTACGAGCAGTGCTTCCGATCGCCGGTCGATGACTCATGGCCGATCGTGGCCCTCGGACGCAACGCCTCCTGGGAGCAGGTAGCCGCGCTAGCACCCGAGGCTGCCGTGGAAGATCTCGTGGCGCTCGCCAGCCAGTTCAGCCAATCACAGGGATCGATCTTGGGCGAGAAGCGCTTCATTCCTAACCCAACATTCATCGGCAGTTCGGCCCTCGGGGGAGCCGATGCCGATTGGATAAGCGGCCCGCGCCTGATCGACATGAAGACCACCACGGAGTCCACCATTGAGCGCCGTACTCTCTGGCAGGTCTGCGGGTACTGCCTAGCTGATTCGATCGACGAGTACAAGATCACTGAAGTGGGCATCTACTTCAGCCGACACGGCGTCCAAGTTGCCTGGCCCCTCGCCGACCTGCTCGCACTCTTGGCCGGAAACCCCATCGACCTCGAGGAAGTCCGTCAAGAATTCTCGAGCATTCTCGATTCACTGGTTTCGCCCACCAGAATGGCGCTGCCCAGCGTGAAGGTCACCTGGCATTCGACGCCGGGATACGAGTCGGATGTGCACGTTTGGCCACGATCCAACCCGATGAGCGAGTCGGTCTCGAGATCTCTGGTCTTCCGCCTCCCGGTCTCAGGTCGAGGTAAGCGCCACGTGTCGTTCGCCGAGAATCCGGTGGTGCACGTTCCCCGAGATGTTGCCGACCCGCAGACGATGCCTTCATGTGGCGCCGCAGGCGTCGTTCTCGACCTCCTGGGCGACCCCCTGATACTCACTCGCCACCGCAAACTTGAAACATACCGTGGCGAGTGCTGTGCACGCTGCCTGCCCTACTCAAGCTCACGCTGGGCATCCGTCGATGCATACCCTGAGCGCACCTACCGGGAACCAGCTGACTGGCGATTCAGAGAACCTGTCAGGTCTGGTCTGCGCTGGCATCTGAGTTGGAAGGATTTCTACGACGATTCGGGCGACAACGGCGATGTTTCAGTTTGCCTTGCCCAAGACGCCTTCCTACCCGGGGGGCGCGCAGTTGAGGTCGGCGAAGACCTTGCCCCCCTCGAAGCCGACCCGCGCTATTGCCGCCATTGTCTGCTTCAGGCGCGACAGCAGCTGCATCGACGTTCGCGGAACATCCGCAAGGAATGATCACTGCACTTAAATGCTCGACCGTATAGCGATAGAAGGTCGAGTCCCCTATGCCCCATTTCTCAGAAAAGGATGCCTACCAAAGACCCGGGTGAGGAACCCAGCCGTCAGTACACTTGCAGCGAATGTCACCTGAGTTCGGTCACTTTGGCAGAGCGCAAATTTGCCCCCACTCAAATTGGTTCTCGTTCAATATTTCCGTGCAGAACTGGCAATTAGCAATCCGTGCTCACTCAGGTGTGTCTCTTGGTGCTTGGGCAGATCGCATGTCCGGGATCCCACCATAACACGTAGAAGATGTTCCCATTCAGTATGCCCCAAAGGCGCTCCCTGCCAGTGAGCCGAAACCGAAAGAGCGAGTCGTAGTCATCGAGCTTTTTCTCCTTTAGCCGATCTTGTGCTTCCGGAATTAGACTGGTGACTTCACACGAGTGTTGTGACTTCGGATCTTCTGACATGATCTGGGCCCAGGTCTTCTGCTCCCAGTATCCAAGCTTCACCAGTATCTCCTGGTGCTTAGCAGCCGTCGTCTCGGAGAAGCCCCACTGCCCATCATGGTCAAACCAACCGAAGCGCCAAGCCGCCAACTTCGTCGCATGGTCGGCATCCGGCATCCGACGAGGCTTCTTCTCCGGACTGCCCAAATAGATTGCTGGATCTCTCCGAGGGTTCTTCACCACAAGGTCAGTCCGGCACTATCTCGACTCCGCGCTCAGTCAGTGAGCTGTAGTAGCCAACCATACTCTCGAGCGAAATCTCAACAGAGGAAGAATCGTCCGGGCTCAAGCCACCACGGGCCTCTACCCAGGGGCGCTCACTGTGCGTGAGATCGCTCAGTTGCTGGGCACTGAGTTGCCCATATGTTTGGACCACCACATCGATGGACTCAATCTGATTGCCCTCTAGGGTCTCGGGATGCCCGTACTTCCACGTACTCACCTGGAACTGGCCCTTGTGAAGCTCGTAAAGTTCACGGCAAACCGGGCCATTTCTCCACGCCTGGAACCGCTCAGGGAACAACGCCTCGTCGTCCCAGACCGCGTGCCATGCCAACGTGTAATAAACGAGCTTCTGGAGCTTCATCGACGTAATAGGTCCAGTCCTGTCAAGTACCGCGGCCGCGACGTCATGCACCGTTGCCATCGTTCTCCTCCACAGATTCCCCAACTGTTTCCATGCTAAGCGTCCGGTGTGACGCTTGTCGAGCATGGATCCTTGTCTCGGACTTTCGGCCCCTCTCGAACCGACGGCGCGGAAGGGGGCCGAGATGGCGTCACGCGCCCACGTGTCGGAGCCCGGGCGCCGAGTGACCGTTCTCACGAGTGCGAGGGAGTTCGCCCGGCGTAGTGATCACATTCAAGACTGAGCAATTGGCCACTCGAAGAGGAGCCCGA
The DNA here is from genome assembly GCA_027449885.1 of Acidimicrobiaceae bacterium. GTDB lineage: Bacteria > Actinomycetota > Acidimicrobiia > Acidimicrobiales > RAAP-2 > RAAP-2. The sequence goes on from DAIDKS010000046.1 coordinate 18,003, forward strand.
TCCCTAGCACCAGGACCTTGTCGGCAGCTCCCGTTGGAAGGTGATTTCGTGCCACGACCGCTTAGGTGATGAATCCTGGTGCATTCTGCTTTCACCAACGCCCCCCCCCATGTGATCCGCTGGTGCCAAAGTTCGCCGATCACCAACTGAGGGGCCGATCCGCTTGACCTGTGGACCACCCAATTACACAGGGATCAACACCGGCGGAATTGGCCCCGCGCATCACCTACTCTTGGGTCACATGAGCACTGGGTCTCTTGCTCCGGACGGTCGAGAAGCGCACCGCATTGCAACCAGTGTTTTCGACACGCTACTTTCGGACCAGATTTCTCGCGGCGATTCGCTAAATGCGACGGCAGGTGTCCTAGCGGGACTTTCAGGCGTTGTGACCACCCTTGCGGGTGTGGTTCCCAATTTGACGACCAGGGTCGTCGGCAAGTTGGGAGTCACAACCGCCGGTCTCTCCGTGGTCTTTGCGGTAGTAGCGCTGGTGCTCCGACGTCCCGGCCGTGAACCTCGTCGTCCCCAGGAGCTACTAAATGAGATACTCAACTCAGAAGACGCACAGCTTACCGAGGATGTGCTGCTCCGCGCCGACGTGGCAGCAGCAGAACGAAACGAGAAACGTCTGCGTCAGAAGGCACAGTGGGTCGTGATCGCGGCCATACTCCTAGCGGCGGCGGTGCTGTTACTCGTCACAGGTATGATCTGAACAGGAGTTTCGATGAACACTCGCCACACCGCAACAGAAACACAGCAGAAGGCGCCGAAAGAGGCTAGTTGGTCACGAGCATTCGAAGAGATGCGCCGAGCTCGTCAATCGGGGCAGAGTCCTAACCCGGAAGTATTTCGCGATCTGACCAAGTCGGCTGGCGGCGACTGAGGTTCGACGACTTCATGTCCCGCCGCGGAGGATCCGTATTTCCTCGCGGCGGGACATGAAGATACTCTCAATCTTCTACGGCGAAGGCGCCGCGATCAGTGGTCACTGACAGGTTGATCACGTCGACGTCCTCGCCATCTGGTTGCGTCAGTAACCGCTCGAGTTCGTCACCACATCCCGCAGACTGTGCCCAGATCCTGATAGCCACTGCCGTTGTAGTGCCATCCAGTCGAACTCCACGTCGCCGAAGCGTTTCGCGGGCCCCACAGGACCTCTACGTATTGGTTCGTGGCGAGAGAGGCAGAACTGCTGTTGGCTACCAGGGACCCGGTCGAGCAGCCGCTAGCAACGGTACCCAGCTCGGAATGGGCCGAGTATCCGCTACCGGACGCAGTGTACGTATACGCGGCGGCCATGTAATTGGAATTACCGTTCACCGTCGCCGTCCCGACTGCGACTTCGCCATTGGTGGCTCCACCGTAGTTGCAGCCATCCATGTTGGGGCAGTACTGGGAGATCGCAGGACTGACTCCGTTGGATGGCGCTGACCCCGGAGTGCCTGCGCCACACGTTCCCACAACTGACAGCGCATCTGTGACGATGCCCGCAGGAATTCCGCCAGCACCTGTTGAGACGGTCGGTAGTACGGAAACAGCCGTGACGGAGCACCCCGAAGAATCGTGAACGAGTGTTGAGGGGTTCACGCTCTCTATCGCCTGACGCTGCAGGCTGGCCCACACCTGCCAGTCTGATAGCGGCGCGCTTGCTGCCGGCATTGCGGGCATGGTGACCGGCCCGGTTTGAGTCGGTGCCGCTCCCGCCGATCCGAGTGTCGGTAGAGCCGAGAACACTGCCAACACTGCAATGGCCGACGCGGTCGCGATCACACGGCCCGTCTTTCGTTTGAATTCAAATGACATCATCTTCGCTGCTCCTTCTTGTTGTCCCACGTTTCGGGGGCGAAAGAGACCGCACTCACCGCCTGCTGACCGGGACCGGGTCAGCGAGGACTCGTGCGCCGGCGCTCCTATGCTCCGCCGTTCTCAGACGGAACAACGCCTCGACCCTGGACGATCGCAACTGTTCCGTAGTTGATCAATCCGACTTGCGACCAAACGCCGTTAGTCGCTACCTGCTCCCCGCAGGAGATCAGTTGGCCACTCGATGGATCAATGACGATCTGGAAAGACTCGTCGGGACTCAGACTCACCTGGACTTCCGTTCCGGTTGCTCCGGACGGCAGAGTGATCGGTCCGAGCAGCGTGGCGCCCGGCAGGCTCTCCGCCACCTGGTAGAGGGTTGAGCCGAGTTTCGCTGAGGCGTCAGGCAACTGCAGGAGCTGCTCCAGGATCGCTAACTGCTCACTCGGCGCGCAGCCAACCGACTGAGTACTCGTTCCGTCATTGATCGGACACGCCCCCGGCAAAGAGCTCACGGCGCCGTCGACTCCGATGCGACCCGCCCCCAAAAGGGCCAGGATCGCGGCCGGGCTCTGCGGCAAGCTGTTCACGTTGGCTGCCGAGGTCAGGAGCGTCGTCTGGGGCGTGGACGCGAGCGTCATGCCAAACCCCGAGTAGCCACTGACCGTCGAGGCGTATCCGCCGTACGCGCTCCCCGTGTTGGCGTTGGCCGGGTTGCCGCCCAGTTGGTTCGACGAGTCTGACAACGCGCACGGGATGAAGGGCCGACCGAGGGCAATCCAGCGTGCCTGCTCGGCCGGAGAGATGAAGTGACTGCCACCGGCGTCGACCGGGGTAGGAGTGATCACCACCTGACCGGAACCGTCACCGGTGGTCCAGCTCTGAATCGTCCCGTCCGCGACGTACGTGAGTGGCGCCTCCCCGGGACTCATCGCCGGACTGCTCACCTCACACGTCAGGGAGATGCTGGACTGCTGGAAGTAGTACTGGCCCGGGCCCAGTGAAGGGAAGGCCGCCTCAGCGGCACTCTGACTCGCCGCCGTCTTCAGCGTCGCGGCCAGCGCGCTGGTCGGAGTGCCGCTGAGCACCAACACCAGCGCCGCCGCCGCGGCGGCCGCCCCACTGAGGCTCACACCCCAGTAGCGACGAGCACGCGAATGAGTGCGAACCGAAGGCTCGTCCATCCGGTCGCGAATCTGAAGCCACAGCGCGTCAATCACGTCCTGGTCCAATTGGGCGTCCTCTGCGGGATCAATGGCTCGCAGGAGTTCCTCTACTGATGCGGTGGTCATGCTTCCTCCTTGTACTGCGGGGCTTGGGGGGCGATTGGGTCCAGGGACGCGACGCCACTCGATACGTTCGCGCGAAGTCGAGCGAGCGCGCGATGAATACGGACGTTGAGGGCGTTGACCGAACAACCGAGGACGTCGGCGGCGTCGGATCGCGAGAGTCCCTCCCAGTAGATGAGGCGCAGTGCCTCCTGATCTCTTGGGCTGAGGGCGGAGAACGCCGACGAGATGTCTATGACGTCACTGAGATCGAACTGGTCAGTCGCTCGCAGATCGGGTAACTCGACCAGCACGGGGGCACGACCCAGGCGGCGGCGTTCGTGGGATACCTCAAAGCTCGCGATTCGATAGAGCCAGGGCAGCGACGGGGCGTCCACCGAGGCGAACTTCTTCCACGCGGCCACGAACGCCGCCGCGACTACTTCGTCGTGTGAGCTGGGTGGCACTCGACGAGCGACGTAACGAGAGATGGCTGAAAAGTTCTCACGATAGAACTCCTCATACTGGAGACGAATCGCACCTTCTTGTGGCGTTGCTGATCGCTGTCTCCGTCTCATAGTGCTATCCCGTTTACACCCAGGTAGGCCCGCTCATTACAGGCCGGTCGAGACCGTCGCAGCAGTACACCTTCAACGCTCGAATCACCAATTCGCACGGTGAACTTCGTCGCCCGGAATCGTGTGGTCAGCTTGGCCCGAAGCGTGTGGAAGAAGGCGCTACCCACTCCGCACTTCCGTGCAGACACTGGCTTTCTGCCTTTTCGTCACCTACCCGCCACGGGGTCTTGACGAAAGTCGAACCCTCCAGTTGGCGAAAAGCCCGGCGCGGGTCGCCGACAGGAGCCGAGATGCCCAGCCGCCGTCCCAACCGAGTCTCTCGGGGGCCTCGATCGGGCTCACTCGATGCGTGAGGTGCGCAGACGCCGGCGACGGTGGAGCACGTGGCGCACGAGGGCGATGAGAAGCAGCAGGACCGAGAGTCGGTGCCAGAACGAGATGATCACCGGTGCCGACGCGAGGAAGGGGATCTCGAAGGGGTGTCCGAGGCGCCAGTCGACGATGCCCGAGGCGAGGGTGCTCAGCGCACTCGCGGCGAGGAAGGCGTCACCACTCAGCTGCACGCGCACGGCGGAGGCGCGGCGCACGAGACTGCGAATCGCGCGCCGACGCTGGGCCAGGTGCAGAGTGAGGAGGGCGAAGAAGGCCAGTCCGACGGCCTCATGGGGCGCGAAGGAGCCGTAGCCGGGCATGCCCGGCACCAGGACGACGATCGACACGACGAACGACGCGATCAGGCCCAGGTGCACCCTCCAGCGTCGCGCGGCGCGACGGGCGATCGCGGGTCCGAGGGGTGCGCGAGACGTGTCCTCATCCATGGGGCGAACGTACGCACGCGCCGAGCCCGGGGCCATCGGGGTCTTCCCGGAGAGGCCCCTGACTCGATGACGCCTCCCTCGGGGCAGCGCCGTCCTCTCCGGTGGCGTCGCGGCGTCGGGCGGCTCCCGCGAAACCCTCGACGACGACCGGCGTCGCTAGGGCGGGAGAAGGGCGGGCGCGTGGGCCACGCCCCGGGTCCGCTCGCTGCCACACCCAGGGCCCGCGCCGCGAGCGAACGCGACGCGGGCCCCTACGACCTCAGTGCACCACCACGGTGCGCGTCAGGCTGGACGGCGCGACACGCGCGTCACCCGAGTACTGGATGACCACGCGAACGCGACTGTTCGCAGGGATGGCTCGGTAGTGCACCACGAGGTTCGCGCTCCGCACGGCCGCCGCGGCGACCACCACGCCGTTCACCCTCACCGTGAGGCGCCCGCTCGGCGTCGCCGCCCCGGGGGCGACCACGCGAATGATCGCGCGCAGCTGGCTTCGGCCGACGCTCGCCGCGAGCCGCGACGACGCCTTGACCACCGTCTGGGCGGTCGTGGCCTGCGCGCTCGAGTAGCGAGCTCGGTCGGTCGGGACGAACGTGGCCGTCACGACGTGACGACCCGACGCGCTCACGGCGCCGCGCAGGTCGGGACTGGTGGCGACCCCAGTGATCACGGGTTGGGCCGCACCGACCGCTCGGCCGTCGACGGCGAACTGGACGAGGCCGTCGACGGGGATCGACCCGGAGGTGACGGTCGCCGTCACGACGACGGGCTGCCCGTAGACGACGCGCGCGGCGGGTGCGAGGCTCACGATGACGTCGAGCGGGGACACCGCGATCAGCTCGCGGACCTCGGGAGCCGGCAGGTACGAGCCGTCACCCGGTTGGCTCATGGTGACGACGCACGTGCCACCCGAGAGGAACTCGAGGGTCGACCCCGCCAGACGACAGACGCCGCTCGACGTCGAGTCGACCTGGTAGCTCACCGGGAGTCCGGAGCTGGTCGTCGCCGACAGCGTGTAGCTGCCCCCCACCTGGACCGGCGGTGGCGTGGGTGTCGAGATCACCTGGGGTTGGGACGCCGGCGCGGGAGCCACGTAGGGGACCACGACCCGGATGCTGAGCGCCACGGGCGAGGCCGGCGAGTAGGTCGCGTCACCGCCCTGAGTCGCCACGAGTGAGCAGGTTCCCGCTCCGGTGAGGCTGAGACGCGAGCCCGCGAGCGTGCACACACCCGCCGGGGTGGTGCTGTCCAGCTCGTAGGTCACGGGCAGCCCGGAGTCGGCCGTCGCCGTGAGGTCGATCGCCTGACCCACGTAGGCGAGTGAGGACACGGACGAACTGATGCTCTGCGGGTGCAGCTCGACGGGAATCGTCATCTGCACGGGCGCGGCCGCGTCGTAGGCCACGCCGTCACCCGCCTGGGTGGCGTTGACGACGCAACTGCCCACCCCGGTGAACAGGAGGGTCGCCCCCGAGAGGCGGCACACGTCGCTGCCCGAGGTGGCGTCGAGCGAGTAGGTGACCGGGAGATCCGAGCTGGCCGACGCCGTCAGGGTCACGCTGTCCGACACGTAGCCGACGGACGGAGCCTGGTTGGAGATCACTTGCGACTCCATCGCCAGGCTGGTCGGCACGGTCGCGACGTAGATGCCGGTCCACCCGGTCGACGTGGCCGGGTCGAGCATCGACACGCTGATGGCCAGGTAGCGACCCCGGAAGCCGTCACGCTCGATGGCGACGCCGCTGACGATCGAGTTCGCCGGGGCGGCCGCGTCGGTCGTCGAGCCGACGTCGAAGGTCTGCACTCCCACGATCACGTGAGGGGCGGCGTCCGGCGCCTGCTGGGCGAGGAAGATGCCCACGTTGCCGTTCGTGGCCGAGGCCTTGAAGGCCACCTGGAACGCGCCACCGCCCAGTCCCGAGACGGCCGCGAAGCTCGAGGCCCGCCACCGCGGGGGCTCGCGGGTCGTGTCGGTGCTCCCACCGACGCCCGGAGGACTGCCGGAGAAGGTCCAGAACAGGAATCCCGCGAAGCGTTGGTCACTCACGGCGACCGGGTACAGCGTGGCGGTCGTCGTGTCGTAGACGAAGATCCCCTGGTTCACGGGGACCGTCGTGACGTAGCCGTTGGGGTAGGTCGTGGTGCAGTAGGCGACCAGGTCGGCGTTGCCGTCGCTCGGGCACGCGAGGGTGATCGTCTCGACGGCGCTGCCCCACGAGCCCCAGAAGGCGACGAAGCGTCCGTCGTAGGACAGGCCCTCACCGAAGTTGGTGAAGGTCGTGCCCTCACTCTGCCCCGGCACCTGCTCGCCGATGCTCGCGAGCGCGGTCAGGGTCGGCGCGTCCTGCAGCGGCGCGAGGTACACCCCGCCGACGGTCGGGGCCGACTCGTTGTCCCACCCCGTGAAGACCACGTGGCCGTTGGCCGCGCTGGGCGGAGCCGTCGACCCGAAGGTCACGGTGCCGCCCGAGGGCTGACCGGGGATCACCGTGGACGCGTTCGCTATCAGTTGCGTGGGGTTGGATGCGCCGTTCGCGTCGCGGAAGAAGATCCCGGTGTAGCCGGTGGTCCCCACCGTGTAGTTGCCCTTGAAGACGATGGTGGTGCCGTCGATGGACGGCGCACCGGGGAACTGGTCGAAGCGGGTCCCGGCCGGCACGTCCGTCCCGGGCACCGCGTAGGCGCCCTGATCCGGGACGGCCCCGAGCAGCGAGGCGGCCGTGCCCAGCGAGCCGCCCGCTCCGGTCGTCGAGAAGAGCCCGGTCGTGCCGACCTTGGTGCTCACCCCGTCGACCGTGTAGGTCCACACCGGCGTGCTCTGGCCACGCGTGACGACGGCGCTCCCCGTCTCGCCGATTCGCGGGAACGACGGGAACTCGTTGAAGGTCCCACCCAAGTTGTTCGGGTCGGGCACCGCGTCGCCGACCTGGGCGACGGCGCTCACGACCGGAGAGGAGCCCGCCGCACTCGCCTCGTAGATGCCCCGCACCGGAGAGCCGGAGCCGGCGGTGCGCGCTCGGAACACGACCAGCCCCGACGAGTTGATCGATGGTTGATTGAAGCTGTTGAACGCGTGGTCCGTTCCCGGGGCCACGGTGGCGCTGTTGGCGATGGTCTCCCAGCTCAACTGCGAGGATGCCGCCCGGGCGGCCCCGCTGTCGAGGAGGGTCTGGCCCATCACCACCAGTGCCGTCGCGCACGTCGCGACGAGCGAACGCCTACCGAGACTCCTCCGCCGAGAAGTCGCTTGTCGTGGGCTTTCCATCAGTACCTCACTTCGCCCTCGGCCCCTTCAGCCCGAACGTACGTCCGCCCGTCGCGCGTCGCCACCGCGTGAGATGGCGACCACCGGGCCGACGGAGGGGCCGGTGGCCCTCGTGATCAGTGACGATGGATCACTCGCGGCAATTTCCTATAAAAAGAATTGGAAAAATCATGATTAGCCCCGAGCACTACTCGGTTTCGCTGATGGCGGGGGCTCTCACCGGCGCGAGCTCGCGCCCGCTCCGAGTGGCGTCCGCGCCGCGCGACGAGGGATCACCACTCGTCATACCTGGTGAGAGCGTATGAGAACCCGTCGCGCCCGACGACGAGCGACCCTCGTCCCGAGGCCAGCCCCCACGTGGACGGCTCGTCGGGCTCTCCGTAGCGTCGAAGGTGTCATAGCAAGGAGGTTGACATGACACGTCGATCATTTGCCGCGGCGGTGCTCGCAGCCACGCTGGGCATCTCCGGACTCGGCCTGGGAGGGGTCGCCACGGTGGCCTCGGCGGGGGGACCACCCCCGAAGGTCTTCACCCTGACGGGCTACGTCGTCTCGGCGAATCCCACGAACCACCAGTTCGTGGTGCTGAGCGGCATCACCCGCTACTCGATCTTCACCACGTCCCAGACGCGCTACACGCTCAACCAGCAGCAGGCGACGTTCACCGCGCTGCGCCCGGGTCTACGCGTGACGACGACGGGTCTCTTCCGGGCGGCCTTCCGCGTGGCGGTGCGGGTCATGCTCCAGCAGGTGCCGGTGACGACCACCACCACGGCGACCCAACCGCCGTCGGCCGCGCTGAGTAGTGCGCTCACCGCGGTGCTCGCCCAGGAGCGCTACGCGCTCGTGACGTACCAGAACGTCGTCGCGAAGTTGGGCAACCTGCCCCCGTTCGCGAACATCATCCGCTCCGAGCAGCAGCACGTGGCCACGGTGACGGCGCTGATGTCCGTCCACAACGTCAGCGTGCCGAGCGCTCCGGGGACCGGAGCCGCGGCCCCGGCCACGCGGACCCTGGCCTGCCAGCTGGGTGTGACGACCGAGACCGCGATCATCACGCTCTACCAGCGTGACATCCCGCTGGTCGCCGCGTACCCGGACGTCGTGCGGGCCTTCTCGAACCTGCTCGACGCCTCGCAGTACGGGCACCTGCCCGCCTACCTGCGCTGCGCGTAGTCCCCGCGATCCCCACCCCGCCCCCGGTCACCGGTGATGGGGTGGGGATCGTCGCGTACGGGGGCCGGGTCGTCGACGGACGAGTCCCCCACTCCGTCGACCGCCCGGCGATCGGGTCGCGGTCGACGAATACGGGGCCCTAACCCCGCACCGCGACGACGATCGCGGTGATCGCGGGAGCGAAGGCCAGTGCGGGCAGCAGGTCGGCGACGCGAACCTCGCGAATCCGCAGCAGTCGCAACCCGATGGCGATGAGGAGGACGCCGCCGGTCGCCGTCAGTGCGGAGACCTCGGCGCTCGGGAGGAAGGAGCCCAGCGCCACGCCGAGCACGGTGATCGTCCCCTGGTAGAGGGCGACCGGGACGGCGGCCAGGGCGACGCCCCAGCCGAGTGACGCCGAGAAGGCCATCGCCGCGAACATGTCGAGCGCGGACTTGAGGACCAACTGGTCGATGCCGTGTCCGAGCCCGTCGCTCAGCGCGCCGAGGATGGCGAGGGGCCCGATGCAGAAGAGGAGCGAGCCGCTGACGAATCCCTCGATGAAGCGCTCCCGATCCGCGCTCGCGCCACCGCGAGAGAGTCGATCGTGAGCCCAGGCGCCCAGTCGGGCGACGCGGTCCTCGATCCGCAGCCCGGAGCCGACGATGGCTCCGAGCACGACGGCCCCGAGGACCACGAGCAGGGTGCCGTGAGCCGAGACGGCCCGCACGTAGGCCCGGTCGCCGAGGGACACCACGTTGAGGGCCCCGACGACCAGGACGATCAAGCCCAGCCCGTCGGTCAGCGTGTCCTGCGTCCGCTGGGGGAGCCGATTCCCCGCGAGGGTCCCGATCGTCGAGCCGACGACGATCGCCGACGCGTTGATGATCGTCCCGAGTCCGTGCACCGCACCACGCTACCGAGGGGCCCGCGTCGCCCCCGTCGTCACACCCCCTCGCGAGCGGGTCGTGCGTCACGGCCCGCGCCCGCCGAGCCCCGCGACCCCTAGGGTGAGACCGACCAGATCACCCAGGAGGAACGCCATGCCCGTCGCCCGTCGCACCCTCGGAACCGGACCCGCGGCCCTGGAGGTCTCCGCGCAGGGACTCGGCTGCATGGGCATGTCGGAGTTCTACGGCACGGGTGACGACGCCGAGTCGATCGCCGTGATCCACGCGGCCCTCGACGCCGGCGTCGACTTCCTCGACACCGCCGACATGTACGGCCCCTTCACCAACGAGCGACTGGTGGGACGGGCCATCGCGGGCCGGCGCGACGAGGTCGTCCTGGCCACGAAGTTCGGCAACGAGCGGCGCCCCGACGGGACCCGCGTGGGGGTGAACGGCCACCCGGACTACGTGCGCCGGGCGTGCGACGCCAGCCTCGAGCGGCTGGGGGTCGACCACATCGACCTCTACTACCAGCACCGCGTCGACCCCGGCGTCCCGGTCGAGGAGACCTGGGGCGCCCTGTCCGAGCTAGTCGCCGCGGGCAAGGTCCGCCACCTCGGGATCAGCGAGGCGGCTCCGGCGACGATCCGCCGCGCCCACGCCGTCCACCCCATCACCGCCCTGCAGACGGAGTGGTCGCTGTGGACGCGAGACCCCGAGGAGAACGACGTCCTCGCGACCGTCCGAGAGCTCGGCATCGGCTTCGTGGCGTACTCCCCGCTCGGACGCGGCTTCCTCTCCGGCACCATCCGCACCGTCGACGACTTCGCGCCGAACGACTTCCGCCGTCACGCCCCTCGCTTCCAGGGGGAGAACTTCCAGAAGAACCTCGACCTCGTCGAGCAGGTGAGGGAGATCGCCGAGCGGCGCGGCGTCACGCCGGGTCAGCTCGCGCTCGCGTGGGTGCTAGCCCAGGGCGACGACGTGGTGCCGATCCCCGGGACGAAGCGGCGCGCCTACCTCGACGAGAACGTCGGGGCCCTCGCCGTCGAGCTGGGCGTCGAGGACCTCGCCGCGCTCGACGCGATCCTCCCCGTCGGCGCGGCCGTCGGCGACCGCTACGCCGACATGTCGACGGTCAATCGCTGACCCGGACCTCGCGACCTCGATGAGCGACGCCGTCACGCCCCTCGACCAGGTGCGGGTCCTCGTCACCGGTGGCACGAGCGGACTCGGGCGGGCCATGGTCGAGGCACTCGTCGACGCGGGCGCCCACGTCGTGCTCACCGGACGCGACGCGACGCGGGCGCGGTCCATCGCCCACGAGGTCGGCGCCACCGCTCACGGGATCGCCATGGACGTGCGCGACCCCGACGCGGTCGAGGCCGGCGTCGGTCTCGCCGACGAGATGCTGGGCGGACTCGACGTCCTCGTCGCCAACGCGGGCATCGGCATGCGCACGGTCAACCCTCGGTTCCTCACCGACCCCTCGCCCTTCTGGACGGTCACGCCCGAGGGGTTCGAGGACGTGGTCGCGACGAAGGTGCGGGGCACCTTCCTCGTCGCGCGCGCCGTCGTCCCCCGAATGCTCGCGGCCGGATCGGGACGCGTCGTCGTCGTCTCGATGAACGAGGAGACGATGGTCCGCCGCGGATTCACCCCCTACGGCCCGGCCGGTGCCGGGGTGGAGGCCCTCGCCCGCGTGATGGTCGCCGACCTCGCGGACTCGCCGGTTCGGGTGAACATCCTCCTCCCCGGCGGGGCGACGGCGACCGGCATGATCCCCGAGGAGGCGAGCGAGGACGTCCGCCGGCGGCTCCTCGACCCCTCGATCATGGGACCGCCGATCGTCTGGCTCGCCGCGCCCGGCACCGACGTGCACGGCGAGCGCGTCGTCGCGACCGAGTTCGTCGCGCGCGGGCCCGCTCCGCGCTAGGGACCGCCGTCGCGCGGGCGCGATGGTAGGGTCGGAGTCGCAGTATCGGGAGCTCGGGTGAACCGGGCTGAGAGGGTGATTCAGCGGCTACCGCTCCATCGCCGACCGACGAACTTGTCCGGGTAATGCCGGCGTAAGGAGGAGCTGTGGACGATCTCACGTCTTTCACCGTCGTGGCGGGCGACACGCACTCGGAAGTGGCGAACACCCTCGCCGAGCCCGTCCCCCAAGCCCTCGGGGTCGTCGACCAGTTCGGACTCTGGGGCAACCTGGGCGTGAGCCTGCTCGGGTTCACCGGGGCGATCTTCGTCCTCCAGCCCAACGGGTCGGGCACCCCCGAGCTGTCGATCGTCGCGGGACTGACCTCGATCGTCCTCGGAACGCTGCTCGGGACGCTGGCCATCGCCGCCGCGGGGGTGGCGGGCACCCGCACCGGGGCGCCGGCCATGGTGCTCCTGCGCGGTCTGCTCGGGACGCGTCTCTCCTATCTGCCGACGATCCTCAACGTCGTCCAGCTCTTCGGCTGGGGCATCTTCGAGCTGGTCACGATCGCCACGGCGGCCCACGTCGTCGCGCCCGGCGTCCCCCGGTGGCTCTACGTGCTGATCGCGGGCGTCGCGACGGGCCTGCTCACCCTGCGACCCCTCGGCGCCATCCGCATCCTGCGCCGGATCGCGACGCCGGCCGTCGTCGTCGTGCTGGTCTACCTGGTGATCGAACTGCTGCGCCACCCCCTGCCGGCCCTCGCGCACGGGACGTGGTCGGGCTTCTGGATCGCGACCGACACCGTCGTCGCGGCCGCCGTCTCCTTCGCCCCCATGGCCGCCGACTACACGCGCCACGCGCGCTCCGCGCGCTCCGCGTTCTGGGGGGCCCTCGTCGGCTACGGCGCCACCCAGTTCCTCTGCTACGCCATCGGGCTCGTGGCGCTCGTCACGGTCGCGCGGTCCCCCTCGGACATCTACGGGGCCTTCGTCGCCGTCCCCCTCGGATCCCTCGGCTTCGGCATCCTGGCCGCGCGGGAGCTGGACCAGTCCTTCGCCGACGTGTACTCGACGGTCGTGTCCCTCCAGAACATCCGGCCCCTGTGGGACCGCCGCGTCCTCGCCGCCCTCGTGGCGGCCCTGACGACCGTCCTCGCCCTCGCGATCAACATCTCGGACTACGAGAACTTCCTCATCCTGCTGGGGTCGGTCTTCGTCCCGCTGACGGCCGTCTTCGTCGTCGACTTCTTCCTCGTCTCGCGCGACCGGAGCGGCCTCGCGGGACACCGGCGTCGGCTCGCCATGGTCGGCGCCTGGCTCGTCGGCTTCGTCGTCTACCAACTCATCAACCCCGGCTACATCGGCTGGTGGGTCACCCTGTGGACGCACGTCGACACGGCCCTCGGGTTCCGCGTCGAGCCTTGGATGTCGGCCTCGATCCTCTCCTTCGTCACCGCGTCGGTCGCCACCGCCGCGCTCGGGGCGCTCGAGACCGTGGTGCGGCGTCGTCGCACGAGCCGACGCGCGGCGTGACCGGCGATCCGTCCTCCCCCGCCGACGGCCACCTCGTCCACGGCCTCGAGCGGGACCTCGCCGCCCCCGACTGGGCGCCGATCGACGTCGAGGAGCTGCGCGGGGCCCTCGCCCCGCTCGGCCTCGTCGTCGACGACCTCGCGGTCGAGTGGCGCAGCCCCCGGCCGATGTCGGCCGCCGCGGTGGTGCGGTCCGGATCGGATCGCGTCTTCGTGAAGCGTCACGACCGCCGGGTGCGCGACACGGAGCGACTCGCGCGAGAGCATCGACTGGGCGATCACCTGCGCGCGCGAGGCGTCCCCACCCCCCGCGCGCGTCGCGACCCGAGCGGGGTCAGCGTGGTGGAGCGGGGCGACCAGCGCTACGAGTGCTTCGACCTCGCCGCGGGCGAGGACCGCTACCGCGACGTGCCCTCGTGGTATCCGTACCTCGACCCCGCCCACGCCTACCGAGCCGGGGCCGCCCTGGCCCGCTTCCACCGAGCGGCGGCCGACTTCACCGAGCCCGCCGATCCCGTCGGCGTGCTCAGCGACGGGATCGACGTGGTGGGGGCGGACGACCTCGACGGGGCGCTCGCCCGTCTCCTCGCCCGTCGGCCCGGACTCGGGCGCGCACTCGCGGCCTACGACCTCGACGGCGACGTCGACCGGGTGCTGCGTCGGCCGATCGAGCACGCGCACGGCGCGCTCGTCACACGTGAGCGCCGGTGGACCCACGGCGACTGGCACCCCTCGAACCTCACGTGGGACCCCGCCGGTGACGACGTCGTGGAGGTGCTCGACCTGGGCCTCGCCAACCGCACCGACGTCGTCCACGACCTCGCGGTGGCGATCGAGCGAGCCGTCGTCGACTGGCTCGACCAGGCCGGGCGCGGCGCGATCACCGTCGACGTCGCGGCCCTCGACGCGCTCCTCGCGGGATACGACGCGGTCGCCCCGCTGGGTCGCGACGACCGCGTCGCTCTCGCCGCCGTGCTGCCCGTCGCCCACCTCGAGTTCGCCCTCTCGGAGGTCGAGTACTTCGGCGACGTGCTCGACGCGGTCGCCTCCCGCGACCTCGCCTACCACGGCTACCTGCTCGGTCACGCCGAGTGGTTCGCGGGCCCCGCGGGACGCGCCCTGCTCGATCGCGTGGCGACGACTCCGTGACGGCGACCCGTCGAGCGTGCGACCATGAGTCGGTGACGATCGTCGTCGGCACGGGGCGAGGGTGGGCGCCGTGAGCGCGGTGACCCTCTACGGCGTGGCCGCCGTCGGCTTCATGATGGTGATGTACGCCCTCGAGGGTCGGCACGCCCGCTACGTGCTCGGCTTCGCCGTCGGCTGCGTGCTCTCCAGCCTCTACGGCTTCCTCGCCGGCGCCTGGCCCTTCGGGGTCGTCGAGCTGGTCTGGGCCGGCGTCGCGGTGGCCCGCTGGCGCCAACGCGTCGGGCGCCGCTGAGACCGTTCGCGCCGGCGACGCGACCGGCGTAGGGTCGTCTCCGGAGGGGCACTGGAGGTGCACATGGCCACCACCCTCACGCCCGAGCGCTTCGCCGGGCGCACTCTCATCGTCACCGGCGCGGGTTCGGGGATCGGACGCGCGACGACGACACGACTCATCGCCGAGGGCGGCCGCGTGATCGCGGCCGACGTCTCGGAGCCCCGACTCCAGGAGCTGTCGCGCGAGCTCGCGACCGATCGCCTGGTGAGCGTCGTCGGGGACATCACGCTCGCCGACGACGTCGAGCGCGTCGTCCGCGCCGCCGCGGGACGGGTCGACGGGCTCGCCAACGTCGCCGGGATCATGGACGACTTCCTGCCGCTCGCCGAGGTCGACGACGCGACCTGGGAACGCGTCATGGACGTCAATCTCACGTCGATGATGCGCCTCACCCGCGCCGTGCTGCCGCTCATGATCACCGCCGGACGGGGCTCGATCGTGAACATCTCCTCCGAGGCGGGACTGCGCGGCTCGGCGGCCGGGGTCGCCTACACGACCTCGAAGCACGCGGTCGTCGGGCTGACGCGCTCGACCGCCTTCTACTACACCCCGAAGGGCGTCCGGGTGAACGCGATCGCCCCGGGGAGCGTGGCGACCAACATCGTGGCGAACTTCCGCTCGCCGTGGGCGACCGAGCGGATCGGACCGTTCCTCCAGGTGAACGTCCCGCCCTCCGCGCGGGCCGACGAGCTCGCCGCGGCCATCACCTGGCTGCTGAGCGACGACGCGTCGAACGTGAGCGGTGCGGTCATCCCGGTGGACGGCGGCTGGGCCGCCATCTGAGCGTCCCGGCTACTCCTCGACGGCGACGGCGGACGTCCGGCGCGGGCTCACGAGGACGTCGCGGGACGTGACGCGCAGGCGCACGCGCTCCCCCGGCGGCCAGGTGTGGGCCTCGCTCGAACGGACGTCGACCTTCACGGTCGCCCCGGCGACGCCGACGTGCAACCGCGTCGTCCCGCCGAGGAAGCTCACGTGCGTGACGACGCCGAGCCCCGCGGGGTCGGCGTCGACCACGAGGTCCTCGGGTCGCAGGAGGGCGTCGAGATCACCCGCGGGCACCCCGGCGATCCCTCCGCGCACCGGCACCGCGGCGTCGAAGACGACGACGCCCTCACCCGAGCGCGACACCGGCACTCGACTCGACACGCCGACGAACTCGGCCACGAAGGCCGTCGAGGGCTGGGCGTAGAGGACGGCCGGAACGGCGATCTGCTCGGCCTGGCCGTGCGACATCACGCAGACGCGGTCGGCCATCGAGAGGGCCTCCTCCTGGTCGTGGGTGACGAAGACCGTCGTGATGGCCAGCCGCTGCTGGAGGGCGCGGATCTGCTCGCGCAACTCGAGACGGACCTTGGCGTCGAGCGCCGAGAGCGGCTCGTCGAGCAGGAGGACCCGGGGCTCGATGGCGAGCGCGCGGGCCAGCGCGACGCGCTGCTGCTGTCCGCCCGACATCTGGTGCGGGTACTTCGCCGCCTGGTCGGCGAGACCCACCAGTTCGAGGAGTTCGACGGCCTTCGCCTTGCGCGCGGCCGCGTGCACGCCGCGCATGCGGAGTCCGAAGGCCACGTTGTTGAGGACGTTCATGTTCGGGAAGAGCGAGTAGCTCTGGAAGACCATGCCCATGTCGCGCTTCTGGGCCGAGACGTGGGCGACGTCGACCCCGTCGACGAGGACCCGCCCGGCGTCGGGCACCTCGAAGCCGGCGAGGCACCGCAGGGCCGTCGTCTTGCCGCACCCCGACGGTCCGAGCAGGGCCACCAGCTCGCCGGGCTCGATCGTCAGGCTGAAGCCGTCGAGGGCGCGGGTGCGGCCGTAGACGCGGGTGAGCGAGTCGAGGACGACGCGCGAGCCCGCGGGCGCGCTCGCGGTCGGCGTCGGTGCGCTGGCCAACTCTGTCACTGCCCCATCCTCCTCCGCGAGCGCCGCGACTCCGAGCGGTCGAGCGACACGATAACCGTGATCAAGAGCCACGTCCCCACGAGCGAGAGCATCGCGACGGCCGTGGCGATGTGGGCGTCGACCTGCTGGAACTGGGCGATCCAGACCGGCAGCGTCGTCCACAGGTCGAGGCTCGCCATCGTGAACTCGCCCAGGACCAGCGCGAGCGTCAGCACCGAGGCCGACAGCAGTCCCGCGCGCAGGTTCGGCATGACCACGCGCCACATCGTCTTCACCCAGTTCCCGCCGAGGGAGCGGCTGGCCTCGACCAGGGTACGCAGGTCGATCGCCGAGAGGCCCGAGTCGATGGAGCGGTACACGAAGGGCATCGACAGGACGACGTAGACCAGGCTGAGCAGGTAGGGGGAGGACTTGAGCCAGAGCGGCGCGGCGCGCAGGACGCCCAGGATCAGCACGATCGGCGGGATGACGATCGGCAGGATCGTGATGAACTCCAGCACGCGCCGCATCCTCGGCAGCCGCAGGTGCACGTAGATCGTCGTCGGCACCATCAGCAGGAGCGTCAGGACCAGAGTCGAGAACGCCAGCTTGAGCGAGAGGACGAAGGCCGCGGTGAATCCCACCTGGCTGGGGATCGCCCGCACGGCGTAGAGCGAGAACTGGTTCGAGTCGTTCTGGAACGCGAAGCGCAGCGCCGCGAAGATCGGCAGGATGAAGTAGGCGGCCGCGGCGAAGAGGATGAGCCCGCGCCAGACGCGGGGTCGGCGCCGGCGCCGGCGCGGCGCCGGGTCGGCCGCCAGGTCCTCGAGGGCCTCGACCGTTAGCGAAGCCACTTCGACGCCCGCTTCCGAACGAGTCCGTAGAGGACCATGGTGATCGCCAGCACGACGAACATGCCGAGCCCGATGGCGTAGCCGACGTTCACCTGGCCGCTGATCGCGTTGCCGGCGAGGAGGTTGCCGATCTGGATCGGGGCCAGGGTGACGGTGCCGGCGGTCAGGGTCTCCGCCGTCGCGTAGGCGGCGAAGGCGCTACCGAAGAGGAGCAGCATCCCCCCGAGGACCGAGGGCATGAGGACCGGGATGCCGACGTGGCGCCAGTAGCGCCACGGGGAGGCGCCCATGTTGGAGGCGGCCTCACGCCACGAGGCGCGCAGGCCGGCGAGGGCGGGGGTGATGACGAGGACCATGAGCGGGATCTGGAAGTACATGTAGACGACGACCACGCCGTAGAAGGAGTAGAGGTTGAAGCCCAGGCTGGTCAGGTTGATGTGGAGGTAGGTGAGCCACACCGAGAGCAGGCCCGTCGACCCGATCGTGGCGATGAACATGAAGGTGAGGTTGATGCCGCCGAAGTTGGCGAGCACGCCCGAGGCCGTCGCGACGAGTCGCCGCAGCAGCCCACTGCGCGAGGTGTGGATCGTGTAGGCGAGGATGACGCCCAGCACCCCCGGCACGACCGAGGTGATGGCGGCCAGGATGATCGAGTTCTTGAAGCCGAGGAGGTAGGGGTTGTGCGCCATCAGGCGCACGTTGGCCGACGTCAGGTGGCCCGCGGGGTCGCGAAAGGCGAAGTCGACGACCGCGAGGATCGGCAGCCCGAGGCCGAGGAACGAGTACAGCAGGAACGGCGCCACGGCCAGGCCGGGGCGCAGGCGACGCCCGAGGCGACGCCACGTAGGGACGACGTTGACGTCCGCCCCGGGAACCCCCGGGGCGGACGTCAACGTGCTCGACAGAGCTCCGTCAGTCACCGATCACGGACCGGACGTGACCGCCGTCGGCCAGGTGGCCGACACGACGGCCTCGGCCTTGGTGATCTGGGCCTGGGTCGGGTACTGGATGCCCTTCGTCGGCGCCGGCGGCAGGGCGGCCAGCAGCTTCGGGGTGGCGGTGTGGTGAGCGGTCATGTAGGCGAGCTCCACCGGACGGGCCTTACCGGCCAGCCAGAGGTTCTGACCCTGGGTGGAGTACAGGAACTCCTCCCACAGGCGAGCCGCCGCGGGGTGCGGGGCGCTCGAGCTGATGGCCTGGGTGTAGTACTCGGCCATCGCCGCGTCGCTCGGGATGACGACCTTCCACTTCTTCGCGTAGCCGGGCAGCGAGCTGATCGAGCCAGCCTGCAGGTAGTCCCACCAGATCACGATGTTCGTCGCGCCGCTCTGCACGGTCGAGGGACCGGCCACGGTGGCGACGAAGTTGCCGTTCTTGTTCATCTGGGCGAAGTAGTTGACGCCGGCCTTGACGTTGTTCAGCGAGCCGTGGTTAGCGATCGCCGCCGCCATGACGGCCGCCAGGGCGGACGCCGACGCCGTCGGGTTGTTGTTGATGCCGATCTTGTAGCCCTTGCCCTTCTGGAGCATCTGGGCGAACGAGGTCGGGCAGGCCTTCACCACGGCCGAGTTGCAGCCGATGGCCACGAAGCCGCCGTAGTCGTCGAACCAGTAGCCGGCCGGGTCCTTCAGGGCCGCCGGGATGGCGTTCCACGTCGCGACCTTGTACGGGGCGAGCAGGTGCTGACCCTTCGCCGTGATCGCGAAGTTGGTGCCCACGTCGATCACGTCCGGCGCGCTCGAGCGACCCTTGTCAGCGATGATCGCGTTGATCTCGTCCTGGCTCGAGCCGTTCGGGTTGTACGAGTTGACCGTGATGCCGTACTTCTTGTGGAACGCCGCAATGATGGCTCCGTAGTTGGCCCAGTTGGCCGGCAGAGCGATCACGTTCAGTGAGCCCTCGGCCTTCGCCGCCTTGATGAGCGCGGCCATGCCGCCGCAGGCGGCCGCCGACGTCGCCGTGGCGCAGCTGGTCGCGGCCGACGCGGTCCCGCCGAGCGACGCCGCGCCCACCAGAACCGTGCTGACCATCGCCCCAGCGAGCGACAGCTTGATCTTGTTGAATCGCACTGAGTTACTCCCTCCGGAGGTCCGCCGCTCTGGCGGTACCCGAGCGGGTGACCGTAGCAAGGCCCGGTTACGCGCGAGTGAACGACAGTCGCCCCCCCGGTGAACGTCACGATCTCCCGGGGACATCATGGCAGGTCGTCGCCGCCCGCGCCGGAGCGCCCGGACGACCCGTCGACCCGCCGATCGGCGAAGAAGTCGCGCAGGAGCGAGGCCGCCTCCTCCGTGCGCACGCCGTAGTCGACGGCCGCCTCGTGGAGGAGTCGGGGGTCGGCCAGCACGTGGTAGCGGGACCCCACCGCGCCCGCCTTCTCGTCGAGGGCGCCGATCACCACCCGGGCGACCCGGGCGTTGAGCAGGGCCCCGCCGCACATCACGCAGGGCTCGAGGGTCACGTAGGCGGTCACGTCGTCCATCCGCCAGCGCCCGCGCTCGGCGGCCGCCGCCCGCAGGGCGACGATCTCGGCGTGAGCCGTGGGATCGGCGTCCGCCTCCCGGCGGTTCTCGCCCCGCCCGACGATCCGTCCCCCCGCGACCAGCACGCAGCCGACCGGCACGTCACCGTGCCCCGCCGCGGCGCGCGCCATCGCGAGCGCCTCGCCCATGAATCGCTGATCGTCGTCCACGGCCCTCCTCGCCGACGACGGTACCGCGCGTCGGGGGTAGACTCTCCCGCGGAGGGGTGCGAGAGCGGCCGAATCGGGCAGTCTCGAAAACTGCTGTGTCTACGGGCACCGTGGGTTCAAATCCCACCTCCTCCGCCACGCGAAACGGGTGACCATCGGTCACCCGTTTCGTCGTCTGGTGGCGGCCCGGGGCCAGAACTAACCTGGCCCGGTCGGGACAAGTCAAGGAGTCACCGTGTCCAGCACCACGTCGTCCATCGGCACCGAGCGCAAGGTCGTCACCGAGCTGCCCGGCCCCAAGTCCCGCGAGCTCCACGCCCGCCGCAGCGCCGTGGTGAGCTCGGGCCTGTCCCAGGGCTTCCCGGTCTACATCGAGCGCGGCGAGGGGGCCATCCTGCTCGACGTGGACGGGAACCAGCTGCTCGACCTGGGGTCGGGCATCGCGGTCGTCTCGATCGGCCACCACGTCCCCGCCGTCGTCGACGCGGTGAGCGCCCAGGTGGCCGCCTTCACCCACACGTGCTTCATGGTGACCCCCTACGAGGGCTACGTGAAGGTCTGCGAGGAGCTCGCCCAGCTGACCCCCGGCGACTTCGCGAAGACGTCCGCCCTCTTCAACTCGGGTGCCGAGGCGGTCGAGAACGCCGTCAAGGTCGCCCGCCTCGCGACGGGACGCCAAGCGATCATCGTCTTCGACCACGCGTACCACGGCCGCACCAACCTGACCATGGCCCTGACGTCGAAGAACATGCCCTACAAGGACCACTTCGGCCCCTTCGCCCCCGAGATCTACCGCGTGCCCATGAGCTACCCGTTCCGTGACGGTCTCGACGGCCCCGCGGCGGCGGCCCGGGCCATCTCGCAGATCGAGAGCCAGGTCGGCGCCACGAACGTGGCGGCCATCCTGATCGAGCCGATCCAGGGCGAGGGCGGGTTCGTCGTCCCGGCCGACGGATTCCTGCCGGCTCTGTCGGAGTGGGCCCGCGCCAACGGCGTCGTCTTCATCGCCGACGAGATCCAGTCGGGCTTCTGCCGCACGGGCGACTGGTTCGCCGTCAACCACGAGGGCGTCATCCCGGACATCGTGACGACGGCCAAGGGCCTCGCGGGCGGCATGCCGCTCGCCGGAGTGACCGGCCGTGCGGAGCTCATGAACGCGGTGCACGAGGGCGGCCTCGGCGGCACCTACGGCGGCAACCCCGTCGCCACCGCCGCGGCGCTCGCCACCATCTCGACGATGCGCGACCTCGACCTGCCGGCTCGAGCGCGCGCCATCGGCGACGTCGTCCTCCCGCGCCTGCGGGGTCTGGCCCAGGACGCGCCGATCATCGGCGACGTGCGTGGGCGCGGGGCCATGATCGCCGTCGAGCTCGTGAAGCCCGGCACGACCGAGCCCAACGCGGCCGCGGCCAAGGCCATCGTCAACTACTGCAACCAGCAGGGCGTCATCGCCCTGTCCTGCGGCACCTACGGCAACGTCATCCGACTGCTCCCGCCGCTCGTCATCACCGAGCCCCAGCTCGAGGACGGGCTCGGCGTCCTCGCCGACGCCATCCACGCGGCCTCGTAGTCGCACGTCACCACCTGACGACGAGGCCCGACCGTGGGCCGGGCCTCGTCGTCAGGTGGTGCAGCCCTGCGTCGAGGCGGTGCTCGTCGCCGTGACGCGCCGGAGGTCCCTCACGACCTTCGCGGCCGGGATGGCGTAGGCGACCAGGCTCTGGCTCACCGACTTCGAGACGATCACGCCCACGACCCGGCCTCGCACGATCACCGGACTGCCCGAGTTGCCCGGCGCGATGCTCGCGGCGACCACCAGGTAGGTCCGCGTGACCAGACCCTGGTTGTAGATGTCCCGCCCCGATCCCGTCACCGTGCCGCGCAGTTGCGCCGGCGCGAGGGTCCGGGAGGCGTTGAGCGGGAACCCCACCACTCGCGCCGCGGTGCCGATGGCCGGCACCCCCGTCGAGAGGGGCAGGGCGGGGGCCGGGAGGCCGGGAACCCGCAGGACGGCGAGATCGGTCACGGGGTCGTAGAGGGCCACCTCGGCGCGGTAGCCGTCGACGGTGATCGCCGTGGCTCCGGCGACGACGTGGGCGTTCGTGACGACCTCGTGGGGCCGGACGACGAAGGCGGTCCCCTCGTGTCCGAGGGGACACCCCCCGCCCGCCAGGACCTTCACGACGCCGGGCGGGCTCGCCACCGGACTCACCGTCGGGCCGAGGTGAACGGGGGCGACGGCCACGCGCGGGGCGATCAGGGACGCGAAGACGTTGGGGAGGTCGGCGTTGCGCAAGACGCTCTGGACCCGCCCCTCGATCGCCGGCACCGGGGGTAGCACGCGGTTCATCGCTCGCAGGATGGCCGAGTCCTGGATGGCGGCCCCCACCGACCCCCACGCCACGACGGCCACCAGTCCGGCGGCCAGCCAGGAGAGCGCCAGTGAGCCGACGACGCCGACGCCCGCACCCACCGCGCGGTCGATCGTGCCGAGGTGGATGACCCGCATAGACCGGTGCACCAGCGCCCCGAGCGCCGAGCCCACGGAGCTGCCGAGCGCCGAGCCCGCCAGGATGATCGCCAGAGTGACGGCGGGCCGCCAGTTGCCCGAGGCCACGTTGGTGGCCCAGTGCGGCGCGACGGCCGTGGCGCCGACGAAGCCGGCGATGAGGCCGATCACCATCCCGATCTGGCGGGCCGCTCCCGCGCCCCAGCCGCGCAGGGCGGCGAGGACGGCGAGGCCCAGGATCACCGCGTCGACCCAGGACATGGTGACAGGGTAGACGGCCGACCCGCGCGCCGCGGGCCGGGCCCGTGTCCTAGTGACGCAGGGCGGCGAGCACGAGACGCGGCAGCCGCCCCCACGAGGGACTCGCCTCGAAGCGCAACAGGCGACGCATCACGTCGCCCCCGTGGGGATTCGTCGCGAACCACGCCGGCGGTGGCGACGCGACGAAGGGTCCGCGCACCACCGACTTCTGCGGTCGCCCGAAGAGGAGGGCGTTCCCGACGATCCCGCGCCCCGACTGGATGTCGGTCGCCGGGTGTCCGGGATACGCGCCCCACGTCGTCGACCCGAAGGCGAAGCTGAGCGCGTGCCAGGCGTTCACGCCGATCGATCCGTAGCGCAGATCGGCCACCGCGCGCTCCAGCGCCTCGTCGACCCCGGGGCGCGACCTCGTGCGCGGGTCGACGAGGAGGGTCATCGAGAGCGTCCCCCAGAGCACCTCGTTGCAGAAGTCCGTGGCCCGCGCGAGGAACTCCGCCGGGTCGGCGACGTCGAGCGCCGTCTCGCTCATGAGGGCGCAGAAGGCCTCCACGTTGAAGGCCGGGTCCTCAGGCCGGGTGGGGTCGACGTCGCGGATGATCGTCCAGGGCATGATCCCCTCACCCCCCGTTCCGATCTGACGGGCGTCGGGGTGGGCCGCGAGCAGGGCGTCACGGCGCTCGAAGGCCCCGGGGTAGTAGGCGAGGCGGGTCGGCAGCGCGGCGAAGACGCGCTCGAGCGCTCCGAGGAACTCCTCGCGCTGGGCCCAGTGACGGGAGGTCACGATCACCCGTGGCGATAGGCAGTTGAACCCGGCGTTGTTCGCGAGCATCGTGGCGACGTGGCGCGCCTGGTAGTCGATCTCGGCGGCCGTCCACTCGCCGGGGACGATCACCACGGGCGACACGTTGCCCAGCTCGCAGGTGATCGGCTTCTCGAGGACCGGCTCGTTGGCGGCTCGCCGGCGGGCGCCCTCCTCCCCGGTGCCGAAGACGATCGCGTCGTGGGTCTTGTCCGAGCCGGTCACGTGCACGTCGTCGACGCCCGGGTGGCTCGTGAGGTACGAGCCCACCTGGGCCCCGCCGTCCACGATGCGCAGGAAGCCCGGCTCGATCAGCGCCGCGAGGGCACGCTCCCAGTACGGGATGAGGTAGCTGTTGACGGGATTGGCCTTGAGGACGACCACCCGGCCCTCGGCGAACATCTTCGTGAGCACGTCGCGCGGGCCCAGCGAGGCCACGTTGCCCGCGGCGAGGACGAGGGAGACGCCCGCGTGAGCCCCCGGGTCGGCGTAGGCGCGGGCCTGGGTCGCTCGGACCTCGTCCTCGTCGACGCCCGGCTCCATCCAGACCTCGCCGGTCGTCTTCGCGTAGAGGATCCGGTCGAAGGCCGTCGCCGGCAGCACCTGAATCGATATCCGGTCCCCCGGTCGGTGGCGCACCGGGCCGGGGTACCGCGGCGGGCGACCAGCGGCGAGGTCGCGCAGCGAGGCGCGCAGGCCCTGCGCCATCCGCACGAAGGTCCCGATGCCGCTGAAGAGCTCTTCGCCGCCCTCCGGCCCGCTCGGGTCGTAGCCCTTGGCCGCGCACGCGGCAGCGTTCCACTCCTCGGCGACGAGCACCGTGTCGGCGACGACCCGCCCGAGCAGCCGCTCGCGCTCGGCCGGCGGCGTCGCGGCCCAGGCGGCCGCCCGCTCGGTCACCCCCGCGACCGCCTCGTCCAGCGCTTCGGGGTCGAACCCCCCGTGATCCTGGCGACCGGACGTCGGCGCCGCGGCTCCTCGTACCTGGGTCATGGCATCGTCCCCCCTGACATCTCGGAGACTATCGACCAGCGGATCGGGCGCGACGGGCTCGCCACCCCGAGGGCCCCCCGCACCTCTCTAGTATCGGGGTGCGCCACGCGCACGCCGCCATCGACCGAGGGGATGACGATATGTCGTACGAGGAGTGGGGGCCGCTAGGCCTCCTGGTCGGCACGTGGGAGTCGGGCTGGGACGGCCTCGACGTCTCCTACCACAACGAGAACGGGAAGGTCGCCGAGACCGTCTACCGCGAGAAGACCACCTTCAAGCCCTTCGGGCCGGTCGACAACGGCGATCAGCACCTCTACGGCCTCGACTACCGGACCGCGGTCTACCGCGAGGGGGAGGACAACCCCTTCCACACCGAGGTCGGGTACTGGATGTGGGACGGCGACCGCCACCAGGTCATGCGGTGCTTCCTCGTCCCGCGCGCGTCGGCCGTGATCGCCGGAGGAACCGCCGCGCCCGACGCCACCCGCTTCGACCTGCACGCGGAGCTCGGTTCCAACGTCTACGGCATCCTCTCCAACCCCTACCTCGACGAGGTGGCCCGCACGACGCGCTTCGACGTGACGATCGCCGTGGAGGGCGACACCTTCACCTACGACGAGACGACCGTCGTCGAGCACCAGCGCTGGCCGACGGTGATCATGCACACCGACCGCAACACCCTGACGCGCGTCAGCTGGGACTGAGCGGCCGACCGTGCTCGACTGGTCCGACGAGGAGCGTCAGATCGCCGACGCGGTGCGGCGCTTCGTCGACGAGGCGGTGCGACCGCGGCTCGACGCGATCGAGCACGGCGACGAGCCGCCCTACGACCTGCTCCGCCAGCTCTACCGGACCTTCGGCATCCGCGAGATGGCGCTCGAGTCGTTCGAGCGCGCCCTCGCCCGGCGTCGCGAGGGCGCCCCGAAGTCGGCCCGGTCGGGCGGGAGCGACCCCGCCCCCTCGCTCATCACCACGATCGAGCTCTGCCGCGTCAGCCCCGGCCTCGTGACCTCACTCGGCGTCTCGACGGGCCTCGCGGGGGGAACGATCAACGCGCTGGGCACCCCGGAGCAGATGGAGCGCTGGGGTCGCGACCTGGTCACCCTGGACAAGGTCGGCGCGTGGGCCATCACCGAGCCCGACTCCGGCTCGGACGCCCTCGGCGGGATGCGCACGACGGCGCGTCGCGACGGCGACGAGTTCGTCCTCAACGGCCAGAAGACCTGGATCACCAACGGTCCCTACGCCGACACCCTCGTCGTCTACGCCAAGCTCGACGAGCCCGACGTCGATCCTCGTCGTCGGCGCGTCCTGCCCTTCGTCCTCGACCGGGGCATGCCCGGCCTCGACCAGTCCCGACCACTGCGCAAGATGGGCCAGCACGCCTCACCGACCGGCGAGGTCTTCCTCACCGACGTCGTCGTGGGTCGCGATCGGCTCCTCGGCGACGACCACTCCCCGAGCGGTGGTCGCGCCAGCGCCAAGGACAACTTCGTCACCGAACGGGCCGGAGTGGCGGCGATGGCGCTCGGCATCATCGAGGAGGCTCTACGGCTCAGCGTCGACTACGCCCGGACCTGCGAGCGCTTCGGCGCGCCGATCGGTGACTACCAGCTCGTCCAGGAGATGCTCGCCGCCATGGAGGTCGCCCGAGTCAACGTGCGCGCCATGGTGCTCGCCCACGTCGAGCGCAGCCGGGCCGGCGTCACGCCGACCCTGGCCGAGGCCTCCGCGATGAAGCTCTACGCGGCCCGGGCGGCGTGCGAGGTCGCCGACGACGCCATCCAGGTCTTCGGGGGCAACGGGTACGTCACCGAGTACCGGGTCGAGCAGCTCTACCGCGACGCGCGGGTCCTGCGCATCTACGCGGGTACCGACGAGATGCAGATCGCGGCCATCGCCCGCGACCTGCTCAGCCGCGCGACGGCCTAGGGCCGTCCCCGGCGACGCAGCCACGCGAAGGCGATCACCGCGAGGACGGGGACCGCGACCACGACGGCGCGCGCGATCGGCAGGGGCTTGCCGAGGTGCGGGTTGACGAGGGTCGTGGTGGTGAGGCTGGCGAGGAGGGCCACCTCCCCATTCTGACAAGCCCGCGGCTACGCCGCGGGGGCCGGGGGCACGAGTCGCTCCAGCCGGGTCAGGATGTCGGCGATGGCCTGGTCCTGGGACTCCAGGTGGCGCTGGATCTCCTCGGATTCGTGCAGGACGGCCTCGGCGTCCTTGTAGGTCTCCTCGGACCGCTTGTCGGCGGCCGCCGCCTGGATGTTCTGGCCCACGATGATGACCGGCAGCAGGACCAGCTGGAGGAAGCTGCTCGAGAGCCAGACGATCACGTAGTAGACGCCCTGGTGGACGGCGGAGGGCAGGGCGAAGAGCGCGAGCACGGTGAAGAGGTACGCGGCCCACATCGTTCCGACGATGAGCGTGACGCGCAGGCCGAAGCGAGCGTTGAACCGCACCAGGGGGTTCTCGTGGTGCAGGCGACGCAGGTCCCGTGTGCGAACGGGGCGGCCCTTTCGCAACTCCTCGCGGCGGGGATGGGGAACGTACTGGTAGTCGGTCATGGGGCGAGTCTCACACGCCCCGAGCGCCGAGTGAGGACTACCGCAGGTCGGGTGCCGTCTCCATGCCCCGGCGCCACGTCGAGCGCGCCACGATCTTGGTCGTGTCGGCGCGGCCCGCGTAGCGCTGGGCGATGTCGCGGATCTCCTCCAGCAGGCCCTCGGAGAGCGTCGTCGGGTCGAGGCCGAGGGCGAGGAACTGCTCTCGCGCCACGTTCAGCTCGTTCTCCGCCGCCTCGCGACGCGGGTTGGGCAGATTGGCCACCTCGACGCCGGTCATCCCGGAGATCATCTGGGCCAGGTCGCGAACCCGGTGGGTCTCGGTGACCTGGTTGAAGATCTTCGGCTTCTCGCCCTTCGCCGGCGGGTTCTCCAGGGCGATCTGGATGCAACGCACCGTGTCGCGGATGTGGATGAAGGCGCGCGTCTGGCCGCCGGTGCCGTGCACGGTGAGCGGGTGCCCGATGGCCGCCTGCATGAGGAAGCGGTTGAGCACGGTGCCGTAGTCGCCGTCGTAGTCGAAGCGGTTGATCAGCCGCTCGTCGCGCACGGTCTGGGGCGTCTGGGTCCCCCAGACGATGCCCTGGTGCAGGTCGGTGATGCGGATCTGGTCGTTCGCCGCGTAGAAGCCGAACATCAGCTGGTCCAGCGTCTTGGTGAGGTGGTAGACGGAGCCCGCGTTGGCCGGGTGCAGGATCTCGCGCTCGATGTCGCCGTCGGGGGTCGGCACCTTGACGGTGAGGTAGCCCTCGGGGATCGGGGCCGAGCCCGACCAGCCGTAGCCGTAGACGCCCATGGTCCCCAGGTGCACGAGGGCCGTGTCGAGACCGGACTCCGAGATCGCGACGAGCACGTTGTGAGTGCCCCGCACGTTGTTGTCGACGGTGTAGCGCTTGGCGGCCTCGTCACGCATCGAGTACGGCGCGGCCCGCTGCTCGCCGAAGTGGACGATCGCGTCGGGCTGGACGTCGCGGATGAGGGCCGCGAGTCGGTCGTACTCCTCAGCGAGGTCGAGGCGGACGAAGTTGACGTCCTTGCCCGACACCTCGTGCCAGGCGCGCAGGCGCTCGCCCATGGGTCGGATCGGGGTCAGGGACTCGACCTCGAGCTCGAGGTCGATG
>DAIDKS010000047.1 GCA_027449885.1 Acidimicrobiaceae bacterium
CCCCGTGCCACAGGTTCGCGTTGGCGCTACTGAGACAGAAGGTCGTCGCCGCGAAACCCGCCAGACCGAGCGGGCCGGGATCGGCAACCTTGTGTTCGTCTGCCATGAAATACCCCCACTTTGGTTGTGCACTTCGAGCCGTCACGAACGCGGCTCATCACTGATATAACACGGCACTTGACGTTGAGCGTGGCTTCTCATCGCGCGGGAATGTGAAGTTATTCACGAGAAAGACTAGTTTGTCCGTCCTGGTCAAAGGACTTAAGTCCCACGGCCCCGGAATATCAGGCCTCGCGGGCTCCTTCGTCGATCGCCCGACGGAAGAGAGAGATGTGGGCCTCCAACTCGGCGGGACTCTCCCCGTCGAGGACGCGCTGCACGAGGGCCGACCCGACGATCACGCCGTCGGCGTGGCGAGCCGCGTGCCGGGCCTGTTCGGGCGCCGAGACGCCGATGCCCACGTAGACGGGGACGTCGCCGTGCTCGCGGACGCGGGACACCACGAGGTCGGCCTCGCCGTCGCCGCTCGCCCGCCCGGTCACCGCCATGCGCGCGGCGGCGTAGACGAAGCCCTGCGTGGTGGCCACGATGCGCCCGATCCGATCGGGTGGCGTCGAGGGGGCGACCATGAGGACGGTCGCGACGTCGCGGGCCCCGGCGGCGACCCGCCACGGGGCGGACTCCTCGAGAGAGAGGTCCGGGAGGATCACCCCGGCGACCCCGGCGTCGGCGAGGAGTCCCGCCGCTCGCTCGAGGCCCCGATAGTGCACGACGTTGAAGTAGGTCATGATCACGACGGGAACGCCCAGTGCGGTCCGAGCCAGCTCGTCGAGGACGCCCTCGAGGGTCACGCCCCGCTCGAGGGCCCGCACGCCGGCGGCCTGGATGACGGGGCCATCCATCATCGGGTCGGAGAACGGGACGCCGACCTCGAGGAGGTCGGCGCCGC
The DNA here is from genome assembly GCA_027449885.1 of Acidimicrobiaceae bacterium. Taxonomy (GTDB): domain Bacteria; phylum Actinomycetota; class Acidimicrobiia; order Acidimicrobiales; family RAAP-2; genus RAAP-2. The sequence goes on from DAIDKS010000047.1 coordinate 950, forward strand.
CCTGGACGGCGGCCTCGAGGTACTGGGTCCACGTCGGGGTGAGCCCGGCGACGAAGTACGGCACCAGGGCCCGGCGCCGCTCTCGCACGGCACGCAGGTCGTGGTCGAGGCGCGTCATCGCCGGTCCTCCAGGAGGGAACGAACCTGCGCCACGTCCTTGTCCCCGCGTCCCGACAGGTTGAGCAGGACGGTCGATCCGCTCGGGATCGACGCGGCCTCGCGAAGGAGCCACGCGACGGCGTGGGCGGTCTCCAGGGCGGGGATGATCCCCTCCAGCCGGCTGAGCAGACCGAGGGCGTCGATGACCTCGTCGTCGGCCGCCCGCGTGTAGCGGGCGCGCCCGATGCTCGCGAGGTGGGCGTGCTCGGGGCCGATGCCCGGGTAGTCGAGGCCCGCGGAGATCGACTCCGCCTCCTCCACCTGACCGTGATCGTCCTGGAGGATCATCGACCGCATGCCGTGCAGGACGCCGGGGACCCCGGAGCCGACGGCCGACCCTCCCGCGGCCTCGACCCCGACGAGGTCGGCGCGCGAGTCGGCGAAGCCGGCGAAGATCCCGGCGGCGTTCGAGCCCCCGCCGACGCACGCGACGACGAGGTCCGGCTCCTCGACGCCGAGGGCGCGGAGCTGCTCGGCGGCCTCGGTTCCGATGATGCTCTGGAACTCGCGAACCATCCACGGGAACGGGTGAGGTCCCATGACCGAGCCGAGGCAGTAGTGGGTGTCGTCGACGCAGGTGACCCACTCGCGCATGGCCTCGTTGACGGCGTCCTTCAGGGTCCGGCTGCCGGACGTGACGGGCACGACGCGGGCCCCGAGCAACTCCATCCGGAACACGTTGAGGGCCTGGCGTTGCGTGTCGAGCTCGCCCATGAAGACCGTGCAGTCGAGGCCGAGACGCGCGGCGGCCGTCGCCGTGGCGACGCCGTGCTGTCCGGCCCCCGTCTCGGCGATGACCCGGCGCTTGCCCATCCGACGAGTGAGCAGGGCCTGGCCGACGACGTTGTTGATCTTGTGGGAGCCCGTGTGGGCGAGGTCTTCCCGCTTGGCGAAGACGCGCAGCCCGAGGTGCTCGGAGAGGCGCTCGAGCGGCGTGACGGGGGTCGGCCGGCCGCCGAAGAGGCGCAGGGTCTCCCGAAACTCGTTCACGAAGTCGGGATCCGACCACGCCTCGCGAAAGGCCGACTCGACCTCGAGGCACGCCGGCATGAGGGCCTCGGGGACGTAACGACCCCCGAAGTCGCCGAAGTGTCCTCCGGCGTCGGGGACTCCCATCACGTGAGTCATCCGCGCTCCTCGAAGGCTCGTCGGGCGTTCGCCACGAAGGCCCGCACCATGGCGGGATCCTTCACGCCGGGGGAGGATTCGACGCCGGTCGCGACGTCGACCCCCCAGACCCACGGGGCGGCGATCACCGCCGCGACGTTCTGGGGGCGTAGCCCACCGGCGGCGATCACCGGTCGGCGCCAGTCGCGCGAGCCGACCTCGGTCCAGGCGTGCTCCTTGCCACTGCCCGGCACCGGTCCGTCGACGAGCACCGCGTCGAGGTGGTCGTCCTCGTACGAGGCGAACGACGACGTGCCCACGCTGACGGCCCCGATGATGGCGAGGCGACGTTCGTGCAGCGTGGCGGCGAACTCGGGGGTGATGGCGTCGTGGATCTGGACGACGTCGAGATCGACGGAGTCGAGGACGCGCATGATGGCGTCATCGTCCTGACTGCGAAAGACGCCGACCCGTAGGGCGCGGTGACGAGCCTCGCGGGACAGGGCGAGGGCGGCGGGGATCCCGACCTGTCGCGAGGACGACGCGAAGATCATCCCGACGGCGTCGGCGCCGGCCTCGCAGACGACGTCGACGTCGGCGGGTCGCGTCACTCCGCACACCTTGATCCAGCGTGTTCGGTCTCTCAGCACGGCTGCCCTCCCCTCTCGACCGCGGCGAAGGAGGCCACGGCACCACGACGATCACGTGCCACCACGAAGGCCTCCCCGACGAGGACGGCGTCGAATCCGAGATCGGCCGCCCGTCGCACGTCGGCGGCGTCGCGCAGGCCCGACTCGGCGACCGAGACGACGTCGTCGGGTAGGTGACGCCGCAGCTCTCCCGCGTGGTCGGTATCCACCGCGAAGCTGTGGAGGTCGCGTTGGTTGATGCCGATGCACCGCGCACCGGCGTCGAGCGCCCGATGGATCTCGTCGAGGGTGTGGACCTCGACGAGTGCGTCCAGTCCGATCCGTCCCGCGAGGGCGATGAGGGGGGCGAGCTCCTCGTCGCCCAGGGCCGCCACGATCAGGAGAACCGCGTCGGCCCCGGCCTCGCGGGCGTCGATCAGATCGTTGGGCGAGAGGAGGAAGTCCTTGCGCAGGAGGGGGACGTCGACCGCGGCGCGAACGGACGCCAGGTCCTCGAGCGACCCACCGAAGAAGTCGCGGTCCGTCAGGACGGAGATGGCCCGTGCTCCGCCACGCTCGTAGTCGCGCGCGATCGCGACGGCGTCGAGGTTCGGGGCGAGATCTCCCTTCGAGGGCGAGCGACGCTTGACCTCGGCGATCACGGCGATCCGGGGGCCGGCCGCCAGGTCGGAGGCGAAACGTGGTGGGTGAGGGGCGAGGGTCGCGAGCCGCTCGGCCCAGGCGCGATCGTCCCGGGCCACCCGCTCGCGGTGCGCCGCGAGGATCCCGTCGAGGTAGGTGGCGCCCATCGGGCGCATCGTAGTGGTCCGGGGACGGTGCCCCGGCCCGGGTATCGTGTCGCCATGTCCGACACCCCTGACGCGATCGTCGACGGCGCGGACTTCGCCCGGGAGATCCTCGGCCCGCTCGTACGCGGAACGAACCTCGATCGCGATCTCGCGCGGGTGGGTCTGGGCGCGATCTTGGCGGGACGCATCGAGGGCGTGCTGATCGCGGGATTCGTCACGGCGCTCACCGTGAAGGGCGAGACCCCGGAGGAGATGACGGGCTTCATCGACGCGATGATGGACGCCGCGACCACCTTCGACCTCGGCGTCGACGCCGTGGACATCGTTGGGACGGGTGGCGACCAGCACCACACGGTGAACGTCTCCACGATGGCGGCCCTCGCCGTCGCGGGATCGGGGGTGGCGGTCGCCAAGCACGGCAACCGGGCGGCGTCGTCGTCGGTGGGATCGGCGGACGTCCTCGAGGCACTCGGGGTACGTCTCGACGTGCCGGCGGAAACGGTTCGCCGGTGCGTGGCCGACGCCGGCATCGGCTTCCTCTTCGCGCCCTCGTACCACCACGCCCTCGGCTACCTCACCCCCATTCGTCGCGCCCTGGGCTTTCGTACCGTGTTCAACGTCCTCGGACCCCTCGCCAACCCGGCCGGAGTCCGCCGGGCCGTGATCGGAGTGGCGCGCGGCTATCTCCTCGACGCCATGGCCCAGGTGCTGCGCAACCGGGGGGTGACGCACGCGATCCTGGTGAACGCCGACGACGGGCTGGACGAGCTCTCGCTCGGTAGCCCCTCGACGCTCTACACGGTACGCCCCGACGAGGTCCGTAGCGAGCGCGTCGACGCTGGTGAGGTGCTCGGTCGCCACCACGGGGTCGCCGCGATTCGGGGCGGGGACGTCGAGCACAACGTCGAGGTCGTGCGGCGGTTCCTCGACGGTCGAGAGGACCCGGTCTTCGACGTCGCGTGCGCCAACGCCGCCCTGGCCCTGGTCGCGGCGGACCGAGTCGACACCCTGGTCGACGGCTTCGAGATGGCCGCGCAGGCGGTTCGCTCGGGACGGGCCGGTGAGTGCCTCGAGCGGCTCGTCGAGATCTCGAACGCCTAGCTGTCGATGCGCCGCATCTCACGGCGGTAGCGACGGGCGTTGTCCACGTACTGGGCCGCCTTGGTGACGATGGAATCCACGTCACTCGCGTCGGGGCGCACCGCGGCGGGGACCCCGAGCGCCAGTGCGCCGGCCGGCACGTCGGTTCGGTTGCGCACGACGGCCCCCGCGGCCACGGTGGCACCCGTGGCGACGTGGGCCTGGTGCAGCACGATGGATCCGCTCCCCACGAGGGCACCGTCGTCGATGACGCACCCCTCGAGGTGGGCGAGGTGGCCCACGACGCAGTCCGAGCCGATCACGGTCGGGAAGGCCGCCACGGCGTGCAGGACGGCCCCGTCCTGGATCGAGGTGCGCTCCCCCACGATCACCGTCCCGTAGTCGCCCCGCAGGACGGCCTGGGGCCAGATGGAGCTATCCGCACCGATGCGGACGTCGCCGATGACAGTGGCGTCCGGGTGGACGAAGGCGTCCGGGTGGATCTGCGGTACTCGGTCCCCGAGGGCGTAGACGCTCACGTTGGTCCTCCTAGCGTCGAGTCAGCCACGAAACTAACTGATAGATGCGCCAGATCAGGTAGATCGCGGTCGCGACGATGAAGAAGCGCCACCGCCAGGGCATCGGCTCGTGCGTCGGCTCCTCGACCGGCTCCCCGCACACCTCGCACACCTCGCCCTCGACGGGTCGGTCGCAGGTGGTGCACCAGCGAGTCACTCGGTCCTCACCCGGATGCGCAGCGGCGTGGAGCCGAGGTCGAAGCGCTCCCGCAGCGATCGCTCGACGTAACGCAGGTAGGTGGCGGGCAGGCGCCCGCTCGCGAACAGGGTGAAGGTCGGCGGCTCGGTGGCCCCCTGGATGGCGTAGCGAATCTTCGCCCCCGGCGCCGGATGATGCGCCTGGAGGTCCCGGATCGCCCGGTTCAGCACGCCGGTGGGGATGCGCTGGGCGTAGTCGCTGGCGGCGGCCCCGAGCGCGGGCAGGATGCGGTGGACACCCTTGCCCGACAGAGCGGAGATCTTGAGCACCGGCGCCTCGCCGAGGAAGGCCAGGCGATCGGCGATGCCCCCGAGGACGGCGGGGCGCTGATCGGTGGCGACGAGCTCCCACTTGTTGAGCACGACGACGGCCGGACACCCGGCCGCGGCGATGCGTTCGGCCAGGCGCTGGTCCTGGCCGGTCGCGCCCACCGTGGCGTCGATCACCAGGATCGCGATGTCGGCCCGGTCGAGGGCGTCGAGGCTGCGCAGCACGGCGTAGGTCTCGAGACCGGCCTCGGTGCGAGCCCGGCGGCGCATGCCGGCGGTGTCGACGAAACGGACGCGACCGATCTCGGTGTCGACCACCGTGTCCACCGCGTCGCGGGTCGTCCCGGGCATGTCGTGCACGACGGAGCGCTCCTCGCCGATCAGGCGATTGAAGAGCGTCGACTTGCCGACGTTGGGGCGGCCGACGAGCGCGATGCGCAGCTCGTCGGACGGCGCCTCCTCGATGGTCTCCTCGGGGGACGCGTCGGCCGTAGCGAACGTCGCGGCGTCGCCGAGGTCGCGCACGATGCGGTCGAGGAGGTCGCCGGCTCCCCGTCCGTGCACCGCCGACACGGCGATCGGCTCCCCGAGGCCGAGCGAGAGGAACTCCCAGATCTCGGGCTCGCGCCGGGCCTCGTCCACCTTGTTCACCACGAGGACCACGGGTCGTCCCGTACGGCGCAGCCAGCGGGCGGCCTCCCGGTCCTCGTCGGCGACGCCGGTGGTGACGTCGACCACGAGCAGCACGAGGTCGGCCTCCCGGATCGCCTTGTCGGCCTGTTCCGAGACCTTCTGCTCCAACTCGTCCCCGTGGGCCAGCCAGCCACCCGTGTCGACGAGGTCGAACGTGGCGCCTCCCCACTCCACGGTGACGACGTGCCGATCGCGCGTGACGCCGCGCTCCTCCTCGACGACGGCCACGCGCCGGCCGCACAGCCGATTCACGAGGGAGCTCTTGCCGACGTTCGGACGACCGGCGATGACCACGGTCGGGCGCGTCACGCGGACACCCGGAGCCGCGGCACGAGGCGTTCGAGGGTCTGGCGGAGGTCCTGTCCCGTGGTGGGGACCACGGTCACCTCCCGACCGAGGTCGGCGAGGGCGGCGCCGTCGAGGAAGCGGCCCTCGGAGAGGCAGACGTCCGGCAGCAGGACGGTGCGGTCGGCCGGCACGTCGGCGAGTGCGCGACGCAGGTCCTCGCTCGTGAGCAGACCGGTCACCTTGATGTTCCCGCCGAAGTACTCGTTGCGCACCGCTCGCACGCCGACGTCCACGTAGCCGACCTCGTCGAGCAGCTCGCGCAGCAGCGGCGCCGCGTACTCCCCCGTGAGGATCTCGACCGGCCCGGTGGCCTCCGCGGCGCTCGCCGTGGCGCGGGGCGCTCGGTAGCCCCAGGCGGGGGCTCCGTCGACCGACTGGAAGAACCCGGTGCCGAGGGCCGGCATCGCCCCCTCGCCCCGGAAGGCCCGTCGGAAGGCGGCCGTCATCCCGATGCCGTTCTCGGCCTCGTCGAGGCTCTCGTAGTGCTCCGGCGACGGGAGGGGCCGACCGGCGATGAGGTAGTACTCGTCGCTCGCGTAGAAGAGGGGCCGACCGAGGACGCGGGTCGCCAGGTCGCGGTACCGCTCGAGCTGGTCGAGGACGCGGCCCGCCTCCTCGGCGCTGGGGGGACGCATGGTGGGCTCCTGTGAGAACCGGCTGACGCCGAGCGGAACGAGTGCGACCGTCGCGAGCTCGGGGTAGGTGGTGAGCACGTCCTCCATCGTCGTACGCAGCTCGTCCCCGTCGTTGACGCCGGGGCAGACGACGACCTGGGCGTGCACGGTGATGCCGGCGCGCAGGATCTCGGTCAGCCACCGCAGGCTCGTCGCGCCGCGGGGATTGCGCAGGAGGGCGGCGCGACGTTCCGGGGTGGTCGTGTGGACCGAGACGTAGAGGGGTGAGAGCCGCTCCTCGACGACGCGCTCCAGGTCCATCTCGGTGAAGCGGGTGAGGGTCGTGTAGTTGCCGTAGAGGAAGGACAGTCGGTAGTCGTCGTCCTTCACGTAGAGCGACCGTCGCAGGCCCTTGGGCAGCTGGTAGATGAAGCAGAAGGTGCAGTGGTTGTCGCAGGTGCGGATGCGGTCGAAGACCGCCGAGTCGATGTGGAGCCCGAGCGGTTCCCCCGCCGGCTTCTCGATGGCGACCTTGCGCGACAGGGCCGCTCCCGCGGAGCGCACGACCAGGACCACGCGCTCCCCGTCGATCAACTGCTGGTACTCGATGATGTCGCTCGGAGCACGGCCATTGACGCTGACCAACTCGTCGCCGGGGCGCAGCCCGCGGCCGTCGGCCGGCGAACCGGGCGAGATGGCATCGATGCGGGCTCCGGACACTCGTCAAGCCTACCGGGGAGCCCCGAAATCGGCGCCGGTCGGTAGATTGGTCCGGTGACGGTGCAGCGGGTGATCCTGGCCGAGCCGCGGGGATTCTGCGCCGGAGTGGAGAAGGCGATCAAGGCCCTCGACTGGATGACGCGTCTCTTCGACCCGCCGGTCTTCTGCTACCACGAGATCGTCCACAACCGCTACGTGGTCGAGCACTTCCGACGCCTCGGCGTGGTCTTCGTGGACGACGTGGCGGAGGTCCCCGCGGGCGCCCCCCTCATGCTGAGCGCACACGGGTCGGCCCCGGACGTGGTGGCCCGCGCCCGCGAGTCGGGTGGGGCGGTCGTCGACGCGGTCTGCCCTCTCGTGACGAAGGTCCACCACGAGCTGAAGGTCCGTTCCCGAAAGGGCTACACGGTCCTCTACGTGGGCCACGCGGGCCACGAGGAGGCGGTGGGCACCATGGCCGTCGCTCCGGAGGCGGTGCGCCTGGTCGAGACCCCCGCCGACGTGGACGCCCTGCCCGCGGAGCTCGGCCCGGTGGCCCTTCTGAGCCAGACGACCCTGGCCTTCGACGAGTGGAGCGACGTGCGCGAGCGGGTCGAGGCGAAGTATCCGGACATCTGGACGCCCGCTCGTAGCGACCTCTGCTTCGCCACGACCAATCGCCAGGCGGCCCTGCGCGAGATCGCCCCCGGGGCCGACGTGGTGGTGGTGATCGGATCCGGGAACTCGTCGAACACGCGAGCCCTCGCGAGCGTGGCCGAGAGCGCCGGCGCCGCGCGCGTGCTGCGCGTGAACAGTGCCGCCGAGCTCCCGGCCGACCTGAGCGGCGTCGTCGCCGTGACGGCGGGGGCCTCCGCGCCCGAGGCGCTCGTGGACGAGGTCCTCGAGCGGCTGGCGCCCCGCGACGGAGTCGTCACGCACGTCCAGACGGACGAGGACGAGTACTTCCCCCCTCCCCCGGAGCTGCGGGAGATGCTCCGCGGCGTGGCGACCCTGCTCAGCGTCGCCCTGGGCGTCCCCGCGGGGGTCGACGAGGACGCCCTCGACCGCGATCTGCGGGCGGCCGACGTCCTCGAGATGCATCACCCCTGATCATCGGGTTCCTGGGTCGTGCGGGGTAGAATGGGCGGTTGGTGCGGCTGAGGGCCGCGCGTCGCTCGATCAACAAGGAGTTCGCATGGCCACGCAGGATCTCGAGGCCCGACGACTGGCCACGCTGCGCGCGTACGCGATCGACCAGGCGATGGCTCGATTCCGGGAGGACTACCCGGGCTTCCGACCCGAGCCCATCGTGGCGTCGATCTGCGCCTACGAGGAGGAGGGGGCGATCGGAGGGGTGCTCGACAAGATGCCCCCCACCGTTGACGGACACGCCTACACGACCCTCGTGGTGGTCGACGGGGGACGTGACCGAACCGCCGAGATCTGCCGCTCCTACCCCAACGTGAAGGTGATCGAGTTCCCCGTGAACCTCGGCCACGGCGTCGCGTTGCAGGTCACCTACCGGTACTGCATCGACGAGGGGGTCCAGCACGTGATCACCCTCGACGCCGACGGCCAGAACGACCCGGCTGAGATGCCCCAGTTGCTCGCCCCGCTGCTCGAGGACCGGGCCGACTTCGTCGTCGCGTCGCGCCGGCTCGGAGAGGATCGGACGTCGGATCGCTTCCGCAAGCTCGGAGTGCACTTCTTCTCGTTCGTGATGAACCGCATGACCGGAGCCAACCTGACCGACACGTCGACCGGGTACCGCGCCCTGCGGGTCGCGATGCTCGCGGACGTCGTCGACCGTCTGCGCCAGGAGCAGTACCAGACGGCCGAACTGCTGATCACCTGTCTCAAGCGGGGATGGCGCGCGAGCGAGGTGCCGACCGTGTGGCACCCGCGCCAGGCGGGCACCACCAAGAAGGGCAAGAACTGGCTGTTCGGATTCCGCTACGCGAAGGTCGTCCTCGGCACCTGGTGGCGAGAGCGCTAGGAACGCTCGAGGAGGGCTCGGCTGGCGTCGTAGACGCTCTGGAGCCGCTCCCGGAGTTCCTCGGTCTTCGACGCGATGAGCGATCGCGGCGCTCGCCCCTCGGCCCTCGGCGGATCGAGCGGCTCACCCACCACGATCGAGACGCGCGCCGGCCGTGGGAGCTTCGCCCCACCGGGCATCGCCCGGTCACTGCCCCCGATGCCGACGGGCACCACCGCGGCGCCCGTGCGACTGGCGACGAACATGGCGCCGTCGCGCAGATCCTCGATGACGTCGCCCTCGCGACGGGTGCCCTCGGGGAACATGATGAGGGCCTCGCCGCGACGCAGCACCTCCTCGGCCAGGCGTAGGGCGTCGCGGTCCGCGCTGCCCCGATCGACCGGGAATGCTCCGAGCTGACGCAGCAGGTTGCCGAAGACCGGCACGCCGAAGAGCTCCCGCTTCGCCATGAAGAAGACCTTGCGCGGGGAGAAGAAGAGGGTGAACGCGAAGTCGACGTTGGAGCGATGGACGGGGGCGACGAGGACGGGGCCACTGAGGGGGATGCGCTCCTCCCCCACGACGATCGGCCGGAAGAGCACGCGCGAGAGCCCGCGCAGCAGAGCGGCGACGGCCCGGTACACGGGCGTCTTGCCGGTGGACAGGATCAGCTCAGCGTCTTCGCCCACGTCACCACCTCCTCCACCACATCCTCCACCGTTCGATCGGTTGTGTCGATGACGCGTGCGTCGGCGTCCTGACGCAGGGGTGAGGCGGTCCGGCCCCGATCGGCCGCGTCGCGGCGCGCCACGCTGGACGGGTCCTCGTCACCGCGACGGCGGGCGCGCTCCTCGTCGCTCGCCGTGAGGTACACCTTGAGCTCGGCTCGCGGGAAGACCACCGTCGTGATGTCACGCCCCTCCACGACGGTGCCGTGGTCCTGGTGCCGGGCGAAGGCGCGCTGACGTTCGACCATGGCGCTGCGCACGCCGGGGTTGGCCGCGACGGCCGATACGGCGCGATTGACGTCGTCGTCGCGCAGGCGGTCGGTGACGTCCTCGCCGTCGATGACGACGCGCTCGCCCACGCCGAGGACGCAGGACGCGGCCACCCGGGCCACCGACGCGGCGTCGCCGGCATCGAGCCCGAGAGCCAGCACTCGCACGGTCACCGCTCGGTACATCGCGCCCGTGTCGAGGTACGACCACCCCAGGGCCTCCGCCACCCGGCGCGCGACCGTCGACTTGCCGGATCCGGCGGGACCGTCGATCGCGATCACCCGGTCGTTCATCGCAGCGATGCTAGGTCGTCGAAGAAGTCGGGGTAGCTGGACGCGACGGTCTCGGCGCCCGCGATGGCGCAGCCCGCGCCGGCGGCGCCCGCGATGGCGGCCGACATGACCATTCGGTGGTCCAGCTCGGCCGTGATCTCGAATCGCTCGAAGCGAGAGGCGCCGCCGCGGCCCTCGATGAAGAAGTCGTCGCCGTCCGCCCACACGCGGCACCCGAGTCGGGCCGCGAGGTCCATCGCGCCAGCGAAGCGGTCGGACTCCTTGACTCGCAGCTCGGCCATGTCGCGAAAAGCGCTCACACCCTCGGCCGCGGCGGCCGCCACGGCCAACGCGGGCACCTCGTCGACGGAGGGGATCTCGTCGGACCGGATCTCGGTTCCGCGGAGCGCCGCCGCGTGACTCTCGAGCTCGATGCCCACGCCCGACGCGGACGGACGCCGGACGATGCTCGCCCCCATGCGCTCGAGGACGTCGAGGAAGCCCGTGCGCTCGGGACCGGCGTCGATCGAGTCGATCGTGATCGCGCCCCGGGGGTGGATCGCGCCCAGCACCACGAAGAAGGCGGCCTGGGAGGGGTCGCCGGGAACGGACCAGTCGACCGGCTGCGGGCGTCCGGGCCGCACGGTGACGACGCGACCCGCCCCGTCGTCGACACTGCGAACGGAGACGCCGGCGAGAGCCAGCATGTCCTCGGTCGTGGTGCGCGTCCGGACGGACTCGCGGATCACCGTCGAGCCCTCCGCGACGAGCCCGGCGAGGAGCACGGCCGACTTGACCTGGGCGCTGGGGACCGGAACCCGGAAGTCGATGGAGTGAAGGGGGCGTCGACCCACCACGCGCAGCGGCGCGGTCTCGCGCTCACCCTGACCGGTGATGTCGGCCCCCATCTCCCGCAGGGGCCGCGCGACGCGGTCCATGGGACGGCGCATCAGGGACGCGTCGCCCACCAGCGTGTGCCGGCCGGGGACGCCCGCGACCACCCCGGAGAGGAGGCGCATCGTCGTGCCCGAGTTGCCGCAGTCGAGCGGGTTCCCCGACGGACGCAGGCCCCCGGAGGGCCCCCGCACCACCCACGTGGCGTCCTCGGTGACGACCGCCCCGAGCTGGCTGACGAGACGAGCCGTCCCCCGGACGTCCTCGCCTCGCGAGAGACCCGTGAGGCGGCTCTCGCCGTCGGCGAGGGCCGCGAGGATGAGGGCGCGGTGGGAGGCGCTCTTGTCCCCCGGGACGGCGACGCGGCCCGACGCGGACGCCAGGGGGGTGATCGTGACGTGGCTCATCGCTCTCGGCTCACGGTGAAGCCGCGTTCGGCGAGGGCGACGGCGAGGAGGTCGAGACCCGCCGCGTCGACGGCGAGGAGGAGCGTTCCGGCGAGCCCCTCGATGTCGTGAGCGATCTCGATGTCGAAGATGTTCACCGCGAGATCGGACGCCACGGTGGTGACCGTCGCGAGCTGTCCCGGGCGGTCGGCGAGCCCGACGCGGATGTAGCCGAGGTCCTCGGTGTGCAGGGCCCGTCCCGGCAGGGCCCGGCGGGCGCGGGCGGCGGAGGTGAGGGCGTCGGTGAGACGGGACCGGTCGGCGTCGCCGACGGCGGAGCGCAACGCGCGCAGCCGCGTGAGGACGCCGTCGAGGGCGCGGGTGATGGCCTCCCGATTCTCCACCAGGATGTCGGGCCAGATGGTCGGGTCCCCGGCCGCTACACGGGTCATGTCACGGAATCCCCCGGCCGCCAGCTGCAGGAGGACGGCGTCGGTCTGCGCGGCGACAGCCACCTCGTTCATCAGGGCTCCGGCGAGGAGGTGGGGCACGTGGCTCGCCATGGCGACGAGACGGTCGTGGTCGTCGGCCGAGATCGCGAGGACGCGGGCGCCGACCTCGCGCCAGACCCCGTGGAGCGCCGTGTAGAGCTCGGGTGGCGTGGTCGCGGTGGGCGTCAGCACCCAGGTGCACTCCCGGAAGAGGTCGCCGCGCGACGCGGCGACGCCCCGCTGCTCGGAGCCCGCCATGGGGTGGCCCCCGAGGAAGCGGGGGTCGCGGATGCTCTCGACGATGTGCGACTTCACTCCGGCGACGTCCGTGACGATGGCGTCGGAGCGCGTCAGGACGGAGAGGACCCTGTCGACGACCTCGACGACCGATCCCGCCGGGGTGGCGACCACCACCAGGTCGACGTCGACGTCGAGCCCGCCGTCGTCCACGACGCCCCGCTGCCGCGCCGTCGCGACGGCCTGGGGATCGCGGTCCTCACCGGTCACCCGCCACCCGGCGTCGCGCAGGGCCAGGGCGACGGAGCCCCCGATCAGGCCCAGCCCGACGACGTGGGCCCGTCGACTACTCGGGGAGGTCATCGCGCAGGGCCCGGGCGTCACGCAGGTAGATGTGGTGGATCTCGTCGCGGGCGCGCTCGGTCGTGCAGTGCAGCAGGACCCGGATGCAGCGGGGCATGGCGCCCGGGACGGGGATCTCGCGGGCGCAGATGAGGGGGACGTCGCCGAAGCCGACGGACCGCGCCGCGGTCGCCGGGAACGCGGCGACGAGGTCGGCCGTCGTCGTGAAGATGACCGAGATCACGTCGTCGTGGTGGAGCTCGTTGCGCGTCATGATCGTCGTCATGAGCTCGCGCGTCGCCTCGCCGATCGCCTCCGGCGAGTCGACGTCGCAGGTCACGGCGCCTCGAATGGCCCGAACGGCGGCGGAAGTCATGCTGGCATCGTAGAGGGCGCCTCGGGGGCCAGACCAACCGAGGCCATCAGTTGACGCACTTCGGCGACGCCGAGCGTGCGCCAGGCACCCGGGGCGAGCGTGGGGTCCTGCAGGGGTCCGATGCGGGTGCGCACGAGTCGCGTCACCTCGTGGCCGACGGCCGCGCACATGCGCCGCACCTGGCGATTGCGTCCCTCGTAGATCACGATGCGCAAGAGCCCCTCGCTGACCCGGCTGACCTGCGCCGGTGCCGTCGGGCCGTCCTCGAGGACGACTCCCTCGCGCAGTCGACGGATGTCGCCGGGCGACGGATCACCCTCGACGCGGGCCAGGTACTCCTTGGCGACGTGGGTACTGGGATGGGTGAGGAGATGAGCCAGGCGACCATCGTTGGTGAGCAGCAGCAGACCCTCGGTGTTGCGATCGAGCCGCCCGACCGGGAAGATCCGCACCCGCGACGGGACGAGGTCGAGGACGGTCGTGCGGCCCTGGGGGTCCGAGGCCGTGGTGACGACACCCTCGGGCTTGTTCAGCAAGATGTAGACGGCGTCGGGTCGGGTCGGGGCGAGGTGGCCGTCGACACGGACCTCCTGGACCTCGGAGTCGACGCGGTCGCCCAGCGTCGCGACGACGCCGTCCACACTCACCCGTCCCTCCGATATCAGGATCTCGCAGGCGCGGCGCGACCCGAATCCGGCCCGGGCCAGCACCTTCTGGAGGCGTTCAGGCTCCACTGGCCACCTCGTCGCCGTCGCCGACGAGGGTCTCGTGTATCTCGATCGCCGTGGCGGCGGGGGCCATGAACTGCTCGATCGGGGGCAGGTCGGCGAGGCGCGCGATGCCCAGTCGGTCGAGGAAGAGGTCGGTGGTGCCGAAGAGGATCGACTGGCCCGGACCGGCCGAGCGACCGACCTCGGCGATGTAGCCGCGCTGCTCGAGCAGGCGCGTGACCCCGTCGACGTTCACGCCGCGCAGCGCGGCGATCTGGGCCCGCGAGATGGGCTGACGGTAGGCGATGATGGCCAAGGTCTCGAGGGCGGCCGAGCTCAGTCGGTGGGATACGTCGCGGTTGGCGAAGCGGACGACCCACTCGCCCACCTCCGAGGCCGACTGCATCACCCAGCCACTCGCGAGCTCGCTCAACTGGAAGCCGCGCCGTTGCTCGCGATACTCGTCGCGCAGCGAACGGAGCGTCGTCGTGACGTCCTCGGCGTCGACGTCCGCGACGTCGGCCAGCTCTTCGGCCGAGATGGGTTCGAGGGCGACGGTGAGCATCGCCTCGAGCCGCTGCGCCAGTGATCCCTCATCCCTCATAGACATCGATCCGTCCTATTTCCAGGGTCCCGTCCCCACCGTGCCACTCCACGACGACGTCGCCGAAGGTCTCTCCCTGGCCGAGGGAGACGTGGCCGAGCTTGCAGAGCTCGAGCAGTGCGAGGAAGTGGACGATGATCTCGATGCGCGTCTCGAGCCCGGCCGTGAGGTCGCGAAAGGAGACGCGACCCGCGCGCGGCAGGCGCTCCGCCAGCACGACGACCGTCTCGGCGACGGTGACGGCGTCGACGGTGACGTGGTGGAGCCGAACCACGGGAACGGGCTTCTCTTCGATCCCGCGCAGGTAGGCCAGGGCCAACGCCGACGGGGTGACGCCGGCGAGCAGGTCGGGTGGGGTGATGACGATGCCGTCGTCGATCCCCGCGAGGCGCGGGAGGGCCCGCGCGGCCGACTCGAAGAGGCGGGCGAGGGCGTCGGCCACCGCCGAGTACGTGCGCAGCTCGAGCAGGCGTGCCAGGAGGACGTCGCGCTCCTCCCAGCCGATGAACTCCTCGTCGGGTTCGGCGTCCTCGGCCGCCGGCAGGAGGCGGGCGCTCTTCATCTCGAGCAGGATCGCGCCGATGAGGACGAACTCCGAGAGCTGGTCCACGTCGATCTGCGAGGACTCCGCACGCAGGAGGTGCACGAACTCCTCCACGATCGGAGCGAGCGGCAGGTCGACGACGTCGACCTCGTGACGACTGATCAGCTGGAGCAGAACGTCGAGGGGCCCGCTGAACGACGGCGTCGTCACGACGTAGGTCACCCGGACAGACTACTCACGAGCACCGCGATCGCTCCTCTACGATGGGCCGATGCGCGTCCTCTCCGGCATCCAACCCTCCGGCGCGATGCACATCGGGAACTACCTCGGCGCCATTCGCCAGTGGGTCGCGGCGCAGGGTGCGGACGCCTTCTACTGCGTGGTCGACCTCCACGCCCTGACCCTCGAGATCGACCCCGCGACGCTGCGTCGCCAGAGCGACGACCTCCTCGCGATCCTGATCGCCTGCGGTCTCGACCCCGCGGCGACGACGGTATTCGTCCAGAGCGACGTGCCCTACCACGCACAGCTGTCGTGGTTGCTCGAGTGCGTGGCGTCCTACGGCGAGCTCACGCGCATGACCCAGTTCAAGGAGAAGGCCGGACGCCAGCAGGGCTACCGGGTGGGCCTGCTCACGTATCCCGTCCTCATGGCGGCCGACATCCTCCTGTACCAGAGCGAGCAGGTGCCCGTCGGCGACGATCAGCGTCAGCACCTCGAGTTGACGCGCGACGTCGCGGAGCGTTTCAACGCTCGCTACGGGGAGGTCTTCACGATTCCCGAGGGGGTGCAGCCCCCGGTCGCGGCGCGGGTCATGGACCTGCAGGAGCCCGAGCGCAAGATGTCGAAGTCGGTGGCCAGCCCGCTCGGGTGCCTCTTCTTGCTCGACGAGCCCACGACGATCGAGCGCAAGATCAAGCGGGCCGTGACGGACACCGACGGGGAGATGCGCTACGACCCCACGGTCAAGCCGGGACTGGCCAACCTCCTCGAGATCTTCGCCGCCCTGAGCGACACGACGCCGGCACGGGTGGCGGAGCGCTACACGCGCTACGGAGACCTGAAGGCGGATCTCGCCGAGGTCGTCGTCGAGGCGCTGCGACCGATCGGGCAGCGCTACGAGGAGTTGCGCGCCGATCTCGGAGAGCTGCATCGACTGCGCGAGGTGGGGGCCGAGAAGGCGGCGGGCGTCGCGGCGCACACCTACCACGCCGCCGCCGCCGCCATGGGACTCACGCCCCGGCCCTAGACGAGCAGGTGGAGCCACCAGTTCTGGAGGCTGGTCAGCGCCGACGTGCCGACGTGGAAGACGGCGGCGTCGAGGATGACGAGGACCATCACGATGGGGAGCGCCGCGGCGCGGAAGCGGTAGTAGTCAGCCAGTCGACGACGCGGTACGAAGCGCTCGATGATCGCCGAGCCGTCGAGCGGTGGGATCGGCAGCAGGTTGAAGACGGCCAGGGTCAGGTTGACGAGACCGATGTAGGCGCCGAGCTGCAGCATCCAGAGCTGGTAGGTCACGTGAAGGGCGATCTCGCTGATGACGTAGCCGACGGCCGACAGGACGACGTTGACCAGGGGGCCGACGAGGGCCACGTAGAGGGACTGGCGGCGCGGATCGCGGAGTCGGCTCACGTTCACGGGCACGGGCTTCGCGTAGCCGAAGGCCGGAAGACCCGCGAAGAGCAGCAGGGCGGGGAGGAGCACCGTGCCGAAGGGGTCGACGTGGCGCAGGGGGTTCAGCGTGAGCCGCCCGCTCTCCTTCGCCGTCGGGTCACCGAAGAGGTAGGCGACGTAGCCGTGGCTCACCTCGTGCAGGACGATCGAGGGAATCACGGCGATGAAGAAGTACACGTAGTTGGACACGCTCACCCCTGGGCTCGAGGGTGAGCGTACTGGTACGCCGCGTGCAGGGCCGTCGGGCTCACGGCCGTGTACACCTGAGTCGTCGCGATCGAGGCGTGCCCCAAGAGTTCCTGGACGACCCGGACGTCCGCTCCGTGGGCCAGCATGTGCGTCGCGCAGGAGTGGCGGAGCACGTGCGCGCTGAGATGGGCGACGTCGAGGCCCACGGAGCGACCCCGTCGGCGCAGGATGAGGTCGGCGCCCTGACGGGTGAGCCGGCCGCCGCGGTTGTTGAGGAAGAGATGGGAGGTCCGGACCTCGCCGACGAGGAGGGCGCGCCCCTCGGGTTCGAGGTACCGCTGCAGGGCCCTACGCAGGGAGCGCCCGAGAGGGACGAGTCGCTGCCGAGAGCCCTTCCCGGTCACGAGGACGGTCTCCTCCGTGAAGTCGAGGTCGTCGAGTCGGACCCCCACCGCCTCGCTCACCCGCGCGCCCGTTCCGTAGAGGAACTCGAGCAGGGCCCGGTCCCGTCGGTCGCGGGCCTCGCTCCCCCACGGCGCGTCGAGGAGTAGCCCGATGGCCTCCTCGCTGAGGGGGTGCGGCAGCGCGCGGGCCAGGCGGGGCGGACGGACCGACGCGGTGGGGTCCGCCGTGAGCACCCCCTCGGCGAGGAGGAACCCGTACCAGCCCCGCAGCGCGGCGCGCGCACGCGCCACCGAGGTAGGAGCGCGACCGGCCTCCCGGAGCTGCGCGAGGTAGCGGTCGAGGTCGTCGGCGGTGCCGCGGTGCGGATCGAGGGATCGTCGGCGGCACCACTCGAGGAACGGCACGAGATCGCGGCGGTACGAGTCGATGGTGGCCCGGGCGCGCCCCCGTTCGACGGCGAGCCACTCCAAGTAGTCGCGCAGCGGCTCAGGGGGTGGTGAAGAAGGAGCCATAGACCGCGTGGAGGCCGACCATCATCGTGGAGTCGATGGCCGGCTCCCTCCTCAGCCGCTCGCGGAGCTCGCTCGGCGACCACCACTCCGTGGTCGCGGCCGTCTCCTCGGGACCCTCCGGTGAACGCGGCAACTCGACGAGTCTCCGGGCTTCGAAGACGTGCATCACCTGGGTCGCCCAACCCGGCGAGACCATGAACCTCCCGAGCAGTCGCCACTCTCGGGCCGCGCGGCCCATCTCCTCGGCGAGCTCGCGCTGGGCCGCCTCGAGGGGCTCCTCGCCATCGACGTCGAGGGTGCCCGCGGGGATCTCCATGGTCACGCGATCGAACGGTGCTCGATACTGCCGCACGACCCCGACGCGCCCGTCGTCGTCGATCGCGACGATGGCCACCGCGCCCGGATGGGTCACGACGTCGCGAGTGAAGGTCTCGTCGCCGTGGCGAACCGTCCGGCGCTCGACCCCGAAGACGTAGGAGGTGAGGAGGGGGGTCGAACCGGCGAGCTCGAACGCCGCACTCACGGAGCGCTGTCGACCGCGGCGGGGTCGAGGATGTGGGGCTCGCGACCCTCGGCTCGCGCGGCCGCGGCGGCGAGGAGGCCACGGAAGAGCGGGTGGGGGCGGTCGGGGCGGGACTTGAACTCGGGATGCGCCTGCGTGCCGACGAAGAACGGATGCCCCGGCAGCTCGACGAACTCCACGAGTCGTCCGTCGGGAGAGGTGCCGGAGCAGCGCATGCCAGCGGCCTCGAACTGGTCGCGGTAGCGAGCGTTGAACTCGTAGCGGTGGCGATGCCGCTCGGACACCACGGTGGTCCCGTAGAGGTCGGCGACCTGCGAGCCCGGATCGAGCATGGCGGGGTACGCCCCGAGTCGCATGGTCCCCCCGAGATCGGTGACCTCCATCTGCTCGGCCATCATGGCGATCACCGGTGCCGAGGTGGTGAGGGAGAACTCGGTGGAGTGGGCGTCGCTGAGCCCGAGCACGTGGCGGGCGAACTCGACGACCTGGATCTGCATGCCGAGGCAGATCCCGAGGTACGGGATGTCGTTCTCGCGTGCGATCCGCGCGGCCGCGATCATCCCCTCAATCCCTCGCTCGCCGAAGCCGCCCGGCACGATCATCCCGTCCAGCTGGCTCAGCCGGGACGCGTCGATCTCGGAGGGCACACGCTCGGCCTCGAGCCACTCGATGGTGGTAGCCGCCCCGATGCCGAACCCGGCGTGGCGGATCGCCTCGGCGATCGACAGGTAGGCGTCCGGCATGGTCACGTACTTGCCCACCACGCCGATGCGGAGCCGCCGCGTCGTCGAGTGGACCCGTCGCACCACGTCCTCCCACGACGACAGGTCGATCGGGTGATCGGCGAGGTCGATCCGCAGCGTGTCGCAGACGATGGTGTCCAGTCCCTCCGAGTGCATGGTCGCCGGGATGTCGTAGATGCTCGGCGCGTCCACGGCGGAGATGACGGCCTGCTGGGGCACGTCGCAGAGCAAGGAGATCTTGCGCTTGAGACCCTCGGAGACGGGCTGGTCGCTCCGACAGACGATGACGTCGGGCTGGATGCCCCGCGAGCGCAGCTCGGTGACGGAGTGCTGCGTCGGCTTCGTCTTCTGCTCCCCCGACGGGGCCAGGTACGGCACCAACGTGAGGTGGACGTAGCAGACGTTGTCGCGCCCCGCGTCCCGGCGGTATTGGCGGATGGCCTCGATGAACGGGACGATCTCGATGTCGCCCACGGTTCCGCCGATCTCGACGATGACGACGTCGGCGCCGCTCGCACCTACCCGGCGGATGCGCTCCTTGATCTCGTCGGTGATGTGGGGGATGACTTGAACGGTCTTGCCGAGGTAGTCGCCGCGCCGCTCTCGGGCGATGACGCTCGAGTACACCGAGCCCGTCGTGGAGTTGGAGACGCGCGTCAGGGACTCGTCGATGAAGCGCTCGTAGTGCCCGAGGTCGAGGTCCGTCTCGCCACCGTCATCGGTTACGAAGACCTCGCCGTGCTCCCCGGGGTTCATCGTCCCGGGGTCCACGTTGAGGTACGGGTCCAGCTTGCACATCGTGACCTTGAGGCCGCGTGACTTGAGCAGCCGACCCAGCGACGACGCCGTCAATCCCTTGCCCAGAGAACTGGAGACACCTCCGGTAACGAACACGTACTTCGTCATCGGCACCCCGCATCATCCACGGGCCCCCATTGTAGCGGGCGGCTCCGACGCGCCCGGGCCTATCGTCGCGCGCCCAGGAGGCGATCCGCCAGGGCGCGGGCGTCGGGGGCCGTGGGGTCCCCGACCAGCATCCGAGCGATCTCACCGACTCGTTCGTCGCCGTCGACCCGGCGAACCTGGGTCGTCGTGCGTCCGTCGGCGGTGTGCTTCTCGATGACGAAATGACGTCGGGCGCGGGCCGCGACGGACGCCAGATGCGTCACGGCGACCACCTGCTGACGCTCCCCGAGTTCGGCGAGGCAGTCCCCGATCTGCTCAGCCACCTGTCCCCCCACTCCGGCGTCGATCTCGTCGAAGATGGCGACGGCGTCGTCGCGTGCCGTCTCGAGCGCCAGCGCCAGCAGGAGACGACTCAACTCGCCACCGCTGGCGAGACTGGCGACGCTCCCGGCGGGTAGCCCCGGATTCGGGCGAAAGAGCATGGTGACCTCGGATCCGTCGGCGCCGTCGACGCGCCACTCCAGGCTCGCCTGAGGCAGTGCCACGCGTGGTAGCTGACGGGAGACGGCGTCCGAGAGCCGAGTGGCGGCCGCGACGCGCGCCAACCTCAGCCGCGAGGACTCCTCCTCTTCATCCCTGGTCACACGAAGTATCTCTTCATCCAACTCGACGAGGCGCGCGGTGGCCGACGAGAGGTGGGTGAGCCGGGCCCGACTCTGTTCGTCCGCGCGGAGGACGTCGGCCAAGGACGCACCGTGCTTGCGGACCAGGCGCTGGAGGAGATCGACCCGTTCGCTGAGGCGCTCGAGGGCCCCCGGATCCTCCTCGTCCCGATCGACGAGGCCGCGAAAGGTCCGCGCTCCCTCGCGCAGGGCGTCGACGGCATCGCGAAGCACCTCGCCCACCCCCGCGATCTCCTCGAGTTCCGGCAGCCGCGCGACGACGCGGGCGAGGCGGCTCGCCACGGCGTCGTCCTGATCGCCGTCGAGCTCCTCGGCCGCGGCGCGCAGCGCCAGTGCGGCGTCCCGGCGGGCGCTGAGTCGCGCCAGATCCTCGAGGACCTCCTCGAGTTCGTGGGGGCCGGAGATCGCCGCGGCGTCCACCTCGGCGATCTGGAACTCCAGCAGCTCCTGTTCTCGCCGTCGGCTGTCGACGTCGCCGCCCAGCTCGTGTCGCTCGCGCTCGAGCGAGCGGCGTCGACGGCGTAGCGCGTCGAGCGGTCCCGCGTCGATGCCGCCGTAGCGATCGAGGAGCTCGAGTAGCGCCGCCCGTGAGCGCAACCGCAGCGAGTCGTGCTGGCCGTGGACGACGACGAGATCGCTCCCCCGCTCGCGCAGAGCGGCCGAGCTGCACACCACGCCGTCGATACCGCCGCGCAACCTGCCGGCCGCCGTCATCTCGCGCGTGAGCGACACCTCCTCGCCGTCGCTCACGAAGAGCGCCGCCACGCGTAGGTCCTCCGCACTCGCACCCCGTAGGTCGCCGGGATCGTCGCCCAGGCACATCGCGAGGGCGTCGAGGAGGAGCGTCTTGCCCGCCCCGGTCTCCCCGGTGATCACCGTGAAGCCGTCGTCGAACTCGAGGCGAGCGTGGTCGATGGTGGCGAGTCCGTGAGCGTCGAGCTCGACGAGCTGAACCTTAGGCATGTCCCTCGCGGAGGCTCTCGCGGAGGCGGAAGCCCAGTTGCGACCGACGGGTCTCCACCACGAGCACGGGGCGCTGGCTGCGCTGGACCGCGACGGTATCCCCCACTCGCAACCCGGCGATGACGCGCCCATCGGCCACGACCTCGGCGCCGTGATTGAGCGCCTCGAGCCGCACGACGCTGTCGCCGTCGACGACGATCGATCGATCGATCGTGAAGTGGGGGGCCACGGGCGTGAGCACCATCACGTCGAGCGAGACGTCGATCACGGGGCCCCCGGCCGAGAAGTTGTACCCGGTGCTACCCGTCGGAGTGGCGACCATCACGCCGTCGGCGGAGTACGTGAGGAACTCCTCGTCGTCCACGAACGACCGAATCCGGACGACGTGCCCGCCGTGGGGGCGTTCGACGACGACCTCGTTCAGTGCGAAGGCCGGACCCGGGTGCCCGGGCAGGGAGATCTCGAGGGCGAGCCGCTCGAGGACGTGAGGGCCCGCAAGCGCGCTGCGCACGTCGTCGAGCAGCTCGCTCGCCGGGACGTTGAGCAAGAAGCCCACGCGTCCGAGGTTGACCGCGAGGATGCGCAGGCCGTGCTCGTGGGCCAGGCGGGCCGACTTGAGGAAGGTTCCGTCACCGCCGAGGCTCACGACCAGGTCCGGGGCCCCGGGCGACGCGGCGTCGGCCTCGTCGAGCAGGTGCAGCGACGACTCGATCCCGTCGGCGCGGAGACGACCGCCGACGTCCTCCGCGAGTTGGACCGCGTCGGAACGATTGCTGAACGCCGTGAAAAGTATCTGGGGCACGGTTCTCCTCGGAGCCATGGTACCGAGACGGGGCACCGGACCACGGCTGTCACGGCGCGGGGGCACAATGGTCTCGGATGAGGGGAGGCGGTGATGTTCGAGGGGCATCGTGAGAAGAAGGCCGAACAGGCGGCCGAGGCCGAGCGTGAGGCGGCGGCCGCGCACGTGGCGGAGGTCCGGTCGCTGATCGGGGCCCTGGACGGATCGCAGCCGATCGTCAGCCAAGGGCTCATCGTGAAGTCCGGCGAGATGGTCCTCGGCGAAGTTCGGGGGGCGGGACTCGTCGCGGAACGACGGGGACCGGGTCACTACGCCGGTGCGAGCCAGGGGATCTCCATACCCGTGGGCCGCGTCGGCGGACGATCGGTTCGTTATCGGGTGGGCGCCACCCGTGGTCACTACGTCCCCGGTGACCCGGTGCCGACGTGCGTGGATCATGGTGTCGTGACGATCACGAGTCAGCGGCTCGTCTTCCGGGGGTCCGTGAAGACGACCGAGATCCCCCTCGGGCACCTCGTGGGGGTGAGCCACGATCGGGGCACGGTCACACTCAACGTCTCGGGGCGCGAGAGCGCGATCATCTTCTCGCTGGGGGCGCACCTCGACGACTGGTTCGCCACCCGTATGGCCCTCGCTCTCACGGTGCACGACGGCGACGTACCAGGAGCCCTACAGCAACTCCACCAGCAGCTGGACGAGATGGAGGGCACCGGTTCCCCGGGCTGATCGCGACCGACTTCCCTCTACACTGCCCCACGTGGAGAGGGTGAGCGTTCTCGGATCTCGGCGACGCATCGTGGCGCTGGCCGTGGGTCTCTTGGTCGTGGGTGGGGCACTCTTAGGCGCGGGATTGTCGAGTGGCGGTGGCTCGGGACTTCACGCGGGCCTCACCTTGACGAGAGCCCAGGCCTTCTCCTACGGCTGGGAGAACATCGGGGGATGTCGCGAGGCGCGCCTCGATCACGGCGTCGACCACGATCCGCAGGGCTTCGTCGACCAGGAGCACGACGAGTGCATACCGGGACAGCCGCTGCCCACGATCGGCTCCGCCGGGTCGGCTCAGTAGGTCGTCCCGAGACCACCGGTCCCGGGACGGGCATGTCGCGCCGGCTCAGGGCGCGGGGGGCTCAACTCCCCGCGAGGGAGTGCGCATGACGGCGAGCGAGCCGACGGCCCACAGGACGACCACCAGGAGCCAGTAGACCGCGACGACCCACGGGTGGAGTATTCGGTGCGGTGGGGAGACGAACGTCGACGTGAGCGGTGCATAGCCCACCCACCCCGTGAAGGGCTGAGGTCCCCCCTCCCACCAGGACAGCAGTGCGTCGCCGATCACCACCAGGGCGATTCCCCACGCGACCACGACCACCACCCGTTGGCCCGCGTTGAGACGTCTCACCACCGCGATCATGGCACGCGGGGCACCGATCCGGTGGCGCGACGCCGCCCTCGGCACCACCTCATCCGGGGCGTCCTCCGACGAGGGACGTTCGACCGCGGGTCGGTCACCTGCCGTGTCGTTCCCTCTCCCCCTCGACGACGAGTCGCCACTCCGCGCGCGAGATCGCTCGCCGCGCCGCCTCGACGGCGTCCGGATTGACCGAGATCGAGGTGATCCCGGCGCGAACCAGGTGTTCGGCGAACTCCGGATGGTTTGAGGGGGCCTGTCCGCAGAGCGACGACGTGATGCCGGCTCGTCGGGCCCCGTCGATGATGCGGTCGATCGTGTCCAGAACGGCGGCGTCCGACTCGTCGAAGAGCTCGCTGCAGGTCTCGGAGTCGCGATCCACGCCGAGCACGAGCTGCGTGAGGTCGTTGGAACCGATCGAGACGCCGGAGACCCCCATCGCCGCGTACTGCTCGACGCGGAAGGCGACGGACGGGACCTCCGCCATGACCCATATCGGGCACGACGTCCCGAGGGGGCTCTCGTGGACGATCTCGAGGCAGCGCTCGAGCTCGCTCGTGGTCCGCACGAAGGGGATCATCACGATGACGTTGTCCGAGTGATCGCGCACTCGTGCCAGGGCGGCGAGCTCGAGGCGGAAGACCTCCGGATCTCGAACGTAGCGGTAGCAGCCCCGAAGGCCGATCATCGGATTGTCTTCGTGGGGCTCGAAGCGGTCGCCCCCCTCGAGTTGGGCGAACTCGTTCGTGCGGAAGTCCGTCGACCGGTACACCACGGGGCGCCCCGTGAAGGCCGTGGCGATGCGTCCGACCGAGCGAGCCATCGCCTCGACGAACGACGCCCCCTCTCCCCGCTCGATCAGGAGCCGGGGATGGACGCCGCCGAGTGCCTCGGTGAGGAGGAACTCCGCACGCAGGAGTCCAACGCCGTCGACGTCGAGGGCGGCGACCTCGTCGGCCTTCTCCGCGAAGGCCAGGTTCACGTAGAGCCGCGTGGCGAGGGGGACGCTGGTCCCACCGGCGATCGAGACGTGCGACGGCTCTGCCCCACTGACGAGGAGACCCGACGGAACCGACGGTCGCGGCGACGCCCCGGCGGTGACGACGCCCTTCGCGCCGTCCACCGTCACCAGCTCCCCGGTGCGAAGAACGGTGGTGGCGTCACGGGCGCCCACGACGCAGGGGACGCCGAGTTCCCGTGACACGATCGCGGCGTGGCAGGTCACGCCGCCACCGTCGGTGACGAGGGCGCTCGCGCGACGCATGACCGGGACCCAGTCCGGGCTGGTCATGTGGGCGACGAGGACCTCCCCGTCGATCAGCTCATCGCCCTGGGCCGCCGTGGCGAGAATGCGCACGGCACCAGTTGCGCGTCCCGCCGAGGCGGGGAGTCCCTGGATCAGGACTTGCCCGAGCTCCGGACTCCGCGTGTCGGCGCCGCCCGTCGCGGTGATGGGCCGCGACTGCACGAGGTAGGTCGTCGCGCGAGCGATCGCCCACTCCATGTCCTGGGGTGTGCCGTAGTGGGCCTCGACGGCGAGACCTAGCCGAGCGAGGTCCAGGATCTCCTCGTCGGACAGGACACGCTGGCGCGCCTCCTCGGGCGTCAGAGCGACTCGGAGGTCCTCGCCGTCGGGCCCCCGGACGATCTTCGACTCCTGCACGCCGACGCGCACGCTACGCACGTGGGGACCGTCCTTGTCGACGACGTAGGTGTCGGGCTCCACCTCACCGCTCACGACGACCTCACCCTGCCCGACGGCGGCCTCGATGACCATGGTGGCCGGGTCGCCGCTCGCCGGGTCGACGCTGAACATGACGCCCGATCGCTCGGAGGGGATCATCTCCTGGATGACGACGCCCATCGCGGGAACGTCAGTGAGCCCGCGAGAGGCGCGATAGGCGAGGACCCTCTCGCCGTACAGGGACGCCCAGCAGTCGCGGACTCTCGCGAGGATGGTGTCGTCGCCCGCGACGTTGGTGAAGGTCACGTTCATCCCGGCGAAGGAGGTATCGCCGGCGTCCTCGCCGGTCCCGGAGGACCGTACGGCCACCCGGATCTCATCGCCCAGGTGCCGGTAGGCGTCGACGATGGACGCCGCGAGATCGGGTGGAAGAGCGACGGCGCGCACGAGGCGCTGCGCCTCGCGAGCGGCGTCGGCCCGCGTCGCGGTATCCGTGGCGGCGTTGGACTGCGTCACGATCTGGGCGAGGCGTTGGGCGAGTCCCGCCCGCTCGATCGCGTAGCGGTACGCCCCGGCGGTGACGACGAAACCTGGCGGCACGGGCAGGTGCGCACGGGTCAACTCTCCGAGATTCGCCCCCTTCCCTCCCACGTCGGGCGCATCGGCGACGCGAATCTCGTCGAACCAGCGAACGAAGTCCACGGGGAACCTCCTGCTCACTCTCTGCCGCCAGCATGCGTCGATCCCGCTCGTGGCGACAAATCACGCCCACGGGTGTGACGACATAGAGCCGACCTATGGCACGCGACGCCCGACGTCGACGACGGCAGCCGTCGCCACGAGCGACGCGGCGTGA
The DNA here is from genome assembly GCA_027449885.1 of Acidimicrobiaceae bacterium. Classification (GTDB taxonomy): domain Bacteria; phylum Actinomycetota; class Acidimicrobiia; order Acidimicrobiales; family RAAP-2; genus RAAP-2. The sequence goes on from DAIDKS010000047.1 coordinate 27,314, forward strand.
CGTCGCCACGAGGGACGCGGCGTGACGTCGTCCTCGACGTCGGTTCCGGGGCGCGAGACGACGGTCATCGAGATCCCGGGTTTGGACGTCCGAAGGGCCGCGTGTGTACGTTGGCCCTAGGAGGTCCGCCATGAGTGAATCCGTTGGACTCATCGCCCTCGCCGTCACCCGAGACGAGGCTCGGATTTGGGATGCCGGTTTCGATGCGGGGACCAAGCCCACCACGTTGCGCGCTCCGAGCGACATGCAGCGCCACCACCACATCCGCGAGGCTCAGCACCACCACATGCACGACACGGACCACTCCGACGTCGCGTTCTTCGAGGGTCTCGCGGACGCCACCGTCGACGCCCGCGAGGTGATCCTGGTCGGGCACGGTCGGGGAAAGGCCAATGCGATGGTGCGCATGATCCAGTACTGGGAGAGGAAGCGTCCCGATGCGGCGAGGAAGGTGATCGGAGCGATCGACTCGAATCTGGACGCTCTCAGTGACGCCCAGATCCTCGCCCTCGTGCGCGAGTGGTGGGAGGAGCACCGCGAGTTCGTCGCGTAGCGTCGGGACGAACTCGCGCGAGGCCCTCGGCGCTAGGGGTCGCCGCTACCGCCCGGTAGGGAATCCGGGGACGAGGGCCGGCTCGCGGTCGCCGGAGCCCGACCCGGCGACCCGCTCCCTCGCTCGTCGCGTCCGGCGAACAACACCCCGTAGAGGACGGCGTTCACCATCTGAATGAGCGCGGCGAGCTCGAAGGGGGCCGCGAGGCTGACCTCGTCGAAGAGGTACCCCGCCAGTGCCTGGCCGCCGGCCATGGTGGCCTGGGCGGGGAGGTTCGAGAGGGCCGCGACGCTGGCGCGCTCATCGGGATGAGCGAGGTCCTGCGTGAGCGACTGGCGCAGGGGCAGGCCGACGCGCTGCACCAGCATGCGCAGGACGTAGAGCGCTCCCGCGATCGCGTAGGAGGGCGCGAGCACCATCGGGATGAGGAGACCCCCACCGATGGCCCGCACCGCGGTGATGGCCCGCACCGTTCCGATCCGTCGAGCGATACCTGCTGCGGCGAGCGTCGGGGCGAGGGAGACGAGGTTCACGATGGCGAAGAGCAGCCCGATGGCGCCCGGTGACGCCCCGTAGCGCTGGTACAGCCAGTAGCTGACGAAGGGTCCGAAGAGCCCGATCGCGACGCCGTTCGTCGCGTTGGTCACGCCGAACCGCCACAGGGCCGACCAGGAGCGAGTGGGCCAGCGCGACGTGGCGCGATCGTCGGCCCGGGACCGCGGGGTCACTCGGGGCTCGCGGATGCCGAGGGCCAGGAGGCCGGCCGCCGTCGAGAGCACCGCGATGATCCAGAAGGCCGGTCGGTAGGCAGCCATCACGCTCGCGGGCGACGAGGGGCCCGCGTGACGGACGACGGAAGCCCCGAGACCCCCGACGAGGGCCCCGACCGCTGAGGCGAACGCCACCCGACCGAACGCCGCAGCCCGGTGCGCCGGGTCGACCGACTCGGCGATGAGGGCCGATTCCGCCGGCTGGTACGGCCCCACGTTGCCGGCTCCGGCACCGCCGCCGCGCCCGAACGACCCCAGTGACGCGGCGAGAAAGAGGATGGGGCGCGCCCGCGTCTCGGCGAAGGCCACGCCGGCTGCGGCCGTGAGCAAGGGCACGACGATGAGGAAGGGCCGCCGGCCCCACCGGTCGGCCAGCAATCCGATGCCGGTGCTCAGTACCGCCGACACGATCGTCACCGTCACGAAGAGTCCGCCGATCGCGGTCGCGGAGTATCTCAAGTCGGACAGGTAGAGGGCGGTGACGACGGCCGCGATGGCACGTCCCGCACTCATCGCGACCCTCGCCACCATGACGATGGCGACGTTGCGGTCCATCCAGGATGGACCTCGCGATCGATCGAGGAACGTCACTCCCTAGGAATGCTACCGATCACCCCCCGGGGCGACCCGAGGGTGCGCCGACGTCGAAGTCGAGGATCAGGTAACCACTCGGTGACGTCACGTGTGCCGACAACGCGAGTCGCGCCGGGGGAAGTCCCGCGAGCAGGGGGCGGCCGGCTCCCACGATGGCCGGGGCGACCACGAGGTGCAGGCTCGTCACGACCCCCGCCGTGAGGAGTGCCCGGACGACGGAGAGGCTGGCGTGCACTCCGATATCGCGCCCGGGCTCGTCCCGGAGCCGCCGGACCACGTCCGCAGGGTCCCCGGACTCCGCGGTGGCGTGGGCCCAGGGTGGATCGAGCGGGCTCGACGTCACCACGTGCTTGTCGACTCCATTGATGAAGTCGGCGAAGGGCTGGACGTCACTCGTCGGCCAAAAACGAGCCCACTCCTCGTAGCTGCGGCGTCCCAGGATGACGTCATCCTGCGTCGCGATCACGCGATCGAGTTGCGCCTGCATCACGTCATCCCACTCGGTGACGAATCGGTCGGGATCGTCGGCGACACCGTCGAGGGACAACAACTCGTAGACGACGACGTCGCGCATCGCGCCTCCCGGTCTCGCTGGTCCCACCGTACTCATTCGCGCCCCTCGAGGCGAGCGTGGTCCGCGCTCTCAGTGGAGCGCTACCGCCACCGCGGCGAAGTGGAGGCCCGCCCCCACGAGGGTCAACGCGTGGAAGAGCTCGTGGTATCCGAAGACGCGCGGCCAGAGCCGTGGTCGCTTCGTCCCGTAGGCGAGAGCCCCCAGGGAGTAGGCCACGCCTCCCGCGACGATCAGCGCGAAGCACGTCGTCCCCCCGCCGCGGTAGATCTGGGGCATCACGGCCACCGCCGCCCAGCCCACCACGAGGTACGGGAGGGTGTTCACCCACTTGGGCGTGTCGAGAGCGATCTGGCGGATCGCGACCCCGACGACGGCACTCACCCCGATCACGATCAAGAACACCGTACGAATCGTCCCGTGCATGGTGAGTCCCGCCACTGCCAGGTACGTGCCGGTGATGGCGAGGAAGATCGCCGAGTGGTCGGCCCGGCGCCAGGCGCGGCGTCGGGCCGCCGACCAGGTCACCCGGTGGAAGATCGCGCTCGTCACCATCATCGCGTCGACCCCGACGACGTACAGGAGGGCCCAGATCACCTGGGTCCAGGTGTGCGCCCGTACGACGAGGAGTGGCGAGCACGCGACCAAGACAACGGCCCCGACGGCGTGGAACCAGCCGCGAAGCGCCGGCTTGGGGGGATCACCCGACTCCCCCGCGCGGATCTCGAGGGCGGTGCCGCGAGGATGTGTCGTCACGGGTTCAGTCTTGCTCACCCGTCACCACGCTGCCGGGTGGGGCGGGCGACGACCCGACGAGGCGACGGGAGCGAGGTGCTTCGCGTAGCGGATCAGGGACGTCGGGTAGCGCAGGTGAGCGGCCAGGTCCGGCTCGATCTCGGAAAAGGGTCGCGACACCGCGGGGAGGTATCCGCGCCGCTCGTACCACTCGCGCAACCGGGATTGATGCGCCGTCGGGGGATCGGGCATGAGAAGGTCCAGTTCCATCGCGGTCAGGCCGCGAGCGGCTCCCCGCGCCTCGAGCTCGTCGAGGAGGTCGCGCGCCACTCCGGCCGAGCGGACGGAGGGCGCGACGGCGAGCATTCCGAAGAAGCCACGTCGACGCTCGAGGTCTCGAACGTGAACGAGGCCGACGACCTCCTCGCCGTGTTGGGCGACCAGCACTTCTTCGTCCGCGATGAGGGCCGCCATCATCTCCTCGCTCGTACGGGGCGTCGCTCGGACGAAGATCTCGGTCTGGGCCGACGCGTAGGCCGCGTTCACGAGGTCGGCCAACGCCCCGGCGACGGACGTCTCGTCAGACCGGAGACGTCGAAGGGCCCGTGCGCCGCCGGAGGTCACGAACTCGGTGCTCCCGCCGGGAGGAGGAGCAGCGTGCCCAATCCGAGAACTCGTGCGCGGCCGTTGACGGCCGACTCGTCCCGGGCGAGACGCCGCACGTCGGTGCGCACGCTCACGAGGGCGTTCGTCGGCGACGCGCCGCCACCCGGGGCGAAGACCCGCTCGCACGTGCGGTAGGTGGTCGCGTTCTGGATGAGGGCCCGACGGTAGAGACGGCGGAGCGTCTGATCCGGTGGCTGAGGATGACTCAGCACGCGCGTGAGGTCGCGCAGCCCGATCCCGCAGTCGTACCGCAGGTGGCTCGCGGCGGGCCCGGGAGGGAGCGCCAGATCGCTGACGAGGATCTGGTTGTCCTGATTCACGGCGGCGGCATCGGACGAGCCGTAGGTCGAGTACCAGCGAGTGGGCGCGTGGCGTGACATCACGACCACGCTGGCGACGACGACCACGAGGACGGCGGAGGCGGACGCGATCATGGTGTTTCGACGCACGCTCTCCCTCCCCACGATCCGCGCTGTGTCGCAACCTACCTGCTGGACCGGGGGGCTGAGCGACGCAGACGCTCTCCCACCACGACACGTGATGGTGCGCCCCACGATCGAGATCGTTCCGCACCGCAACGAGCGTCGGCGGGGCCTGGCGGACGGCCGTGGCGGACAAGGGGGCTGCCCCCTCCGAGCGAGGCGTCCCTACGACGCTGAGCCAAGTCGCGTGAAGGTCGCGGTCGTGACCGCAGGGCCCCCGCCGTCGACGAGGAATCGGACGTGGGGCTCCTGCTCCACCGTGACGAGCAGAATCCGCGACGCGCTGTCGACCACCGTGAACCACTCCCCCGTCGGACTCCACTCGGGGGGCGACAGGGTGTACTCGGGTGGTGCGGCGACCGAGAGGAGGGTGCGGGTGATGCCTTCCGTGGACACGGTCAGGGACAAGCGCCCCAGGAACCGGTGTGACGTGACGACCTGACCCTGGGGCCGAGGGACGTCGGGGACGTTGTCGGCGTCGACCAGGGCGCGTCCGTCACGTCGCCCGTCGCGACGTTGACGATCTTGTGCCATCGCTGCTCGTCGCGGCTCATCGCGTCCAAACGGCCGTCGTCGAGCCACCGCAGCGCTGGCTCGACGACCTTCTGCCTTCCCCACGCGACGCAGAACAGCTGAACGGGAGTCCCTCCACTCGCCGCGATCGCCTCCACGCACGTCCTCTTCCCCTCCGGCGTGGCGACGCCGAGTCCGCTGAACGCGACGGTGCCCACCACCGACCGGGCGAGCTGGTCCCGGAGCGAGGGGAAGTTCGGCGTAGAACGGAACACTCCTCCGCACCCCCCACCGACGAGCAGGGTCGTGACGATCACGAGGGCGGCGAGACCCAGGCCGACGAGGACCCACCAGGCGCGCCGGTGTGGCCGTTCCGCTACTCCGAACTGGGCTTCCGAGGGCTGGTTCAACGGCACTCCTCGCCGCATACGCCTGAATCTCTTCCCCGTTCCGGACGGTACCACCGCTGGGTCGGGGCCGCTGCCATGACCCCCACTGGTTCGTACCTCCCGCCACGGGTACGTGGTGACCGAACCATTCGTTCCCCAGTGACCATTGACGATGAATGCCCACTGCGACGAGGTGATGTCGGTAGGCTCTTCCCCTGTGACCTGCGGGGGCGGCCGACACGTCCGGGCACGACCCGACGAGGGTTTCACCCTCATCGAGATGCTGATCGTGATCGTCGTACTTGGCGTGCTCGCCGCGATGGTCGTCTTCGACCTTGGCGGCGTGACCACTTCGGCCACGCAGAGTGCGTGTCGAGCGGATGTCACGACGGTCGAGACCGCCATCAGTTCCTACAACGCCGAGACCGGCGGTCGTCCGATCGTTACCGAGGCGAGTCTGACGCAGGGTCCCAGCCCCTATCTGCAGAGTTGGCCAGCGAACTCCGGCTACTCGCTGACGATCACGGGAGGCCTGCTCTACGTCCAGACGGCGAGTGACGCGGCCCCCGTCCTCGCCAGCAGCTCCGGTGCCTGCAACACCGCAGGGGCCACGTCGACGTCGACGACGGCGCCGATGGCGTTGCAGCCGGCGGGAACGGATACGTCCGTCTCGGGAGGGAACACCGGAACGCTCCAGGGTGGGGCCACCGCGATTCTGACGGGACCCCTCGGTGCGGGGTCGCTGTCACTCCCGGGAACCACGGGGTACGTAGAGACGACGAAGCACATCTCGTCACCATCGACGTTCAGCATCTCGGCCTGGTTCGAGTCCACGACGTCGGGTCCCCTCATCGGCTTCACCAACTCCCAGGCCGCCGTCCCCACGGGGCAGTACGACCGGATGGTGTGGCTCGATCCCGCTGGACACGTCGTCTTCGGGGTATGGATGAACTCGGCTGCCGAGGTCTCATCGCCCCTCACGTATTTCGGTGGAGGTTGGCACTCCGTGGTGGCCACGTGGAGTTCGACGAGTCCGAGCGAGCAACGCCTGTATGTCGACGGAGCCCTCGTTGCGCAGGCGGCAGTGAGCTCCGCCTATGTGTATCAGGGTTACTGGCACTTGGGATTCGCCTACAGCGTGAACTGGCCGCACCCGCCGAGCTCCAACTTCTTCCGTGGGGGCTTGGCCTACGTGGGCGTCTTCCCGACGGCACTCACGGCGACTCAGGTTACGAGCCTCGCGGGTGCTGGCTCCTTCTCCGCGGAGTCGCGGGCGGCGCTCGCGCTCGGACCGACGTACTTCTGGCCGCTCGACGGCGGGGCGGGATAGGTGGCACCCCGCGTCGGGCCCTCCGTGACGACGCACGAGTTGGTCGGACGCTCCGACCGGGCACTTCCACGAACGACGTCCATCACCGATCCCGGTACGACACTCGCTCGGGAGCGGGGACTGCCCCGAGCCGAACTGCTCGCCGCTCTCGGGACGGGCGCTCCGTCCCGTCGTCCGGTCCCTCGTGGCCAGCGCTCCGTCTCGACCTCCCCCTCGGGGACGAACTGGCGGCGGAAGGCGCGGGGAGGTTCCGGAACTGGCCGGGCTCGCCCTCCCACCCCGGTGCTCGGGCCCTGACGTCGAGTGCGGTCGTGGGCGACCGGGCTCGGCAGGGTCAGGAGGTCGAACGTGATGTGCGATGTGAGGCCCACGAGAATCCGACGATGGATCGCCGGCGGGGTGGCGACCGTCGTGCGAGGCGTCGGTGCGACGTGCGCGCTTACGCGGCCGACGCACTGGTCCGCGACATTCTGTCGACCCGTTCTTCGCGTCTCGGGAGTCGATGCGGAAGCGCTCGCCACGTTGCATTTTGCGTCACCCTCGGCCGTCGACTGCGTGAATGTCAGCACGTCCGCTGGGACTCTGCAGCGCTGCCACACCGTCCCAGCGCCCCCTCGGGTCCAACCATCTCGAGCCCGGTGGCGTCGACGTATCTCGCCCGCCTTCACCAGGACGTCCTCCTCGCCCTCCGCCACGGACCCACCCGTCAGTGGCGGTCCGAGCTGGCGTACTATGCGCTCCGCACGGTGGGTAGCCCCGCGACGTTCCTGCGCGGCATCGGGATCAGCTACTCCGATGCGTTCGCGAGCACGCACCTGGGCGCGTGTGGCGTTCATCCCCTCGGGAGGTCGTAGCGCCACCGCGTGGGCCGAGGTCACAGCGATGCGCAGACCTAGGTGTCGCACCCGAGATCCGAGCACCCGTCCGGCCCACGCGGGAAGCGATTCTCGTCCGGTCAGCCTCACCGAGCACATCGACGTCGCCGGCGGCGATGCCGCTCGATAGAGCATCCGGCCGAACGAAGGTGGTCTCCCAGGTTCGGAGACTCGTGGTGTCGGAGGCGGGACTCCGTGACGGCCCAGTAGGAAGGCTCCCACCACGACGTCTCGTCATAGTGGTTCCTTCCAGTAGATGGTGAGGTGACGGTAGAGCATCTGGTTAGGGAAGCAAGGGATGATCGGAGCTCATGGCCGTGCAACTGAGAGCAGGTACACGTCGCTCGGGCCCACGGTGCGGCTAAGCCTGGTCATGATGCCCTCTCGCGCGTCAGTGAATCTCTGGCAATCGAGACACCAAGATCGGTCACAGCGCCCAGCCCTCGGGCGCTCATCTCGGCGTGATCGCTGCAGGCGGTCTTCCATTCTCACGCCCCGCCCCTCTAGGTCACTCGCACTTGGGCGACACCAAATCCATAGCCTCTCTGGTAGGAAATTCTCTATACCGCGAGGGAGTGGAGTCGGACGCTGAGGATCCGACCCCACTCCCTCGGGCGACTTACTGCTGGCTTCCGAACTGAACGTCGACGCCGTTCGGATCCTGGTGACCTCCGAGGCCGTCGGCCTCGATTGCCGCCTCGGTGGTCACCTCGCTCGAGGTCCCGTCGGTTCCCGTTGAGGGGACCGAATCGGCACTGGTCTGGTCGCCGACCTGGACATCGACGTTGCCGCCCTGATCCACCGTCGAGCGCTGAACGGTCACTCCAGTCTGGGGCGACGTGGTCGAGGTCGAACTCGCCGACGCGACGCCACTCAATCCGATCCCACCCGCTGTCGCCGCAAGGGCTAGGAGGCCACTTGCCGCTACCGCGATCCGCTTCATCTTCATCTCTTCTCCTTCAGTGCCGAGACGCTCTCGCCTCGCTCACCAACGCAGCATGTCGGGAGATCGATAAGAGACCGATGAGGGGTCAACAGGCCGCTCCTCGGGGCCACGTCGGTAGGATGAGATCAGTGCGTGCCTTGCTGGTCGAAGACGACCCTCGCCAAGCGGCGAGTCTTCGCCGGGGCCTCACCAAAGATGGCTTCTCTGTCGACGTTGCTCGCGATGGCCATGAAGGCGTGTGGCTGGCCACACACGCGTCCTATGACGTGGTGATTCTGGACCTGATGCTTCCCGCGCTGAACGGCTTTGCCGTGTGTAACCGCATCCGTGAGGCGGGCGTGTGGTCACCGGTTCTGATCCTTACCGCCAAGTCCGGCGAGTACGACGAGATCGAGTCGCTGGACTCAGGTGCCGACGACTTCATCACCAAGCCTGTGGCCTACCCGGTCTTGCTGGCCCGTCTGAGAGCCTTGCTGAGGCGCGGTGCGCCGGAACGACCCACCCAGTTGCGTGCCGGGGATCTCGTGATGGACCCCGCCTCACGACACGTCAGCCGCGCCGGCACGTCAATCGCTCTCACCCGACGCGAGTACTCGCTCCTCGAACTGTTGATGCGACGAGTCGATCTCCTCCTCACCAACGACGAGATCCTGGATCACGTCTGGGGATCGGACTTCGACGGAAGCCCCAACGTAGTTGCGGTCTACGTGGGCTATCTGCGGCGCAAGATCGACCGCCCCTTCGGAATCACGACGTTGATCACCGCACCGGGCGGCTACCGGTTATCGAGCACACCCACACAATGAAGGTCCTCAATGTCAGAACTCGCTGGGGCGTCACCGGACGCGCGGTGGCCGCGGCGATGACAATCGTGGCACTCGCCCTTGGCGTCAGCGCAGTTGTCGTTGCGCAACTCGTGAGTCACTTCGAGTTGCGCTCCGTGGATCACACCCTCACCCTCGAGGCAAACACGATCTCGAGCCTGGTGAGGTCGCACACCATTGCTGAAGTGAGGTCCTTCGCCACCTCCAGCGCCGAAGCCGTTCAGGTCATGGATCCGTCGGGCCGCGTCGTAGCAAGTAGCGCCGACCTTGTTGGCGAGGGCCCTCTAGTGGCCACCTCGGCCGGGGGCCACACCGCGGGTTCAGTGACTCTTCCCAGTTCGCCACTCGGCAGCGGCGAACCGTTTCGCGTGCGCCGAGAATTCGTGAGTAGGCCGGACGGCACTTGGATAGTTCTCACTGGCGAGTCAATCGGATCCGTAGTGAGTGCGATCCGCGACTTCTCCGCAGGACTCCTGCTCACCGATCTAGCAATCACGTTGATCGTCGGTTTGCTTGTTGCGGCTCTGACACGTCGAGCTCTGCGTCCCGTGGCGATGATGCGCGCTCGCGTGGACTCGATCGCTACCAGCGCAGTCCACCAGCGGGTGCCCGAGCCAACCACGCACGACGAGATCGGCCACCTCGCTCGAACCATGAACGCAATGTTGGCTCGCTTGGAGGGGGCCGAACAGCGCCAGCGCCGTTTCATCAGCGACGCCTCGCATGAGCTCAAGAGCCCTCTGGCCGCGGCCACCACGGAACTGAGCGTGGCCACCGCTCACGCGAACACAGCGAACTGGACAGAGGTGGCCACGTCCGTCTTGGGCGATCTGGAACATCTGCGGGCGCTCGTGGAGGATCTCCTAGTGCTGGCCCGAATCGAGGAGTCCCCCTCCACCACTGCGGAGTCAGAAGTCGATCTCGACGAGCTCGTTAGGGAGGAAGTCATTCGCCTTCGTCGTATCAGCAACGTGAGAATTGACTTGAGCGACCTCAGCGGCGGACGGATCCACGGTGATCGCACCGCCTTGCGTCGACTCGTGCGCAACCTGCTCGACAATGCCCTCGCTCACGCGCACTCGTTGGTGCGAGTGGCAATCAAGACGCAGCGCGACGTTGTCGAACTTGACGTCACCAACGACGGCCCTAGCATCGACCCCGCACAGCGACAGTTGATCTTCGAACGCTTCGCGCGCCTGGACTCTGGGCGCTCGCGTGAGATTGGCGGCAGCGGTCTGGGTCTAGCCATCGTGGCAGCGGTCGCCACAGCGCACCACGCTAATGTCGAAGTCCGCGACGCGCACCCGGGGACGACCTTCGTTGTGGCATTCCCACACCACACGACGAGCTCCCTAGAAGTCAACTGATGCTGTGGCAGCCCCAGGAGATGGTGGAGTCCGTGAGCGTGTTCCCTGACCACATCGCGGTCCGGATCGCGGGCGCTCCCCCGCTCACTGTCCTGCCGCGCGAGGCTGGGCTCACGCAGCCGGAGATTGTTGGTGTCGGAGGCGGGACTTGAACCCGCACGCCCTTGCGGGCACCAGCCCCTCAAGCTGGCGCGTCTGCCTATTCCGCCACTCCGACGTGACGAGCCATTGTAGCCGCAGCGATCACCCCACCGATGCGGATGGAGTCACCGCCGACCACGTCGGCACCTCGTCGACCAACCCTTGCAAGGACGCACTTCCGTACACGCCGCCGACCGATGGCGTCCAGATCAGCAGAGACGGCGGGGTGAAGAGGGGCCGCACCCAGAAGCTCTGCTGGAGGACCTGGTCGAACGTTCGCCACGACGAGCGGGCCGTCACGGGATTGAACGTCCCGAGGGCCGCGACGTCGGCCGCCAGGAGGGCGGGGAGGCGGACTCCGCTCGGGTAGCTGTCGGCGTACGCGGGCCCCACCCACGATCGGGCCGCGAAGGACGGGGAGGTCACCGTCGGGCGAGCGAAGATGGCCACGTCGGCGTTGTTGAAGGCGACGGTCGTAGCGGCCGCCAACTCGCTCGCGGCGGTCACGAGGTAGACCGAGATGCCGAAGCGCTGCCACTGGCGCTGCAGCAGCACCCCGGTGGCGCGGTCCACGCCGCTCGGACCCGTCACGACGCGTAGGACGACGGCCGCCCCCGACGGGGTGATCCAGCCACGAGTAGTGCGATGGTACCCGTGAGCCCGCAGGAGGTCGACGGCGCACGTCACGCAGTCCGCCAGGCTCACCGTCGTCGTCGGAGTCGGCGTCGTGACCGGGGGCGTCGTCGTCGTGGTGGTCGTCGGCGTCGGTGCGCGACCGTCGCCGCCCGGGTAGCCCAGAGATCCCTGGGCGTAGAGGGCGGACGCCGCGACCGATGGCGAGAAGGTCACCTGTCCCCACAGCGCGGCGACGATGGCCGCTCGATCGACGCTCCAGCTGAGAGCCTGGCGGAGGACCTCGGATCGCGTGAGCGGGCGTTGGGGTGCGAAGGTCATCTCCTCGAGCAGGCTGGTCGATCCGATGTGGCCCATGAGGGACGGCCGGCTACCGAGGACTTGGGCACTCGCACGGTCGACGGTCTTGCCGTAGGAGACGAAGGGCGTCGCGTCGCTGGAGGGTGGCACGACGCCGTAGCGGACGACGATGCGAGCGAACCGGACGGGATTGACGGTCCAGGCGGGGTTGCTCGCGAGCACCATCCCGGACGGGCTGGCCGTCACGACCCGGTAGGGGCCGAGGGAGGGTCGGGTGAGGAAGGCCGAGAGCGAGCAGCCCGCACTCGCCCCGCGGTACTCGACGTCTCGGAAGAGGAGCTCCCAGTCGCTGTAGGGCTGCGAAAAGCGGGCGGTGACGGTGAGGCGGTTGGCGGAGAGAGTGAGTGACGAGATGGCGCGGTAGCCGTCGCTCAGCACGCTCGGCAGCGCACGGGCTCGCCGCCACCACGCCACGAGGTCGCGACCGTCGAAGGCGGCGCCGTTGCTCCAGCGCTGCTTCGGGGCGATGGTGTAGACGACGGTCTGAGGCGATAGGGACGTCAGTTCGGCGGTGGCGATGGCCCCGGACTCCCCCACCAACCCCCCGGCCGTCGTGGTGAGGAAGGCCGAGGGGCGGACCAGGTCGAGGATCGCCGAGGTCTCGGGGGCCGACGCGGCGTCGAGGAAGGTGCAACCGGTGTAGGGCGTCGGCAGCGACAGCGTCAGCGTCGCGGACGTCGTCGTGACCGCGTGAGCGGGCACGACGAACCCGAGCGCCGCACCCGCGGACACGACGAGCGCCGTCGCCCAGCGGCCCCACCGACGGGTCATCGAGCTACTGGAGTCGCAAGTCGAGAACGAGGGTCGCGAACGTGAAGACCAGGGCGACCGCGACGGTCATCCGGTCCAGATTCTTCTCGACCACCGTGGAGCCAGCAGCCGTCGCCCCCAGACTGCCCCCCATGAGATCGGAGATACCCCCGCCCTTACCCGAGTGCAGCAGCACGAGGAAGGCCAGCGCGAGCGCCGACAGCGCCTCGATGATGATGAAGACCCAGGTAAGCACGACGACCTCCGATTAGCGCCGACCAGCGTAGCAGTCGTCGACCGCTCGGACGATGCCGTGGAAGCTGTCGGCCTTGAGGCTGGCACCGCCCACGAGGAAGCCGTCGACGGCGCCGTCGTCGACCAGGGTGCCGGCGTTGTCCGCGGTGACGGACCCCCCGTAGAGGACCCGTGACCCCTCGAGACCGTGGGCGGCGAGGGCGCGACGAATCGCTACGGTCATCGCCCGGACCTGCTCGGCGCTCGCACTGCGGCCCGAGCCGATGGCCCAGATGGGCTCGTAGGCGACGACGACGGCGTCGGGGTCGGCCCCGATCCCCGCGAGGGCGGCGCCCACCTGGGCCGTGACGAAGGCCTCGGGATCGTCGCCATCGCGGACGGCGAGGTCCTCGCCCACGCACACGATGGGACGAACTCGCCGCGCGAGCGCCGCGCGCGTCGTCTCTCGCACGACGTCATCATCCATGTGGAACAGCGTTCGACGCTCCGAGTGCCCCACGATCACCCACGAGACCCCGAGACGGGTCAGCATGTCGAGGCTGACCTCGCCGGTGAAGGCGCCCCGCTCGCGGTGACTGACGTGCTGAGCGGCCACCTCGATGTCCGCCCGCTCGGCCTCGACGACGGACGTCACACTGCGCAAGTCCACGAAGGGGGGCGCGACGACCACGTCGACGGACGCGGGGGCCTGCGCCCGCAGGAGGGTGACCAGCTGCTGGGTCAGGTGGACCGCCTCCACGTAGTCGAGGTTCATCTTCCAGTTGCCGACGACGAGTCCCCGTCTGGTCACGCGCGTCGTCCTTCCCGCAGGGCGCGCAGGCCGGGGAGATCCCCGAACTCGAGCAGCTCCAGGGACGCTCCTCCGCCCGTCGAGACGAAGTCGACCCGGTCGCTGAGTCCGAACTGGGCGAGAGCGGCGGCCGAGTCCCCACCCCCGATGATCGACGTCGCGTCGGAGGCGGCGACGGCCCGGGCGACCGCCTCGGTGCCGCGGCTGAAGCGGGGGTCCTCGAAGAATCCCAGAGGGCCGTTCCACAGGATGGTGGCTGCTCCGGCGATGACCTCCGTGAACCGCGCGACCGTCCGTGGCCCCACGTCGAAGCCCTCGTGTCCGTCGGGAATCTGGTCCCCGAAGTCGATCGGCTCGTCGGGCCCACCCTGCGGGCCGAGCGGCGCCCCGTCCGCCAGACCACGAGAGTCCTCCGGGATGACCACACGACCGGTCGCGAGGAGGTCCCGGCACCGGTCGACGGAGGTCGCGTCGAAGAGCGAGGAGCCGATGGTGCGGCCGCTCGCGGACTCGAAGGTGTAGGCCATGCCCCCTCCGACGAGGACCGTGTCGGCCTTCGCGGCGAGGGTGGTGACGATGCCCAGCTTGTCCGCCACCTTCGCTCCCCCCACGATGGCCACGAAGGGTCGAGCGGGATCGCTCAAGGTGTCCACCAGGTAGGCGACCTCGCGACGCAGATTGGGACCGGCCGCACTCGGTACGAGGGTGGGCGGGATCATGATCGAGGCGTGGGCTCGGTGGGAGGCGCCGAACGCCTCGTTGATGTAGAAGTCGACGCCCTCGACGAGGGAGGCACCGAACGCGGGGTCGTTCGCCTCCTCGCCCGGATGGAAGCGCAGGTTCTCCAGCAGCTCCACGCCCGGGCAGAGTTCGTCGAGTCGGCGACGGATCGGGTCGACGACGTAGCGCTCGTCGACGCGCCCCTTCGGACGCCCGAAGTGGGTGCAGGCGCGAACCCGCGCGCCTCGTTCCAGGAGGTCCGTGAGCAGCGGGAGGGCGGCCCGGATGCGGTAGTCGTCGGTCACCTCGAGCCGACCGTCGACCTCGGCGACGGGCGTATTGAAGTCGACGCGTACCAGGACGACCTTGTCGCGGACGTCCCACGACTCGTGGGTGGGCAGCGGCGCGTTCACGCCGTCGCGCCGATGTGGGCCGTGAGGTCCACCAGGCGGTTCGAGTAACCCCACTCGTTGTCGTACCAGCCGAACACCTTGACCAGGCACGTGGCGTCGTCGATGGGCTGGACCATCGTCATCAGCGAGTCGAAGGTGCACGACGCCGGGCTGCCCACGATGTCGCTCGACACGATCGGCTCGTCGCTGAAGACCAGCACGCCGCGCAGCGGGCCGGCGGCGGCGGCACGGAACGCGTCGTTGACCGCGTCGACGGTCGTCGTCGGCACCACGGCGGTGAAGTCCGTGATCGAGCCGTCCGGAATCGGCACTCGCAGGGACGTTCCGTCGAGGCGTCCCTTCATCGCCGACAGGACGAGACTGGTGGCCCGGGCGGCTCCCGTCGAGGAGGGCACGATGTTGACCGCGGCGGCGCGCGCACGACGGAGGTCCTTGTGCGGCAGGTCCAGGAGGTTCTGATCGTTGGTGTAGGCGTGGACGGTGGTCATGAGACCGCTACGGACGCCCAGGGCGTCGTCGAGCACCTTGACCATGGGCACGAAGCAGTTGGTGGTGCAGGACGCATTCGAGACCACGTGGTGCGTCGCCGGGTCGTAGGTGTCCTCGTTCACACCCACCACGAAGGTGGCGTCGACGTCGCTCGCGGGCGCCGAGATGACCACCTTGCGGGCTCCCGCCTCGAGGT
Source organism: Acidimicrobiaceae bacterium (assembly GCA_027449885.1). Lineage (GTDB taxonomy): Bacteria > Actinomycetota > Acidimicrobiia > Acidimicrobiales > RAAP-2 > RAAP-2. Next base: position 42,676 of record DAIDKS010000047.1, read on the forward strand.
GGACGGCCGCGGCCGCACGGCTCGTGAAGCGACCCGTGGACTCGATGACCACGTCGACCCCCAGCTCCTTCCACGGCAGCGCGGACGGCTCGCGCTCGGCGAGGACTCGGACGGCGTGATCCCCGACGCGCATCACGTCGCCGTCGACGGCGACCGGGACGTCGAGACGGCCCTGGGTGGAGTCGTACCGCAGCAGGTGGGCGTTCGTCTCCGGTGACGTCAGGTCGTTGACGGCGACGATCTCGATGTCCGGGTTGGTCCGAGCCGCGCGCAGGAACCCGCGACCGATCCGCCCGAAACCGTTGATAGCTACCCGCGTGGTCATATCACTCCTTGCTGGGGGACCTCATCGCGCTGACGAGGGCATCCACCGATTCTGGCACATCGTGTACGAGGGGATTCCGGCGCGGAGACCGCCGTCGCCGGGTCGCCGGGCGACCGCCCTCACCGAGCGATGTCGCGGTGGAAGACCGGGCTCGAGAGGCCGAGCCGCCGGCGGATCTCCTCGGCGAGGGCCACCGAGCGGTGGCGCCCTCCGGTGCAGCCGATGGCGACCGTGAGGTAGGACTTTCCCTCGGTCACGAAGGCCGGTATCTGCCACTCCAGCATGGACACCACGTCGCTCACGAAGTGCTGGGCGGCGTCCTGGCCGAGGACGTAGTCGGCGACCGGTTGATCGAGACCGGTGAGAGGCCGCAGCCCCTCGACCCAGTGCGGGTTGGGGAGGAAGCGACAGTCGAAGACGAGGTCGACGTCTCGCGGTAGGCCGTTCGAGTAGCCGAAGCTCACCAGCGACACGCGCAGTGACGCCGTGGGTCCGGCGCCGAAGGTCTCGTTGATCCGGCGGCGGAGCTGATTGACGTTCAGGGAGCCGGTGTCGATCACCAGGTCGGCGGCGTCACGAATCCCCTGGAGTTGACGGCGCTCACCCGCGATGGCGTCGGCGAGTGTGGGGGCGGGGAAGGGGTGACGACGGCGATTCCCCTCGAAACGCCTGATCAACACCTCGTCCGGCGCGTCGAGGAACATGATTCGCGAGCCCTCGTGCTTCTGCTGGAGCTCCCGCTCGACCTCGAGCAGCGTCTCTGACTGCACCTGACCCGAACGCCCCATGATGAACGCGACCCCGGGATAGTCGAAGGAGCCGGCCGTCGCCAACTCCCCTACTCGCACGACCAGCTCGAGGGGCAGATTGTCGATGACGAACCAGCCGAGGTCCTCGAGGGCCGCCGCCACGGTCGAACGGCCCGCCCCGGACAGTCCCGTCACCAGCCAGACCTCAGTCATCGCCCTCCGTCGTCCGCGTCGGTGTCGTCGGACCTCCCGTCAGGTGATCGTAGAGGGCCTCGGCGACCGCGGTGGGGAGCCACGACAGATTGTCCAGGTCCTCTCGCGAGGCCGCCCGGATGCCCTCGAGCGATCCGAAGGTCTCGATGAGTCGTTCACGTCGGGCGGGACCCAGTCCGGGCACGCCGTCGAGCGTCGAGGCGACCATGGCCCGGCCCCGCTTGGAGCGGTGGAAGGTGATGGCGAACCGGTGGGCCTCGTCCCGCAGTCGCTGGACCAGGTAGAGCGCCTCGGACCCCCGTTCCAGCACCACGGGATCGGTGCTCCCCGGACGAAACAGCAACTCCTCGCGCTTCGCCAACGCGGCGAGGTGGACCCGGTCGGTGAGGCCGGCCTGCGCCACGGCGGCTTGCGCGGCGTGGAGCTGGGGCACGCCGCCGTCGACGATCACCAGGTCGGCGGGGGCGAACCGCCCCCCGGGCCCGTCGTCCCAATGGGCGAGTCGTCGCCGCAGGACCTCCCCCATCGCCCCCACGTCATCGTTGCCCCGAACCTCGCGAACGTTGAAGTGGCGGTAGTCCCGTCGCTTCGCCACGCCGTCCTCGAAGACGACCATCGAGCCCACGTAGTTGGTCCCCTGGAGATGGCTCATGTCGTAGCACTCCACGCGGTACGGAGGCTGGCTGAGGCCGAGGGCTGCGCCGAGCTCCTGGAGGGCGCGACTGCGGACGTTGTGGTCGAACTCGCGGCGGCGGGCGTCGCGAGTGATCGCGGCCACCGCATCCCCGTCGGCGAGCGCGAGGACCCGCCGACGGCGACCCCGCTGGGGGCTCGTGACGCGCACCTCGACTCCCGCTCGCGCCGACAGCCACTGTCGCGCGAGGTCCGACACGAGATCCCCCGGGGCGATCACCTCGCGGGGCACGGCGCTCGACTCGTCGTAGATCTCCGGCAGGGCTGCCTCGAGGACCGTCGCCGCCGGCTCGTCCAACGCCCGGTCCACGAGCTGGAGCCGGCGGCCCACGATGCGGCCGTGGCGCACGTCGAGGCGGACGACCGCCGCCCGGTTCCCCTCCACGACGGCGGTGAGGACGTCGGCCGTCGTGTGATCGTCGACGATCACGCTCTGATCGGCCGCCGCACGCTCGAGGGCCGCGAGGGCGTCACGGGCGCGAGCGGCCGCCTCGTAGCGCTGCTCGGCCGACGCGTCGGACATCTCGGCGGTGAGCCGGGTCCGCAGGGGACGAACGTCGCCCTCGAAGAATCGGACCCAGGACCCGACAAGAGCCTGGTAGTCGTCGGGGCTCACACGTCCCACGCAGGGTCCCGAGCACTTGCCGAGATCGAAGAGGAGGCAGGGACGTCCCACGCGGCGCTGGTAGTCGAACTTGTGCCGTGAACAGGTCCGCAGCGGGAAGGCGAAGAGTAGCTCGTCCATGGTTCGCCGGAGCGCCCGGACGTCGCCGAAGGGACCGAAGTACCGCACGCCGCGCGAACGCTGCGACCGCGTGACGTAAGGCGCGGGGTAGTCCACCCGCGGGTCGATGGCGACGAACGGATAGGACTTGTCGTCCTTGAGTCGCATGTTGTAGCGAGGCTGATTGGCCTTGATCAGCTCGTTCTCGAGGATCAGGGCGTCGAGCTCGCTCGGCGTCACGATCCACTCGACGCTGCTCGCCTCCGCCATCAGGACCCGCGTCTTCGGGGCGAGGACCTCGGGACGCTGGAAGTAGTTGCTCAGGCGCTGAACGAGCGAGCGCGCCTTGCCGACGTAGATGACGACACCGGCGGCGTTGCGGAAGAGGTAGCAGCCGCTCTCCCGAGGAATCGCCGCGGGACGGCGCAGCACTAGCGGCTCCGAGCCTCGAGGACGGGTCGCAGGACCATGCCGGTCGCCGTGTCGAGGCGCGCGACGTCCTCCGGCGTCCCCTCCCCCACGACCTCTCCCCCACGTCGTCCACCCTCCGGACCAAGGTCGATCACCCAGTCGGCGGTCTTGATCACGTCCAGGTTGTGCTCGATCACGAGGACCGTGTTGCCCTGGTCCACCAGGCGGTGGAGAACGGCGAGCAGACGCTGGACGTCGTCGAAGTGGAGTCCCGTCGTGGGCTCGTCGAGCACGTAGAAGGTGTGTCCGGTCGGTCGACGCGCCAGCTCGGCGGCGAGCTTCACCCGCTGCGCCTCGCCCCCCGAGAGCGTCGGGGCTGGCTGACCCAGCCGGACGTAGCCGAGTCCCACGTCGACCAGGCTCTGGATGTGTCGGGCGATCGCCGGCTGGCGCTCGAAGAACGTCAGGGCCTCGTCGATCGGCATCTGGAGGACGTCACTGATGGAGCGACCCCGGTACAGGATCTCCAGGGTCTCACGGTTGTAGCGGGCGCCGTTACACGCCTCGCAGTTGACGTAGACGTCGGGCAGGAAGTGCATCTCGATCTTGATGGTGCCGTCGCCCGCGCAGGTCTCGCAGCGCCCCCCCTTCACGTTGAAGGAGAAGCGACCGGGCTGGTAACCGCGGGCGCGCGCCTCGGGCACCTCGGAGAAGAGGCGACGGATCTTGTCGAAGACCCCCGTGTAGGTGGCCGGATTCGATCGGGGCGTGCGCCCGATGGGCTGTTGGTCGACCGCGACGACCTTGTCGACCTGCTCGAGGCCGCTGACGCGGTCGTGGGCCAGCGGCGAGGTCCGGGCCCCGTTGATCTCCCGCTCCAGCACGGTCAGAAGAACCCCGTTCACGAGGCTCGACTTGCCCGAGCCCGATACGCCCGTGACCGCGATGAACTGCCCCAGGGGGAAGTCGACCGTCACGTCCCGCAGGTTGTTCGCCCGGGCCCCGTGGACCGTCACGACCCCGCCCGAGCGCGGTCGACGCTGCGCCGGCACCGCGACCCGGCGGATACCGGCGAGGTACTGACCGGTCACCGACTCGTCGTTCGCGAGGAGCGACGCGTAGGAGCCCGCGTGGACGACCCGACCTCCGTACTCGCCGGCCCCCGGCCCGATGTCGACCACGAAGTCCGCCGCGCGGATCGTCTCCTCGTCGTGTTCCACGACGATCACCGAGTTGCCGAGATCCCGCAGCCGTTCGAGCGTCGCGATCAGCCGCTGGTTGTCGCGCTGGTGCAGGCCGATCGACGGTTCGTCGAGGACGTAGAGCACGCCGACCAGGTGACTCCCGATCTGGGAGGCCAGGCGGATCCGCTGCGCCTCGCCGCCCGACAGCGTCGCCGACGCACGACTGAGGGTGAGGTAGTCCAGTCCGACGTCCATCAGGAAGCCCAGACGCTCGTTGATCTCCTTCACCACCTGCCGGGCGATCGCCTGGTCGCGCTCGGACAGCTCGGCGTCGCGGAAGAAGGCGAGGGCCTCGTCGATGGTGAGGGAGGACACGTCCGCGATGCTGCGCCCGGCGATCTTGACCGCGAGGACCTCGGGCTTGAGGCGACGCCCCTGACAGGCGTGGCACTCGACCTCGCGCATGTACTGCTCCGCCTGCTCGCGGGTCCAGTCGCCCTCGGCCTCGTTGCGCTTGCGCTCCAGCCACTCGACGATGCCGTTGTAGGTCGTCTCGTAGGTCTTCACCCGGCCGTAGCGATTCCGGTACTTCACCGGTACGGACTTCTTCTCCACCCCGTAGAGGACCAGTCGGCGATCCTTCGCCCGGAGCTTGCGCCACGGCGTCGCGACGTCGAAGCCCCCGAGTTCCGCGACACCCTTGATCAGGCGCTCGAAGTACTTGAAGCGCAGTCCGCCCCAGGGGGCCAGCGCGCCGTCGGCGAGCGACAGGTCGGGGTTCGGTACGACGAGGTCGGGATCGACCTCGAAGCGCGTGCCGAGCCCGGTGCAGACGGGACAGGCCCCGTAGGGCGAGTTGAACGAGAAGTCGCGGGGAGCGAGCTCCGAGAAGCTGATGCCGCAGTGGGTGCAGGCGAGCTTCTCAGAGAAGCGGACCGTCTCGTCATCGTCCATGAACCAGATCCCGACGACCCCGTGCCCGAGCGACAGCGCGGTCTCCACGGACTCGGTGAGTCGCTGACGGTTGCTCGCCTTGACGGTCAACCGGTCGAGGACGACGTCGATGGTGTGCTGCTCGTAGCGCGCCAGGGAGAGCGTCGCGCGCTCCTCGAGGTCGACCATGGCTCCGTCCACCCGCACGCGGGAATAGCCCTGGCCGGCCAGATCGTCGAGGAGGGCCGAGTACTCGCCCTTGCGCCCGTCGACGACGGTAGCCAGGACCACGAACCGGGAGTTGGCGGGTCGCGAGAGAACCTGGTCGACGATCTGCTGGGGCGTCTGACGTGTCACCGGTCGACCACACTCGGGACAGTGCGGGACGCCGATGCGAGCGAACAGGAGGCGCAGGTAGTCGTGGACCTCGGTAATGGTTCCCACGGTGGAGCGGGGGTTGCGCGAGGCGGTCTTCTGGTCGATCGAGATCGCGGGTGAGAGCCCCTCGATGAAGTCGACGTCGGGCTTGTCCATCTGACCGAGGAACTGTCGAGCGTACGCGGAGAGGCTCTCGACGTAGCGCCGCTGCCCCTCGGCGTAGATCGTGTCGAAGGCCAGCGAAGACTTACCCGAGCCGGAGAGGCCCGTGAAGACGACCAGACGATCTCGGGGGATCTCGAGGGCCAGGTTCTTCAGATTGTGGACGCGAGCGCCCTCGACCCGGATCACCTGACGCATGGGGGCAATCTACCGGTCACGCGTCGGACGACTCGCCGAGCAGGCCGTCGGCGATCGCCTGGCGCTGCAGCTCGTGCAGCAGGTCGCGCAGCGTGGCGGCCTCCTCGAATCGCAACTCGGCGGCCGCCTCGCGCATCGCCGCCTCCACCCGGCCCATCTCGCGGGAGAGGTCGTCGGGTGGCGTCGGCTCGAGGGTCGTGAGAGAAGGTGCAGGAGCCGGCGGTCGCGCGGCGTCCTCGCTGCGCAGTCGGCCGAGGATGTCGGCCACGTTCTTCGTCACCGTCGTCGGCTCGATGCCGTGCGCCTCGTTGTACTCCGTCTGCAGACGGCGTCGTCGCTCCGTCAGCGACAGCGCGTCGCGCATGGAGTCCGTGATCTGGTCGGCGTAGAGGATCGCCGTGCCGTTGGCGTTGCGGGCCGCCCGCCCGATCGTCTGGATCAGTGCGCTGCGCGAGCGGAGGAATCCCTCCTTGTCGGCGTCGAGGATGGCGACCAGGGACACTTCGGGAAGGTCGAGGCCCTCGCGTAGCAGGTTGATGCCGACCAGGACGTCGAACTCGCCGAGTCGCAAGGATCGCAGGATCTCCACTCGCTGGATCGTGTCGATGTCGCTGTGCAGGTACTGGACTCGGTAGCCGGCCTTCGTCAGATACGTGGTGAGGTCCTCGGCCATCTTCTTCGTGAGAGTGGTCACGAGGGCCCGCTCGCCCCGTGCGATCACCGCGTCGAGGCGGCGACGCAGGTCGTCGATCTGATGTCGCGTGGGGACCACCTCGACGACGGGGTCGACCAGGCCCGTGGGACGGATCACCTGTTCGACGACCTGATCGCTGACCTCGGACTCGAAGGGTCCGGGCGTAGCCGAGACGAAGACGATCTGTGGAACGAGTTCCAGGAACTCGTCCAGGTTGAGGGGTCGATTGTCGAGGGCGCTCGGCAGACGGAAGCCGTGTTCGACCAGCGTCTCCTTGCGGGCCCGGTCCCCCGCGAACTGCCCGCGGAGTTGTGGCACGGCCACGTGCGACTCGTCGATGACCACGAGGAAGTCCTCGGGGAAGTAGTCGAGCAGGGTGTACGGTCGCTCCCCCGCGGATCGACCATCGAGGTGCCGGGCGTAGTTCTCGACTCCCGCGCAGACGCCCGTCTCCTCGAGCATCTCGAGGTCGTGTTCGGTCCGCATGCGAAGGCGCTGCGCCTCGAGAAGCTTGCCCTCGGACTCGAAGGTCCGCAACCGCTCCCCCAGCTCCTCCTCGATGCCGCGACAGGCCCGGGCCAGCGTCTCGGCACCGGTCGCGTAGTGGGACGCGGCGAACAGGGTGACCTCGTCGACGGTGCCGCGGCTCTCCATGGTCGTGGGGTCGAAGAAGGCGATCGACTCGATCTCGTCGAAGTAGAAGGAGACGCGCATGGCCTCGTTGCTGTAGGCGGGCTGGATCTCCAGCGTGTCCCCGCGGACGCGGAACGTGCCCCGCTCGACGACGGTGTCGTTGCGTACGTACTGCATCTCCACCAGACGGCGAAGCAGCGTGCGCTGGTCGATCTCCTCGCCCCGACGCAGGAGGAGCATGCGGTCGCGGTACTCGAGGGGACTGCCCAGCCCGTAGATGCACGACACGGACGCCACCACGACCGTGTCGCGCCGCGTGAGCAGCGAGGACGTGGCCGCGTGGCGCAGCCGGTCGATCTCCTCGTTGACCGAGCTGTCCTTCTCGATGTAGGTGTCCGTGCGGGGGATGTAGGCCTCGGGTTGGTAGTAGTCGTAGTAGGAGACGAAGAACTCGACACGGTTGTCGGGCATCATCTCTCGCAGCTCGGAGGCCAGTTGGGCCGCCAGGCTCTTGTTGGGCTCGAGGATCAGCGTGGGGCGCTGCACCCGCTCGATGAGCCACGCGATCGTCGCGGTCTTGCCACTGCCGGTGATCCCCTCGAGGGTCTGGTACCGCAGCCCGTCCTGGACACCCCGAGCCAGCTGGTCGATCGCCCGTGGCTGGTCGCCGGCCGGTGAGAAGGCCGAGCGAACGACGAAGTCGCTCACCGGATTCCCGCCGCGGCGAGCGCGCGATCGACGCGATCCCGAAGTTCGTCGAGGGTCCCGTCGTTGAGCACGACGACGTCCGCCAGGGCGGCGCGCTCCGCGTTGGACGGCTGCGCGGCCAGGCGAGCCCGGGCGTCCTCGGGGCGCAGCCCTCGTCGCTCCACGAGGCGCTCGAGCGCCACGGCGGGGTCCGCCGCGACGGCGAGCACGTAGGTCAGCCCGAGGAGGTCGCGGTGTTCGGCGCGCAGGAGCGGGATCGCCACCACGGCCACCGGCGCTCCCGACTTCCGGGCGGCTGCCACGCCCTCGACCAGTCCCCGACCGACGGCGGGGTGAGTGATCGCCTCCAGACGCCGACGGGCCGTCGGGTCGCTGAAGACGACGTCGGCGAGGAAGGGACGATCGATCCGTCCGTCGGCGTCCAGCACCCCGTCACCGAAGGCGTCCCGGAGCGCCATCCACGCCGGCTGTCCCGGTTCGACGACGGCGCGGGCGATGACGTCGGCGTCGACGACGGGCCAACCCCGCGTGGCCAAGTAGTCAGTGACCGTGGTCTTGCCCGACCCGATCCCCCCGGTGACCCCGACGACGTCCACTCGTCCACGCTAGCGAGGGGGTGGGTCCATGCACCGCTGCGGCGAGGTCCGTTGGCTAATGTCGCGCTAAGTCTCAAGGGGGGACAGTGGCACGATACGTGGCGCGACGACTAGCGACGCTCGTCGGGATCGTCTTCGTCATCTCCGTGGGCAGCTTCTACCTGATCCACCTCCTGCCGGGAGACCCCGCGACCGTCATCCTCGGGACCGGGGCCAGCCCGGCGGCGCGCGCCGCCCTGTATCGCCAACTCGGACTCAATCGACCGCTCGTCGCTCAGTACCTCGTCTGGATCGGGCACGTCCTGCACGGCAACCTCGGCGTCTCCTTCATCTCCCAGACTCCCGTGCTCACCACCATCCGTGCCGCCATCCCGATCGACTTCGAGCTCATCCTCATCAGCCAGGTGATCGCCTTCGCCGGTGCCGTTCCCCTGGCCATGCGAGCCGCCCGGCGGCCGAACGGGATCCTCGACCGGATCCTCAGTGCCGGCAGCTTCACGCTGCTCTCGATCCCGCCCTTCATCATCATCGTCCTGCTGGTCCTGCTGGTCTCCATCAAGTGGGGACTCGCGAACACCGGACCCTCCTCCTACGTCTCGCTCGGCTCCGACTGGATCGTGAACCTGGAGAGCCTGGCCCTGCCCTCGATCACCCTGGCCGTGGGCAGCTTCGTCCTCTACTTCCGTGTCTTACGAGCGGACCTGATCACCACGCTCCAGGAGGAGTTCATCACCATGGCCCGCTCGAAGGGCCTGCGGCAACGACGGATCATGTGGCGACACGCCTTCCGGCCCTCGTCGGTGGCCCTGCTCGGTACGGCCGGGGTCAACATCGGGGGCCTGCTCGCCGGAGGATTCGTGGTCGAGTACCTCCTGAGCATTCCGGGACTGGGCTACACCCTCATCGCGGCGATCAACTCGAGTGACTACCTGCTCGTGCAGGGCATCGTGCTCGTCGTCTCGGTCGGGGTGGTCCTCATCAACTTCCTCTTCGACTTCCTGACGAGCATCGTGGATCCGAGGATCAGTCGTGAGTGACCGCCCCACCACCCCGGACGCCCCGGAGATCGGGGGCGACCTCGCGGCCGCCCGACCGCCGCTCGGGCCCCTCTTCTGGATCTCCGTCGGGTGGCTGGGGCTCAACGTCCTCGGGGCCGTCCTGGCGAACGTGCTGCCCCTCGTCAACCCCCTCGCTCAGGACTACAACTTCATCAACGCCGGTCCCTCCCTGCACCACTGGCTCGGCACCGACGACCTCGGACGGGACATCCTGTCGCGCATCGTCTTCGGTTCGAGGGTGTCGCTCCTCGTCGGCTCGGGTTCGATGGTGATCGGATTCGGCGTCGGCATGCCGCTCGGCATGCTCGCCGCCTACCGCCGCGGCCGCTTCGACGCGGTCGTGACCGCGGTCATGTACGTCCTCCTCGCCTTTCCCGCGATCATCGCGGTGATCGCGGTCCTCTCCTTCTGGACGCCGCGGACGCTGCTCAAGATCATCATCGTGATCGGCGCCGCGTCGATCCCCCTCGTCTACCGCGTGATCCGCTCGGCCACCCTCTCGATCGCCACTCGCGAGTTCGTCACGGTCGCCCAGGTCCAGGGTGCCCGCGATGGTCGCATCATCTGGCGTGAGCTGCTGCCCAACGTGGCGCCGATCGCCGTCTCCTTCCTCCTGGTCGGCGTCGCCACGGTGGTCACCCTGGAGGGAGCCCTCGCCTTCCTCGGCCTGTCGGTCAATCCACCGACTCCGTCGTGGGGCAACATGATCAACGAGTCGCGCACGATCCTGTCGCAGAACCCGTGGCTCGCCATCTTCCCGTCGATCGCCCTGGGTCTCTTCCTCCTTAGCCTCAACTACATCGGTGATCGGCTGCGCGCCCACTTCGACGTGACCGAGGTCAAACTGTGAGTGACCAGCCCCTCCTCTCGGTGCGCCACCTGAGCACCACGTTCGCGACGCCGGCGGGCCCCCTGCGCGCGGTCGACGACGTCTCGTTCGACCTCGACGCCCACGAGACCCTCGGCATCGTCGGCGAGAGCGGTTCGGGCAAGACGGTCCTCGCGCGCACCCTCATGGGACTCCAGCCCCGACTCAACGTCGAGGTCACCGGATCCGTCCAATTGGCCGGGCACGAGGTGGTCGGGGCGAGCACCGCCCGGCTGCGCGAACTCTGGAGCAGCGAGGTCGCGATGGTGTTCCAGGATCCCATGACCTCGCTCAACCCCGTCATGCGCGTCGGTCGCCAGATCGACGAGGTCCTGCGGGTGCGCCACGGCATGGACCGTGCGGCCGCGCGGGCGCGCGCCATCGAGCTCCTCGACCTGGTGGGCATCCCGTCCGCGGCCCAGCGCTACCGGGCGTACCCCTTCGAGCTCTCCGGCGGGATGCGCCAGCGCGTCGTGATCGCCATCGCCCTCGCCGGTCAGCCCCGCCTGCTGATCGCGGACGAACCGACGACCGGCCTCGACGTGACGATTCAGGCGCAGATCCTCGACCTCCTCGACACCCTGCGCGCCCAGCTGGGGATGTCGGTCGTCATGATCACCCACGACCTCGGCGTCGTCGCGACGCGAACGTCCCGCCTCCTCGTCATGTACGCGGGGCGCGTGGCCGAGACCGGTCCGACCGGGGACGTCTTCCGCCATCACCGCATGCCCTACACGCGTGCCCTCCTCGAGAGTTCCCCGAAGTTGTCGAACGCGCCCCACACCCGCCTGGCCGCCATACCGGGTCAGCCGCCCAACCTGGCGCGCGTCGGACCCGGGTGCCACTTCGCGCCCCGGTGCGACCTCGCCTCCGACCGGTGCCGCGAGGTCGCCCCCGCCCTGGAGCCCACCGAGCGACCCGATCACCTCTTCGCGTGCTGGCACCCCCTCCGTACTCCGTCCGAGACACCGGGAGCCTCGTCGTGACCGAGACCACTTCGCCGCTGCTGCGCGTGCGCGACCTCTCCGTGACCTTCCCCCACCACGGCCACACCCTGACCGCCGTGGACGGCGTCTCCTTCGAGGTGTCTCGGGGTGAGACCCTGGGCGTGGTCGGCGAGTCGGGCTGTGGGAAGTCGACCATGGGTCGGGCGCTGATGCGCATCGTCGAGGCCCGGACGGGATCGGTCGAGCTCGCCGGCGTCGACCTGACGACCCTGCGAGGACGGGCCCTGCGCGAGACGCGCCGGAGGATGCAGATGATCTTCCAGGATCCGATCAGCTCGCTCAACCCCCGCCGACGGATCGCCGACATCGTGGCCGAACCCCTCGACGCCTGGAAGAGCGCGGCGGGCGCCGAGCGGGAGGCCACCGTCGAACGCCTTCTGCGCGAGGTGGGCATCGATCCCGCGCTGCACGGACGTCGCTATCCCCGCCAGTTCTCCGGGGGGCAGTGCCAACGGATCTCGATCGCCCGCGCGCTCGCGATGCGTCCCGAACTCCTCATCTGCGACGAAGTGGTCTCCGCTCTCGACGTCTCGGTCCAGGCCCAGATACTCAACCTGCTGGAGGACCTCAAGGCGGAGTACGGTCTGACGCTGATCTTCATCGCCCACGACCTCGCCGTGGTGAAGAACATCTCCGACCGCATCGCGGTCATGTACCTCGGTCAGATCGTGGAGCTGGCGCCGGCGCAAGTCCTGTACGACGCCCCGGCCCACCCCTACACCGCGCTACTCCTGGGATCCGCCCTGGAGGCCGACCCGGACCAGCCCCGTGAGCGCACCGTGCTCCAAGGGGAGCCTCCGAGCCCGCTCGATCCTCCGAGTGGATGTCGATTCCGCACGCGCTGCCCCGACGCCACCGACCTCTGCGCGCGGGAGGCCCCCATGCCGAGAGACGTCGCTCCCGGGCACCGGGTGGCCTGCCACTTTCCGCGACGGCGCGCGGACTGAACTACTCCTGGGGCTCGCCGGTCGCGTCGTCGCGGTGGGCGACCTCGGTGGCGTACTCCGCCCACGCGGCCTGGGCCTCGGTCTCGGGAGTGAACTCGCCGTAGTCGATCGACCCGATGTAGTTGCCCTCGGCGTCGTAGGCGTGCTCGCCGAACGCCTCGCGGTACTCCGCGGAGACCTCGCCACCCTCGGCGGCCTGCTTGATCGACAGGCTGATCCGTCGACGTGCGGTGTCGAGCTCGATGATCTTGACCCAGAGCTCCTCGCCGGGCTGCACGACCTGGTCGGGCGACTCGACGTGGTGGGCGGCCATCTCGGAGATGTGCACCAGTCCCTCGATGCCGTCTCCGACCTGGATGAAGGCTCCGAAGGGCACCAGCTTGGTGACCCGGCCGTAGACGAGCTGGTCGACGGCGTGGCTGTCGGCGAAGACCTGCCAGGGGTCGGACTGCGTGGCCTTCAACGAGAGCGAGATGCGCTCCTTGGCGTAGTCCACGTCGAGGACCTCGACTTCGACCTCGTCGCCCACGGCGACGACCTGGCTGGGGTGGTCGATGTGCTTCCACGAGAGCTCCGAGACGTGGATGAGGCCATCCATGCCGCCGAGGTCGACGAAGGCACCGAAGTTGACCACCGAGGACACGACGCCCTTGCGGCGCTCGCCCGGCTTGAGGTTCGACAGGAAGTCGCCCCGCTGCTCCTTCTGGGTCTCCTCGAGCCACGCGCGTCGCGAGAGGACCACGTTGTTGCGGTTGCGGTCGAGCTCGATGATCTTCGCCTCGACGGTCTTGCCGATGTAGGGCTGCAGCTCGCGCACGCGGCGCAGCTCGACCAGGGAGGCCGGCAGGAAGCCGCGGAGGCCGATGTCGACGATGAGTCCGCCCTTCACCACCTCGATGACGACGCCCTTGACGACCTCGTCACGGCTCTTCAGGTCCTCGATGGTGGCCCAGGCCTTCTCGTACTGGGCGCGCTTCTTCGAGAGGACGAGACGCCCCTCCTTGTCCTCCTTCTGGAGGACCAGGCACTCGACGCGCTCGCCCAGGGAGACGATGTCCGCGGGGTTGACGTCGTTGCGAATTGAGAGCTCACGGGCGGGGATGACGCCCTCCGACTTGAAGCCGATGTCGAGGAGGACCTCGTCACGGTCGATCTTCACGACCGTTCCGGTCACGAGGTCGCCGTCGTCGAACTCCAGCACGCTGCTGCCGACCATGGAGGCGAGGTCGGCGCCCACCAGGTTGTCTTCGGTCACCACGCGCGGGACGTAGTTGCCCTCGGCGTCAAAGGTGCCCATCGGCTGCGAGGAGAGGAGGCTGGTGCCGTCCGTCATGGAGGGACTCACTTCACTGGCCACACCGGGGCCTGACTCGGGAACAGGTGCGGACCACCGGTGTTGGCCCGGCTGACGATTCTAACACCGAGCGTGCGTCATCCCTTGGCCGCCGCCCAATTCGGCCCGAAGCCCAGGGAGACCGCCAGGGGGACTCGCAGGTCGGCCGCTCCGGTCAGGGACTCTCGGATCACCCCGGCGACGGCGTCGTGCTCCTCGGGCGGAGCCTCCACGAGGACCTCGTCGTGGACCTGGAGGACGAGGCGGGCCGCGAGGCCCTCCGCGCGAAGGGCCTGGTCGAGCCGCACCAGGGCCACCTTGAACACGTCGGCCGCGAGGCCCTGAATGCCCGCGTTCATGGCCTGGCGCTCCGCGGCCTGACGTGCCGGCCCGACGGCCGTCGCGAGATCGGGGAACGGCCGAATCCGTCCGAACGCCGTTCGCGAGTAACCCCGCTCGCGGATCTCGCGCACCGTCTCGTCCATGTAGGCCCGCAGTCGGGGAAAGCCCGAGAAGTACCGGTCCATGATCTCGCGGGCCTGGGCGACCGGAATGGCCAGCCGCTGGGCGAGTCCGAACGACTCCATCCCGTAGGCCAGCCCGTAGCTGACCGCCTTGGCCTGCTCCCGTTGGTCGTGCGTGATCTCGTCCGGGGGGACCCCGAAGACCGACGAGGCGATCATGCGGTGGACGTCGGTCCCCGCCGCGAAGGCCTCGAGGAGGCCCTCGTCCCCCGAGAGATGGGCGAGGATCCGCAACTCGATCTGGTCGTAGTCGGCGACGGCGAACTCCCAGCCCTCGCGGGGGACGAAGGCGTAGCGCAGGCGGCGACCCTCCTGGGTGCGAACCGGGATGTTGTGGAGATTGGGGTTCTCCGAGGAGATCCGACCCGTGCGGGCGACCATCTGGTTGAACGTCGCGTGGATCCGTCCATCCGGGGCGACCGTCGCGATGAGCGGCGCCCCGTAGGTGCTGCGGAGCTTCTCGACCTCGCGGTAGCGAAGGATCCTCTCGACGATCGGGTGCTCGTCGATGATCGCCTCGAGACTGCCCGCGTCCGTTGAGAAGCCGCTCTTGATCCTCTTCGTGGCGGTCAACCCGAGTTCGTCGAAGAGGACCACCTGCAGCTGGGACGGGGAGTTCACGTTGAACGGGTGACCCGCCAACCCCTGGATCTCGCCCTCGAGGGTGGTGGCCGACTCCGCGAACTCCTGGGCGATCCCCTGGAGCAGTTCCGCGTCGACGCCGATCCCGCGCGACTCCATTCGCGCGAGGACGCCGAGGAGGGGCAGCTCGATGCTGCGGTAGACGTAGTCCAGCTCCCAGCGCGCCACCTCGGCCTCGAGCACGCGTCCGAGGCGGGAGGCGTCTCGCGCCCGCGTCTCCAGAGCCTCGTCGCCGGCGTCGAACAGAGTGGCCGCACTCGGCTCGCGCAGGTAGCGCTCCTTCAGACTGTTGAGGTCGTAGTGGCCCGAGGTCGCGTCGACCAGGAAGCCCATCAGCGCGGTGTCGTCCGCGGGATCCGACAGCTCCCAGCCGCGATCGGCGGCCGCGCGCCACAGGGCCTTCACGTCGCTGCCCCGTACGTGCGCCCGGCGCAGCACCTCGCCCGCCTCATCGAGCGTCGCCGTCGCCACCCGATCCCCCGCGAGCGCCGACACACGCGCCCCGTCGAAGGCGACCCACACGTCGGCCGACCCGACGATCTCGTTCCAGGGGACGCTCGTCACGGACACGTCCGGCGCGATCGGCGGTCCGACCGCGCCCCCGCCCTCGCCGAGCGCCCCCTCGTCGAGCAGTTGGTCGAATCGCGACCGCATCGTCGTCATCTCGAATCGATCGAAGACCGCGTGGATCTCCCGGCGGTCCCATCCCCCGAGCCGGAGCGCCTCGAACGAGGTCGCGAGCGGGACGTCGCGCACGAGGCCCATCACGCGAGCGTTCGTGCGCACGCGCTCCTCGTTGTCGCGGAGGTTCTCCCGCAGCTTCGGCGTCAGGCCGTCGAGGTGGGCGAAGATGTCGTCGAGGTCGGCGTGGGTGGCGAGCAGCTTCGCCGCCGTCTTCTCCCCGACCCCGGGAACGCCGGGCAGGTTGTCCGACGGGTCGCCGCGCATGGCCGCGAGCAGCGTGTAGCGCGCCGGCTCGACGCCGCACCGTTCCACGATGCCCGCCTCGTCGTAGAGCGCGTAGTCAGAGACGCCGCGTCGGTTGTACAGCACTCGCACGTAGGGGTCCTCGACGAGCTGGAAGGCGTCACGGTCTCCGGTCACCACGATGACGGGCCAGCCGACGTCCCGGGCGCGCGTGGCGAGAGTCGCGAGGACGTCGTCCGCTTCGTACCCCGGCACGCCGACGACCGGGATCGCCAGGGCCTCGCACAGCTCGCGGATGAAGTCGAACTGGGGCTCGAGTTCGGGAGGGGTCGCGGCACGCCCACCCTTGTACCCCTCGACCATCTCGTCGCGAAAGGTCCCCCCGGGTAGGTCCATCGCGACGGCGAGCGCGTGAGGGCGCTGCGTGCGGATCAGAGAGTGCAGCATCGCGGCGAATCCGTGCACGGCGTTCGTCACCACGCCGCCGGATGTGGCGATCTCCGCCGACAGCGCGAAGTAGGCGCGGAACGCGAGCGACATCCCGTCCACGAGGACGAGCGGCCGGTCGTCCGGCGCCGAGCTAACCGGTGAAGTCACCGCGGAGAATCTGCTGGGCGACGTCACGCATCCGAGTGCGTCCGCGCATGGCGGTCTGTTGAATCACCTCGAAGGCCGACGGCTCGTCGAGCCCTCGCTGGGCCATCAGGAGCTCCTTCGCCCGCTGCACGATCTCTCGCGTCTCGATCTTGTCGTCGACGTGGTGCTCGGGCGACGTCGCGGGCGCCTCAGCCGGGTTGAGCAGGGCCGCCAACTTCGGCAGCAGTTCCGAGCTGCGGAACGGCTTCACCAGGTAGGCGGCGACGCCGGCGTCCCGAGCGCCCTCGATCAGGGTGCGCTGACTGAAGGCCGTGAGCAGGACCACCGTCGTCGATCCCCCCTTCAGCGCTCGCGCGACCTCGATTCCGTCGAGCCCGGGCATCTTCACGTCGAGCAGAGCCAGATCGGGCCGGTGCTCACGAATCAGCGTCAACGCGTCGTCGCCCCGCGCGGCCTCACCGACCACCACGTAGCCGTCCGCCTCGAGGATCTCCTTGAGATCGAGTCGGATGATCGACTCGTCGTCGGCGATGACTACCCGCTTATCCATTCTCATCCTTCGGCGTCCACGTCCGCAGGAGCTCGTCGCGCTCGCGGATCAGGTCCTCGACCTCGGCCCGTCGGCGCGTCAGCTCTGCGTTCGCCACGGCCACGTGCCGCGACAACTCCTCGTATTCTTGCGCTTGGAGAGGGGTCTCCGAGACGAGGGCGCGAATTCTCGCGTCCTCGAGCGCATCGTTCCAGACGAGGACCTGCTCCTCGAGAACGTGCGCGTCCTCCCGGGCGCGCCCCAGGCGCCGCTGGACGTCCTCGAGGCGTCGTCGCTGCAGGCGGGATCCCACCCTTCGAGTGTACGGTCACACCCCGCGTGCGCCGAGCTCCTGGCGCGCGGACGCTGGTCGCCACCCGAGACCCCCCTCGAGCGGCTCCACCGGACTGGCGCCCGCGAAGGCCACGGGGGCGGCGTCGCTCGGCTCGCGGCACTCGGCGGCGGCCAGTGCCCGCGTCACCCCCCGCGCGAGCTCGCTCTCGAAGAATCCACCCACGTAGCTTCGCAACCCGAGGCGCCCGGCCTCGCGTAGGAGCGACCGGGCCGACGCCACGCCACCGACGCGCGCGGGCTTCACGCACACCATCGTCGCCGCCCCGTACCGAGCGATCTGACGGACGTCCGCGACACTGCGCACCCCCTCGTCCATCGACAGGGGAATCCCCCGACGCGCGAGGCGGGCGTGGGCCGCCACGTTGCCCGGTGCGTAGGGCTGCTCGACCGCAACCACCGGCACGACGTCCGCGACCCTCCGCCAGGTCGCCAGCACCTCATCGTCGTCGACGGCCGTCGCGTTGTAGTCGAGGATGACGGGACGGCCGAGATCTCCGAGCCGCTCCAACATCTCCGGGAGGATGCCCCCGGGACGGACCTTGGCACGGACGCGGCTCGCGCCGGCGACGTCTCCCCACGGCGTTGCCTCGATGAGCGACACCGTCGCCACGGTCTCCCCCGAACCGCCCACGCCCCAACGAGTCACGAGGTCGTCGCCACCCGAGCGAAGGGAGAGGTCGAGGAGCGCCATCTCGAGGAGCGCCCACGCCCACGCGCTCGCCGCACGGTCGTCGCGCAGGGCGGGCGTTCGGCTCCAGTCGGGAAGGCTCCCCTCGCGGTGGTAGATCTCACCGAGTCGCCTCCGCAGCGGACCCTCGACCTCGCCGACGACGTCGTCGACTCCCGGGTCGCCGTTCACCTCCGTGGGCTGGGGTGCCACCTCGCCGTATCCGACGTGCTCGCCCTCGCGCAGCTCGAGGAAGAGGTGATCGCGCGTCGCGTGCCGCTGCGGCCCCGCGGCGACCGGTCGCGCCAACTCCGTTCGGGCGCGCCACAGCGTCACGTCCACGGATCAACTCTAGGGGCGCTGCTAGCGTGGCCCCCGAGCCCGGATGGCGGAATCGGTAGACGCGGAGGCCTCAAAAGCCTTTACTCGAAAGGGTGTGTGGGTTCGAGTCCCACTCCGGGCACCCACTCCGGGACCCCACGTCGTGTCCCGACGTCGGGGTGCGGCGTCACGGCCTCCGCTCGAGGCGCCCTGTTAGCGTGACGGCATGCTCGAGCGCAGTGACCTGACGCCCCGCGCCGACCTCGTGGCCCTCTTCCCGGGACAGGGTTCGATCGCCGCGGGGGCCGGACGCCCCTGGCGCGACAGCTCCCCGTGGGGACTGGTCGCCGAGATCACGGAGGCGAGTGGGATGGACGTCGCCCACCTCCTCCTCGACGCTCCCGACGAGGACGTCATTCGCACCGATCACGCGCAGGTCGCCACCTTCGCCCTCTCGATGATGGGCTTCGCCGCCCTGCTCGACGCGGGTGTCCGCCCGGCGACCCACCTGGGACACAGCCTGGGTGAGTTCAGCGCCCTGGTGGCCGCGGGAGTCCTGAACCTCACCGACGGTTCGCGCCTCATCGCCGCCCGGGGTCGCGCGATGGCCGACGCGGCCCGCCGGCACCCGGGGTCGATGGTCGCGCTCATGGGTGGTGACGACGAGGCCCGCCACCGCCTCGCGGACCTCGACGACGTGTGGGTGGCCAACGTGAACGGAACCGGCCAGATCGTGGTGAGTGGCACCGTCGAGGCTCTGGAGCACCTCGTGGAGAACGCTCGGACGCTGGGCTGGCGGCGCGCCACCGCCCTCCCCGTCGGTGGGGCCTTCCACTCGCCCCTGATGGCCCCCGCTCAGGAGACTCTCGACGCGGCACTCGACGCGGCACGGTGGACGGCGAGCCCCGTCACCGTGATCGCCAACGTCGACGCACGACCGCACGCCGCACCAGAGTGGCGCGACCTGCTCTCACGCCAGCTGACAAGTCCCGTGGAGTTCCTCGACGCCACCCTGGCCCTGCCGGACGAGATCCGCACCACGATCGAGATGCCGCCGGGTGCCGTACTCACCGGCCTCACCAAGAGGATTCGCGACTTCGATCAGCAGGTGACCCTGTCGTCCCCCGAGGCCGTGCAGGAGGTGCTCCCGTGAGTCGACACATCATCGTGACCGGAGCGAGCCGCGGGATCGGGGCCGCGATCGCCGCCCGATTCGCGGCCCGAGGCGATCAGGTCGTGGCGCTCTCCCGTTCCGGCGGGGCTCCCTCGGGTTGCGCTCGCGCGCTCGCCGTCGATGTCTCCGACGCGGCCGCGGTGGCGACGGCGGTGAAGGAGTCCATCGAGACGTTCGGACCGGTGGCGGCCGCCGTCGTGAACGCGGGGATGACCCGGGACGGGCTCGCCATGCGCATGTCCGACGACCAGTGGCGCGAGGTCCTGAGCGTCGACCTCGACGGCGCCTTCTACACGGCGCGCGCCGTCCTCGGCTCGATGGTCCGGGCTCGCGCGGGATCCCTGATCTTCATGGGATCGGTCAGCCCGTTCCTCGGGGTCCCGGGACAGGCCAACTACGCCGCGGCCAAGGCCGGACTCGTCGGCCTCGCACGCTCCCTGGCGAAGGAGGTCGCCTCACGGGGCATCACGGTCAACGTCATCGCCCCCGGCCTGATCGACACCGACATGACCCAGGCCCTGGGCGACGGTCGCGAGGCGCTCGAGGGACTCGTGCCCCTCGGCCGTGTCGGTCAGCCCGACGAGGTCGCCGGTCTCGTGGAGTTTCTCGCCGGTAACGACGCGCGCTACATCACCGGCGCCGTCATCCCGGTCGACGGAGGGTTGGCCCTCGGTCTGTAGGCGCGCCGGACAACCCTGCGTTGACTAGCATGAACCGAAGCCGAATAAGGGGTGTAGAGACAGATGGACCGTAACGAAGCCTTCGAGAAGTTCGCCACCAGCGCGGTCGAAGTCCTCGCGGTGGAGCGCTCGCAGGTGACGCCGGAGGCGTCCTTTGCCGACGACCTCGGAGCCGACAGCCTCGACCTGGTCGAGCTCGTCATGGCGCTCGAGGAGACGTTCGACATCGAGGTGGGCGAGGACGAGCTCAAGGACATCAGCACCGTCGGCCAGGCCTTCGACCTCATCTACGCCAAGCTGTAGTGCTCGTCGCGACCCTCCCCGACGGTCCCGTCACGGGGCGGCGCGTCGCCGTCACCGGTGTCGGCGCCGTGTCGTGCGCGGGACTGGGCGTGCCCTCGCTATGGCAGGCGCTCCAGTCCCCGGTGGCCCCGCCCTCGAAGCGAGTGACCCCCTTCGACGCCTCCCACCTGGGTGGCCCCAAGGAGCTGCGTCGCCTCGACCCCTTCACCCTCTACGCCCTCGCCGCAGCGGACGAGGCGTGGCGACAGAGCGGGCTCGAGGGCGCTCAGCCCGACGGCGGGTCGATCGTCACGACCGGGATCGGGGGACTTCAGACCATCCTCGAGCAGGTGGACGTCCTCAAGGAGCGTGGCGCGGCGCGTGTCTCCCCCTTCATGGTCCCCATGATGATGCCCAACGCCGCGACCGCCGCGGTCTCGATGCGATTCGGCCTCGGCGGGCCCGCGGAGACCGTGACCACGGCCTGCGCCGCCGGGACCCACGCCATCGGCAACGGGGCGCGGCTGATCGCCTCGGGACGTTGCCCCGTGGTTCTCGCCGGCGGCGCGGAAGCCGTCCTCGTCGAGATCGCCGAGGCCGGCTTCCGCAACATGACGGCTCTCAGCAGTGACGACCTGTCCCGCCCCTTCGACGTCGCCCGCAACGGCTTCGTCATGGGCGAGGGCGCCGGCATCCTCGTCCTCGAGGAGTGGGAGCACGCGCGCGCCCGCGGGGCGACCATTCTCGCCGAGGTCATCGGGGCGGCCTCGACCGCTGACGCCCACCACATCACCGCCCCGGATCCCGAGGGTCGCGGTGCGGTTCGGTGCATGGAGCTCGCACTGGCCGACGCCGGCATCGAGCCGGGTGACGTATCGCACATCAACGCCCACGGGACGTCCACGCCACTCAACGACTTGGCCGAGGCCATCGCCGTGCACCGCGTCTTCGGCCAGGCTCCGCCGCCCGTCACGTCCGTCAAGGGCCACCTCGGGCACTCGCTCGCGGCCGCGGGCGCACTCGAGGCCGTCGCGTCGGTGATGACCCTGATCGATCAGACCATCCCGCCCACGGCGGGAACGACCACGATCGATCCCGAGATCGACCTGGACGTCGTCATCGGGGCCCCGCGTCGTGCGGCGCTCGACACGGTCCTGTCCAACTCGTTCGGTTTCGGCGGACACAACGGGTCGGTCATCTTTCGTCGCGTCGACTGATCACTCCGCCGGTCGGGGCACGTAGGCATTCGCCTCGGCCCATCGGGCGTTGGCGATGAAGTCGCCAAGAAGGGCGGGATCCTTGACCCCGGCGGCGGACTCGACCGACCGCCCCACGTCGACGCCCCAGACCGCGTAGTGCTGGACGACCTGGCTCACCTCGTCCACCGTGAGGTCTCCCGCCACGATCAGGGGTCGCGGGATGCGGGCGAGCTCCCCCAAGACGTCGTCGAGCCGCGACGGATCCCGGGGTGACTGGAGGTAGTCGACTCCGTCGGCACTCTCCCCCACGGGATCATCCACGACCCGGATCACCGTTGGCACACGCTCCGCGATGTAGGCGACGTCAGACGCGGGCACGGGGCCCTCGAGCTCGACGGCCCGCAGTCCCAACGTGTTCGCCACCTCGACGACTCGCGACGGCAGCTCCTGGCGGAACCGTCCGACGCTCCACGCCTCGGGTGGCAGCCGCCGGATGATGTCGTGGGCGAATCCCGGCTCGACCCGCCTCTCGGACGGCACGAAGTCGAAGCACACGGCGTTCGCCCCGAGTCCGATCGCCATCAGGGCGTCCTCTTCGGACGTCACCCCACTCACCTTGATGAATAGCCCATCGACGAAGAGTCGCACCACACCCCCTGCGCGGAACCCTATCCCCGACTCCCGCCCTCGTCCGCGGGTGCCCAGGAACGGTGCGCGATGCCGAGCGCCGCGAACGACGTCCCCTCGGCGACGACCGTGGTGAGCCCGGTAGGGCCGCTCGGCCCCTCGCGCAGGGACGCGTCCAGGGCGTCGGGGTCGTCGCCCCGGAGACGCACGAGGCGGAACGGCACGTGGGCTCCCCGGGCCTCGAGTCGGGCTACGAGCTCCTGGCCCGTGTAGCAGCCCTTCGTGAAGCTCACCGCCCGGTGGACGAAGTCAGCGCCGTAAGCGGCCGGTGAGAGACCGGCCGCCGCCTCGCGGGGGCCGGGCCAGACGTCGTCGACGAGGTGCGCCCACGTCGGCCACGGACTCTCCGCCCCGTCGACGACGTCGATGTCGACGGCGGCGCGGAGCCGGAATCGGCGCAAACGGGACGCCACCGCGTCGCCGAGCTCGGTCGGAACGACGAGACCCACCCCGTCGGGCACCACCCGCACCACGCCCGCGGCGAGGAGCGATCCGTCGGGCTGCAGGACCGCGGCGCGAGCACCGTCACCCGACGTGACGTCCTGGGTCAGCTGACCCTGGGCGAAGGAGGCGGCGTCAGAGCCCCGCAACCACACGCAGGACCACTCCACTCGCTCCTCACGCGGGCGTACCGTCACGGACACACCACTACAGTAAGCGCGGCCCACCCAACGACCGACGAGGACCATGAGCGCACCGAGCGAGCTGAACGCGATCATCTCGTCCCTCGAGGACCTGTCGCGGCGAATCACGGCGCTCGTCGAGGGAAAGGACCTCCCGTCCGACGCCTACACCGAGCTGGTCGCGGCGGAGCGCACCGTCGGAACCCTGCTACGGCGACTGAGTCGCGTCACTCGAGCGTGGCGATGACGGACGCGTGGCGGACGACCGACGTCCTCACGCCCACCGAGCGTCTGCGGGTCCTCGACCTCCTCAACCGGCTCGAGGCGGACCTCGGGCGCGAAGCCATCGACGAGGGTCGTCGCCGGGCCGTCCTCCACGACCGCCCGGCCGAGCACTGGCTCCGCGCGGACGGTGAGCGGCTCGACGCCTACGCCCACCTGGCACACGAGGACGTCCCCTCCGTCGAGATGGCCGGAGGCGGGTTCGACGGCGCGTTGAGCGAGGTCCTCCTTCGTCGACACCGCCAGCTCCGGTGGTGGTCCCGTGGGGAGGGGATCCCCGCGGGGCGCGTCGTCCGCACCCTCCACCTCATGCGCGCGCACCTCCCGGTCGCGGGTGCGCCACTGCCGGAGGGTGCCGTCCTACGGCCCTTCGACTTCTCGCGCGACGCGGACGCGTGGCTCGCCCAGAACAACGACGCCTTCGCCGATCACCCCGAGCAGGGTGCCTGGACGAGGGCGCAGCTCGACGAGCGCACCCACGAGTCCTGGTACGACCCCTCGGGCTTCCTGGTGCTCGAACTGGACGGGGATCTGGCGGCCTCCTGCTGGACCAAGATCCACGAGCTGCACCCCGAGCGCTTCGGAGAGATCTACGTGATCTCGGTGCACCCCCGCCACCAGCGGCGGGGCCTCGGGCGACTCGTCACGACGCGCGGGCTCGCCTCGCTCCACGAGCGCGGGGTGCGCGACGCGATCCTCTACGTCGACGCGGACAACGCCGCGGCGCTCGCCCTCTACCGCTCCCTCGGCTTCTCGGTCGAACGAACCGACTGCGTCACGCAGCTGCCCTGACGACGGGCCTACGCGCCAACCAGGTGGCCTAGCCCGTAGGTGACGAGGGACGCGAGCGTCGCCACGAGCAACTGCCGAGCCGCCCAGCGCACGACCCCGCGCTTCGCGAACCAGCCGATGGCCGCACCGACGCCAGCGGCGCCCACCGCGCCGAACACGATCGACGACGTGGTCTCGTTCCCGTGCGCCGTCCACAGCCACGGGAGCAAGGGGATCACCGCCCCCACCCAGAAGCTCAGCAGGGACGAGATGGACGCCCCCCAGGGGCTACCGGTCGCTGACGGATCGATCCCGAGCTCCTCGCGCGCGTGGGTCGCGAGGGCGAGCTCGGGATCGCGCATCAGGTCCTCGGCCAACCGTGCGGCGAGGTCACCCTCGATCCCGCGGGCCTCGAACATGCGCTGCAGCTCGATCCTCTCCGCCTGGGGGCTCGTCGCAATCGAGCGACGCTCGACCTCGATCTCGTACTCCAGGAGCTCCTTCTGGGCGCGCATCGAGAGGTACTCTCCCGTCGCCATCGAGAAGCCCCCCGCCACCAGCCCCGTGAGACCCGCGAGTCGCACCACGGCGTGTCCCGGATTGGCTCCGGCGAAGCCGAGGATGAGCGACACGTTCGTCACCAGGCCGTCCGATATCCCGAAGATGCCCGCCCGAATCCACCCGTCGGCCACCTGACGATGCTCTTCGGGATGTACGGATTCCTCTGGCTGCGCGTCCTCGTCCACCCGATCATTGTACGAAGAGCCCAGGTGAACGGCGGGTGACGCACGGTAGGCTCGCCGTCGGGAGGTGGCCATGGTCACGCGCGTCAGCGGTCTCGACGAGTTCGCCGCGATGGTGGGAACGTCGCTCGGATACTCGGACTATCACCGGGTGACCCAGGAGCAGATCAACCTCTTCGCCCAGGCGACGGGCGATCACCAGTGGATCCACGAGGACGTTGAGCGAGCGGCCACGGGCCCCTTCGGCGGCACCATCGCCCACGGCTACCTCACCCTCTCGCTCCTCCCCGTCCTGCTCGCCGAGGTGGTGCGGGTCGACGGCGTCGCCATGGGAGTCAACTACGGCACGAACAAGGTCCGTTTCGTGAGTCCCGTCCCCGTCAACAGCGAGCTCCGCGCCGGCGCCACGCTCGCCGGCGTGGAGCGATTCGAGGGAGGCGCCCAGGTGGTGCTCGACGTCGTCGTCGAGGTGCGGGACGCGCCGAAGCCGGCCTGCGTCGCCCAGGTGATCTACCGGTACTACCTCTGATCGTGGACTCCCGCGCGCTGCCCCAGGGCGAGGAGAAGACTCGCCAGGTTCGGGCCATGTTCGACGCCATCGCCGATCGCTACGAACTCGTGAACCGCCTGATGACCTTCGGAATGGACGCCGCCTGGCGCCGACGGGCCGTGCGGGATCTCTATCTGCCCCCCGGAAGCCTCGTGCTCGACGTCGCGGCCGGCACGGGTGACTTCACCCGCGAGCTCGCCCGCGTCGGACATCGACCCGTCGCGACCGATCTCAGCTTCGGCATGCTGCGCGCGGGACGGGGCATGCCCGAACGGGTCCAGGCCGACGCCGCCCACCTGCCCTTCGCGACCGGGTCCTTCGACGGCATCACCTGCGGGTACGCACTGCGCAACTTCACGGACCTCGGCGCCACGCTCGCGGAGATGGCCCGCGTCCTTCGCCCCGGCGGTCGCATCTCCCTCCTCGAGGTGGCGGAACCGCGGTCGGGTCTGTGGCGCTGGGGCTTTCGGGTCTGGTTCCGACGCGTCGTCCCGCTCATCGGCTCCCTCGTCTCGGACCGGGACGCCTACCACTACCTCCCGCGCTCGACGGCCTACCTCCCCCCCGCACCCGAACTGTCCGAGATGCTCCGCGCGGCGGGCTTTCGAGCCGTCAACCACCGATTCGTGATGGGAGGGCTCAGCCAGCAGTTCCTCGCCACGCGCGCCAGTGACTCGTGAGGTTCCGTCGAACTCGCGTTGAGCCCGTCGCGCCCTCGGTGGTGCGGGCCCTCGGAGCCCGCGTCGGCTGGCTCGTCGAGAGTCCCGACGTGCTGCGATGTGGCTTCGGTGGCACCGTCTACGACGTGCCCCTGCCCGCGGGACTCGATGAGGACGGGCCCGTCGACCTCGGCGCCGAGCTGGATGGCGACGACGGCCCTCCGGGCTCGGGAGTCGTCGGCTTCGCCGCCCTCCCCTTCGATCGCTCGGCCGAGGCGAAGCTCAGCGTCCCGCGCTTCGTGATGACCCTCGACCGCGACGGTGGAGCCTGGATCACCGAGCGCGTCGGATCGGCCGACTGGCGTCCCCTCCTCGACGAGGTGGCACCGCCCCGTCAAGAGCCCCTCACCCTGCGATCGGTCTCCTACGATCCGGCCCCCGAGGAGTACGCCCACCAGGTGGCCATCGCGGTCGAGCGACTGCGTCGGGGAGACCTCGCGAAGGTCGTCCTCGCGCGATCGGTCAGCGGGACGACCACCGAACCCATCGACCCCGCGGCCCTCGCCGCTCGGCTGCGCGGGCGAGAGCCGTACTGCACGATCTACGCCCTCCCGACGCTCGATGGTCGGCGCTTCGTCGGCGCGAGTCCCGAGTTGCTGGTGCGTCGCGTCGGCACCGACGTCCGGTGCCACCCACTGGCCGGGACGATCGCCCTGCCGCCGAACGTCGCTCCCGACGACTACGAGACCTGGCTCCTCGGCAGCACGAAGAACTTGCACGAGCACGCCATCCTGGTCGACGACATCGTCAGCGCCCTCGCCTCCGCGTACGACGACGTCCACGCCGACGCCACTCCCTCGATCGTGACGCTGCGGACGGTCGCCCACCTCGGAACGTGGATCACGGCGTCGTCCCCGGCGTCGGGCACCGCCCCCGACGCCATCGGACTGCTGCGACGACTCCACCCCACCGCGGCCGTCGGGGGGCTACCCCGCGCGGCGGCCCTCTCTCTCATCTCGACCCTCGAGGGGCGATCCCGGGGTCACTACGCGGGACCCGTCGGGTGGGTCGACGACGCCGGCGACGGTGAGTGGTGGATCGGCATCCGGGGCGTCCAGATCCGCGAGCGGTCCTTCGAGGCGTGGGCCGGCGCCGGCATCGTCTCGGAGTCCGACCCGATCGCCGAGCGCGAGGAGACCCGCGACAAGCTCGCGAGCGTCCTGTCGGCCCTCCTCGTCGACCGTATCTAGCGGGGCCGTCGTCGTAGTCGTCCGAGGGCCCACCGCGTCACGAGCCACAGCGCCTCGACGACGATGGCGCTCGACATCTTGGACTCCCCACGCGTCCGATCGGTGAAGGAGATCGGGACCTCGGTGATGGTCAGCCCGGCACGGCGCGCCCGGTAGGTCATCTCGATCTGGAAGCCGTACCCGTCGGCCCGCACCGACGCGTAGTCCATCGCGCGCAGAGCGCTCGCGCTGTAGACCCGGTAGCCGGCGGTCGAGTCCTTGACCCCCAGTCCGAGCATCACCGACGCGTACTGGTTCCCGCCGCGTGAGAGGAGCTGGCGCGACCAGGACCACTTGGGGATGTGGCCGCCGGGAACGTAGCGGGACCCGATGACGACGTCGGCCCACTCCGCGGCCGCCAGGAGCTCCGGCAGGGCACGCGGATCGTGGGAGAAGTCGCAGTCGATCTCCACGAAGTGGTCGTAGCCGGCCTCGAGTCCCCAGGCGAACCCGGCCCGGTACGCGCCCCCGAGGCCGCTCTTCGCGGCCCGCTCCAGGATCTCGATGCGTCCGACCTCGTGGGCGACCTCCCTCGCCCGCTGCGCGGTGCCGTCGGGGCTCCCGTCGTCGACCACGAGGATCGACGCGTCCGCCACCACCTCGCGCAACGTGCGCAGCATCGCCTCGACGTTCAGGATCTCGTTGTAGGTGGGCAGCACCACGAGCACGCGCACCGGTCAAGCCTACCGAGCCCACCCCGACCGGGGAGGTGGCGCCGGGGCCAACCCGCAGGTGGGAGACTGGATCAATGGCGAACGAGCAACCGCGCCCCCGCGCCATCGTCCCGCGCGAGCTGCGGATCATCCTGAGCGTCGGCTTCCTCGTCTTCGTCACCGAGTACCTGGTCATCCCCCAGTTCGGCTCGGCCCGACACTCTCTCCACCTCCTCGCCAGTCTCAATCCGATCCTCGTCGCGGTGGCCGTGATCGCCGAGCTGGCCGCCATCTACTCCTACGTCGAGCTGACCCGCACCGTCCTCTTCCCCCACGCGCCGGGTCGCTACGACGTCCTGCGCGTCAACCTCGCGGGCCTCGCGATCAGTCACGTGGTCCCGGGGGGCACCGCTCCCGCCGGGGCGCTCTCCTACCGTATCTTCAACCAGCTCGGCGTTCCCCGGGACACCAACGCCTTCGGCCTGGCTACCCAGGGCACCGGATCGGCCGTCGTCCTCAACATCATCTTCTGGCTGGCCCTCGTGGTCTCGATCCCGCTGCGCGGCTTCAACCCCGCCTACGGGTTCGCCGCCCTCGCCGGGGTCTTCCTGCTCCTCGCGTTCTTCGGGACGATCATCTTGATCACGCGGGGCCAGCGACACGCGGACGCCTGGCTGCGGGCCATCGCGGCTCGAGTACCGCGCCTCGACCCCGACGCCACCTCCCGCCTGCTCGAGAAGGTCGCCAACCGCATCACGGTCCTCATCAACAATCGCCGCACCCTGTGGTGGGCCTTCACCTGGGCGGGCCTCAACTGGATCTTCGACGCGGCGTGCCTCTGGGTCTTCCTCTGGGCGTTCGGGCACGTCACCAGCCCCATCGACCTGCTCGTCGCCTACGGCCTGGCCAACATCCTCGCCGCCATCCCCGTCACCCCGGCGGGTCTCGGGGTCATCGAGGGCGTCCTCATCCCCACCCTCGTCGGCTTCGGCGTCCCCCACAGCCAGGCGATCCTGGCCGTGCTCGCCTACCGCCTGGTCAACTTCTGGATCCCGATCCCCATCGGAGGGGCCGCGTACGCCAGCCTGGAGTGGCGTCGGGGCCCGCGCCACGCGGGACCTAGTGCGTCAGCGAACGGGAACGAGCCAGCGCCCGACGCTTGAACTCGGCCTGGGCCGAGAATCCGTCCACCGCCTGCAGGCGACGCCACCGCCGATCCGGCCCGAGCAGCCAGCTGAAACGGTCGTCCCGCCACGTCACCTCGAAGGCGTCACGCAGCTCCTCTCGCGGTCCGGGGGAGCTCACGGGTACCAGCACCTCGACGCGGCGGTCCAGGTTCCTCTCCATGAGGTCCGCCGAGCCCATGTAGACGGAGTAGCCCGCCTCCCCGGGGCGGCCGAAGATCAGGATCCGCGAGTGCTCCAAGAACTCGCCAACGAGCGAGTGGACCTCGATGCGGTCCGACAGCCCCGGGACCCCGGGACGCAGACAGCAGAGCGTGCGGACCGCCAGCCGTACCTCGGCCCCCGCAGCGCTCGCCTCGTAGAGGGCGTCGATGATCGCCGGGTCGGTCAGTCCGTTCACCTTGATGGCGATGGCCCCGTCGGCGCCCCGATCCCGCTGGGCCCGAATCAACTCGATCACTCGCTCTCGCGTGTGGGCCGGGCTCACGATGAGGCGCCGGTAGTCCACCACGCGAGCGAAGCCCGTCAAGAAGTTGAACAGCTCCCCGACGTCGCGCGTCACGTCGGCGTCCGCCGTCAGCAGACCGAAGTCCTCGTAGGAGCGGGCCGTCTTCGAGTTGTAGTTGCCGGTCGCGACGTGGGCGTAGCGCATCATCCGATCGCCCTCCTGGCGAACCACCAGCGCCGTCTTCGAGTGCGTCTTCAGGCCCACCACGCCGTAGACCACGTGCACGCCGGCGTCCTCGAGCGCCTTCGCCCACTCGATGTTGGCGGCCTCGTCGAAGCGGGCCTTGAGCTCGACGAGTGCCACCACCTGCTTGCCCCGCTCGGCCGCGCGGATGAGGGAGCGGACGACGGGCGAGTCGCCGGAGGTTCGGTACAGCGTCTGCTTGATCGCGACCACCTTCGGATCCTCGGCGGCCTGGGCCACGAACATCTCCACGGAGTCGCTGAAGGAGTCGTAGGGGTGGTGCAGCAGCACGTCCCCCTCCCGTATGGCCCCGAAGATGTCGCCCACGTGGTCGCCCACCAGTAGACGGGCCGGCGTCAGGGGCGACCACCCCTCCCCCTTGAGGTCGGGCCGGTCGATGTCGTAGAGGCTCCAGAGGTCGTGCAGGCCGAGTGGGGCATCGCTCACGTAGACGCTCTCGTGGGTGAGGTCGAGCTGGTCGACGAGCAGGTCGAGGAACTCTCCCGACATGCCCCGCTGGATCTCGACGCGGAGCGCCTCTCCGAACCGCCGTCGCCGCAGCTCGATCTCGAGCGCCACCATCAGGTCATCGGCCTCGTCCTCCTCGAGGGTCAGGTCGGCGTTGCGGGTCACCCGGAAGATGTCGGCTCGCCCGATGGACATGCCGGGGAAGAGCCGGTCGAGGTGGGCGACGATGAGGTCTTCGAGGAGGCACCAGCGGCCCGCTCCCGCGTTCAGGAACCGCGGCAGCGAACTCGGAACCTTCACGCGAGCCGACCGCTCCTCCCCCGTCGACTCGTCGAGGACGCTGACCGCGATGTTGAGCGAGAGGTTGGAGATCATGGGGAACGGGTGCCCGGGGTCCACGGCGAGCGGGGTCAGGACCGGGTAGACGTTCTGGTCGAAGAAGCGGCCCAGGCGAGAGCGCTGCTCCTCGTCGAGATCGCTCACGTGCACGATGTCGATCCCGGCCGCTCGCAGTGCCGGGACGAGTCCGTCGAGGACGATCCGGTCCTGTCGCTCGACGAGGGCGAGGACTCGCTCGCGGATGTCGCTCAGCTGCTGGCGCGGGCGGACGCCGTCCACGGAGGGCGTCTCCACTCCCGCGGCCACCTTGTCGAGCAGGCTCACGACCCTCACCTGGAAGAACTCGTCGATCATGTCGGCGAAGATCGCGACGAACTTGCACCGCTCGAGCAGCGCGAGGTCGGGATCCTCCGCGAGGTCCAACAGCCGCTCCCCGAAGGCCAGGCGCGAGAGCTCCCGACTGGAGAATCGCTCGGGTCCGAAGGCGGTCACGTCCACCCCGCGCCCCCTCTCGCCCGTAATTTCCGCCATGGTACGACTACTCTAAGAGCGTGGCGAGGCACGCGGCGACGTCTCGGGTGGCGACGCCCACCCCGCAGGATGACGCGGCCCGGCCCCGGGCGCGACGTCGAACCGAGTTGGGCCTGCTCGCTCTCGCCTGGATCGTCGTCACCGCCTTCTACTCGCTCGCCTCCCTCGGGGCCCAGGGCACGATGCCGCCGCGACTCTGGCTCTTCCTCGGCTCGCTCGTCGTCGTCAGCCTCGCCCTCCACGTCGCCGTGCGGCGACTCGCGCCGCTGTCGTCGCAGGTGCTGTTGCCGATCGCGATCCTGCTCAACGGGATCGGCTTCGTGGAGATCTCGCGCTGGAACCCGGTGCGGGCCGGCTACCAGGCGATGTGGTTCCTGATCAGCGCGGTCGCCGTCGTCGTGACACTCGCCCTCGTCCGCCACGTCCGCGACCTCGACCGCTACCGCTACCTGACCCTCGCCGGGGCGCTCTTCCTGCTCGTCCTGCCACTCGTGCCCGGCATCGGGGTCTCCGTGTACGGCGCGCGCCTCTGGGTGGCCCTCGGCCCGCTGTCCTTCCAGCCGGTCGAGATCGCGAAGATCCTCCTGGCCTTCTTCTTCGCGTCGTACTTCGCGGCCAACCGCGACCTCCTCTCGACCCCGACCCAGCGCCTCGGCTCCCGGGCGATCGTCGCCCCCCGCGCCCTGCTGCCGATCCTCGGGGCCTGGGGCTTCGCTCTCGCGATCCTCGGGGGCGAGAACGACATCGGCTTCGCCATGCTCCTGTTCGTGCTCTTCGTCTCGATGCTCTGGGTGACGACCGGCCTCAAGACCTACGTCGCCCTGAGCGTCGGGCTCTTCGCCGTCGGCGCCGCCGTCGCGGCCCAGTTCTTCACCCAGGTGCACGCTCGCGTCAGCCTCTGGCTCGATCCCTGGTCCAGCGCCAACTTCAACTTCTCCCACCAGCTCGCCTACGGGTGGTTCTCCCTCGCGGCCGGTGGGATGACCGGAACGGGGCTCGGCCTCGGGCAGTCCGGATCGATCCCCGAGGTCACGTCCGACATGATCTTCGCCGCCCTCGGCGAGGAGCTCGGCTTCGTGGGCATCGTGATCATCATCGGGCTCTTCGCGCTCTTCGTCGGCGAGGGATTCCGCATCGCCCAGCGGGCCCACTCCGACTACGTCCGACTCGCCGCCACGGCGCTGACCGCCGTCGTCGGCCTCCAGGCCTTCTTCATCATGGCGGGGATCCTCCGCCTGCTGCCCTTCACGGGCATCGTGCTGCCCTTCATGGCCTACGGCGGCAGCTCGCTGCTCGCCAACTACGTGATCGTCGCCCTGCTCCTGCGCATCAGTCACGAGAACGCCGTGGAGCCGCGCGGGGGCGAGATCCGACGCGTCGCCCTCAGGGGTTGAGCGCCGCGAGGACCTCCTCGCGGCAGAGGATCGGCGCCACGACCGCCTGACGCAGCGCCAGCGTGACGGCGTCCGAGGTTCGCGCGTCGACGACCACTCGCCCCCCGGGGGTCATGAGGTCGAGACTCGCACGAAACATCCCGCCCTCGGCGCTCTCGATCCGCGCGGCCACGACGTCGATACGCGACTCCGCGAGGACCTGGGAGAAGAGCTCGTGGGTACTCGGGCGTCGACCGGTCCGATTGGCGAGCGCCGCCTGGAGGGCCTGCGCGTCCGCCAGCGCCACCGGGATCGACAGGGCGCGGTAGGGCTCCTCGGCCTCGTGGAGGTGGAGGGTCGGTGAGGGGTCGTCGAGGTCGAAGACGACCGAGGAGACCTGGAGGACTCGGTAGGTGGCGCCCTCGTCGCTCACGCCCCACCCCGTCGGCGCGAGACCGATAGCACGAGGCCGCCGGCGGTGTAGAAGACGAGTACCGCCGACCCGCCGTAGCTGAGCAACGGGAGCGGGATGCCGGTCACCGGCATGATCCCCATGGTCATGCCGATGTTCTCGAACGAGCTGAAGGCGAAGAAGATGAAGACCCCGAGTCCGATCACGCGACCCATGACGTCGCGGGCCGTGCGCCCGATGCGGAACATCCGAAAGGCGACGAACGCCAGCAGCAGGACGATCGCCACCGAGCCGATGAAGCCGAGTTGCTCTCCGATCGCGGTGAAGATGAAGTCAGTGCGCTGCTCGGGCACGTAGCCGAGGACGGTCTGGAGCCCCCGGAAGAGGCCCGCGCCGTGGAGCCCGCCCGATCCGATGGCGCTCTTCGCGTTGGAGACCTCGTAGATGAGCGGCGCGAGCGCGGGATTGGTGGAGTTCTGGTTCAGGAAGGAGACGAATCGATCCACCTGGTACCGGTGGAGCAGCTGGAAGTAGACGGCTCCCGCGACGCCGATCGATCCGACCACGGTGAGGAACCACATGAAGCGCGGCGGCACGCCGGCGATGACCATCATCGCCGCCACCACCAGGACGATGATGATCCCCGTGCCGAGGTCGGGCTGCAGGATGATCATCCCGAGCGGGACCGCCCCCATCACCAGGATGCGGATGACGTCGTACATCGAGAGCCCGTCGGGGCGGCGTTGGACGTAGGTGCTGATGGCGAGGATCAGCACCAGGACCGTGAACTCGCTCGGCTGTACCTGAATGAAGCCGAGGTTGTACCAGCGCTGCGCACCGAGAGCGCTCTGGCCCGCGACGAAGACGCCGGCCAGGGCGAACAGTGAGAGGACGTAGAGCGGCGTGGCGAGGACCTCGAGCCGTCGGTAGTCGATGCGCGAGACCACGTACATCACGACGATGCCGATGACGACGAACATCCCCTGGCGCTCGAGGTAGTAGTGGGGGTTGAAGCCGGCGTTCGCCAGCGCCGTTCGCGTCGCCGAATAGATCATCCCGGCACCGATCACGCCCAGCAGCGCGAGGGCCCCGAAGAGCGACCAGTCGAAGGTGTCGCGCGAGGCCGCTCGGTTCGTGATCGCGCTCAGCGTGTCCGTCACGCGATGACCTCCCGGAGTCGCGCTCCGTCCACCGGCCGATCCCACCACCACGACATCTGGCGTGCCGCCTGGTAGGCCAACATTCCCAACCCGTTCGCCGTCGCGCACCCCGCGCCGTCGTAGAGGGCCCGCCACGGTGTGCGGCGAGGCTCATACGTTATATCCACGGCGAACGTGGCGGGCCCCGCCCCCCGCTCGAGCTCCGGATCGGGGCGACCGACCGCCGGCGTGGTGTTGACGACCAGGTCGACGGGACCGCCGTCGTCGCGCGTCCGCACACCGGGAACGAGCTCGGCCAGTTCGCGCGCGGCGCGTGGACGGCGCGCCCGCACCCGCACGTGCGCCCCGCCGCGTACCAGCGCGTCGGCGATCCCCCGAGCGGCGCCGCCGGCCCCCAGCAGCACGACGCGTCGGCCGCTCGGCGTGAAGGAGAGCTCGGCCTCGAGGGCGTCCAGCAGTCCGGGCCCGTCCGTATTGGCCCCGAGGAGGCGACCGTCGCGGTACAGGAGCGAGTTCACGGCCCCCACGCGCTCCGCCACCTCGTCCACCTCGTCGGCGAGCGCCCGCGCGAGTCCCTTGAGGGGCATCGTGACCGAGAGGGCGTCGAAGCGGCCGCCCATCAGCCCCCGCAGCTCCTGGGCCTGGTCCTCGCGCAGCTCGAGGATCGTGGACTCCCCCTCGAGCTGCGCGAGGGCGAGCCCCGCGACGTGCAGCCGCGGGGACAGCGAGTGGGCGACGGGAAGGCCCACGACCCCGAGGCGCCACCGCATCAGATCCCCCGCGACGCCGCGAGCCGCTCGTTGGCCAGCTGCTCGGCGCTGGTGTCCGAGAAGGCCATCGTGCCATCCTTCTTCACGAGCGTGAAGTAGATCCAGTGCCGGCTCGCCGGGGTGGACGTCGGGTGCAGGACCGCCGTCAGCGCGGACGTCGACACCGTGCAGATCGGCGTGGGCGTGAGTCCCGCGTTGAGGTAGGTGTTGTAGGGCGAGGGGACCGTGAGCATCGCCGGGGTGACCGTGCCCCCGTCCATGCCCAGCGGGTAGAGCACGGTCGAGTCCATCTGCAGCCTCATCCCGACGTCCAGACGGTTGTAGATCACTCGGGCGACGTTCGCCATGTTGCGCACGAGGTAGCCCTCCTTCTCCACGATGGAGGCGGCGATGATCAGGTGGTAGGCGTCCAGCCCGTGGACCCGCGTCGTCGGGGTGAGACCGAGGGAGGCGGCCACACTGGTGAAGCGCGTCGTCATCTCGTCGAGCAGCTCCCTCGGCGTCGTCCCCGCGGGGACCTGGTACCAGCCCGGGGCGATCAGCCCCTCCAACCGTCCCGCCGGGCGAAACGGGCTCGTGGCCGCCGCCGTCGTCGCCGCGGCGAGGAACTGCTCGGCGTACCCGCTCCCCTCGATCGAGGCCACCTGGAGTGCCACCTCGTGCAGGGTCAGCCCGGGGACGACGTCGACGCTCGGAGCGCTCAGGATCGCCCGCACCGCCGAGAACGACGAGTGTCGATCGAGGGTGTACTCACCGGGGTGCACGACGAGGCCGCCCAGTACCAGCGTCTCGAGCCGGAAGGCGAACGCCGAGCCGATGACCCCCTCCGTCTGCAGCCGTCCGGCCACTACGGCGATCGAGTCCCCCGAGTTCACCGTGACGGTGACGGGACTCCCGGGCCGTCCCAACGGGTAGGCCTGGTAGAGGAACCATCCCACCGCCGCGAGCACCACGACGGCCAGCGCTCCGACGGTCGCCACCACGGCCCGTCTACGATTCACGGAGCCACTCCAGGTAGCTCTCGAGCATCACCGTCGCGGCCGCACTGTCCACGCGATCGCGGTGCGCCTCCGTGCGGTGCCCCGCCACGTGCAGGTGCCGGGTGGCCTCGCGCGTCGTCAGTCGCTCGTCCCACTGGATGACCGACGTGTGGTGAAGGGCGTCGCGCAGCGTCTGGTACAGGGTGTCGGCGAGGAGCGTGCTCGAGGTCTCGCGTCCCGAGAGGGCCACCGGCCTCCCGACGACGACCAGGTCCACGGACTCCTCCTCCACCAGCTGGCCGATCAGGACGGACAGGTGGTCGTCGACCACGATCGCCGGACGGGGAAAGGCCATCGAGCGACCCGAGTCGGTGATGGCCACGCCACAGCGCCGGGATCCCGGGTCGAGCCCGAGGATGCGCCCCATCGCTACGCTCGGGCGGCCGCCACCACGCGGTCGATACCCTCGAGGTCCCGCCCCCCCGCCAGGGCCAGTCGTGACGAGCCTCCCCCACCGCCACCGACCAGGGGCGCCAGTTCGCGCACCAGCGCGACCGCGTCGTCCCCGTCGGCCGTCGCCACCGCCAGTGCCACCTTGCCCTCGTGGGCGCCCACGAGGACGACGCGCCGTCGGCCCCGAGCCTGAACGTCGCGCGCCAGGCTGCGCAGCTGTTCCCCGGCGACACCGTCCACCCGGGCCACGACGACCGCCTCGTCGCCCCGACTCAGCTCGTCGGCGAGAGCGCCCAAGCGAGCCTGGCGCAGCGCGCCGATCTCGCGCTCGAGGTCGCGCTGGCGAGTGAGGACCCGCTCCAGCGCCCCGAGGATGTCCTCCTGCGAGGTCTTCAACGCGGAGGCGACCGCGGACACCGCCCGCTCCAACTCGGCGGTCCGCTTCGCCGCTCCGAGACCGCTGACCGCCTCGAGCCGCCGAGTGTTCGCCCCGATCGACCCCTCGCTGACCAACTGGATCTGACCGATGTCGCCGAGCCGGTCGACGTGGGTCCCACCGCAGAACTCCAGGCTGTGGGGACCGGCGCGCACCACCCGTACTCGCTCCCCGTACTTGTCCCCGAAGAAGGCGACCGCCCCCATGGCCTCGGCCTCGCGCTTGGACGTCTCGATCGTGTCCACCGCGCTGTTCGCGACGATGTCCGCGTTCACCATGTCGAGGACGGCGCTCACCTCCTCGGGAGCGAGACCCGTGCCGTGGGCGAAGTCGAAGCGCAGCCACTCGGGCCCCACCCACGATCCCTGCTGACGTACGTGATCTCCGAGAACGGTGCGCAACCCCGCGTGCAGCAGGTGCGTGGCCGTGTGGTTGCGTCGCGTGGACTCCCGCCGCTCCGGGTCGATGGTCGCGACGGCGACCTGACCGGGTAGAACCTCCCCGCTCACCCGGCCGCGGTGGGCGATCAGGCCCCCGGCGACCGACTGGGTGTCCTCCACGACGAAGCGGCCCGTCTCGGTGACGACCGTGCCCCGGTCGCCCACCTGCCCTCCGGACTCGGCGTAGAAGGGGGTCTCCTCCAAGAAGAGCTCCGTCGTCCCGTCGTCCGCGCTGAGCAGGGCGACCACGCTGGTCTCGATCGAGTAGTGGGAGAGGTCGCGACCGAGGAACGCCGTCACCCCGTAGCGATCCACCAGCTCCCGGTACTGCGCGTCATCGGCGACGCGTAGGGTCTTCGCCGACGCCCGAGCCCGCTCGCGCTGGGCCGCCATGGCCCGGTCAAAGCCCGCCCGGTCCACCTCGAGGCCGCTCTCCGCCGCGATCTCGGCCGTGAGCTCGACCGGGAAGCCGTGCGTGTCGTGCAGGCGAAAGGCGACGTCACCGGGAATGGACGTCGCCCCCAACGCGGCGAGGTCCCGCCGAGCCTCGTCGAGCAGCGACATGCCCGTGCGCAGGGTACGAGCGAATCCGGCCTCTTCGCGCTCCAGCACCTCGACGATGAGATCCCGGTCCCGGCCGAGCACCGGGTAGGCCCCGCCCATCTTCTCGATGGTCGCGTCGACGAGTGGCGCCACGAGCGACGCGTCCGAGCCGGACCGGCGAGCGGCGAGGATCGCCCGCCGGACGATGCGGCGCAGCACGTACCCCCGACCCTCGTTCGAGGGCAGCACGCCGTCCGCCACGAGCATCGTCATCGCCCGTCCGTGTTCGGCGATGCGCCGGATGGCGACGTCGGTCCCGGCGTCGTGACCGTAGGGGGTGTCGACGGCACGGCTGGCCGCCTCGAGCAGGGGTGTGAAGAGATCCGTCGCGAAGACCGACTCCACCCCGTTCAGGATCGACAGCACGCGCTCGAAGCCGGCTCCGGTGTCGATGTTCTTCGTGGGCAGTTCGGTGAGCGACGCCCCCGGGCCCCGCTCGTACTGCATGAAGACGAGGTTCCAGAACTCGATGAACCGATCGTCGCCCCCAAAGGCCGGGCCACCGTCGGCGCCGAAGGAGGGACCCTTGTCGAAGAAGATCTCCGAGCACGGCCCGCACGGCCCCGAATCGCCCATGCCCCAGAAGTTGTCCTCGTCGAGCCGCTGGATGCGCTCCGGCCGGACGCCGATGGTGTCCCGCCAGATCGCCTCGGCGTCGTCGTCCGAGACGTGGACCGTCACCCACAGCCGCTCGGGATCCAGCCCGAAGCCCTCGGTGATCAGGCCCCACGCGAACTGGATGGCCCCCTCCTTGAAGTAGTCGCCGAAGGAGAAGTTGCCCATCATCTCGAAGAAGGTGAGGTGGCGCTGGGTCGTGCCGATGATGTCGATGTCGGGCGCCCGGAAGCACTTCTGGACCGACACGGCGCGAGGGAAGGGTGGCGCCTCCTCCTGGAGGAAGTACGGCTTGAACGGGACCATTCCCGCGATCGTGAACAGCAGCGAGGGGTCGTGGGGGATGAGGCTCGCCGACGGGACGATCGTGTGACCCCGGTCGGCAAAGTAGGTCAGGAAAGTCGAGCGAAGGTCCGCGGC
Organism: Acidimicrobiaceae bacterium; assembly: GCA_027449885.1. GTDB lineage: Bacteria > Actinomycetota > Acidimicrobiia > Acidimicrobiales > RAAP-2 > RAAP-2. The sequence continues at coordinate 81,518 of DAIDKS010000047.1, forward strand.
GTCCACGGGTTCACTCTACCGGGGGGTATCCGAGCCGTCGGGGCCCGGGCCCCGCGTACGCTCGCGCCACGCGGCGACTCGGGGCCCCTCCGCTCCGTGCTCGACCGGATCGACGAGGCGTCGACCCGCCAGTCGATCCGGGAGGTAGGTCTGCTCCACCCATCCACGGGGATCGTCGTGCGGGTACCGGTATCCGTCGCCGAACCCCTCCCGGGCCGCCCCCGCGTAGTGGGCGTCGCGCAGGTGGGTGGGGACGTCGGCCCCGAACTCCCGCACGGCCCGGGTGGCCGCCTCGAGGGCCCGCGTGACGGTGTTGCTCTTCGGGGCGAGGGCGAGCGCCAGGGTCGCGTGCGCCAGCGTGAGTCGCGCCTCGGGCAGTCCGATGAACTCGACCGCCCGCGCCGCCGACTCCGCGACGAGCAGGGCGCGGTCGTCGGCGAGACCGACGTCCTCGCTGGCGAGGATCACCAGTCGTCGAGCGATGAAGCGGGGGCTCTCCCCGTTCTCGAGCATCGCCACGAGCCAGTAGACGGCGGCGTCGGGATCCGAGCCCCGGATCGACTTGATGAAGGCACTCACCTGGTCGTAGTGGCTGTCGCGCGACTGGTGGTAGACGCGACCGTCGCGCGCCCGCGCGACGTCCTCCCGGCAGACCCGCGAGCGATCGTGTCCCCGCGCCAGGATGATGGCCGTCTCGAGCGTGGTGAGGACCGCCCGGGCGTCGCCGTCGGCCCCGTCCACCAGGGTCTCGACGGCGTCGTCGTCCACCCCGATGGCGCGGCGCTCGGCGGCCCGACCCACCAGGCGCGCCAGGTCCGTGTCGGCCAGACGACGAAGTCGCCACAGCGTGGACCGGCTCAGGAGGGCGGCGTTCACCTCGAAGTAGGGGTTCTCCGTCGTCGCGCCGATGAGGACGACCTCCCCGGCTTCGGTCGCGGGCAGCAGGAGGTCCTGCTGGGCGCGATTGAACCGGTGAACCTCGTCGATGAACAGCACCGTCCGCTGCCCCGTCTCCCCGCGCCGCTGGCGGGCCCTCGCGAGGGCCTCCCGGACCTCCCGCACCCCGCTCGTCACGGCCGAGAGGCTCTCCATCGTGTACCCGGCACCGTCGGTCACCAGCCGGGCGATGGTCGTCTTGCCCGTGCCCGCGGGGCCCCACAGGATCATCGAGGTCAGGCGGCGTGCCTCGACCATTCGGCGCAGGGGTCCGTCGGGGCCGACCAGGTGCTCCTGGCCCACCACGTCGTCGAGGGTCCGCGGCCGCAGGTCCTCGGCGAGAGGGGCCTCCTCGCGCCGTCGCTGCTCGGCGGCCTCGTCGAAGAGCGACGTCAGCGGGCCTTCGGGACGGGCGCGAGGTGGAGCTCGCGCAGCTGGCGACCGGTGATGGCCTTGGGCGCCCCGGTCATCTGGTCCGTCCCCGACTGGGTCTTCGGGAAGGCGATGACCTCGCGGATGTTCTCCACCCCCGCGAAGATCGCCGTCAGGCGATCGATGCCGAAGGCGAAGCCGGCGTGCGGCGGGGCGCCGTAGCGGAAGGCCCCGAGCAGGAACCCGAAGCGCGCCTCCGCCGTCGCCTCGTCGATCCCGAGCGCGCGGAAGACCCGCTCCTGGATGTCCGCGCGGTGGATGCGCACGGAGCCGCTGCCCAACTCCCAGCCGTTGAGGACGAGGTCGTAGGCCTGCGATCGCACGCTCAGCGGGTCGGTCTCCAGCGTGTCGAGGTCGTCCGGGTGCGGCATCGTGAAGGGGTGATGGGCCGCCACGAGGTTGCCGTCCTCGTCGCGCCCCTCGAACATGGGGAACTCCGTCACCCACAGGTAGCGATGGGGACCGGCACTCACCGGCGGGGCGCCGAGCGCGAGACGAAGGGCCCCCAACGTTCGACAGGCCAGAGCGTGCTCGTCCGCCACCACGAGCACGAGATCACCCTCGCGCGCCCCGTCCACGCCGGCGATCGCCCGCGACTCGGCCTCGTTCACGAAGCGCGCCAGAGGGCCGTCGAGCCCCTCGGGGGTGAGGCGGAACCAGGCGAGACCCTTCGCCCCGAGACCCTTCGCCTGCTCGGTGAGGGCGTCGAGACGTGCACGGGTCAGCGTCGCCCCCTCGGGCACGCGGATCGCCTTGACCGAGGGAGCGCTGAAGGCCTTCACCGAGGTCCCCGCGAAGTCGGCCGTCAGGTCCTGGAGCACCATCCCGAAGCGCAGGTCGGGCTTGTCCGTGCCGTAGAGGTCGAGGGCCTCCCGCCAGGTCATGGTCACGATCTCGCTCGGTCGCTCGCCCGTCGCCGCCTCCGCGGCGTCGAGGACCGCGCGCGAGACGAAGTGCATGACGTCGTCCTGCGTCACGAAGCTGGCCTCGAGGTCGAGCTGGGTGAACTCGAACTGGCGATCGGCGCGCAGGTCCTCGTCGCGCAGGCAGCGCGCGATCTGGTAGTAACGATCGAATCCCCCGACCATCAGGAGCTGCTTCGCGATCTGGGGGCTCTGGGGCAGGACGTAGTACTCCCCGGGGTGCAGGCGCGACGGCACCACGAACTCACGCGCCCCTTCGGGGGTCGGAGCCCACAGCAGCGGCGTCTCGACCTCGCAGAACCCCTGGTCGTCCATGGCGGCCCGCAATGCCCGGTTCACCGTCGCGCGGAGCCGCAGGTTCTCCTGCATCGACTCCCGGCGCAGGTCGAGGTAGCGGTAGCGGAGCCGCACGGCCTCGTCGGTCTCGACCCGGTCGTCGAGTGGGAAGGGCGGTGGCTCCGCGCCGGCGAGCACCTCGACCTCGCACTCGCCCAACTCGACGTCGCCCGTCGCGAGCCGTTCGTTGCGCGTGCCCTCCGGCCGCTCGCGCACCGTACCCGTGATACGGACCACGTACTCGGGTCGCACGTCGACGGAGCCGTCCACGACCGCTTGCAGGATGCCACTGCGGTCACGCACGTCGACGAAGGCCAGGTGCTCACCGTGCTCACGGCGTCGCGCGACCCATCCGCACACGGTGATCCTGCTGCCGATCAGGTCGGTTCCGACGGTTCCGCAGAGGCGGTCCCGCAGACTGGTCGCGTCGAAGTTCGTCACTCGTGGCCCTCCAAGACCGTTCGCACCGCGTCGGCGACCCCCTCGCGCGCCACGCGCCACTGCGTCGCCTCACTCGCTCGCAGGTCCCTCATCGTAACCTCGCCGGCGGCGATCTCCCGGGGGCCGATCAGCACCGCGACGCGCGCGCCCGATCGGTCGGCCACCTTCATCTGGGACTTCATCGATCGCCCGTCGACCGCCCGACTCACGGCGAGCCCCGCTCGGCGCAGCTCGTCCGCGAGGACGGTGGCCTCCTCCCCGCCGGTCGTGTCGACGATGAAGCAGTCGGGATCCCGATCGATCAGGCCCCGGGAGATCCCCTCGGCGGCTCGGGCGAGGAGGAGCCGCTCGATGCCGCTGCCGAATCCGACTCCACTCACGTCCGGCCCCCCGAGCGCCGCCGCCAGCTGGTCGTAACGCCCCCCACCGCCGATGGCGTTCTGGGCCGCGTCGAGTGCGTCCGAGACGAACTCGAACGTCGTGCGGGTGTAGTAGTCGAAGCCCCGCACCAGTCGCGGGGCCCGCTCCCACGCGATGCCCAGCCGGTCGAGGCCCCGCGTCACGAGGTCCAGGTGGTCCCGACAGGCGTCGCACAGGTGATCCGGCAGCATCGGCCCCTGGTCGGTCACCGCCACGCACGCGGGCTTCTTGCAGTCGAGCACGCGCAGCGGGTTGCGGTCCCACGTGGCGCGGTGATCGTCGCAGAGCTCGTCGCGGTGCGCGAACAGGTGGGTCCGCAACAGCCCCACGTACTCGCCCCGGCAGACGTCGTGCCCCATCGAGTTGAGGAGCAGGCGCACTCGTCGCAGTCCGATCGCGGCGTAGAAGCGCTGGGCGAGGGCGATGACCTCGACGTCGACCTGGGCGTCGTCGCTGCCGAGAGCCTCGACACCGAGCTGGTGGTGCTGGCGGTAGCGGCCCGCCTGGGGACGCTCGTAGCGGAACGCCGGCGTCACGTACCACGCTCGCCAGGGCGTCACCGGGTGGTGCTGCACGAAGGCCCTCACCACCGAGGCCGTCCCCTCGGGACGCAGCGCGTAGGTGCGGTCTCCCCGGTCGGTGAAGACGTACATCTCCTTGGTCGCGACCTCACTCGCCTCCCCGATGCCCCGGTGGAAGACGGCCACGTCCTCGAACATCGGCGACAGGACCAGCCCGAAGTCGTAACGGTGGGCGAGGTCGGCGAAGGTGCCGATCACCCCCTCCCAGAGGGCGGAGTCCGGAGCCAGGACGTCGTGGGTGCCGATGGGGGCGCGGAGGTCGTCGGTCATGAGCCCTTGTTCTGTCCGGGGAGCTGGCGGAACGCGTCGAACACACCGTCGACGGACTTGAGCGCCGAGAGCAGGCTCGCCAGGTGAGCCGGGTCGGCCAGTTCCACGTCGAAGACCATGCGAACGATGCGCGAGCCGGAGGTCGTCGTCGAGCTGGAGACGATGTTGAGGTGGTACTCCGCGACGACCTTCGACACGTCGAGCAGGAGCCGCGAGCGGTCGAAGGCGAGGACCTCGAGGACGGCGCGGAAACGTCCGCCCGCGCTCCCGTCCCACTCCACGTCGATGACCCGCTCCCCCAGCCGGTGCGCCAACGCCACCGCGTTCGAGCAGTCGTCGCGGTGGACGGAGACGCCTCGGCCCTGCGTGATGAACCCCATGATCGGGTCGCCCGGGACCGGTGAGCAGCACCGGGCCAGGTGCACCATCACGTCGTCGAGGCCCTCGACGTAGACGCCCGCCGAGCGTCGGTTGGACCGCCCGGTCCGCGGCATCTTCGTGACGGTGGTCGGGAGCTGCTCGACGTCGCCCCCGTGGAGCTCGCGCTCCAGGCGCTGCACGACGGCCACGCTCGAGATGTGGCCCGCGTCGATCGCCATCAGCAGGGCGTCGAGGTCCTCCAGGTTGAGCGAGCGGACGACCGCTTGCAGGGCGCTCGAGGCGAACGAGGTCGCGATCGGGAGACCCTCCCGTCGCAGTGCCTTCGTCAGCTCGTCACGTCCGCCCTCGATCGCGTCCTCGCGGCGCTCCCGCTGGAACCACTGGCGGATCTTCGATCGCGCGCGCGAGGACTTGGCGATGTGGAGCCAGTCGCGCGACGGTCCCGCCGCCTCGTTCTTGCTGGTGACGATCTCCACCACGTCCGCGGAGTGGAGTGCCGTGTCGAGCGGGACGAGACGGCCGTTGACCTTCGCCCCCACGCAGCGGTGTCCGACCTCGGTGTGCACGGCGTAGGCGAAGTCGATCGGAGTCGCCCCTTCCACCAGGGCGATCACGCGGCCCTTGGGAGTGAACACGTAGACCTCGTCGTGGCCGAGGTCCAGCTTGAGGGCCTCCAGGAAGGCGATGGGGTCGTCCTCCTCGCGCTCGACGTCGGCGAGGCGCTGCATCCAGGCGATCTCCTTCGCCGAGGCCCCCTCCTTGTAGCCCCAGTGGGCGGCGATGCCGAACTCCGCTCGACGGTGCATCTCCTGGGTTCGCACCTGGACTTCGACCGACTTGCCCCGCGGACCGATGACGGTCGTGTGCAGCGACTGGTACAGGTTGAACTTCGGGGAGTTGATGTAGTCCTTGAAGCGCCCCTGGACCGGCGACCACAGGGCGTGGATCGCCCCGAGGACGGCCCAGCAATCCCGCTCCTCCTCGACGACCACGCGGAGCCCGACCAGGTCGAAGATCTCGTCGAACTCCTTGCCGCCGACCACCATCTTCTCGTAGATGCTCCACAGGTGCTTCGGTCGACCGCGCACGTCCGCGTGGATCTGGAACGACTCCAGCTTGGAGACGAGCGCGTCCATCACCTCCGCGAGGTACGCCTCGCGCTCGGGCTGGCGGGCGGCCACCATCTGCTCGATCTCGGCGTAGCGCTTCGGGTGCAGCGTCGCGAAGCTGAGGTCCTCGAGCTGCCACTTGACCTGCTGGACACCGAGGCGGTGCGCCAGGGGGGCGTACACGTCCAGCGTCTCCTGGGCGATGGCCCGCTGACGATGCATCGGCATGACCGAGATCGTGCGCATGTTGTGGAGGCGGTCGGCCAACTTGATGAGCAGGACCCGCCAGTCGCGGGCCATGGCGATGAACATCTTGCGGATCGTGGCGGCCTGCTGGGCCTCCTTCGAGTCGAACTCCAGTCGGTCGAGCTTGGTCACGCCGTCCACGACGGCGGCGACCTGCTCGCCGAACTCCTCGGCGAGCCAGGTCGTGGTGACGCCCGTGTCCTCGACGGCGTCGTGGAGGAGGGCTGCCGCGATGGTCGGCGCGTCGAGACCGAGGTCCGCCACGATGTTCGCGACCGCGATCGGGTGGGTGACGTAGGGCTCCCCCGTGCGCCGCAACTGACCCTCGTGAGCCGCGATCGCCGCCACCCCGGCCCGGCGGATGATCGACGCGTCACCGTCGACGTGGTGCTCGCGGTATCGCGCCACCAGCCGATCGACGGACGCGAGTAACGCCGCGTCCGTCGCCGAGCGCGAACTGACGTTCACCATAGGTGCAGCCTAATGGCCGCCTAGCGTCGCTTCGGGCGCCGTCCCCGCGGCTGCACCGCCGGACGCTCACCGTTCGACGATCCCGTCACTCGCGCGACCCGCGACGACCCGTCGCTGCCGAGCAGGGCCGCCGCCGCCGGCGTGAGCGAATGCCGCTCGGCTCGCGCCGCCACTCGCGCCGCGAGGTCGCGGTAGCGAGGCTCGCGCTCCTTCAGGACGACCAGAAGCGGGCTCGCGATGAAGATCGACGAGTAGGCCCCGCTGATGAGACCCACGACGAGGGCGAGACCGTAGTTCTGCAGCGTCGTGGCCCCGAGGATGTACGCGCCCACGACGAGAACCGAGACGACCGGCAAGATGGCCACCAGCGAGGTGTTGATCGAGCGGGCCAGCGTCTGGTTCATCGACAGGTTCACCATGTCGCCGTAGCTGAGCTCACCACCCTTGAGGATGCCCCCCGTGTTGTCCCGCACCCGGTCGAACACGACGACCGTGTCGTAGAGGGAGTAGCCGAGGATCGTCAGGATCGCGATGACGGTGTCCGGCGTGATCTGGAACCCGAACAGCGAGTAGACGCCCACCGTCACGAGGAGGTCGTGGATCATCGCCACGAAGGCCGCCAGCGCCATCTTGGGCTCGAACCGGAAGCTGATGTAGAGGATGACCGCGATGAAGAAGACCAGCAGCGCCTCGAGGGCCCGCCGGGTGATCTGTCCGCCCCAGGTCGGCCCGACGTTCGCCGTCGAGACCTGGTTCGGAGCCACGCCCGCCACCTTGGCGAGGGCGTTGACCACGTTGCCGGTCACCGTGAGCTGCTGGTTGGACGACAGGTTGTTGATGTCCGCCGTGACCTGGTAGGTGTCGGCGCCCAGCTTCTCCACGATGGGCTGGCGCAGGCCCGCCCCCTGGGCGGCCTGGGTGATCGCGCTCACCGAGCTGTGCGGCGCGAGGACCTCCCAGCTGCTGCCACCCTTGAAGTCGATGCCGAGGTTGAAGCCACGAATGCCGAGCGAGACCACGCCCAGCACGATGATGACCAGTGACGCGGTGAACCACCAGCGACGTCGCCCAACGAAGTCGAAGGTCGTGAGGCCCCGGTAGATGCGTCCGAAGCGTCCGGGCTGCTCGCTCATTGCTCACTCCCCACCGCGAGTCCCGCCGCCATCGACAGGGCGCTCGACGTGTCGCTGCTGCGCCGTCCGAGGAGGATGACCAGGGGGCGCGTGAAGTACCAGGTGATGACGATGTCGAGCAGGGTCGACAGCCCCAGGAAGAAGGCGAACCCTCGCACGTCGCCCACGGCGATCAGGTAGAGCAGGATGGCCGCGAGCAGGCTCACCGTGTCGGCCGCGAGGACGGTCCGCCACGCCGACCGGAACCCCCGGTCCACCGAGGTCCGAATCGAACGACCCGCTCTCGTCTCGTCCTTCAACCGCTCGAAGTACACGATGTAACTGTCCACCGTGATGCCGATCGAGACGATCAGTCCCGTGACGCCGGCCAGCGTGAACGTCGGCGCGATCGCGGTGTGCCCCAGGGCCGAGATGATCGCCCACAGGAGTGAGCCGGTGATCCCGAGCCCGAGGACGATCACCAGTCCGAGCAGACGGTAGTAGATGATCGTGTAGATCAGCACGAGGAGCAGCCCCACGAGGCCCGCGCTCAAGCCCGCGACCAGGGCGCTGTGCCCCAGGGTCGGCGAGACGGTCGTCGTGGTCAGGGCGACCAAACGAACCGGCAGGGCGCCGTACTGCATGGCGATGGCCAGGTTCTTCGCCGACGACTCGGTGAACGAACCCGAGATCTCGCCCTGGCCCTGGAAGGAGCTGAACGCGGCCTGGTTGGGCTGGATCAGCGGGGCCGACTGGACGACGCCGTCGAGCTCGATCGCGAGCTCGGCGTGGAAGTTGGCCTGCGCCACGCGGTCCCAGGCCGGGCTGCCCGCGCCGGTCAGGGTGTAGTTGACGACCCAGGCGCCCACCTGGTTCTGCTGGGCCACCGCCGTCTTCACCGCGGTGCCCGTCAGCTGCGCCGGTCCGAGGACGTAACGGGTACTCGCGCCGAGTCCCGGCAGGATCACGGTCTTCGCCGGGTTGTCCTGATTCGGAGGCGTCGACGCGATGTTCGCGTACTGGGGATCGAGGCCGATGTTGTTCGTCGGCGCACCCGTCGAGGTGTTGACCGCGAGGTTCGCTGCCGACATCAGGTACTGCGAGCCGCACGCCGGGACGCTCGCGACCACCTTCGCCTTGCTCGAGGCGGCGACCGTCTGGCAGAGCACCGGGCGGAAGAGCAGCTGGGCCGTCTGGCCCACTTCGGCGAGCACCGTTCGCGCGTCCGCGACGCCGGGCACACTCACCACCACGTCCTTACCCTGCAGGTTGACCGTCGCCCCCGAGACACCGAGCCCGTTGACGCGGTTGCTCAGGATGTTGACGACCTCCTGCATGTTGGCCTGGGACGTGTTGGTCGCCGGCTTGTAGACGACCGAGAGGCCTCCCGCCAGGTCCAGTCCCAACTTCGGGCCCCATCCCGCCAGCATCGTCGCGCCGAGCGCGCCGAGCGAGATGACGATGGAGAGCAGCAGGCTGACGACGAGGGATCGCCGAGCCCCGACGGGCGAAGCCATCAGGAACGACCTCCGTCGCTCGGCGGCTCCTCCTCACCGGACTCCTGCGACTCCGGGGCCGCCGCCGGTGGCGGATCGAAGCGGCGCGCGATGGCCGACGGGATGAACTCCAGCTCCACGCCGCTCTCACTGCGCAGGGTCACGAGACCCTCCTCGCGTCGCACGACGGTGCCGACGAAGCCACCCACGGTCTGAGCGCGCTCCCCGATCTCCACGTTCCGGGCCTCGGCCCGCTGGGCCTTCTGGCGCCTCGAGCGGGGACGGAGGTACAGGAAGTACACAGCGGCGAAGAGCACGAGATAGATCAGCAGCACCATCGACGACGACGAACTCTTGACGGCTGCGAGCATTGGGCGACCTTCCTCCGGCTAAGCCTTCGAAACTCTAGTCCAGGGACTCGACGCGACTAGACCAACCCGCCACCGGGCGGTCGTCGACCCAGGTGGACGTAGGCGCGCTCGGTGGCGAGGCGCCCCCGGGGCGTCCGCACGAGCAGTCCCTCGCGCATCAGGAAGGGCTCGTAGGCCTCCTCGAGCGTCGCGGGCTCCTCGCCCAGTGCGTGGGCGAGCGTCGTCAGACCCACCGGCAGTCCGGCGAACGCCCCGCACAGGGCGTCGAGGATCCGCCGGTCCAGACGGTCGAGGCCGCGCTCGTCGATCCCGAAGATCGCGAGCGCCTCCTGCGCGGTCGCCTCGTCGATCCCCGCCCGACCGCGCACGGCCGCCACGTCGCGCACGCGGCGCAGGAGGCGGTTGGCGATGCGGGGCGTTCCCCGACTCCGGCGGGCGATCTCCCCGGCGGCCGGGGTCGTGATGGCCACGCCGAGCAGATCGGCCGAGCGCTGCACGATCCTTTCGAGGTCACCCGTCTCGTAGAGCTCCAGCTGCGCCACGAACCCGAAGCGGTCGCGAAGTGGCGCCGCGACCAGTCCCGTGCGCGTCGTCGCCCCCACCAGGGTGAAGGGAGGCAGGTCCAGTCGGATCGATCGAGCCGACGGACCTCGCCCGATGAGGACGTCGAGTCGCCGGTCCTCCATCGCGGGGTAGAGCACTTCCTCGACCGCACGCGGAAGTCGGTGGATCTCGTCGACGAACAGCACGCCGCCCGGCGCGAGGTCGGTCAAGAGGGCGGCGAGGTCACCCGGACGCGTCAGGACGGGTCCCGACGTGACGCGCAGCTCCGCCCCCATCTCGTGGGCCACGATTGAGGCGAGGGAGGTCTTGCCCAGTCCCGGAGGACCCGCGAACAAGATGTGATCCACCACCTGGCTCCGCCCCCGGGCGGCACTGAGGACGATGTCGAGGTGCTCGACCAGGTCCCGCTGGCCGACGAAATCGCGCAGGGTTGCCGGACGCAGGGATGCTTCCGTTGAGCGCTCGGTCTCACCCGCGTCGGGCCGCACCAGCCCGAGGTCGCTCTCTTCGACGCTCACGTCCGCCCCAGTACTCGTAGGGCCTCGCGGAGCGCGTCGGCGACGTCCTCGGGCAGCGCCACACCATCGAGTCGTCGCAGGTCCGCGGGTCCGTAGCCCAGCCGACGCAGAGCCTCGGCCAGGTCCCCGGCGAGCGAGGTCGCCTCCTCGGCCAACTTGCCGCGCAGCTCGAGGACGATGCGCTGCGCCGTCTTCGCGCCGATCCCCGGCACCGAGGTGAGGGCGGTCACGTCGCCGGCGTCGATCGCTGCGACCAGCCGCTCGCGTGTCATGGTGCGCAGCGCCGCCAGTGCGGTCGACGGGCCCACACCGGGGGTGGCGAGCAGGGTGGCGAAGAGTCGACGCTCCGCGTGGCTCGCGAATCCGTAGAGCACGATCGCGTCGTCACGCACCGCGGTGTAGACGGCGACGCTCACCGTCTCACCGGTTCGGAGGGGCTCCGCCGCCGCGAGATGGACCTCGTAGCCCACCCCCTGGACGTCGAGGACCACGACGCCGTCGGCGAGGTACTCCCCCACCACGCCCCGCAGGCCCGCGATCACGCCGTCGCTCCCGCGAGACGCTGCTCCGTACGGGTGGTGGTGAGCCACGTAATCGCGAGCGCGAGGGCGTCGGCGGCGTCGGGTGGTCGGGGGACCTCCCCGAGCCCGCAGAGCCGCGCCACCATCTCCTGGACCTGGACCTTCGTTGCCGCTCCGTAGCCCGTCACGGCCAACTTGACTTCCTGGGCCGTGAACTGACGAACCGGTCGCCCACTCTCGACGGCGAGGGCGATGGCGACGCCACTCGCCTGCGCCACGGGGATCGCGGTGCGCGCGTTGCGCTGAAAGAAGACGCGCTCCACCACGACGACGTCCGGTCGCAGGTCGTCCAGCAGCTCGCGCACGGAGCGAGCCACGTCGGCGAGACGCTCCTCGACGGGGTCCTGCGCCGGGGTCCGGATGACGCCCGCTCGCACGGCGCGAAACGCCTCTGGACCGTCGAGACCGCCCTCGACCAACCCGAATCCACAGCGGGTCAGGCCCGGGTCGATTCCAAGGACGAACACGTGTTCGACTCTACCAACCCACCGTCGCGCGTCCGGGGACGCTACTCCTCGAAGGCCGCCATCACCTCGTCGGCGATGTCGAAGTTCCCGTAGACGTTCTGGACGTCGTCGTGATCGTCGATCGCGTCCATCAGGCGCAGGACCTTCTTGGCCTCACCCTCGTCCGTGACCGGGACCGAGTTCTGCGGCACGAGGGTCAGGTCGGCACTGGAGACCGTGACGCCGAATCCCTCGAGGGCGTCGCGCACCTGCGCCAGCTCGTGGGGCTCGGTGATCACCGTCGCTCCCTCGGGGCTCGCGGTGAAGTTCTCACCGCCCGCCTCGAGCACCCACTCGAGCAACTGATCCTCGCTGACGGGGCCCTTGACCTCGATCACGCCCTTGCGATCGAACTGCCACGACACGGCGCCGGGCTCGGCGATCGACCCCCCCATCTTGGAGAACAGGTGCTTGATCTCGGCACTGGTCCGGTTGCGGTTGTCGGTCAGCGTCTCGACGATCACCGCGACCCCGCCCGGGGCGTAGCCCTCGTAGGTCACCGCCTCGTAGCGAGCACCTTCCAGCTCACCCGTCCCTCGCTTGATCGCTCGCTCGATCGTGTCGATCGGCACCGAGGCGTCGCGCGCCTTCTGATACATGGTGCGCAGGGCGGCGTTCGCGTTCGGGTCCCCCCCGCCCTCACGAGCCGCGACCTCGACCTGGCGAATCAGCTTGGCGAAGACCTTGGCGCGCGCCGAGTCCTTCGCGCCCTTGCGATGCTTGGTCGTCGCCCACTTGGAATGGCCGGACATGCTTCCTCCTGCCCCACGGGGCTCGCAAATGCTATCGGAGAATCGCTAGAGGGACGCCACGAAGGCGGCGTGTATCGCCCGGCTGTCGGTGAGTTCGGGGTGGAAGCTGCAGCCCCAGTGCCGTCCCTGGCGTACCAGAACCGGCGCCGGGCCGTCCCCGTGGTCGTGCGAGGCGAGAACGTCAACCCCCTCGCCCGTCGCGACGATCCGCGGCGCTCGGATGAAGACGCCCGGCACGTCTCCGATACCCGCCACCCGCACCGTGGTCTCGAAGCTCGCGACCTGGCGCCCGTAGCCATTTCGACGCACCGTGACGTCGAGGGCGCCGAAACTCCACTGGTCGCTCCGGCCGTCGAGGACGTGGCGCGCGAGCATGATCAGGCCCGCGCACGTGCCGAAGACAGAAAGATCGGTGGCGATGGCGTCCCCGAGGGGTTCACGCAGCCCCGACGTCACGAGCAGACGCGCCATCGTGGTCGACTCCCCTCCGGGGATGATCAGCCCACGCAGACCCAGGAGGTCCGACGGTCGACGTACCCAGCGAGCCTCGTGTCCGAGATCGCCTAGCGCGGCCGCGTGCTCGCGTACGTCGCCCTGAAGGGCGAGCACGCCGACGGCGACCACTACCAGCCGCGCTCGGCCAGCCGCTGCTCCAACGACGCCACTTCGGCACCGCGCATCGCCGCGCCGAGTCCCGTCGAGACCTTGGCCAGGGCGTCGGCGTCGCGGTAGTGCGTCGTGGCCTCGACGATCGCCTCGGCCATCCGACGCGGGTCCTCGCTCTTGAAGATGCCCGAGCCGACGAACACCGCCTCCGCACCGAGCTGCATCACGAGCGACGCGTCGGCCGGAGTGGCGAGCCCCCCCGCACAGAACAGCGGGACCGGGAGGTGTCCGGTCTCGGCGACCTCGCGCACCAGGGGCAGCGGGGCCTGGAGATCCTTCGCCAACGCGTAGAGCTCCGCCTCGTCGGCCGACGCCAGGCGCCGCATCTGGGCGTTGATCGTGCGCAGGTGTCGCACCGCCTCGACCACGTTGCCCGTGCCCGCCTCGCCCTTCGATCGAATCATGCACGCTCCCTCGCCGATCCGGCGCAGGGCCTCACCCAGGTTCGTGGCACCACACACGAACGGCACCGTGAAGGCCCACTTGTCGATGTGGTTCTCCTCGTCGGCCGGCGTGAGCACTTCCGACTCGTCCACGTAGTCCACGCCGAGGGCCTGGAGGATCTGCGCCTCGGCGAAGTGGCCGATGCGCGCCTTGGCCATGACCGGGATCGTCACCGCGGCCTGGATCTCCTGGATCATCTGGGGGTCGCTCATGCGGGCGACGCCTCCGTCGCGCCGGATGTCGGCCGGCACCCGCTCGAGCGCCATGACGGCGACGGCGCCGGCGTCCTCGGCCACGCGGGCCTGCTCGGGATTGACGACGTCCATGATGACGCCGCCGCGCAGCATGTCGGCCAGACCCCGCTTGACGAGCGCCGAGCCAACCGTGGAACTGTCGTGTGCGGTCATGCCCCCAGCCTATCGGGGGATGCTCACCACTCCTCGAGGGCCATCGCCCGAACCGTCGGGTCGTCGAGGTCCCCGAGATCACTCTCTCGTCGATCGGCCCACGGGTTCAGCCAGATCGCTCGGCGAGCGGCGAAACTCGGGCGCTGCGCCATCGATCCCGCGACGGGCCCCTGTGCCGCACAGCGCCGCAGCGCCGCCGCCAGGCCCGACGGGTAGCGGATGGTCGCCGCCGCCACCTCATCGCTCCGGTAGATCGACCCGGGGGCGGAGAGGTCCCGCCGCACCGCCTCGTCGAGGCTGAGCACGGCCGCCACGGCCTGGCGAACGGCGACGCCCACGCGGACCCTCGCGAGGCAGTGCGCCACCACGCCCTCGAGTTCGATCAGCTCGTAGTCCCTGATCAACGCCGCCGTCACGAGGAGGGTCCACCCGTCACCCTCGGGAACCAGGGCGGCGTTGTAGCCCGCGTCGTCGATGATGTACGGAGCGACTCCGTCCACGCCGAAGGTGGCGCTCAGACGCTCGACCACCACGGCCAGACGTTGGCGCTCGCTCGTCGAACCGACGACCGGGAACTCTGATCGCAGAGCGACCGCGAGCTCTCCCGCCTGTCGCGACAGCCGGTCCGAGTAGCGCGACAGGTCCCAGCCGTAGAGTCCGCCGACCACCACCGCGAGGGCGGCCAGCCACGGGGTGACCAGGACGGCGCCCACGAGGGCGGCCACGACCACCACGCCCGCCGCGATCGTGGCCGGCAGCCGTCGACGCCAGGCGAAGCGCCGCACCGCGTGCAGGTGTCCGTCACGCTCGTGAGTCGACGGTTCGTACGGACTCTGCCACGAGGGGTCCAACTGGGGCACGATGACGGCCGCCGGGCGACGCTCACGGCCCGATCGGCGCGAGCGACTGCGTTGGGACGTGGCCATGCCTCCAGGCTATCGTGCAGCGCTCCAGCGACCCCGGGCCCGCTCGTAGATCTCCTCGTACCGGTCGACCAGCGTCGCCATCGACCAGCCCTCGGCGTGGCGCCTCGCGGCCGCTACCGCCGACGCGGGTCGACTCAGCGCGACCTCGACGGCGGCCGCGAACGCGACCGGGTCGCCGGGGCGGGCGAGCACGGCGTGGCCCCCGGCCGCCGTCCGATACCCGTCGATGTCGCTCGCGACCACGGGTAGCTCCGCCGCCATGGCCTCGAGCAGCACCAGCCCGAAGCTCTCCCCCCGCACCGCGGGAGCGACGAGCACCGACGCCGAGCGCAGCCACCGCAGCTTGGTCGCCTCGTCGGCCGCCCCGAGGAAGACGACGTCGTCGTCCGCCGCGCGCGCCTCGAGAGCGGCCCGCAGGGGCCCGTCGCCCAGGACGACGAGTCGCCAGGGCGTCGCGGCCGTCGCCTGGTGATGGCGCAGAGCGTCCACCGCCGTCGCGACCCCCTTGCGCTCCTCGAGTCGTCCTACGACCAGCAGGACCGGGGTCGTCGGCGCCTGCCGCTCGATCGCCGAGTAGCGACCCGTCTCGAACCCGTTGAAGAGGACTTCGCAGGACCGGCCCGCCGCCACGCCCATGGTCGCCGCCGCGGCCTCGCTCACCGCCGTCGCCTCGTCGAGCCGGCGACCGAGGACGTGCAGCAGTGGGCGGGTCCCCCGGACGGCGGGACCCCCACCGCTGCGGTGGAACGTCCCGACGATCGGTGCCGAGCGCGCTCGAAGGACGTCGTAGCCGAGGAGCGGGGCGAAGGGCTCGTGGAGATGGACGACGTGGGGCGACAGGCGCTCGACCAGCCGCGCCGCTCGCGTCGCCGCTCGCGGCGAGAGGGTGAGCGGCGCCCGTGATCCGTTGGCCGGGATCCGGACCCTGGCCCCGAAGCGGTGGATCGTGGCGGGGGTGTCGTACGAGCGGGTGTCGGCGCCGTCCGGCGCGACGACGTGAACCTCGTAGTCCCGGCGTGCGAGCTCTCGGCTCATGGCGAGGACCTGCTCCTGCACCCCACCGAAGGCGGAGAGTGCGTACGGGGTGAGGAGGACGACTCGGCGGGTCACGCGTCCCCGAAACGATCCTCGAGGACGTGCCACTGCTCCGGAGCACGCTGGATGAGTCCCTCCAGCTCGTGAGCGATCGCCTGGGTCACCCGCGTGACGTCCTCACGGAGACGCCCGCGCCGCTCCACGGGAAGCGGTGGACGAATCACCGCGAAGTGCCCGTCGCCGGGCCCCGAGTAGCAGGCCGCCGCCACGATCGTCGCGCCCGTGCGCAGTGCGAGCGTCGCCGGGCCCGCCGGCAGCGTGACCCGCTCCCCAAAGAATGTCACCTCGATCCCACCGTCGGTCAGATCCCGGTCGCAGAGAAGTCCAACGATGCCTCCGGCGCGCAGCGTCTCGAGCAGCCGGGTGCTCGCGTGATCGTCGAGCGCCACGACGTGGATGCCGATCTCCTCGCGTTGGCGAGCGAACCATTCGAAGAGTTCGGGGGGCTCCAGTGCCTCGGCGACCGCCGTCATGGGCAGCCCGATGGTCGCCAGGAAGGCGCCGCCCCACTCCCAGCTCCCCATGTGGGGCAGGGCCACGATCACGCCCCGACCCGCCTCGTGCGCGGCCCGCAGGTGCTCCATACCCTCGACGATCTGGAACCTCGCGGCCACTCGCTCGGCGGGGATGCGGGGCAGCATCGCCCCCTCGACCCAGTAGCGCCCGTAGCTCGCCATGGCCCGATCGGCGAATCGCTCCACGAGGTCCGGCGCCGCCCCTCCCAGGGCCCTCGTCAGGTTGGCGCGGAGTGGTCGGCGGAACGTCGCTCGCCGGCCGATCCGACCCGCCAGTGCCTGACCGATCCGCTGCACCGGGGCCTCCGGGAGGCGCGAGATCGTCGCTCCCAGACTCCGGAAGACCGCGACGCGCAGTCGCCCCGCCACCTCAGTGCCGTGACGAGCGAGCGATGCTACGACGGATGCGTCCGACGTGGCTGCGGGGGTGCTCGTAGGTCCGCCGCACCGGCTCCGGACGAGCCGCCGCGCGCCACACGCGCCGGAATCGACCGATCGCGGTCATCGTGGTGAGGACGAGCATCAGCCACAGCACGGGCACGAACAGCGGCGTCGCCAGCAGCCCGACACCGAGCAGGATCATGCGCTCGGCCCGCTCCATCAGCCCTCCCCGGGCGTCCAGTCCCAGGCTCTCCGCCTTGGATCGCTGGTAGGAGATGAGGAAGGTCGAGGTCATCACGGCGAACGGCAGCAGCACGAGCTCACCGTGGTGGCGCGCGATGAGGTAGTACGCGGCCCCGCCCATGAGCAGAGAGTCCGACACGCGGTCCACGACCGAGTCGAAGAAGCTGCCCCGCTGGCTCGCTCGCTGGGACGCCTTCGCGACCGCGCCGTCCAGCATGTCGTGGAAGCCCGCCGCCGTGAGGAGCAGGATCGCGCCCCAGTGCCATCCGGCGCCGATCGCGAACGCGGTCGCCGCGGCGAAGACGAGGCCCGACGCCGTGAGCACGTCCGCGGACACCCCGGCGCGCACGAGCCACCGCCCCACGGGGGCGGTCGTCGCGTCTAGGGACTTGCGGAACTTACCGTCGAACATCCATCCCCCGGATCGTTAGGCGAAGTCTAGTCACGCAAGGTCCCCGGAGGCTGAAACTGGTCGTGCACCTTGCGCCACGTGGACTGGAGCGACTCGGGCAGCACCCGCGTCTCGCCGATGGAGGTCATGAAGTTCGTGTCCCCGAGCCAGCGGGGAAGGGCGTGGGCGTGCAGGTGCTTCGGGATGCCGGCCCCAGCGGCTCGGCCGAGATTCATGCCGACGTTCATCCCGTCCGCACCGTAGGCCCCGTCGAGCGCCCGCAGAGCGTGGCGCAGCGTCCGGGCGAAGTCGTCGTACTCCTCGTCGCTCAACTCGAGAGGGTGGGCGACGTGGCGACGCGGAAGGACGAGGACGTGGCCCGAACCGTAGGGAAAGGCGTTGAGGGCGACGAACGTGAGCTCCGTTCCCCCCACCACGCCCGTCGACTCGCTCACGGGAGCCACCGCCAGCTCACAGAAGACGCACGTTCCCTCATCGAGGGCGTTGCGCTGGACCTCGTCACCGCTGACGTAGGCCTCACGCCACGCCGCGGCGAACCGATCGAGCGCCACTACTCGTCCTCCGGAGCGCCGTGGCTCCCGATCTCGCGAACCACGTCCGCGACGAAATCGTCGAGCGGCACGCCCCGGACCGCCGCCGCTCGACCCCGCGCGTTCACTCCCACGGTTCGGGCCGCGACGTCGTCGTCACCGACGACGAGGACGTACGGGATCTTCGCCATCTTCGCCGTCCGGACCCGACCCCCCAGGGGCTCGCTCGCCAGGTCGACGCCGACCCGAACCCCCCGGTCCCGCAGGGTCGCGGCGACCGTCTCCGCGTACGCGTCGTGATCGTCCCGCACGCTCAGAACCCGGACCTGTTCGGGACTCAGCCAGGTGGGCAAGTTGCCCGCGTAGTGCTCGAGGAGGACGCCGAAGAACCGCTCGATCGACCCGAAGAGCGCCCGGTGCAGCATGATCGGCCGGTGGCGCGCGTTGTCGGATCCCACGTACTCGAGATCGAAGCGCTCGGGGTGGTTGAAGTCGCACTGGATCGTGCTCAACTGCCACGTCCGGCCGATCGCGTCGCGGACGTCGATGTCGATCTTCGGGCCGTAGAAGGCGGCGTCGCCCTTCTTGATCTCGTAGGGCAGCCCGAACTTCTCGAGGGCCTGGGTCAGGGCGTCGGTGGCCTTCTCCCAGATCTCGTCGGACCCCACGTACTTCTTCGGATCCTTCGTCGAGAGGTTCGCCGTGAACTCCGTGAACCCGAACGCCCGCAGCACGCTCATCACGAACTCGAGCAGCGAGGCGATCTCGTCCTGCAGCTGGTCCTCGCGGCAGTAGATGTGGGCGTCGTCCTGGGTGAAGCCCCGAATCCGCATCAGCCCGTGCAGGGTTCCCGCTCGCTCGTAGCGGTAGACCGTGCCGAGCTCGAAGAGGCGCAGCGGCAGCTCCCGGTAGCTCCGCGCCCGACTGCGGTAGATGAGGCAGTGCATGGGGCAGTTCATCGGCTTCATGTAGTACGTGCCGTTGTCCAGCTCCATGGGCGGATACATCCCGTCCTTGTAGAAGCTCAGGTGCCCCGACGTCTCGTAGAGCCGTTGGTTGGTGAGGTGCGGCGTCACCACGAACTCGTAGCCGCCCGCGAGGTGACGCGCTCGGCTGTAGTCCTCCATCTCCTTGCGGATGATGGCCCCGCGCGGGTGCCAGACGGCGAGGCCGCCACCGAGCTCGGACGGGAAGCTGAGCAGGTCGAGGTCGGTCACGAGACGACGGTGGTCACGCTTCTCGGCCTCCGCGAGCTGCGTCAGGTAGGCGTCGAGGGCCGCGGCCGACTCCCACGCCGTACCGTAGATCCGCTGCAACTGCGGTCGGTTCTCGTCGCCTCGCCAGTACGCGCCCGCGACGCGCATGAGCCGGAAGTGCCCCAGACGCCCGGTCGAGGGGACGTGGGGTCCCCGGCAGAGGTCGCGGAACGCCGGAGAGTTCGTGTACGCCGACACCGTGGGTCCGGCCTCGACCTCGCCCAGGTCCTCGTCGTCGTCGGCCCCGTGCGACACCGACGTGATGATCTCAACCTTGAACGGCTGGTCCGCGAAGATCCTGAGACCCTCCTCGACGGAGTGCTCCGATCGGGTGAAGGGTTGATCCTCCGCCATGATCGCGCGCATCTCCGCCTCGATGCGCTCGAGGTCGGCGTCCGTGAAACGCTCCCCACCCGGGAGCTCGAAGTCATAGTAGAAGCCGTTCTCGACCGCCGGCCCGATCGCGTAGTGCGCCCCCGGCCAGAGTCGGGTGACGGCCTGGGCGAGGACGTGGGCGGTCGAGTGACGTATCACCTCGCGGCCCTCGGCACTCGCCGCCGTGACGATGCGGACCTGGTCGCCGTCGCCGAGGGGCGCCGCGAGGTCGACCAGGTGCCCGCCGATGGCGCCGACCAGGGCGTCCTTCCTCAGACGCGGGCCGATCGCTCCGGCGAGATCCGCGACGGTCGAGCCCGGGGGCATCGTCCTCGTCGTCCCGTCGGGTAGCTCCACCGTTATGTCCGCCATGGCGACCTTTCGACCGCTACAGAGTAACCCCGAGCAACGCGGCGGCCGCGGCGACGTTGTAGCCCGCGTGGGCCGCTTCGTCGACCGCCGCCAACGCCGCGGGAGTGTTCAGATCGTCGTCGAGGGCGGCGCGCACGTCCTCGATCACCGTCGACGGACGCCCCGTCACGAGGGTCGACTCCCACGTCGACAGTCGGGACTGCGCTCGTAGCAACAACTCCTCGCGCCACTCCCAGTCGGTGCGGTAGTGCTGGTCGAGCAGGGCGAGTCGAACCGCCGCGGGCGAGCTGCGACGTACCAGATCGGAGACGAACACCAGGTTGCCGAGTGACTTCGACATCTTCGCGCCCTCGAGCCCGACGAGGCCCACGTGGAGCCAGTGCTTCACGAACGGGGCACCCGTCACGGACTCCGACTGCGCCGCTTCGCACTCGTGGTGGGGGTACACCAGGTCGCGACCGCCACCGTGGACGTCGAGCGTCTCGCCGAGGTCGCGCATGGCGAGCGCCGAGCACTCGACGTGCCAGCCAGGTCGGCCCGCTCCCCATCGGGAGTCCCAGGCCGGCTCGTCATCCAGGGAGGGCTGCCAGAGCACGAAGTCCAGTGGGTCCCGCTTGCGCGGGTCCTCGGGCCACGCCCCGTGCTGCGCCGACACCGGGATCATGGTCTCGCGCGGGAAGTGACTCACCTGGCCGTAGCGGGCGAACTTCTGGGTCTCGAAGTAGACCCACCCGTCGACCTCGTACGCGTACCCTCGCTCGAAGAGCTGGCCGATCAGGGTCAGGATCTCGGGGATGGCCCCCGTCGCCCGCGGCTCCGTGTAGCAGGGCAGGAGATTGAGCAACTGCATGTCGCGCTCGAAGATCGCCATCTCCTCGGCGGCGAGGTCCAAGTAGTGGACGCCGAGCTCACGGGACTTGCGCAGGATGTCGTCGTCGACGTCGGTGACGTTACGCACGCACCGAGTGTCGTGGCCGCTGTCGCGCAGGCGTCGCTGGAGGACGTCGAAGGTCAGGTAGACGTACGCGTGGCCGAGGTGGGCCGCGTCGTACGGCGTGATGCCGCAGCTGTAGAGGGTGACGGTCGGCCCCGGGTCCATCGTGAAGACCCCCCGACGGGCGGTGTCGTAGAGGCGGATCACGCGTCGAGGCCCTGCAGCGTCACGTAGGAGTGCGCGCGGTAGGCGATGTTCACCGAGATGCACACGGCCGTGAAGGCCTCCACCGCGCTCGCGAGCGAGAGGGACCCCGCGACGACCGGCCGCAGCCCCGGCATGACCCGCACGAGCTCCGCGACCTGGTCGCGAGCGGCCCCGTCGTCGCCGACGATCACGACGTCCGCGGCGAGACCGCTGTCCAGGTCCTCCATCTGCGCCGCCGGCAGGTGGTGGAAGGCCCCGACGACCGATGAGGTTGGCAGGAGCGCCGCCACCTGAGCCGCCACCGAGCCCCGTGGGGGGTAGAGCGGCAGCATCTCACGCCCCTCCTTCACGAGCGCGTTGACCATCGAGACGACGACCTTGCCCGCGAGAGCCTCGCGGAGCGGTCGGACCGTCGCGAGTGTCGACTCCCAGGGCGTGGCCACGATCACGACGTCGGCCCCTGCGGCCTCGCCGTTGCCCGCACCCCGGACCGCCCCCCCACCCCGGGGAGTGAGATGGGCTGCCACCTCCGCGGCGCGCTCAGGGTCGCGCGAGCCGATCACGACGTCGTGACCCCCGCTCGCCAGCCGAATCGCCACGCCGCGTCCCGCCGGACCCGTACCGCCCAGAATTCCGATCGTCGCCATCGTCACCTCGCTGCGAAAAACCCTGGCAGTACGCTAACAACATGGGCCTCCTCTCCGATCACCGGATCCTCGTCACGGGCGTGCTCACGGACGACTCCCTCGCTTTCGCCATCGCTGAACGAGCCATCGCCGAAGGCGCCACGATCGCCCTGTCGGGAGCGGGACGGGGACTCTCCCTCACACGCCGAACCGCCCGCAAGCTGGGCGACGTCGGCGACGTCATCGAACTCGACGTCACCGATCCGTCCCAGGTGACGGCCGCGGCGGCGGCCCTCGACGCGCGCTTCGGACGACTCGACGGCGTCGTCCACGCCATCGGCTACGCGCCGCCCAGTTGCCTCGGCCAGGGCATGTTCGTCTCCCCCTTCGAGGACGTGGCCACGGCGCTGCACGTGTCGACCTACTCCCTCGCCGCCCTGGTGGGCGCCCTCCGACCCCTCCTCGCGCGCTCGACGGCACACGGCGGTGCCTCGGTGCTCGCCCTCGACTTCGACGGGTCCCGTGCGTACCCCATGTACGACTGGATGGGCGTGATGAAGGCGGGACTGGAGTCCCTCGGCCGCTACCTCGCTCGAGAGGTCGGCGCCGACCGCATCCGCGTCAACATGCTCGCCGCGGGCCCGATCCGCACCATGGCCGCGAAGTCGATCCCGGGCTTCTCGGTCTTCGAGGACAGCTGGGCCGAGCGGGCCCCCCTCGGGTGGGACGTCCGCGACGCCAGTGCGGTCGCGGACACTGCCCTTGCGCTGCTCTCACCCCTCCTGCGCGCCACCACGGGCTCCATCGTCCACGTCGACGGCGGCGCTCACGCCATGGGTTAGCGAGCCTGCGGCGCGAACTGGGTCTCGTAGAGAGTCCGGTACAGACCACCGCGCGCCATGAGGTCCTCGTGCGTGCCGCGCTCGACGATCGCGCCGCCGTCGACCACGAGGATCTGGTCGGCGTGACGGACCGTCGACAGACGGTGCGCGATGACCAGCGACGTACGATCGGCCATCGTCTCGTCGAGAGCTCGCTGCACCGCGGCCTCACTCTCGGCGTCGAGGTGCGCCGTGGCCTCGTCGAGCACGACCAGCCGCGGGCCCTTCAGGAGTAGACGGGCGATCGCCACCCGCTGCTTCTCGCCACCCGAGAGGCGGTACCCCCGTTCCCCCACCACGGTGTCGAGCCCCTGCGGCAGCGCCGCCACGAGCGGCCAGATGTGGGCCGATCGCAGGGCGCGCTCGAGGTCCGCGTCGGTTGCCTCGGGTCGGGCGAACAGGAGGTTCGCTCGCAGCGTGTCGTGGAAGAGGTGGGCGTCCTGGGTGACCACTCCCACCGTCGCGGCGAGCGAGGCACTGGTCGCGTCCCTCAGATCGCACCCGTTGATCGACACCGAACCCGCGTCGACGTCGTAGAGCCGAGTGGCCAGCGCGGACATCGTCGTCTTCCCGGCCCCGCTCGGTCCGACCAGGGCGGTCACCGTTCCCGGCGCCACGGTGAAGGAGACGTCGTGCAGCACGGGCGTGCGCGGCGTGTCGTCGAGCGTGGCGACGGCCTCGAGCGACGCGAGGGAGACCTCCTCGGCACCCGGGTACGAGAAGTCGACGTGATCGAAGCGAAGGGTGGCGGGCCCCCCGGGGATGGGCACCGCATTCGGGGACTCGGCGATCATCGGCTCGAGGTCGAGCACTTCGAAGAGCCGCTCGAAGCTGACCATCGCCGACATGTAGTCGATGTTGAGGTTCGAGAGCTGGGTGAGCGGCCCGTAGAGTCGCCCGAGGTAGGCGGTGAGGGCGACCACGGTGCCGATCCGTAGTGTTCCCTGAACCACCCCGACGCCCCCGTACCCGTACGCGAACGCCGTCGCGAGCGACGCCGTCAGTCCCAGGGCGACGAAGAAGACGCGCTGGTAGGTCGCTTGGCGCACGCCCATGTCGCGCACCTCGCCAGCCCGACGCCGGAACGTCGCCAACTCCTCGCCCGGTCGCCCGAACAGTTTCACCAGGACGGCCCCCGCGACGTTGAAGCGCTCGGACATCACCGCGTTCATCTGGGCGTTGAGCTCCATTCCGCGCTGGAAGAGGGTCCCCAGCCGTCGACCGACCAGACGGGCCGGGATGAGGAAGAGCGGGAGCAGCACGAGCGACACCACGGTGATCGGCCAGCTCAGCACCAGCATCGTCGCGATGATGATCACCACCAGGACCACGTTGCCCACGACGTTCGAGAAGAGGTCCGTGAAGGCCTGCTGGGCGCCGATCACGTCGTTGTTCAGGCGACTGATCAGCGCCCCCGTCTGGGTGCGACTGAAGAACGCGATCGGCATCCTCTGGATGTGCTCGTAGACGGCCGAGCGCAGATCGAAGATCAGACCCTCCCCGATCACGGCCGAGATGCGCCGCTGGATGAGCGAGAGCACTGCGTCCGCGATCGCGAGACCGGCCGTGAGCAGCGCCAGCCCGATGATGAGTCCCTCACGTCGCTGGACGATCCCCCGGTCGATGATGGCCCGCAAGACGAGTGGCGAGACCGAGCTCACGATCGCGTCGAGGACGACGGCGGCGAGGAAGACCTCCAGGATTCGTCGATAGGGAGCCGCGAACGTGATGACGCGCCGCAGCGTCCCCCGCTTGATCCGGTGCTCGAGGAGGGCCCGGTCGCGACGGAGCGACCGCATTCCCGGCCCTCCCATTCCGTGCATCGACATGCTCCACCTCCGGCGGCCAGTGTAGGAACGACCCCCCGTCTACGCCCCGGCGACGGCGCTCACGAGGATGAGCACCCCGAGACCGGTCATCACCACGCCTCCCGTGGCGCGCAGCGCGACGAGGCGTGTCGGTGTCGAGGCCAGCCACTCTCGCGCCGTACCGGCGATGAGCCCCCACGTCGAGTCGCTCACGAAGGCCATGACGCTGAAGAGGACGCCGAAGACGAGCAGCTGGGTCGTCACGTGACCCCGAGCGGAGTCGACGAAGTGGGGAAAGACCGCCGCGAAGAAGACGAGCGACTTCGGGTTGAGGACACCGACCGTGAAGCCCTGACGCACGATCTGACGCGCGCGCGGGCGCTGCGCCTCGCGGCGGGTCATCTCGCGAGCGTGGGCGTGGCGGTGGCGTAACGCCTCGACGCCCAGCCCGACGAGGTAGAGACCTCCCGCGAGCTGCAGCGCGATGGAGAAGGCGTGCGAACGCGAGAGCAGGGGGCCGAGCCCTAGGGCGACCACGAAAGAGAGCAGCAGCGTCCCGAGGGAGTTGCCGAGAACGGTGAGGACGGCGACGGTGCGACCCCACGCGACGCCGCGGGCGAGGGTGAAGAGCACGCTGGGCCCGGGCACGATGATGATCGCCATCGACGCGACGACGAAGGTGGCCAGCTGGCTCGCCGTCATCGAGCCATCCGCTGCGAGATCCACTCGGCCCCCCGCAGCCCCGCACCGATGGCGAAGCCGATCGTGCTCGCGAAGACGGCCGTCCCGACGCCGACCGTTCCCCCGAGCAGCCACCCGATGACGAGCACGGTGGCCTCGAGCGAGAGTCGAACGTAGACGGCGCTGACTCCGAGGCGACGGTGGAGACTCGTCATGAGTCCATCGCGAGGCCCCGGACCGAGACCCGTGGTGAGGTAGAGGGCGCTGCCCACCCCGATGGCCGCGACCGCGAGCACCACGAAGAGCCCCCGGCCCACCTGACTCGCCGGCACCGGCACGTTCGTGGCGGTGAGGTCCAGCACCCCCGCGATGACGACCAGATTCGTCACGGTGCCCAGCCCCGGTCGCTCCCGCAACGGCCACCACAGCAGCAGCACCACGGCGCTGATCGCGATCGTCGACCAGCCGATCGGCACGTGGGCGTGACGGGCGATCCCTTGCGCGAAGACCGTCCACGGCGTCGCGCCCCAATCGGAGCGCACCAGCAGTCCCTCGCCGAGGCCGAACAAACCCAGACCGAGTAGGAGGGGGAACCACGTGACGGGTCGCGCGGCCCAGGTCGACGGGGCCCGCCAGACGGTCGCCGGGATCCGATGACTGAGTCCGGCCATGTCCTAGTCTGCGAGATCCGCGGCGACCGAGGCGAATCCCCCACCGTCGCGCGTGACCGCCGCCGCGACCGCAGCGGCGACGACGAGCAGGATGGCTGACGCCCCGAGGGCGAGATGGAGCCCGTGGGCGAGCGCGCCGTAGGCCGCCCCGACGACGCGGTTGATGATGGCCTGGACGGCGGCACTACTCGTGCCGGCGGCCTGGGCCGCCTGGGCTGACAGGGTCCCGGTGGTGAGCGCCGTGATCACTTCGCGCCGGAACGATGGCGGGACCCCGATCGACGCCAGGCGGTTCATCAGGTCGACGGTGAGCTGCCCGTTCACGACCGACCCCAGGACGGCCACCCCCGCCACCGCGCCGAGCTCGCGAGCCGTATTGACGGTCGACGAGGCCATTCCCGAGTGCGACGCCGGGATTGCCGCGAGGGCGCTCGCCGTGACGGGCACCACCACGATCCCGAATCCCACGCCGGCGAGTCCCATCGCACCCCCGAGGCTGCCGACGGACGCGTGGGGGCCGATCACCAGATCCGTCGCGACGACGCCCGCCGCGGCGATCACGGCCCCGAGCACCATCGGCAGTCGCGCTCCCCGTCGCGACACCCAGGCCCCGGCGACGAGCGACCCCACGACCATTCCCGCGAGCATGGGGGCGAAGTCCAGCGCCAGCTCGAAGGGGCTCGCCCCGACCACGACTTCCAGATAGAGGGCCACGAAGAAGAAGATCGAGAAGACGGCGAAGTAGCTCGCGAAGGCCACCGCGTTCGCGCCGAAGAAGACGGGGCGGCGAAAGTAGCGCAGGTCGACCATGGGGTGGTCGCTACGGTGCTCGACCACGGCGAACGCCACCGCCGCGACGACGGCGACGACGTACCAGGTGATCACGTGTCCCGATCGATATCCCAGGTTCTCGCCGGCGATGGTCGCGTACGTGGCCGACGCCAGGGCGACCGCGCTGAGCGCGAAGCCGGCCGCGTCGACCCGACCGTGCGCCGCCGGCACGAAGCGCGGCAGCGTCACGACACCGGCGATCAGCACGGCCCCGCCGAAGACCACGTTGAACCAGAAGACCGCGCGCCACGACCACGCACCGACCATGAGACCCCCGAGGACCGGTCCCATCGCCAGCGCGAGGCCGGAGACGGCCGCCCACACCCCCAGGGCGCGGGCCCGTCGACGGGGCTCGGGGAAGAGGTGACGGATGAGCGAGAGCGTGCCGGGCTCGGACGCCGCCGCCCCGACGCCCATGATCACGCGCCCGGCGATGAGCGTCGTCGGGGTATCGGCGACGGCGCACGCGACCGATCCGACAAGGAAGACGACGACGCCGCCGAGCAGGACCGTCGTGCGACCGAAGAGGTCGGCGAGTCCCCCGAAGAGCAGCATCAGGCTCGCGAACGCGAGGGCGTAGGCCCCGACGACCCACTGCAGGTCGGTGACCCCGGCGTGGAGATCGCTCTGCACGCCGGTGAGGATCGGGCTGACGACCGTGTTGTCGAGGAACGTGAGGAAGAGCAGGGCCATCAACGCGACGAACCCCGGTGCACCACGACGGGTGCGTCCCGAGGTGACGACGCGACCGCTCACGGGGCGACTATTTGCGGGGTCGCGCGAAGACGATGCGCGCCTGAGCTGAGTCCTTGCCCGCCGCGTTGCCCGCGCTCACGGCGCACGAGCCGAGGTTCTTCACGGTCGTGCCGCAGGTCCCGTTGCCGATCCTTCCCGTGGTGACCTTCAGCCGAGTCCACGGCAAGACCCCCTTCTTCGTGATCGTGACGGACGGCGGGATGCCCACCACACGACACCCCGCCTGACCCTTCGCGCTGAGCAGGCACTCCACCAGGAAGACCGTGTCCCCGGGCTGGAAGCCCGTGCCTCCGACCCGCACCACGGAACCACTGTGCAGTCCGCTCGCCGGGCGCACGACCAGGTGAGGCGTCCGGGCGCTCGCTCCGGCACCGCCCGCGCCCACCACCGTCCCGACCAAGGCCGCCGCCACCAGGAAGCCACTCCAGCGGATCGAACGTCGAGAGCTCATGATCCCTCCCCGTCTCGCGGCGGCGCCACTGGCTCCGCCACGATCCATGCTACGGCCACAGGTCCTGGTCCGGCCGCCTACACGACCGCGGGCCGACACGAGACCCGAGAGCGGCGTGCGCGTAGCGATGCATCGTCGTCGTCGGCGTTCCGCCGGGCCGCGACGACGGCCCCGAGTGGTGGGCGCTACAGGACTCGAACCTGTGGCCTCAGCCGTGTGAAGGCTGCGCTCTAACCAACTGAGCTAAGCGCCCGGGCTCACCATGCTACTCCCTGCCCACCACGCGGAGAGCGAAGCGCGTTGTAGCCTGCTTGCGTGTCCGAGACCCCCTCCGACGACTCTCCGCGTCGCCGACGTCGACCGTCCGCCGTTCCCCGCAGCGTGGTGATGGGCATCGACGACCTCGAGCGAAAGATCTCGTTCGTCCTGGGCGCCATCGCACTCGTGCTCGCCGCCATCCTCGTCCCGCACCTCCTGCACAACACCTGGGTCACCGATACCGCGTCGCCCTCTGCCGCGAAGACCTGTCCCACCCACTACCACCTGGTGAAGGGCGTCTGCAGCTACACCCACCTCACGCACCCGACGGACTGGCTCCCCCAGTTCCTGGAGATCGTGCTCATCGGGATCGCCCTGCTCGGGTTCGCGTGGCGACGCAAGCGTGCGGGGGTCGCGGCCGCCTCCCTCCTTCTCGGCCTGGCCCTCGGCACCGCGGGCCTGCCGTTCATCCTGGGCGGGGGCTGGCTCATCGTGCGCGCGTTCCGCCTCCAGAAGTACGGTGACGCCTCCTTCTCCGGTTCGTCCAAGCGCGCTCGCGCGATGGCCGCCGAGCGCAAGGCGCAGCGCCGGGGGGGAACCGCTCCGGCCCCCGCCGCTGACCGTCGATCTCCCGAGGCCTCGAAGCGCTACACGCCGAAGAAGAGTTCCGCGCGGCGGCGCTAGGCGACGTGGCCACCGAACTCGGACTCGACTACCCGACGGCGTGGGGTCGGCGCTACGGCGCACGCCTCGTGCGCGAAGTCATCCACCGCACCTTCCTGCGCCCCTACACCCGCTACATGTCGACGCTGGAGGTCCACGGGGCGGAGCACGCGACCGTGCCGGGTCCCCTGCTCTTCGTCGCCAATCACACCAGCAATCTCGACACTCCTCTCGTCCTCACCGCCCTGCCGCACGCCGTGCGGCGGCGCACCGTCGTCGCGGCGGCCATGGATACCTTCTTCATGGATCGTCGACGAGCCTTTCGTACCGTGCTCATGTTCAACGCGATCCCCATCGATCGCCACCGCGTCAATCGGCGCAGCGGCGAGCTCGCCCTCGAGCTGCTCCAGGACGGATGGAATCTCCTGATCTATCCCGAGGGCGGACGCTCACCCGACGGAACGCTCCAGGAGTTCAAGGGCGGTGCCGCCTACCTCGCCGAGCGAGCGGGAGCGACGGTCGTGCCCACCTACATCCACGAGGCCGGACTCCTGCGCGGAGCGAAGTACGCCAAGGCTCCCCGATTCGTCAACTCGGAGAATCGGCGGCGGCATCACGTGATCGTGACGTTCGGCGAGCCGCTCCACCTCGACGAGGGCGAGTCGATCCGTCGCTTCGGCCCTCGCATCGAAGACGCCGTCGCGCGACTCGGACGTTCCGTGAGCGGCGACCCCGCCTACGGACTCAGGACGTCGGACGAGTAGCCCGCACCCGCGCACGGTGTAGCTCGTCGGCGACGCCCGGCAGCGCGTCCAGTGGGCGACCCAGGACGTCTTCCAGCAGCGCGTCGGCGAGTCCCGGGTTCATGGCGAGGACCGGCCCGTGGGCGTAGGTCCCCCACACCTCTCGAGTGCGCACGCCGTCTCCTCGCCCATCGTTGCCGTAGCCCCGCTCGACGGTGCCGAGAGGGGCGACATCGGGCGCGAGGGTGGTCACGCCACCGTGGTTCTCGAAGCCGACGACGAGTCCCTCCTCGCCGGGACCCATTCGAACGACGATCTCGCCCACCCGACGCTCGGGACCTCGCCGCGTCACCGCGCCAACCAGACCCAGTCCCGGGAATTCGTCGTCACCCTCGACGGCGAAACGTTCGCCGAGGATCTGCAAGCCGGCGCACACCGCGAACACCTTGGCTCCGTCGCGCACGCGATCGACGAGCCCCCCCTCACGAAGCAGCTCGACCGCCAGTCGCTGCGGTCCGTCCTCACCGCCGCCGAGCAGGTACAGGTCGGCCGTGGGGATCTCGTCGTCCATCGACACCTCGCGGACGTCGTGCTCGATCCCCCGCCACTCCAGGCGACGGGCGAGGACGCGCGCGTTCCCTCCGTCGCCGTACGTTCCGAGCAGCTCGGGGAAGACCAGCGCGATTCTCACCACGGCTCCGCCACCTCCGCCAGGTCGCGAAACGCCGTGTAATTGGCGAAGACGTTCACGGGGCGTTCCCCCGTCGGCGTGGCCCCGTCGACGACGCGGGCGTCCACTCCCGCGTACCACAGTCGCGTCGCGAGATCGAGCCGACGATCCCCGAGGCACCAGACCGTCCGGCCCGCCAGGCGCTCGAACGGCACGTCGTACAGCCAGGAGGGATCCCGCCCGTCGGCCACGCGCGCGTTGATCGCCATCCACAGGTCGTGCACCCCGTCGTCGGCCTCCTCGAGCAGTGCCGTGAACCCCGCGGGGTTCTTCGCGAGCCACAGCCGGACGTCGCGTCCCGCGAGTCGGCGACGCCCGTAGCGTGTCGCCACCTCGGTCACTTGCTCCATGCGTCCCGCCGCCTCCACCGGATCGACGCCCACGGCGTCGAGGGTCACCAGCGCCATCAGCGCGTTCGACCGGTTGAACGCTCCCGGCACGTTGAGGTGCAGGACCACGCGTCGGCCCGCGATGACGGCCGTGTCGGCCTCGAGCCACGCGCTCGCCTCCGGGGCCCGAAAGTCGCAGGAGCTGCAGTACCAGTCCGTCGCTCCGAAGACGAGTCGCGCGGTGCACCGCGGACAGGACTGGGCGTCGAGACGCCACGGGGTGCCCGTCCGGCACCACCGGACCCGGGGCGCGGCGCCCACCGCGTCGACGACGAGCGGGTCATCCGCGTTCGCCACGACGATCGGCGTCGCCTCGCCCAGGTCCTCCAGTGCCCGTCGCCACCGCGCCGCCATCGAGCGCACCTCGCTCGCCCGATCGAGCTGGTCCCTCGAGAGGTTGAGCAGGCACACCACCCGGGGGGACGTCGCCGCCATCGTGACCCCCAGCCACGCCTCGTCGCACTCCAGGACCGCGCGTCCGGCACTGCTCGCGGCGAGGGCCGCCACCAGACCCGCGGGCATGTTCGCCCCCGTGTCGTTGCGAGCGATCGTCCCGCTCCACCCGGCCGCGACCAGTGCGG
Source organism: Acidimicrobiaceae bacterium (assembly GCA_027449885.1). Taxonomy (GTDB): domain Bacteria; phylum Actinomycetota; class Acidimicrobiia; order Acidimicrobiales; family RAAP-2; genus RAAP-2. The sequence continues at coordinate 112,796 of DAIDKS010000047.1, forward strand.
AGGTCGTGGTCTTACCATTCGTGCCGCTGATCAGGATACATTCACGCCCCGCGCTGAGCGCCGACAAGAGGTCCGGAGCGAGGGCCAGGCCGACGCGCCCCCCGGCGACCGTCCCGGCGCCTCGGCCCAGTCGGCGAGAGAGCAGATTCGTCGCGACCACGGCACCACGAGCGGCTCGGTGGCGGAGGGTTAGCCGTGCTGTCACCACCTCACGCTAACAACCCCGAAAAAGGCAGAAGGGCCAACCGGGGGGAGGTTGGCCCTTCTGCAAAACCTTGTCTTCTCCGATTGGGGGGGTAATCGGTGGAATCAGGCTGAGACCAGTATGCCGGGTCGGTCGCTATCGCACAACACGATATGGAAGATACTTCCTATCTGTATCATCGATATGTGGAGATACGTCAACTGGAGGCCCTGATCGGCATCGTGGACCACGGGAGCTTCTCGGGCGCCGCGGACGCCCTGGGCACCGTCCAGTCGAACATCTCCAACCGGATCGCTCGTCTCGAGGCGGAGCTCGGAGCCACGCTCGTCGATCGGGCGAGTGGCGCCGTCACCGAGTCCGGGGCGATCGTGGTGCACCGAGCCCGCCGGATCCTCTCGGAGGTCGCCGCCATCGGCTCGGACGTGTCCGAGCTCAACGCCGACATCCGGGGACAGGTGGATCTCGGCATGATCGGGACCGCCGGGCGATGGATCGTCCCCCTCTTGCTCGACGCTCAGCGCCGTCAGTTCCCCCACGTCGCCCTGCGCATCAGCGAGGGGACGAACTCCGCGCTCGAGCCTCGGGTCGCGAACGGGCAGCTCGACCTCGCCGTGCTCGCCTGGCCGATCGTCACCCCGGAGTTGAGCGACCGCGACCTGTTCAGTGAGGACCTCGTCCTCATCGTGGCGCGTGATCATCCGCTCGCCCGCCGCAACTCGTTGCCGTTCCCCGCCCTCGCAGACATCGAGTTGCTCCTCCCGCTCGGCGGTACGCCCCTGCGGCGCGAGATCGACGAGGCGGCCGCGGCGGCCGGCGTCGTCCTACGTCCGCTCGTCGAACTCGACGGGCTGCGCACCATTGCCTCCCTCACCTTCGACGGCTACGGACCGTCTATCCTCCCCGCCACGATGCTCTCCCAGCACCTGCGCGCCAACTTCACCGCCGTCCACATCGAGGGGATCGCGCGTCGGCGCGTGAGCGTCGTGACTCGCCGGTTCGGCTTCCCAGCCGCTCCGGTGCGAGCGATCACCGCCCTCCTCCACGACGTCGTCCGTGACGCGACGCCGCCCCGAGGCGTCTACGTGCCGAGCCCCTCGTGATGCGACTCGACCCTCGAGGGACCGCGCTGGTCGAACGAGATCCGGCCTTCGCCGACGTCGTCGCGTCGAGTGGTCGCCTCCCGACACTGCGCCCCGCCCCGGTGGCGGAGCGCTTCGGCGCCCTCACGAGGTCGATCACGCACCAGCTGCTCGCCACCGCGGCGGCGGCGACGATCCACGGCCGCGTCGTCGAGGTCTGCGGCGGTGAGGTGACCGTCGAGCGAGTCCTCGCGACGCCTCTCGCCGACCTACGCACCGCGGGCCTCTCCGGGGCGAAGGCCCAGGCCATCAAGGATCTCGCGACCGCGATCGCCGAGGGACGAGTGCGCCCCGACCGCCACGGCCGACTCGACGACCACGCGATCGCCGCCGAGGTGACCGCGGTTCGCGGCATCGGCCCGTGGACCGCCCACATGTACCTGCTCTTCACCCTCGGCCGACTCGACGTGTGGCCGACGGGCGACTACGGGGTGCGCGTCGGGTGGTCCCGCATCCACCACCTCGACGAGACCATCTCCGAGCGCGAGCTGCGGGCCCACGGCGACGCCTTCAGGGGGATGCGCAGCGCCGTCGCGCTGTACTGCTGGCGTGCCGTCGATGGGCCGGCGACGAGCCCGGTAGCCTCGTCGCCATGGCCCTCGTAACCCTGCAGTCCTTCGAGCGTGACGCCCTGGCGACGCTGCTCGAGTACGCCCGCATTCCGGCCCTCTCGCCCGGCTTCGATCCCGACTGGGCGGCGAACGGCCACCTGGACCACGCCGCCGAACTCATCGCCAGCTGGGCGCGCGAGCGCCACATCTCGGGAGCCGTCGTCGAGATCCACCGGCTGGAGGGGCGAACGCCCGTCATCACCGTCACCGTGCCACCGACCGACCCCACCGACGAGGCGACCGTCGTTCTCTACGGCCACCTGGACAAGCAGCCACCCCTCGGCGACTGGTCCGAGGGACTAGCGCCGTTCGAACCGGTGCGCCGCGGAGATCGGATCTACGCGCGCGGCGTGGCCGACGACGGCTACAGCGCGTTCTCGGCCCTCCTCGCCCTCGAGGCCCTCGACGGCGCCGGTCGCGGTCGGCCGCGCTGCGTCGTCCTGATCGAGGCGAGCGAGGAGAGCGGCAGTGAGGACCTCGACGCCTACCTCGACTACCTGGCTCCTCAGCTAGGCGAGGTCGCCCTCCTGATCTGCCTCGATTCCGGAGCGCTCACCTACGACCGGCTGTGGGTGACGACCTCGCTGCGCGGCCTCGTCAATCTCGAGGTCACCGTTCGCGTCCTCGAGCGACCCATGCACAGCGGATCGGCGAGCGGCGTCGTGCCCTCGTCGTTCCGCGTGCTGCGCCAACTCCTCGACCGGCTCGAGGACCCCCTCACCGGGCGCGTCCGCGTGGAGGCGCTGCACTCGACGATCCCCGAGGAGTTCGTACACGCGGCGTCGGACATCGCCGCCGAGTTCGGCGACGTCGTGGGCGAGGAGATGCCCTCGGTCGCGGGTCTGCGCCTCATGGGCGCCGACGCCGCCGATCGCATCCTCGCCCGGACCTGGCGTCCGGCGCTCTCCACGATCGGCATCGGAGGAGTGCCGGCCCCCTCGGACGCCGGCAACGTCCTGCGCACCCACACGACTGCCGTCCTCTCGCTGCGACTGCCCCCGAACGTCGATCCCGCGATCGCCAGCGCGGAGCTGCGAACCTCGCTGACGACGGACGTGCCGGAGGGGGCGCAGGTCGAGGTGCGCGAACTGAACACCGCCGAGGGATGGGTGCGCCCGACGACCGTGCCGTGGCTCGCTCGCGCGATCGAGGACGCGAGTCGCGAGTTCTTCGGACGCGAACCGGGACTCACCGGCGAGGGCGGTTCGATCCCCTTCCTCGCCTCCCTCGCTCGCCGCTACCCCGGGGTGCAGTTCGTCGCGACCGGCGTGCTCGGACCGGAGTCCAACGCCCACGGCATCGACGAGATGCTCGATCTGCCGACCGCCGTCGCCGTGACGAACGTCGTCACGACGCTGCTCGGTGCCTTCACCCAGCGACAGGAGAACTCGTGAGCCAGCCCGTTGACCTCTGGGTCGATCCCGTGTGCCCGTGGGCCTGGATGACCTCGCGGTGGCTGTACGAGGCCGCCGCGGTGCGGGACCTCGACGTCCGCGTCCACGTCATGAGCCTCGCGGTCCTCAACGAGGGCCGCGACCTCTCGCCCGACTACACCGCCCTCCTCGCGCGAGCGTGGGGACCGGTGCGGGTGCTCATCGCCGCCGCCCAGCGATACGGCGACGCCGTGATCGCCCCCCTCTACACGGCCATGGGCGAGCGCTACCACGTCGGTGGGGACCAGGATCTCGATCGCGTCATCCGTGACGCCCTCACCGCGTGCGCGCTCGACGGCGACCTCGCCGGCGCCGCGACCGACACCTCTTGGGACGACGCCCTGCGCGCGAGCCACCACGCCGGCATGGACGCCGTGGGCGAGGACGTCGGCACGCCGGTGATCCACGTCGGCGACGTCGCCTTCTTCGGACCGGTGGTCACGCCCGCGCCGAAGGGCGAGGACGCGGGCCGGCTCTTCGACGGCGTCCTCGCGGTCGCGAGCACGCCGGGTTTCTTCGAGATCAAGCGAACGCGGACCCGGGGGCCGGACTTCTCCTAGTCAACCCCTCGGGACGTCCTTCCAGGCCACGTCCTTGTCCACACGCGGCTCGCCCGGAAGGCCGAGGACGCGCTCGGCGATGATGTTGCGCATCACCTCGCTCGTCCCCCCCTCGATGGAGTTAGCCCTCATCCGCAAGAACGCCTTCCGGGGATCGCCCCCCGTCATCGCCGACTCGGTCGGACGGACGCGGGGGAATCGCGTCGGGTACAGCATCCCGTCGGCACCCATGAGGTCGACGCAGAGTGCGCTCGTGCGCTGGTTCTCCTCGGCGAAGGCGAGTTTCGCCGCCGAGCCCTCCGGCCCCGGAGTCCCGGCCCGCCGCAGGTCGCTCGCCCGCCAGTTGCTGAGGCGGGCCACCTCGTTGCGGACCCACGACTCGAGCAGCTCGGTGCGGCGCGCCCGGGCGTGCGCGTCGTCCCGTTCGGCCCACCCTCGCCGCCACAGGCGCAGGGCCTCGCCGATGAGCCCCGAGTCGCGGGGGGGCACGGTGCCCCCGATCGAGACCCGCTCGTTCATGAGGGTCGTGATCGACACGCCCCATCCGTCGCCGACGCCCCCGAGGCGGTGATCGTCGGGCACGACGACGTCATCGAAGAAGCACTCGTTGAACTCGGCCTCCCCCGTAATCTGGTAGAGGGGGCGCACGTCGACGCCCGGGGCGTGCATGTCGACGATGAACGCGGTGATCCCCCGGTGCTTGACCACGTCCGGGTCGGTCCGCGCGATGAGCAGCCCGAACGACGCCACGTGAGCCAGGGTCGTCCACACCTTCTGCCCCGAGACGCGCCAGAGATCCCCGTCACGCTCGGCGCGCGTCGCGAGGCTCGCCACGTCGGACCCCGCCCCGGGCTCCGAGAAGAGCTGACACCAGATCTCCTCGCCCGTAAAGAGGGGTCGGAGGTACCGGGTCTTCTGCTCCGACGACCCGTGGACCACGAGCGTGGGCGCCACCATCCCGTAGCCGATCACGTTGCGGGTGGCCGCCGACGGCGCCCCCGCGTGCATCAGACGCCGCAGGACGTGCTGCTGATCGGCGGGAGAGCCGCCGAGTCCGCCCTCGCCCCGCGGGAAGTGCACCCACGCGAGTCCTCGGTCGAACTGGGCGCCGAGGAACTCGACCGCTCCGACGCTCGCGGGAGGGACGTCGGCCAGCAGCTCGTCGACCAGGGCGTCCAGTTCACTCGTCTCCACGGCACTCCTCCTCCGGCTCTCGGCGCCATCCTACGCAGCACCCCTCCCGACTCCCGGCTAGACAGGGACGATGGCTCGCCGCATCCTCGCCACCTCCGGGGGCTTCGTGCCCGGTCCCGTCCAGCAGTCCGTCCGTCCGGGCGCCATGCTCATCGACGCGCTCGCCCGGACGGGGGCGACCCGCCCACGGGTCACCTTCGTCCTGACGGCGAGTGGTGACGACCGAACGTACGCCACGCTCCTCTACGACGCCTTCGGCGCCGTCGGGTGCGACGTGCGCGAGCTCCGCCTCTTCCCCCAGCCGAGCGCTCGTCCCGTCGACGCCCTCGTGGGCAGCGATCTCGTCTGGGTGGGGGGAGGCTCGGTCGCCAACCTCCTCGCCCTCTGGCGGCTCCACGGGGTCGACGACGCCCTACTCGCCGCCTACGAGGAGGGGACGATCCTCGCCGGCGTCTCCGCCGGCTCGATCTGCTGGCACGTCGGCGGGACGACCGACTCCTTCGGTCCCGAGCTGCGCGCCGTGACCGACGGGCTCGCCCTCGTCCCCTTCGGCAACGGCGTCCACTACGACTCCGAGGCCCAGCGCCGACCCCTGTTGCACGACCTCGTCGCGACGGGAGTCCTGCCCACCTCCTACGCGACCGACGACCACGTCGGGCTCTGGTACCACGACGAGGCGCCCGTCGAGGTCGTCGCCGACCAGGAGGGCCCTCCCGAGGGTCCGGCGGCCTATCTCGTGGAGGCCCGCGGTGGTGTGGCGCGCGAGACGCGCCTGCCCGTGGGGCCGATCAGGTAGCCCGCGCGACCGCGGGGAGCTGCTCGCGCAGGGCCCGCGCCTTCTCGTTCAGTCCCCGCGCCCGATCGAGAGCGTCGGAGGAGCCGCACGCCACGAGCCAGTTCGCGAGGATGACGTAGCCGTCCTGGGTGAGGACGGACTCGGGGTGGAACTGCACCCCTTCGAGGGGCAGATCGCGGTGCCGGACACCCATGACCACGTCCTGGGACCACGCCGTCGCCACGAGCACGTCGGGCAGGGTGGCGGGGTCGATGGCGAGAGAGTGGTAGCGGGCGGCGGCGAAGGGCTGGGCCACCCCGACGAAGACCCCTCGGCCGTCGTGGCGGACGAGTGTCGCCTGGCCGTGCACCAACCGGGGGGCGCGCGCCACCGTCGCCCCGAAGACGTCGCCGAGGGCCTGGTGGCCGAGGCACACACCGAGCATCGGCGTGTGCGTCGCGGCGCAGTGGTCGATCACCTTCGCGACCCGTCCCGCGTCGCGCGGATGACCCGGACCGGGCGAGATCAGGACTCCGGAGCGACCGGCGAGGTGCCCGTCCTCGACGACGTCGTGGCGAACCACGTCCACCTCCGCGCCGAGCTCGCAGAGGTACTGGTAGAGGTTGTAGACGAAGGAGTCGTAGTTGTCGACGAGCAGGACGGAAGGCGCCGGCGGCATGCGGCTATCGTACGGGTCCGTGAACGGGCCGCTGGGGCGATGATCGACCGCGCCGCGTTCGACGACCTGGTCGCCCGAGGCTTCACGGCCATCCCGCTGGCCCGTACCCTCCAGCTGGACCGCGACACCCCGGTCTCCCTCGTGCAGCGATTCTCGCCCTCGCGAGCCGTCTTCCTGCTCGAGAGCGCGAGTTCCGGCGAGACGACGGGCCGCTACTCCTTCGTCGGGCTCGACACCCTCTGGCGGCTCCACACGGCCGACGGCCACGTGGTCGTGGAGGGTGCGGATCCACCCCCGGTGGTCGATCAGCCGCTCGCGGCACTGCGCTCCCTGCTCGGCCGCTGGCGCCCGTATTGCCCGTCCGACCTTCCCGACCTCTTCGGGGGGGCCGTGGGCTACGTCGCCTACGACTACGTACGGCGGCTGGAGCGGCTGGAGCGCACCGACCCGCCGGAGTGGCCGGACGTCGACTTCACCTTCCCCGGCGCCGTCCTCGTGATCGACCACCGTCGGTACACGACGACGGCCGTCGCCGTCGCCCTCGTCGACGACGACGCCGGGGCCGCCTACGAGGACGCTCTCGCCCGGGTGGACTCCGTCGTCGCCACCCTCCTGGCCCCGCCCCCACCGGTCGACCCCCACGTCGAGGCCCTCGTCGCCACCGCGCCGGACGCCCGGTCCGGGATCGACATCCGCTCTCGCGCCGCCGCCCTCTCCAACTTCACGCGCGAGGAGTACGTGGACGTCGTGGAGCGTGCCCAGGAGCACATCCTCGCCGGGGACATCTTCCAGGTCGTCGTCAGCCAGCAGTTCCGTCGTCCGACCTCGGTCGACCCCCTGACCCTCTATCGCGTTCTGCGCGCCCTCAATCCCTCGCCGTACATGTACCTGCTGCGCGCGGGCGACACGACCATCGTGGGCGCGTCGCCCGAGATGCTCGTGCGGGTCCACCACGGCGAGGTCTCCACTCGCCCCATCGCCGGAACCCGACCCCGCGGGCTCACCGACGAGGCCGACGCCGAGTTGGAGACCGAGATCCTGGCCGACGAGAAGGAGCTGGCCGAGCACGTCATGCTCGTCGACCTCGGACGCAACGACGTCGGTCGCGTCGCCGAGCCGGGCACCGTACGCGTGGCCTCCCTCGCGCACGTCGAGCGCTACTCCCACCTCATGCACCTCGTCTCCGACGTGCGCGGCACCCTACGCTCGGGCCTCGACGCCTTCGACGCCTTCGACGCTCTCTTCCCCGCCGGGACCCTCACCGGCGCCCCGAAGGTGCGCGCCATGGAGATCATCGACGAGTACGAGCCCACGCGCCGCGGCGCCTACGGAGGGGCTCTCGGCTACTTCGCCCTGGGCGGCGGGGCCGACTTCGCCATCACGATCCGCACCCTCTCCCTCCGTGACGGGGTCGCGACCGTGAACGCCGGGGGCGGCATCGTGGCGCACAGCCGTCCCGAGGCCGAGTACCAGGAGTGCATCAACAAGGCGTCGGCCCCCCTGCTGGCGCTCGCCATCGCGGATCCCGACTGATCAACGGGCGTCGTATCATCGAATCGGGCAGAGGCCGACCCGAGGAGGCGCGATGACGACCGAGTCCTTCGAGCGCTGGCGTCACGACTACGACGCCGTGCGGCTACGCCGGCCCGACTTCGCGACGATGTCCGGCATCCCACTGGAACCGGTCTACGGACCCGGCGACGGCGAGTTCCCCGGCGTCTACCCCTACACGCGAGGAATCCACGCCTCGATGTACCGGACGCGGCTCTGGACCATGCGCATGTTCGCGGGCTTCGGAACGGCCCTCGACACCAACCGACGGTTCCGGGACATCATCGCGGCGGGCGGCACCGGACTCTCCACCGCCTTCGACATGCCGACCCTCCTGGGACTCGACTCCGACGACCCGATGGCGCTGGGCGAGGTCGGCCGCTGTGGCGTCGCCATCGACACTCTGAGCGACGTGAGAGATCTCTTCGACGGAATCGACCTCGGGTCGATCACCACCTCGATGACGATCAACGCCCCGGCCGCGATCATGCTGGCCCTCTTCGTGGCCAACGCGGAGTCGACCGGAGTGCCCCGCGCGCGACTCGGTGGCACCCTCCAGAACGACATCCTGAAGGAGTACCAAGCCCAGAAGGAGTTCGTCTTCCCCCCGCGGCCGTCCATGCGTCTCGTGCGGGACACGATCACCTTCACCGCGGCCGAGATGCCCAGGTGGAACGCCGTCTCGGTCTCCGGGTACCACATCCGCGAAGCCGGGTCGACGGCCGTCGAGGAGCTGGCCTTCACCCTCGCGAACGGGTTCGCCTACCTCGAGCTCGGACGTGACGCCGGGCTTCCGGTCGACGCCGTCGCCCCACGCCTCTCGTTCTTCTTCAACGCCCACATCGACTTCTTCGAGGAGATCGCGAAGTACCGCGCCGCTCGGCGCATCTGGGCTCGCTGGCTGCGCGGCCACTACGGCGCCACCGACGAGCGCAGTTGGCAGCTGCGCTTCCACACACAGACCGCCGGGGTCTCCCTCACGGCCCAACAGCCCGAGAACAACATCGCCCGCACCGCCATCGAGGCCCTGGCGGGCGTGCTCGGAGGCACCCAGTCCCTGCACACGAACTCGATGGACGAGGCCCTGGCCCTCCCGACCGAGAAGGCCGCCCGGATCGCCTTGCGCACGCAGCAGATCATCGCCCACGAGACCAACGTCGCTCACGTGGCCGATCCCCTGGGCGGCTCGTACTTCGTCGAGGAGCTCACCGACGAGGTGGAGCGCCAGGCCGAGGAGATCTTCGCCCAGATCCTCGACATGGGAAGTGGCTCGATGCTCGAGGGGTGCATCGCGGGAGTCGAGAGCAACTGGTTCCAGCGCCGCATCGCCGAGTCGGCCTACATCCTCGAGCGCTCCTTCAACCGCGGCGAGCGCATCGTCATCGGGGCGAACGGCTTCACCGAGGGCAACGACGACGCCGACCTGGAGCTGCTCTCGATCACCAACGACGACGAGCGGCGCCAGGTCGAGCGACTCGGCCGCGTTCGCGCCTCGCGCGACGACGCCGTCGTCCGACGCGCCCTGGACGAGCTCGCCACCCAGGCCGCCGACCCCGAGGTGAACCTCATGCCCGCCCTCATCCACGCCGCCCGCGCCGAGGTCAGCGTCGGCGAGATGATGAAGACGCTCGCGGGGGTCTTCGGGCGTTACACCGAGGTGCCCGTCCTGTGAGCGTGCGCGTCCTCGTCGCGAAGGTCGGCCTCGACGGTCACGACCGGGGCGTGAAGGTGGTGGCCCGCATCCTGCGCGACGCGGGGATGGAGGTCGTCTACACGGGCCTGTTCCAGACCCCCGAGTCGGTCGCCACGGCGGCGATCCAGGAGGACGTCGACGTCGTCGGCCTCTCGATGCTCTCGGGGGCTCACCTCACCCTCGCCCCCCTCGTCGTCGCCGCGCTGCGGGAGCGAGGTAGCGCGATCCCGGTCGTCGTCGGGGGCATCGTCCCTCCGAGTGACGTCACGGCCCTGCGCGAGGCCGGCGTCGCTGACGTCTTCGGACCGGGGGCCTCCGCCGAGTCGATCGTCGCCTCGGTCGCTGCCCTGGCCGCCGAGACGCCGCAGTGAGCTCGTCCGCCGCCTCGCGCACCGAGAGATTCCGGACCCTGGTCGAACCCGAGGTCGGCCTGCTCTACCGCGTCGCCCACGCCCTCGAGCGCAACGCGCCCGACGCGGAGGACCTCGTCCAGGAGACGATGCTGCGGGCCTACCGCAGCCTCGACACCTTCGACGGCGTCAACGTCCGGGGATGGCTGGTGACGATCCTGCGTAACGCGCAGCGCAACCTGCACCGACGTGCGCGCCCCGAGGCGGTCGATCCCGAGATCGCCGCCGCTACCGTGGACCCCGTGGATCGGGACCCCGCTCTGCTCGCCGAGCGTTCCGATGTGGAACGCACCGTCCTCGCCGCGGTCGACGAGCTCGATCCCGTCTACCGCGACACCGTCGCCCTCGTCGACGTCGACGGTCTCACCTACGCCGAGGCCGCGGAGGTCCTGGGCGTCCCCGTGGGGACGATCATGAGTCGCCTGCACCGCGGGCGACGCCAGATCCGTGACCGGCTGGCGGCCGCCGGACTGCTGGGCCTCTGGGTGGCGACGTGACCGACCCCCGACCCGACTGCCAGACGGTCGCCCGCTGGCTCCAGACCTTCCTCGACCGGGAGATCGATGCGCCGCGCGCCGATGAGGTCCGTACTCATCTCGACGACTGCCGATGGTGCGGTCTCGAGCGAGACGCCTACCTCGAGATCAAGCGCATCGTCTCGAGTGGACTCGCCGTCCCCGTCGATGAGGCGCGGGCCATCGATCGGCTGCGCGCCTTCGCCGAGCGTCTCGCGCTCGACGGCGACGGGGCCTAGGCCCCGGCGACGACGAGCGTGTCGACCCTCGTCGCCGTCCTCTTCGGACTCCTCACCGCCCTCTCCAACGCCGTCGCCGTGATGTTCCAACACGTCGCCACCACCGCCGGCGACCACCGGGGCGCGGCCTGGGTTCGTCACGTCGTGCGCCACCCCCTCTGGCTCCTCGGCTGGGCCGGCATGCTGGGCTCCCTCGTCTTCCAGTCCGTCGCGCTGCACGCGGGTCCGCTGGCACTCGTCCAGCCCTTGCTCGTCAGCGAGCTCGTGATCGCCCTCGTCATGAGGCGCGTCTGGCGACGACAGCGCCTCACGCGCACGGCGTGGGCGAGCGCCCTCGCCACGTCCGTCGCCCTCGTCGTGCTACTCGTCGTCGCCCGCCCGCGCGGTGCGTCGACCTCGCCTAGTGCCGCGCGCTGGATCATCTACTCGGCGCTGTCGAGCGCCCTCGTCGGGGTGCTGGTGCTCGTCGGGCGCCGGGGCTCGCCGGCCCGTCGGGCCGCGGGCTTCGCCACTGCGACGGCGATCCTGTGGGCTCTCGAGGCGACCTTCATCGCGGCGGCCACCGACGCGCTGGTCGCCGGGGGCGTTCCCGGACTCGTCACCTCCTGGTCGCTGTACGCGGTCGTCGCCTGCGGACTCGCGGGCCTCACGACGGAGCAGATCGCCCTGCGGGTCGGGCCGCTGCGCGTCTCCCAGCCCCTGATCGTCATCGTCGATCCCCTGGCCAGCGTCGCTCTCGGCGTCGGACTCCTCAGCGAACGACTCGCCCCGGGCGCCGTCAGCCTCGCCGCGGCCGCGGTGGCCTTCGCCGCCATGAGTGTCGGCGTCGTCGTCATGACCGCCGCCGTCCCCGAGACGCTACTGCCCACACCGGCGGGAACCTAGGGTCCGGCCGAGGATCCGTCGCCGGAACTCCCCTCGAGCAGGTGCAGGGTCACCGGGTCGGGCCCCCCGAAGAGCTCCTCGAGAGCGCGGGTGAAGAGTGGGTCGTCCGGTACCGCCCGCGCGAACAGCGTCAGGCACGAGCGCGCCTTCACCGCGTCGTCCCCGAGGACCGCGACCGGTCCCGTCGGCGCGTGGTCGAGCAGGGCCGTGACGGCGTCCCGGAGTCGCGGCCCGAGCACCCCGTGTCGGGCGTAGGCGCGGGCCTCCTCGAGATCCGCGAGGCCGTAGCGCCAGGACGTGTCGCTTCGCCCGATACCCCTCAGTTGCGGCAGGACCCACCAGATCCAGTGGGTCGTCTTGCGCCCCTGGCGCAACTCCGCGAGGGCCCGCTCGAAGCTGCCCCCCGCGTCCTGCGCCTCGAGGAATCGGGACAAGGACGCCACGGGGCCCATCGTGTCACGGATTGCACACGGGGCAGGCGGCGGCGGACACGGGCGAGGGGTTGTCGACCCGGGCCTCACGCCGGGCGCACCACGGGCACACCCACCAGCGTCCGAGAGGCTCGGCCGTCGGCGTGCCGCAGCTGGCGCAGGGTCGCCCCGAGAGCGGGCCGCCGGGACCGAAGCCACCCCGTCCACAGTGGGGACACGGCGTCGCCCAGCGGACCGCGAGGTCCGCGGCCGCCGCCGCGATCACCGGGCGGCGCGACGGGCACAGGTGGGCCCGGTAGTCGGTCTGCACGCGACGCGCGCTCTCCACTCCGAGCCCGGCGCAGGCCCGGACGACGTCCTCGACGCTCGCCAGTGCGCCGCGCGACGGCTCCCGGTGGTCGTGGCGTAGGGCGATGAGATGGTGCCCGCCCTCGAGACCGGCCGAGACCCGCTCGGCGATCTCGTGGTCGGGCGTTCCCGGTCCCACCTCCAGGCTGAAGGCCGCGACGTCGAGGCTCTGCGCGACGCCGACGACGACGCCCTCCCCGTCGCGCGGGACGGCGACGACCCACTCGACGTCGCGCGCGAGACCCAGGAGTCCCGCCGAGACCGCGCCTTCGGAGGCGACGAACCACGGCGCGTCCGTGCGGTCTCGCCCCAGTCGGGCCTTTCGCCGGGCCGTCTCGACCGGGTCGGCGGGTCGCGCCACGTCCCCCGAGAACGTCCCGAGGCGGTCGGTGTCGGCGTCGATCGTCTCGAGGACCCAGCCCCACGACGCGAGGACTGGTCCGATAGTCTCACCCTTGTGATGGTGAGTGACGAGGGCGGCCCGCACACTCGTCACCGCTCCGCCCACCGGGATGCTCGCCGATGACCGAGCGCTCCGGGCCCGAGTGGACCTTCCTCACGAACCACGCTCACGTGCTCGTCTGCATCGACCGGGACCCGACCCAGCGAACGAGGGACATCGCCGCCGCGGTCGGCATCACCGAGCGCGCCACCCAGGCTCTCATCGCCGATCTCGTGGCGGCCGGCTACGTGACCCGGACGCGTGAGGGACGTCGCAACGTCTACACCGTTCGCACCGAGAGCCCCCTGCGCCACCCCCTCGAGTGGCACCGAACCGTCGGCGACCTCCTGGCCCTGCTCGATCCGTCGAGATCGGCCGCGGCGACCGGGAAGAGGGCAGCGGCGTCGCATAGAAGTTGATCTACGAAGTGTAACACACGAAGATTAGTTCGTGTATTCTACTACGTATGATACTTCTCCTCGCCCTGGTCGTCGCGGCCGTGGGAGCCGGTGCCCTTCCGTGGCCGTCCGCACGACGCCCGGTCCTCATCATCAGCCTCGCCGCCGCCGCCACCGTGGCCTTCCTCGTGCCGCGCGACGGGAGCATCGTCGGCTCCGACGCGCTCGCCCGGCTCGTCATCGTGGTCGCCGGCGTCCTCGGCCTCAGCGTCGGAGCCTTCTCCGTGACCCAGTTCGCGGGTGAACGCCGCGGGCGCCGATTGGTGCCCCTGAGCATCGCCGTCGTCGTGCTGGCCGTGGCGAGTGCCATGGCCCGTTCGTGGCTGGTGCTCACGGTCGCCTGGGTGGCGACGTCGGCCGCGACCTGGTGGCTCCTGCGCGTCGCGACCCCCTCCGACCCCACCGCTCACCGTCGCGCCGGTTGGGCCCTGCTCATCGGCGACGGTCCCCTCGTGCTCGCGACCGGCGTCGTGGTCGCCCTTCACGGACCGCTCGCCCTCGGTGGCCGCGACGCGCTCACCGGACCGCCCGCCCTCCTCCTCGGGGGCGCGGCCACCCTGGCGGCCGTCGCGCGGGCCGGGCTCCTCGGGCGCCCGTCGTGGGTCTCCGAGACCGTGGCCGCTCCGACCTCGGTGTCGGCCACCCTCCACGCGGGCGTCGTCAACGGCGGCGCCGTCCTCCTCGTCCGCGTCGCCTCCCTCGCCCCGCTCGCCACCGTCTGGCGCCTGGCCCTCGCGGCAGTCACGGTCACCACGCTGCTCCGTCTCGCCCCGGCCATCTCCCGCCGCGCCGACCTCAAGGGCCAACTCGCGCTGTCCACCGTCGCCCAGATGTCCTTCATGCTCCTCGCGATCGCCCTCGGCTGGCCCGTGCTCGCCCTCGCCCACCTCGCCGGACACTCCCTCTACAAGGCCCACCGCTTCATCTCCTCGGGCGGCGCGATCGAGGACCGGGCCGCGGCCCGGCGCCGAGCGTCGCGCGGCACGGCCCCGACCCCCGCCCGGCGCCTCGCAGGACTGGTCGTCCTCACCCTCGTCGGGCTCGCCCTGCTCCACGGCGCGAACGCCGAGACCGCGACCCTCACCGGAGTCCTCACCGTCGCCACCGGTGCCGTGTGGTGGTCCCATACGCGTCACCCGCTGGGTCACGCCGTCCCCCTCATCCTCGCCCTCCTCGCCGTGGTGGCCGGCTACCCGCTCCTCGTCGCCGAGCTGTCGCGGGTGCTCGCCGGAGCCCTCGGACGGCCCGCCGGTCACGCTCCCTGGTGGCTACTGCCCGGGCTCCTCGTCGTACTCGCCCGGCGATCAGGCCACCGTGCCCGTCTCGCGGTCGTCGCCCCCGCGTCCGGCGCCACGTCCCCGCTCACGGAGTACGCGGCGTCGTGAGCGACGACGTCCCGTCCCTCGTGCGCGCGGCGGCCCGCACGATCGCCCCGCTCTGGCCCCTCGATCGAGCCGTCGCCGTGAACCCCCTGGTCGATCTGGTCGACCGGGACTTCGCCCGCGCGATGACCCAGCTCGGCCGACGACTCGGCGTCGATCCCTGGCCGAGCGCGGGGCATCTCGCCGCCGCTCGGGGCGAGCGTCATCGGCGTCCGGCCGACCCCAGCGCCCCGCCCCGCCCCGGAACGCTCGCCGAGCGACTCCGGGGCGGGGGCTCCCCCGTCGCCGACCTCGCTCGCGAGATCGTGGCCCGAGCGTGCCTCGTCGCCTGCTCCACCGTCGCGTCGAGCGGGGCCGCGCGCCGAGCCACGATGCGTGACGCCCTCCTCGACCCGAACGCCGACATCCGCACCCCGCAGCCCCTGCGCGACGCCGTGGCCTCGCGCCTCGCCGCCGCCGATCTCGCGGGCCTTCGATCGCTCCTCCCCTGGGACGACGCGGCGGTCACCGAGGAGTTCGCGCGACACCTCGCCCGCGTCCCGGGCTGGGCCGGCTGGGCGAAGTGGTGCGACCAGTGGTCCCGGACGGCCCATCCCGCGGCCCTCTCCCTCGACGACCTCCTGTGCCTCTCGCTCAGCGTCGATCTCGAGATCGCCGCGGGCGAATGGCCGAGTCCGCCCCACGAGCCGAGCGACACCCCCGACGACGAGGGACGCGCGCGGCTCCTCCGCCTCGAGCGCGTGGCTCACGACGACGTCCTCACCCGACTCGCCCGTCCCGCCCGTCCATCCTCCGCACCGGTCGTCCAGGTCGCCACGTGCATCGACGTCCGGTCGGAGCCGCTGCGCCGAGCCCTCGAGGAGGACGCCGACGTGACGACCATCGGGTTCGCGGGCTTCTTCGGCGTCGCGGCGCGCGTCACCGGCCGAGGTGACCACGAGCCGCACGAATCGCTGCCTCCGCTCCTCAGCCCCTCGGTGGACGTGTGGGCCGTCGAGGATTCCACCGCGAGGACGCGGGGACCCCTCGTGCGCAGCACACTCGTGGAGCTGACCCACGAGCCGGCCGCCATGTTCGCCCTCGCCGAGGGCGCGGGCTGGATCACCGGGCCCCTCCTCGGCGCCCTCACGCTCCTCCCGGCGGCACGCCGACGTCGTCCGACCCACCTCGACGACTGGCGGGTGCGCGCCGACGACCCCGCCACCGTCGCCGAGGGGGCGCTGCGCGGCATGGGCCTCACGTCGGGCTTCGCCGGCGAGGTCGTCATCCTCGGGCACTCCTCCCGCACGACCGCCAACACGCACTCCTCGACGCTCGCCTGCGGCGCCTGCGGGGCGGGACCCGGGGGGCCCAACGCCGCCGCCCTCGTCCGCCTGCTCAACGACCCGCAGATCCGCGCCGAGCTCGCCGCCCGCGGCGTCACCATCCCCCCGCGGACCCACTTCGTCGCGGGCGAGCACGACACCGCGACCGACACCGTCACCCTCGACGAGACCGCGTCGGCGGATCTCCGGGCCCGCGTCGATCGGGCCGGCCGACGGTGTCGCGCCGAGCGGCGGGAGCGGCGTCGCCGCCTCGGCCTCCCCACCCCACGCCGCGCCACGACGACGTCCCGCGACTGGGCCGACCCCCGGCCGGAGTGGGGTCTCGCCGGACACGTTGCCCTGGTGGTCGGGCCCCGCGAACGCACGCGCGGCGTCGACCTCGGCGGGCGCGCCTTCCTCCACTCCTACGATCCGCGTGTCGACGCCGACGGCAGCCTCCTGCGTTCGATCTTCGCGGCGCCCCTGATCGTCGCCCAGTGGATCAACGCCGCGTACTACGCCTCGGCCGTCGCGCCGGACGTCCTCGGTGCCGGTGACAAGACGCTCCTCAATCCGGTCGGCGACTTCGGGGTGATTCGCGGGACCGATCCCGATCTGCGTCCCGGGCTGCCCCGACAGTCGCTCTACGTCGGCGATCAGCCCGTCCACCTCCCCACGCGGCTCCTGGTGGCCGTCGACGCCCCGCGCGACCGCGTGGCCAGATCCCTCGCCGACGTCCCCGCCGCGCGACAGCTGGTCGAGAACGGCTGGGTCGTCCTCGCCGCGCGCGAGCGCGAGGGCGGTCCGTGGTGGCGATGGTCGGCCGACGGCTGGAGCACCTGGTGAGGGTGCACGGTCGCGTCGTGCCCCACCGCCGGGCCCTGGAGGCCGCCGGCGTGCCGACCGCTCGACCCGGGCCCGACAGCGCCACCGTCGACCTCGACGTCGACCACGACGGCGCGTGGCGGGTCCTCGCAGTGCGCTCCCCCGCCGACTGGACCCCGTCGACGCGGCGTGACGCCGTCGCCCTCGCCGTGAGCGTCGCCCTCGGAGCCGGCCTCGTGGGCCCCCTTCGCGTCACCGTGCGGTCCCGCGACGACCTGCGCTGGGTCACGGCGCGGACCGGGTCCCGGTGTCGTCGCGCGCGACGCGCGCCCCGCCCGCCGTCCCGATCCGCCGACGCCCGCGGGCCCGATGGGACGGGACGTCCTAGGGACTCCCGAAGAGCAGGAGGATGACCGCGATCAGGACGACCGCGTAGACGAGACCCGTCACCGTCATCGCCCGAACCGTCGGCTCGACTCGTCGAGCGTCATCGTCGTCGTCCGACGTCACACGCCCCCTCCCCCGCGCTCCCCATCCTCCCGCCGCACGCTCGTCCTGTCCACCCCCCCCGACCACGGGGAGGCGGTGACGTAGGACCCTGGGGCATCCCACCCGTATCGACCTACATTGAGGACAGATGACGCCTTCGCCCGCACCCGCGACTCGGGACGACGACCTCGACCAGCCCATCGAGATCGCCCCGCGCGTCTGGTGGGTGGGCCAGATGATCCCCGGTGACCGCTTCCAGTGCCACCCGTATCTCATCGAGCAGGGGGACCAGTCCGTCCTCATCGACCCGGGGTCGGCTCTCATCGCCGGGGACATCGTGCGCAAGATCGATCAGGTGGTCGGCGTCGAGAACGTCCGCTGGCTCGTGTGCTCCCACGCCGACCCCGACATCATCGGAGCCCTCCCCGCGCTCATCGCGAGGGGCCTGCACCCCCAGGCCCGGATCGTCACCCACTGGCGCGATCGGGCTCTCATCGTGCACAGCGGCACGCCACTGCCCTACTGGCTGATCGAGGAGCACGACTGGCGCCTCGATCTCGCCGATCGCGCGGTCCGCTTCATCTTCAGCCCCTACCTGCACTTCGCCGGGGCCTTCGGCACCTTCGACGAGTCGACGGGGACCTTCTTCTCCGGCGACCTCTTCGGGGGCTTCACGGACGCCCCCTCCCTGTACGCTCCCGACCTCTCGTACTTCACGGCCATCCGCGCCTTCCACGAGCACTACATGCCCGAGCGCGAGATCATGGCGCACACCCTCGGTCGCCTGCGCGAGCTGCCGGTCACCCTGATCGCGCCCCAGCACGGCCAGATCATCCGCGAGGAGCTGATCCGTCCCATGATCGACCGCCTCGAGAAGCTCGAGACGGGTGTCTACCTGCTCGCGCGCGAGGACCACGGCCTACGATTCCTGCTGCTCGCCCACCACGTGATGAAGGGCCTGACGGAGATCCTGGTCCAGGAGAGGGAGTTCGGCGAGGCCCTCCAGCGCATCGACGCCCTCGCCCGCCAGACCCTCGGCGCCACCAGTCTCGAGATGTGGGTCCCGGTCGGCCCGGCGCGACTCCACTTCGACGCTCTCGACGGCTTTGCGGGGCGTCCCGCCAGCTGGCCCGACGACGTGGCCGCGGCGGCGGCGGGCTCACCCCACTACGAGGGGACGCGACTGGTCTGGCCCCTCAACTCCCTCGACGGCGAGCGGATCACGGGCGTCGCCGTGGTGAACATGCCCGAGCCCATGACGCTCGCCCCCGAGGCCCGCGACGTCCTGGACCAGGCGTCGGGGCTCGTCGAGGTTCGACTCGAGCGCGAGATCATGCGACTCCAGACCGAGGGTGAGCGCTCCGCGTGGCGCAATCGAGCGCTGCACGACACCCTCACCGGAGTGCTCAATCGTGAGGCTCTCGCCTCGGCGCTGCCCCAGTACGTCGCCGACGACGACCAGGGCCTCGCGCCCCGACTCGCGCTGCTCATGATCGACATCGACCTCTTCAAGGCCGTCAACGACGAGTGGGGCCACGGCGTCGGTGACCGCGTCCTGGCCCACGTGGCGAACGCGGTCCGTCGCAGCGTCCGTCCCGCCGATCTCGTCTTCCGCTACGGCGGCGAGGAGTTCCTCGTGCTCCTGATCGACGTCGACCTCGAGACGGCCCTCTCGGCCGCGCAGCGACTCCGGGCGGCCGTCGCCTCGGTTCCGACCGGGCTCCCGGCCGTCACCGTCAGCGTGGGCGTCGCCCTGCGCGACCACGGGGAGGAGGGCGACGACGTGGTCGCCCGGGCCGATGCCGCCCTCTACGCGGCCAAGCGCGCGGGGCGTGACCGCATCGAGATCGCGCCGAGCACCTGACGCGCGTCGCTCTCAACGGAGTTTGCGGTGTGGTGGGCCGTACAGGACTTGAACCTGTGACCCCTTGCGTGGCCCAGTTGCTGAATCTTGGCCGGACCAACGTGTATGGACTGCTCGGCAGCGGGCAGATCCGAAGTGTCAAGTTGGGACGTCGTCGGCTGGTCCCTCGCGAAAGCGTTGAAGAGTATGTTTCAACGCTTGGTCTTGAGGAGGAGAATTAGTGAAGAAACTGCGAGCTCGTCCGCACCGGGAATGGCCCTGATTACCGTTCCCGGTGCGACAGCTCGCCTACCAGCCGAAGAGGAGCACACCATCGAACGGGAGAGTCATGCGACCGGAAGCGTAGATGGCGTCAAGCTGCTCCCGGCCCTTCGCGAAGTCGTCACCGTCACCCGTCTTGCCGTACTTGTACGAGTTCCTCAAGCCAATCACCAAGTAGCGGGCTCCTTGAATCAGCGAGCCCCTGATGAGATCACGGTAGAAGGCGTTTCCCATAATGCCCCGACCAGACTCGATCTCGAGCACCGCGCCGTGTTCGTCGTGCCAACCGTCGATCTCATACGGAACACGAACTTGCCCTTGATCCCCGTAGAGAACGGGCCGACGAATCTTCTGAGAAGCACGCTTGCCAGACTCGATCTCCCATCCCAAGTCGACCAGAGATGGTCGCAAGACTGCGAGTACTTGGTCTGACTCGAAACTCCGCCTCTCCTCTGAATCAATTTCGCTTCGGTGGACTGCGACAGCCGCGCAGAAGTCCACCACCCACTCTGGAGCTGGACTCGACCGCGGAAAGTAACTCCACTTGGGATAGTCAGAAGGCTGCGGCCTATTCGCCATCATCTACCTGCTTCCATGAGCGGATTGCGCTAAGAACAGATCTCACGTTTCCTTCCGACGTAGATGACGCTCTTTCGTGAGGAAGTCGCGGAGCCCACCGCGTGATGGCGTCTCATCGATTGCTTCAGTGTCGCTGGACCCTTCTCCATCTTCGCTTCCGCGCAGCGCAGCGTCGACCCCTGGAGCGAGCGCAACTTGCGCTCCGGTCGTCCACTCCTGTTGGGGTGCGGGTGGTGTGGGGGCGGGCGCTGTTTCGCGAATCGTTGGGTAAGGCGGATCCTGGGCCGTGGGGCTCTGACGATCGTAGATGACATTCAGCATCGAGAACACGTGGCCCACAGCGAAGAACCCAAGCGCGATGGATATGCCGACCGCCAATGTCACCACTACTGAGAAACCCACTGAATTAGTGAGACCGAGTGCCATTTCAGCGGATCGAAACTCGTAGGCGTAGTAGAAGCTCACTACCAGTGCAGCCAAGGAAAGAAACTTGAAGGCAATGGCAAGGAATGCCGACCAATCTCGCGCTGAATCTCGGTACGTCAGTTCGGCTGCTACGGGTACATCGACGCGTTGCATTCACTCTCCCCACAGTGTTGTGCCCATAGCATCGGCGGCCGCTCGCCTATCAGGAGCAAGGATATGCCCGTAGACGTCGGCTGTCATGCGAATTGAGGCGTGTCCTAAGACTTCACTGACGACCTGTATCTTCACCCCTTGGGCCAGCATCAAGCTGGCGGCGGAATGGCGAAGCTCATGCGGATGCCAAGCTCCAAGTCCCGCTTTCTGGCAGATCCCCTGAAACTCGCGATAGAGATTGCGAGGGTCGATGGGTGTTCCGACGGTCGAAGTGAAGATATAGCCAGAGCTCTGCCACGCTTGTCCGAGGGTCTTGCGCTCTTGGTCTTGCCTGTGCCGGTGAGCCCGTAGAACCTCGATCATCTGAGCAGGCAGGTTCACCGCCCGTCGACTCTTAGGAGTTTTCGTGTCTTTGGCGTACAGCACCCCGTCTTCGCGCACGAGCTGTCGGCGAACAAGGATCACCCCTGCCTCCTCGTCGTAGTCCTTCCACTGGAGACCCAGCGCCTCTCCCCTTCGGAGCCCCGTCGAAAGCATGAGTGCGTATAGTGCCTCGTTTCGGTGCCCTTTCAGAGTGTCAAGAAGCGTGCGGGCCTGCTCGGGGGTGAGAGTTCGCCCCTCGCGCCGGACTTGTTTGGGTGCACGAGCCAGTGTCGCGACATTCCGGGGCACCGCACCCCATCGAACGCCTTGGTCCAGCGCTTGGGCCAGCACGGATCGAATCCGCCGAGTGGTCGAGACCGAGAGTCCGTCATCGATCTTCCGGGCCAGCAGTCGGTCAACGTCAGACGTGGAGAGCTCCACGAGCTTCTTGCGACCAATAGTCGGAATGATGTGGTGGGTGGCGACAGAGCGATAGTTCGCTGCCGCACTCGCCGAGACCTGGTGGCGAATCACTTCGTCAAGCCATCGGGTGATGAGCTGGCCAACAGTCAAGCGGGTATCAGGTGTTGGCAGTCCCTCATCCAGGTCATGCTGAAGGTCGCGCAACTTCTTCGCCGCCTCGGCCCGCGTGCGAGCGCTTACGACCTTGCGGATCTGGCGCCCCTCCGGGCTGTAACCAGTCGACACCGCAGCCAACCAACGTCCGTCGGACTTCCGCTGGCAAATGGAACCCTCGCCGTTGCCTCGGTGAGCACTCATTGGTCCCCCGTCAAGCCGCTGCTGACGTCGTTACTAAAAACGTTACGTCACCGCTGTTGCTCGGGAGATCTTGGCAGGATTCAAGGCTCCACACCGGGTACTTCGTGGTGGGCCGTACAGGACTTGAACCTGTGACCCCTTGCGTGTCATGCAAGTGCGCTACCAGACTGCGCCAACGGCCCTAGGGGTGCAACCCTATCACCTCTCGGGCCAAAGTCAGACACCTCGGACTTGGTTCCCGGGCGGCAGTATCGTCAGTTCTCGTTGACCAGCGTTGTTGTGAACGACCTGCTCCAACAGCACTTCGACCGCCGCGCGGGCGTCGCCCACCGCGTCATGGCCACCGGGACTGACGTGGTAGTGACCACACAGGTGTGTCAGTGATCGACGAGGACGAAACGCTCGACTCGGATCGATGACCAGGTCGTGTTCGATCACGTCGATGATCCGAAACCGGGTTCGTTCGAAGGCGGCGGCGGCCGCGGCGTCGAGAACGTCGTTCGCGGTCCACCGGAGCATCGCCATGTCGAAGCGCGCCACATTGGCACCGACGATGTAGGCACCTTCCCTGTGCAAACCGGTCAGAAGGTCGATGGCGCGACGAGCACCCGAAGCCACGTCGAGGACCTCGTGGGTGGAACGCAGTTGATTCAACCGCTGCAGGTCGAGTCCGTGCACGCGTCGAGCGCCATCGCTGATCGGTCGATCTGGCACCACGAAGAACTCCTCCGCGCTTATAGGTTGACCGTAGCGGTAGACGCAGAAGCCGTAGGAGATGGCCCGTTCGCGACGAACGTCGAGACCCGTTGTTTCGGTATCGAAGCCAACGAGCAACTCCGGGACGCGATTCATCGTGCTGGCCACGACACCATCCTCGCCGCTGCCTGTGACCCTCGCGCCATGTCGGTCACGATAATCCACCGCCGTCGCTCCCTCCGAGCCTCGACGACGCGACGTCGCCGGTTTCACCCCGCCCATCAGCCAAGGGGCGAGCGGACCGCGGTAGCCTCGTCCAGGAGTCGCACCGGGGGATTCGATGGCGTCGCAGTCGTCAAGAGATGAGGGCCGAAACACCGGCCGCGATCTCGTCACCCAGGCTGGCTACCGACCCGAACTACGCCGTACCCTGCGGACGTTCTCGATGTTCGCGATCACCTTCTCGATCATCTCGATCACGACGGGGATCTTCCTCAACTTCGGGTTTGGGCTGACGTGGTTTGGGCCGGCGTCCATCTGGACCTGGCCGGTGGTCGCCGTTGGCAACACGCTGATCGCGCTGATCGTGGCCGAGCTCGGCACGCGTATTCCCCTGGCGGGCTACGCCTATCAATGGAGCAGCCGCCTCGTGAACTCCACCTACGGCTGGTTCGTCGGGTTCGCGGGCTTGCTCTACATGGCCGTCGGTGGCGGCGCGATTCTGCTGGTGGCGGCGAGCCCGCTTTTGTTGAGCGAGTTCGGGATCAACGCGACGACCCATCCACACCTCAATCTCGCGGTGTCGATCATCTTCATGGTCATCGCCACGGTCGCCAACATCATCAGCGTGCAGTTCTCGGCGCGGGTCAACAACGTCGCGGTCTTCACCGAAATCCTCGGAACCCTGGTCTTCAGTGTGCTGCTGATCGTCCTCTGGGGGCTGAAGGTGAAGCACACGCCCTATGGCGTCTCGCTCCTGACCAGCACCACGCGCGTGACCTCGAGCCCCATCCCCTACTCGTTCGCCCTCGCCGGCATGCTCGGCGCCTTTACACTCATCGGTTTTGAGTTGGCGGCAGACATGAGTGAGGACGCGGTCGACCCTCGCCACTCGGTACCGCGCGCGATCATCGCGGGACTCGTGACCTCCGCGGTGCTCGGCATGGTCACCCTGATTGGCTTCACCCTGGCGATCCCCAACTTGCGGATCGTCGAGCACGCGCCACTGCCGTTGCTCACGATCGCCGAGTTCTGGCTGCCGCCGTGGCTCGTCAAGGTCTTCATCGCCTTCGTCATCTTCTCGATGTTCGCGATCGCAGTCGTGGGTGCCGGCGCGCAGTCGCGACTGGCGTACTCGATGGCCCGTGACAACATGCTCCCCGCCTCGACCCACCTGCGACGCGTCGATCGCCACACCCAGACGCCGATCACGGCGTTGCTCGTGCTCGGTGTCATCGACACCGCGATCCTCGTCTACGGCTACACCCAACCGAACTCCTTCGGCACGCTCGTCGGCGCAACCGCGATCATCCCGTACCTGATTTACCTCGCGATCACCGTCGCCTACGCGGTCAAACGTCGGGCGATTGACGCCTTTCCCGGCGCGTTCTCGCTGGGGCGCTTCGCCAAGCCCGTCATCGGCGCCGTGCTGATCTGGACCGCGGCCGTGCTCGCCATGCTGACCCTTTCGTCCGTGTTCAACGGGGCCGACCAGTTCCTGGCGATGGCGGCCGTGCTCGCGTTCATCTGGTACGCACTCGGGCTCCGTCGCCGACTTCGCCGCGGCATCGCCGGCGTCGAGTCGCTCGCCGAACTCGCCGACGACGTGGAGCGCTGACTACCGGCGCTCTTCGGCGATGGAATTACCGCCGTCGACGACCAGACACTGTCCCGTCACGTAGGACGCGCCGGGAGTCGCGAGCCACGCAATCGCCGCGGCCACCTCGTCGGGTCGGGCGCTGCGCCCCAGCGGCGTCACCTCGCCCTGGGCCGCCTCGTGCGGCGTCTGGGAACCCGTCTTGATCCATCCCGGCGCCACGGCGTTCACCGTGACGCCGTACTGCGCGACGTCAACCGCCAGGGCGCGCGCGAGACCGACCATGCCCGCCTTGGCGGCGGCGTAGACGGGCTCGTGTCGCATTGCCATGACCGGGCCGGACACGCTCGAGACCATGATGAATCGCCCCCACCCGCCACCCGTGAGCTCGGGCAGCGCGGCGCGGGCGACGAGGTAGGCGGTGTCGAGATTGCGCGCGATCCCGCTGCGCCAGCCCGCGTACTCGATCGACTCGATGGCGCCGTTAACCTGCGTCGGATCGGTTACCGAGGTCATGCCGGCGTTGTGCACCACGACGTGCAGTGCCCCAAAGCGTTCCAGCGCGGTCTCGACCAGGCGCGTAGCCGTGCCCACCTCGGTGAGGTCGCCGACGACGCCGGTGGCGCGATCGGCGCCGAGTTGGCGGACTCGCTCCTCGATCCTCGCGCTCGTCGAAGCGATCACAACCGTGGCGCCAAGGTCGGCGAGCAGGCGCGCGGTGGCAAAGCCGATGCCGTTCTCGTCACCCGCGCCGGTGACGATGGCGGTACGACCAGTCAGGTTGAACAGTTCAGGAATCGACACGTAGCTCCTCCGACGAGGCAGCCTACTCATCGCTGCGACGGCGCCGGGTGGCGGCGTTGACGCCTGGTTAGGCGTCTCGCGTGGCGAGGAGCCAGCCCCCGATGGCCAAGGAGACGATCGCGTAGCCGACGAGGATCGCGAACCCCACCCACGGACTGAAGGCGCTCGACCCCTGTGACGCAACCGAGGTCATGGCGTTGCTGATCGTGAAGGGCATGAACTTGAGGATCGGCTGGCTGAAGGACGACGGCAGCGTCTGCAGGATGATCGGGACCACTAGCAGCACGCCGACGTAAGCGGTAATGGCCCCCGCCGAGTGGCGGATGATCGTCGCGAGCCCCAGGGCGAAGAGTCCGAGCACGGCGATGACGAGGCCGCCACCCGTGACGGCACGAAGCACGCCGGGCTGAGTGAGCGTGGCGTGGGGTACAGGACTCGTGAGCAGGGACTGGCCGATCAGGAAGCCGCCGAAGGCGAGCACCTCGCCCACTACCGCGGCCAGGACGAAGAACACGGCACTCTTGGCGATGAGTACGCGCGCGCGACGCGGCTCGGCCGCGAGTGTGGCGCGGATCGTGCCCGTGCCGTACTCGGCGCTCATGACCAGAACCCCGAGTACGCCGATTATCAGCTGACTGAACAGCAGCCCACGCAGCGACATGCTCGTCGGGTCGAACGTGAGTCGTCTCACGACGGAGAACGTGTTCCACCGACTCGCGATCGTGGATGCCGCGAGCGCCGCGATGCCCAGCGTGATGACGGCCATCGCGAGCAGCGTCCACACCGTCGAGCGGACCGTGCGCATCTTGGTCCATTCGGCCCGCACGAGTCCCGAGGTTCGTTGGGATCGGGTCGTCGCAAGCGTGCTCGACCAGACCGTTGCAGAAGAGGTGTTCATCGCCATTTACTTTCCATTCGTGGTGGCCGTGGCGCCGTCGAGGCGGTGGCCGTGGTACTCGACACTGTCGCGGGTCATCTCCATGAAGGCGTCTTCCAGGGACGCCGACTGGGGTGAGAGCTCGTAGAGGAAGATGCCCGCGTTGCCACTGGTGATGCCGATCTGCTCAGCGGACAGGTTGCTCACCGAGAGCGACCCATCGCCCTCGCGACGGATCTGGGCACCCTGGGCCTCGAGCAGTCCCTCGAGCTCGTCGGGGCGCGGGGTCCGTACGCGCACGTACTGACCCGCGTTGGTGGCGATGAAATCGCCCACCGAACCCGTCGAGATGAGTCGACCACGGCCGATCACGACCAGGTGGTCGGCCGTGAGAGCCATCTCGCTCATCAGATGACTGGAGACGAACACCGTCCGGCCCTCGCTCGCCAGTCCCTTCAACAAGTTACGAACCCAGAGGATTCCCTCGGGGTCCAGACCGTTGATCGGCTCGTCGAAGAGCAACGTCCCCGGGTCACCGAGCAGGGCGGCGGCGATGCCCAGTCGTTGGCCCATGCCGAGGGAAAACTTGCCCACGCGCCGATTGGCGACCTGGTCTAGTCCGACGAGCTCGATCACGTCGTGGACGCGGCGTCGAGGGATCCCGTTGGACTGAGCGAGGAACCACAGGTGGTTAAAGGCCGTTCGGCCCGGGTGGATCGCCTTGGCCTCGAGCAGCGCGCCCACCTCGCGAAGCGGCTGGGCCAACTTGGAATAGGGCGTGCCATTGATCACCGCCTCGCCCTGGTCGGCGTGATCCAGGCCCATGATGATGCGCATCGTCGTCGATTTTCCCGAACCGTTCGGTCCGAGGAACCCCGTGACGACACCAGTCGGCACTTCGAAGTTCAGGTCGTCTACCGCCACGTTGTCTTTGAAGCGTTTGGTCACGCCCCGTACGTCGATCACGTCTCTCCTCCTCGTCGAGCTCCACCAGGCTCCATCCAGTGTGTCGGGCCACGAGTCGGTACAACTCGGCCGCGGGGCCCAATCTGACTCATCCTCGAGGATGATCTCACCGTCGCTCGTACTCGTCATCCGTGCGACTGACGGCCACTGCACCTCGCGATGGAGGCGCCGCGCACCTCGAGTCGATAGCGTCTGACCGTGACTCAGATGAGCGGCGCCGAAGACGTGGCCGGTGCGCCGTGGCTCGAGCGAATATCGCCGCGCCAGTGGGTGGGCATCGACATCGCGGTCGCGGCCTTCACCGCGACCGTCTTCGTCGTGCACTTCTTCGTCTTGCCCCACGCGAAACACATCGGCCCGCCGGGAACGAACCGGTGGGTCCTCGGCTCGATCTTCCTCGTCGCCGCCATTCCACTGGCGTGGCGGCGCATCGCACCGATGTCGGCCATGATCCTCGTCGGAGGCGCCACCGTCGCGACCACCGTGCTCGGCCACACGCTCGCCCCGGCGCCGCTGCTCGCCTTACCGCTCTACACGATCGCCATAACCCGAACGCGGCGCGAGTCCTTGATCACGCTGGTGAGCGTGGAAAGCGCGATCCTGGTGGCGCTGCTCGTCGCCGCGCACTACCACCGTGCCCAGGGCGACGTCACGTTCAATCTGCTCCTCGCCCTCGCGACCTGGTTCATCGGTGACAGCATCAGGACAAGACGCGTCTTTCGCCGTGCGCTCGCCGAGCAAGCGGCTGAGCGTCAGCGTCAGGAGATCGACGAGGCACATCGGGCGATCACCGAGGAGCGGCTCGAGATCGCCCGTGAGCTCCACGACATTCTCGCCCACAGCCTTAGCGTCATCGCGATCCAGTCCGGCGTCGGTCGTCACGTCATCGACCAACAGCCCGAGGACGCGCGCCGGGCCCTCGCCACCGTCGAGGAGACGAGCCGGCAGTCCCTCGACGAGCTCCGACGCGTGATCACGGTGCTGCGGCGCGCTACGGTGGGATCGGACATGCCCCTCGAGCCGACGCCGAGTCTGTCTGACGTCACCGAGTTGGTCGAGCGCGTGCGCGCCACGGGGATGTCGGTGGTGTGGCGCCTCGAGGGCACGGCGCCCAACCTGCCCCTCGGGCTCGAACTCTCGATCTACCGAATCATCCAAGAGGCGCTCACCAATGTGGTCAAGCACGCCGACGGGGCTGACACGACGATCGTGGTCCGCTTCCGCGAGGGCGATGTGCTGATCTCGGTCGTCAACCAACCCGGTCCGCGGCGGCACACTGCCTCGGTGAGCGGCACCACCCACGGTCTGATCGGCATGCGCGAGCGCGCAATCGCCTTTGGCGGCACGCTCGATGCCAAGGCGCGTCCCGACGGCGGCTTCGAGGTGTCCGCCGTCCTCAGAACGGTCGGCGACTAATGGCGATCCGCGTCGTCGTCGTCGACGACCAGGCACTCGTTCGGGCGGGCTTCGAGGTGCTCGTCAACTCCGCCAGTGATCTCGAGGTCGTCGGTGAGGCCCGCAACGGGGCCGAGGCCGTGACCGTCGTCGCCCAGACGAACCCCGACGTCGTCTTGATGGACGTTCGCATGCCAACGATGGACGGCATCGAGGCCACGCGACTCATCACGTCGAGCCCCTCGCGACGCCGGACCCGCATCTTGATGTTGACGACCTTCGACCTCGACGAGTATGTCTTCGAGGCCCTGCGGGCCGGGGCGAGCGGCTTCCTCCTGAAGGACACCCCACCCGTGGATCTGCTCGGTGCCATCCGAGTGATCGCGGCCGGCGACGCCCTCCTGGCGCCGAGCGTCACCCGTCGGCTGATCGCCGAATTCACGAGTCGTCCGGCAGCGCCCACGCCGGCGCCCGACCTCCAACGCCTGACCGAGCGCGAATACGAGGTGTTGCTCGCCATCGCCCACGGGTCGTCCAACGCCGAGATCGCCGACGAGCTGCACATGAGCGTCGCCACCGTGAAGTCGCACGTCAGCCGAATCCTGGCCAAGCTCGACGCCCGGGACCGGACTCAGTTGGTGGTGCTCGCCTACCAGAGCGGCCTCGTCACCCCGGGGTGACTCACGCCTCCAGCTCGGTGGCCAACTCCGCCACCGATCCGACGATCCGCGACGGCTTGTAGGGGAACTGGTTCGCCGACTCGGCGCTCGAGACACCCGAGAGCACCAGCACCGTGTGCAGGCCGGCCTCGAGTCCCGCCACCACGTCGGTGTCCATTCGGTCACCAACCATCGCGGTCGTCTCGGAGTGGGCATTGAGCTCGCGCAGTGCCGAACGGATCATCAGCGGGTTGGGCTTGCCGACGAAATACGGCTGTCGCCCCGTTGCCTTGCTGATCAGCGCGGTCACGGCGCCCGTCGCCGGCAGCGGCCCCTCGAGGCTCGGGCCGGTGGGGTCGGGATTGGTCGCGATGAAACGCGCCCCCTCGCCCACCAGGCGTACCGCGCGCGTGATCCGGTCGAAGCTGTAGCTGCGGGTTTCACCGACGACGACGTAGTCGGGATCATTCTCGGACTGGGTGTAGCCGATGTCGTGCAGGGCCGTGGTCAGGCCGACCTCGCCAATGACGAAGGCCGTGCCGCGGGGGCGCTGGGTGTCGAGGAACACCGCGGTCGCCAAGGCCGAGGTCCAGATGTGCTCCTCGGGGACGTCGAGGCCGTTCCAGCGCAGCCGGGCGCTGAGGTCTCGTCGGGTGTACATCGAGTTGTTGGTCAGCACGAGGAACGGCGTACCGCGATCGGAGAGACGCTGGAGGAACTCCGTCGCGCCGTCGATGGGGTGCTCTTCGCGAACGAGGACCCCGTCCATGTCCAGCAGCCACGACTCGACGTGGGTCGCGTGCGAGATGTGCGGTCGCGAATGTCCGGGGTTCTCGGGCATGGTACGGACCCTCCTTCGTCGTCGCCACCGACCCTACCCGGCGCGGCGCGCCCGTCCGCGCCGCGGCCCGTGCGAGACTGGCCCGATGGGGACTTCCCTCGTAAGCCCGGATACGCCGACGACGGCCGTCACGATCGCCAAGCCCGTCGGGCCGATCTGCAACCTTCACTGCGAGTACTGCTACTACCTCGACAAGGCCGAACTCTTCGCCGGCGACGAACGCTTCAAGATGTCCGATTCGGTCCTGCGCGACTACCTCGCACAGGCCATCGCCGGGGCGCACGGCTCGCCGGTCCACGTCGTCTGGCACGGCGGCGAGCCGCTGCTCGCCGGGCGCGCCTTCTACGAACGGGCCTTCGCCATCCAGGCGGAACTCGCGCCCGAGGGCTGGCGTTGGCTCAACAGCTTCCAGACCAATGGCACACTGCTCGATGACCGGTGGGCCGACTTCATCGCCGAGCACCGCATCGCCGTGGGGCTGAGCCTGGACGGTGGGCCCGACACGCACGACGCGCTGCGCCACGACCGTCGGGGCCGAGCCACGCACCACCGGGTGCTCGAGGCGCTCGCGCGGCTTCGCGCGCGCGGGGTCGGACCCGACGTCTTGTGCACGGTCAACGCCACCACCGCGGCCGAGCCACTCGCGGTGTATCGATTCCTGCGCGACCTGGGTGTGTCGTGGATTCAATTCATCCCCGTCGTCGCCCGTGACCGCGACGGCGCCGTCACGCCCGAATCGGTCGACCCGGCCGCCTTCGGGGACTTCTTGAACGAGATCTTTGACGAGTGGGTGCGCCACGACGTCAAGCGGGTCGTCGTTCAGGGATTCCTGGAGGGGCTCTTCGTCACTGCCAACGGTCGCGGCACGCTCTGTGTGACGTCCGAGACGTGCGGGCAGGTCCTCGCCGTCGAACACGACGGCAGCGTGTACGCGTGCGACCACTTCGTCGACCCCGAGCATCGGCTCGGATCGGTGACGAGCGACTCGCTGCTCGATCTCGCCTCCTCACCGTCCCAAGTTGCCTTCGGCCAAGCCAAACGCGACGCGCTTCCCACCCAGTGCCGACAGTGTCCCGTCCTGTCGTTCTGTCGAGGTGGCTGCCCGAAGGATCGATTCACGACCACCGACGACGCCGAGGCGGGACTCAACTACCTCTGTGAGGGCTACCGCCGCTTCTACGGCCACGCGCGCGCGAGGCTCGAGCGCATGGGCGAGCTCGCCCTCGCCGGCCTGCGACCGTCGAGCATCATGGGCGAGCTCGCCGTCGAGGACGCGCAGCGGTTGCGCGCGTTCCAACTTGCGAGGCGCAACGACCCGTGTCCCTGCGGCAGTGGCCGAAAGTACAAGCACTGCTGCCTCGCCACCGGCCACGCCCGAAACGTCGGAGCGTGAACGGTCATCACGCCCGCGGGCCGAGCGTTCTCAGAACGTGACGTGCAACTCGGCTAAGAGTTGACGCACTCGCGCGTCGATGTCGTCCACGATTCCTTCGACGACCTCGCGCGTCTGACCGGCCGGGTCCTCGACCTCCCAATCGAGATAGCGCCGCCCGGGGAAGAACGGGCAGGTCTCACCGCAGCCCATCGTGACCACGACGTCGGCTTCACGCACGAGGTCGCTGGTCAGCATCGTCGGCGTCTCGGCCGCGACGTCGATCCCGCGGTCAGCGAGGACGGCCGCGACCATCGGGTTAATGGACCGGCCCGGCTCGGAGCCGGCTGACAACACCGTTACCGCCCCTTTCGCGTACCACTCGGTCAGCCGCTTGGCCGCAACGGATCGGCCCGCGTTGTGAATGCAGGCGTAGAGCACCACCGGAGTTGTCCCAGCCGCGTGATCAGTAGTCACTGAACTCTCCCATCGGCGTAGAACCGTCGCCTGGCCCACTGGGCCACGTAGACCAGTGCCACGAGCGCGGGAACCTCGATGAGCGGCCCGACGACGCCAGCCAGGGCCTGACCCGAGGTAACCCCAAAGGTGCCGATCGCCACGGCGATGGCCAGCTCGAAGTTGTTGCCCGCCGCGGTAAAGGCCAAGGTCGCGGTTCGCGCGTAGGGCAGTCGCAACCCGACCCCGAGCGCGAACGAGCCACTCCACATGATCGCGAAGTAGGCGAGCAGCGGCAGCGCGACCCGCACGACGTCGAGGGGCCGGTGCGTGATCGTGTCGCCTTGCAGCGCGAAGAGCACGACCACGGTGAAGAGCAGACCGTAGAGGGCGAACGGCCCGATCCAGGGCAGGAATCGCCCTTCGTACCACGTGCGCCCGCGGGTCCGCTCGCCCACACGACGCGTCAAGTAACCCGCCACCAGCGGGACGCCGAGAAAGATCAGTACGCTTCGCGCGATCATCCACATCGAGACGTGGATATTCGCGACCGACAGGCCAAGCAAGCGCGGTAGTACTTCGAGGTAGAAGTAACCCAGGCCGGCGTAAGCGACGATTTGAAAGATGGAGTTCACCGCCACGAGAACGGCGGCCGCTGTCGCGTCACCGCAGGCGAGGTCGTTCCAGATGAGCACCATGGCGATGCAGCGGGCCAAACCGATGAGAATCAGGCCCGTGCGATAGGCCGGCAGGTCCCCGAGGAAGATCCAAGCCAACGCGAACATGACGAGGGGGCCCACCAACCAGTTCAAGATGAGTGAGGAGACGAGCAGTCGGCGGTCGGCGGCGACCACGCCAACCTCGCCGTAGCGAACCTTCGCCAGTACGGGGTACATCATGACGAGCAACCCGATCGCGATCGGCAAACTCGTTCCCGCGACCTGGACGTGGTTGAGGGTCCGATTCAGCGTTGGAATCAGTCGGCCCAAGACGATACCAGCCAGCATCGCCGCACCGATCCACACCGGCAGAAAGCGATCGAGAAGACGCAGTTGTCGTAGCGGTGCCTCCACTGTGGCAATGTCGGATGCGGTCACCGCGCTCCCATCATCATCGCGTCTGTCACCGCCCGTCGTGGATGGCTCGAGCCGGCTTCGCGAGCACTGCTACCGCGAACATCGCCAGCGCGTTCCGAGACTGATCGCTCACGCCCCGAGATCGAATGTCGGTGAGACACGGTCACGGTCACAATGATCGTGCCTCTTGTTTCGACGCCTGGTCCCATTCCATCGATATCATCGTATTTCGACGATAGCCGATAACCGCCGACTACAAGGAGCTCGCTGCCGCTTTGAAAGCGGCAAGCCCCGCGACGTCGAGACAGTACGACGTGCGGGGCCCCTCGATCTCGCCCTGGATCAAACCGGCGTCGCGCAGGATCCGCAGGTGCTCTGACACCGTCGACTGGGCGAGGGGTAGTTCGGCCACCAGATCCCCGGTGACACAGGCGCGCCGCTCGGCCAACAGTCGCAGGATTCGAACGCGAACGGGATGACCCATGGCCTTGGCCATCGCGGCGAGCTGCTCGTCGTCGATGGAACGTGCCGGGGCGTCAGACGGCTCAACACACGGGTCCCCAGTGACGTTCAGGTCGGCATGGCGCACGAGGTCATCCTAAATCGATCGATGGTACCGGCGACATCGATGCCGTTCGCAGGGCGTCTGCCCGGCGACCTCAGGTTGGGCCCGAACCGGTGCCGCCCGCCTCGTTGATCGGTGCTGCCGTCCAGACCACCGTGGCGCCCGCCGTCGAGTGCTTGAGGCGCAAATACGGCCGCAGGGAACGCGCGAGTGCCAGGGCTGCGATCCCGGCACCAACGATGGGGTTGGCGCCGTGATCGCCAAGAACCACCGAGTACGCCGTCACGGTCTGGTCACCGACGACGAAGTTGATCGCCATGACGTCACAGCCCCCGGCTAGCCCGGTAAATCCCGACTTCACGCCGATGACGCCGCCCTCGCCAACGAATGGGGTGTAGGACGACACGACGCCGACACCGGGCAACGCCACCTCGGGCAGTGTCACGATGTCGCGCACGATGGGCTCGGCGTTCATGAGGTCGATCGCGAGCTTGGTCTGATCCGCGGCGGTCGACACGTCGCGACCGTCAATCCCCGTCACTTCCACGTAGTGAGTCGAGCGCAGTCCGAGAACGCGCGCGTCGCGATTCATCACCGAAATGAACGTCGAGTTGCTCCAGCCAGTCAGCTCGACGAGCATGTGGGCGTAGTCGCCGGCCGAGTGCACCAGCAGGCCGCGAAGCAGGGTGCCCTCGCACAGGTTCATGCCGAGCACGAGACGAACGTTCGATTGGTCGGTCTTGAGATCGTGCTGATAGACGCCGTAGTCGCCCGGGCTCACCGTTCGGCACGGACCGTGCTGATTGAACGCGAGCGGCAGCCGGTGCAATACGACCCACGTCGTCATCATCTTGGTGATGCTGGCGATCGGGAGTGTTGGCTGGTTGGGCGACGTGGCGAAGATTCCCAGTTGCGGAATCGACACCGCGGAACTCAGACCGCTCGGCCACGGGATCACCGCCGGACGAGGGATGGTCGTGGTCGTCGTTGGCACCGTCGTCGTCGTGGTGCTGCCCGAGGGCACGGTCGTCGTGGTCGTGGAGCCCGAGGGAACTGTCGTCGACGTGGTCGTGGTGCTCGCCGGCACCGTCGTCGTGGTCGTAGTGGCGGCGTTGGGCCTCGACGAGAATGCACCGGCCGGCTCGACGACGATGAGCGACACCGAGAGCACGCCCGTCAGCGAGAAAAGCAACGCGCCTCGACGTCTATTCCACAAGGCGCTCACCGCATCATGGTACTGGCGAGGTTGTGGGGTTGCGGACTCAACGATCGGTACTCGCTCGCTGGCGTGGTCCTCGTCAGCGATTTCGAGGTGAGCTGATGACGGACTGGGAGGCGCGACCAGTAATCTTGAACTGTGTACACACGCCGACCGCGCACCTTGGCGACATTCGTCACGTCGTCCATCGTCGTTGGGTTTTTCCTGATGGCAATGCCCGCAGCGGCGACATCGGCTGGTCGCACGACCAGTGCGGGCTCGATTGCGAACGTGCCCTACTCGGTGATCTTGGAGGATCAGTTCCTCGCGACGCTGCATTACCTGCCGGTATCCTTCGTCGCGACGGTCCACAAGCCCTCGCCGGTGCCAACGACGACAACGACGGTGCCGCCAACCACTTCGACGTCGACGACCACGACGACGACGACCACACCGACCACGTTCTCGGCCTCCACCTCTACGACCGTTGCGACGTCCACCACCCTCAAGCCGGCTACGGTGATCCGTCGCATCGCACGCTGGCCCGCTGCCCTTTCGCAGCGCAGTGGCCGGTACGTCTGGCGCTTTCCTGGCCTACCCGCCGCGTTTCGCTCGCAGTGGCGGCTCGGCACCGTCAACGTCATTCTCACGGGCGCCCTCATGCGCTTCCAGGACGTGCACAACATGCCCGTCACGGGCAATATGGACACACCCACCTGGCTCGCGTTGCTCCGCGCGGTGCTCGCCCGGCAGTACAACCCGACGAGCTACAACGTGGTCTACGTTCAAGAGGCGTTGCCTCAACACCTGACGCTCTTTCAGAACGGACACTCGACGTTCACCACGCTCGTGAACACCGGAATCGCCGTCTCACCCACCGAGATCGGCACCCACGCCGTCTACCTTCGCTACACGAGTCAGACCATGTCGGGCACCAACCCCAACGGCACGCACTACAGCGACCCGGGCATCCCGTGGGTCTCCTACTTCTACGGTGGTGACGCCCTGCACGGCTTCATCCGTTCCAGCTACGGCTGGCCCCAGAGCCTCGGCTGCGTTGAGATGCCCTTCGCCGATGCCCAAACCCTCTGGCCGCAGACGCCACTGGGCACGATGGTCACGGTGCAGTAGCTAGTCGAACCGCGTTGACGTCGCCAGCGCGCTGGGACGGTTCGAATGCCTAGCCCAACGCTGTCGGGCTGGTGGTGGTCGGCACGTAGCTAACCGGTGGCACCGTCGTCGTGGTCGTAGTCGTTGTGGTACTGGTCGTCGTGGTAGAAGTCGTCGTGGTGGTGGTGGCTGGCATCGGGTTGTACGTGATTGCGTAACTGCGGTAGGACATCGCGAGCGTCTCGATCGGCGTTTCGTCATTCGCAGTGACGACGTTCCAGTCGTCGTCGGTGATGATGACGTCTTTGAAAGTCATTGCCAACGAGTCTTGGGAGCCCGAACCCGAACTGGTCGGCGTCACGTAGAGGATGACTGACGTGATGGGTTTGCCCATGGCGCAGTCACGTGAGAGAACGGGGCTCGCGGCGTCGATGCTGCGCTTGATTGTGAGATTCTCGTAGGTAGGTCGACCCGCCGCCCGGCCACAGCCGCCACAGACTTTCGGGGTAGCTATGCCCCAGGTGAAGGACAGAGCCTCGAGGTTTCCGGGGCCGTTCGTCACGCCCACGCCTCGCACACCCGACACGCTCATCGAGATGACGTGCCCACTCAAACCGACCAGTCTCGCCGGTCCGCCGGTCGATCCCCGCGGCGACCTCGAAGCGCTCGCCACGAGCGAACCACCGACGATGGCGCAACACATCGCCACGACCACCACCCCGTATTGCGCCGAGCGCCGGCGCAAGACTGCACCACCTGCAACACGCACTTGCCCACCGCTACGCATGCCTGCCCCCTTGCTAGGCGCCGTAGCTCCCCGGTGTAGTAGTCCACGACTGCGTCGTCAACAAGCTATATAAGAACCTCTCAGGACCGTGGAGTCGCAGTCGATCGCAGTCGCTGTCACGCCACGCGAGTCTGGCGTGGCGTGGCGACGGCGTGACCCCGTCATCAGCGACGACGCAACGACGTGCCGGTCTGGGCGTCAACCGCGGATGGCGAGCGGCCGCGAAGCCGACGAAATCGCGACCGACGAGCGGCGATCGAACCGTCGTCGCGCGAATGCGCCACTCAGCCGACGGCGCGCTTCAGCAACGCCACCAACTGCTTCTTGTCCGACGCACTGAGTTTGGTGACGGCGTAGCCGCTCGGCCAGAAGTTCCCCTCGTCGAGGTTCGCGGCCTCCTGGAAGCCAATGGT
Source organism: Acidimicrobiaceae bacterium (assembly GCA_027449885.1). Taxonomy (GTDB): domain Bacteria; phylum Actinomycetota; class Acidimicrobiia; order Acidimicrobiales; family RAAP-2; genus RAAP-2. The sequence goes on from DAIDKS010000047.1 coordinate 149,821, forward strand.
CGCGTAGCGCACCTTGAATTTGGCCGCGCTCTGGAAGAACACCACCACCTTTCCCTCGGCGTTGGTGTACGCGGGCATGCCATACCACGTCTTCGCACGAAGCGTCGTGTGCTTCTTGACGAGTTCGTGCAGGGTCTCGGCGAGCTCTCTGTCCGAGCCCGACATCTCGCCGATGGCGGCGAGGCACGCCGCCTCCAGGTCGGCACCCGCCTTTGCGGCCTTCGCCTCGGCTGCGGCCGCCCGCATTGCCGCTCGCTCCTCTTTGCTGAACGTTTCACTCATCGCACTGACCTCGACTCGATTCCGACACGAATGTTAAGCCACGCATCGGTGCTCAGACTTCTTCAATCGTGCTCGAACTCACTGGTAGTACGGTTCGGCCACGCCCCAGCGAACGCCAGCACCCGAGCGTGGCTCGGCACTACGCGTTAGGAGACACCATCGTCACAATCGGTGACCCATTGCTGCCGACGACCCAGCGACAAACTGCGTCTGATCCGTGGGGCACCCTCGTTGTCCACCTGCCTCGAGCCGACTGACGTCTCATCGGCCACCTACTCACTTCGGTCAGCGGGCAGCGAACCCGCCGGTTGCGACCATGTGGCTATTGCTAGTAGCCATTTCGCTATATATACTAGCCTTGTGAACACGATCGGACCGGTGGCCACCACATACCTCCATCGCCCCGACGGCCGGATCGCCTATGACGTAGACGGTACGGGACCGTTGGTAGTGCTGGTACCGGGCATGGGCGATCTGCGGGCGACGTACCGCCATCTCGCTCCGTCGCTGCGGGGCCACCACTACCGAGTGGCGGTGATGGATCTTCGCGGACATGGCGACAGTGATGCGTCCTTCGCCACCTATGGCGACGTCGAGACGGCCGGCGACGTGGCCGCACTGATCGAGGAGCTGGGGGGACCGGCCGTCATCGTGGGCAATTCCATGGGCGCGGCGGCGGCCGCGCTAGTCGCCGCCGACCGGCCCGATTTGGTCCACGGGCTCGTGTTGATCGGACCCTTCGTACGCGAACCCCTGTCGAGCGCACGGCAACGCCTCGTGCAGCGGATCGCCCTGGCGCCGACGTGGGCCGCCCGATTCTGGCGGGCGTACCTTCCCACGCTCTACGCAGGAAGCCGCCCGTCTGACTTCGAGGTCTATCGCGACGCGGTCGTCGATTCACTTCGTCGGCCCGGCTACGCCCGAGCATTCTCGCGCACGTCACGGCTTCGCCACGACGCGGCCGAAGCGTCCCTCGAACGCGTCGCCGCACCCACCATGGTCGTGATGGGCGAACTGGATCCCGACTTCCCCGATCCCGCCGCCGAGGCACGGTGGATCGGCGATCGGTTGCACGCCGACGTGGTCATGGTCCCCGACGCCGGTCACTACCCGCAGTCCCAGCAACCTGATCGGACCGTGGCGGCGACGCTGCGCTTTCTCTCGGGACTTGACCGACGTGCCTAGGGCCGGACTGACGACCGAGCGAGTGATCGCCGAAGCCGAGCGCATGATCGATGACGGGGGGCTGCGGCAGCTCACGCTGGCGGCGCTGGCCGGGCGGCTCGGCGTGCGCCAACCGTCGCTGTACAAGCACATCGATGGCCTGGGCGCACTCGAGCACCACGTCGCTATCCGGGCCAAGGCGGAACTGGGCGACGTCCTCGGTCGGGCGGCGATCGGACGCAGTCGGGGCGACGCCATCGCGGCCATGGCCCGGGCGTACCGCGACTGGGCTCGAAAGCATCCGGGCCGGTACCAAGCGGCGCAGCGAGCACCACTGCCCGGTGACGTCGAGGACGAGGTGGCGAGTCATCGCGTCGTCAGCGTCGTCGCCGCGGTGATCGAACCCCTCGGGCTTCATGGCGACGACGCAATCGACGCCATACGCACCTTCCGATCCGCCCTGCACGGCTTCGTGTCATTAGAGGCCGAGGGCGGTTTCGAACTCCCGGTTGACCTCGAGCGCAGTTTCGAGCGCCTCGTTGAGACGCTCACCACGGTGCTGCGGCGTTGGAGCCCCTTCGCGTGAGCTCAACGCGATGGTCGCGATGCCTGCGTCGGGCCCGACCACCTAGCGCGCGGTCTTGTCACTGAGGGTTGCGCCTTTGCGGCTCCACTCATCTTGCACGAACACTTCCTCTCAGTCGGGCGTCTCAACTAGTTGGATCTGGACTGGACGACGCGCCGGACCTTGGCGATGGCCTTCTTCAGGCCCGGGTCAGCGGGGTTGGCAAGGTTGGCCGCGACCGCGGTGATGGGGATTCGGTTGCTGCGGTATCCGAGAACGTCCGAGAGGATCTCGTTGTCCTGGCGCAGCTTGACCAAGTCGGACAGGAGATGGTCGGCTCTCCGGCGCTCGTCTTCATCGCGGACATTCACGATCACGAGTTGTGCCCGCTCGATGCCGGCGTAGCGCTCGCTGATCGTCCACCGCTTTGGCGAAGGCGCCAGAGAGTGCCCAACTTGGCCGAGCTTCTCCAACATCTCAACCCGGACCGCCTCCATCAGGTCGGGGCG
>DAIDKS010000048.1 GCA_027449885.1 Acidimicrobiaceae bacterium
CCGGTCGTGCAGCTGGCGCCGCCGCTCATCTCGACGCGCGAGGACATCGACTTCATGGTCGGCACCCTGCGCGAGGTGTTCACCGGAGCCGCCCAACTCAGCCACTGATGGACCCCGCGGCCTCGCTGTGGTGGTCGACGCTCGACAGGGCGGGGACGTCGCGCCCCGCCCTGCAGCGTCACCTCGACGTCGACGTGGCCATCGTCGGCGGTGGATTCAGCGGACTCTGGACGGCTCGCGAGCTGCGCCGGCGTGCTCCCGACGCTCGCATCCTCGTGATCGAGCAGGCGGTCTGCGGGTTCGGCGCCTCGGGGCGCAACGGCGGGTGGGCCTCGGCCCTCTACCCCCTCGAGGACGCGGCCGTCACGGATCGCCACGGTGCCGACGCGCTGCACCACCTCCAGCGGGTGCTGCGTGACGCCGTTCGCGACCTGGGAGCCGCCCTCGACGAGGACGGCGTCGACGCCCACTTCCACCAGGGCGGCACGCTGACTTTCGCTCGCAGCGACCTGCAACGGGAACGCCTTCAGGCGGCGGCGCGCGAGTCCGACGACCACGAGTGGCTCGACGAGCACGCGGCCCGCGAGCGCGCCCGCGTGAGCGATCTACGGGGCGCCCTGTACACGCCGCACTGCGCGCGCGTGCACCCCGCTCGGCTGGTGACCGGACTCGCCGACGCCGTCGAGCGCCTCGGAGTCCAGATCGTCGAGAACACCAAGGTCCTGCGCATCCTGCCCGCGCGGGCGGGACGACGAGCCACCGTCGTCACGGCGGGCGGGACCGTCCACGCCGACGTCGTCGTGCGCGCGACGGAGGGATTCACGCCCGGCCTGCCCGGTGAGCGGCGCACGGTGGCCCCGCTCTACTCGCTGATGATCGCCACCGAGCCCCTCCCCGCGACGTTCTGGGAGGCCACGGGCTTCGAGGGCCGGGAGACCTTCACCGACGGGCGCCACCTCCTCATCTACGGCCAGCGCACCGCCGACGACCGCATCGCCTTCGGCGGCCGAGGGGCCCCCTACCACTTCGGATCGACGGTCGAGCCGCGCTTCGACGCCGACGACGGCGTCTTCGATCTGCTCGAGCGGACGCTGCGCGAGCTCTTCCCTCACCTAGAGGGTGCCGTCACGCACCGCTGGGGCGGCCCGCTCGCGATGCCGCGTGACCTCGAGCCCACCGTGACCGTGGATCACGCGAGTGGCCTGGCGGCACTGGGCGGCTATACGGGCGACGGCGTCGTGCTCACCCGGGTCGCCGCCACGGCCCTGGCCGATCTGCTGAGCGACCCCGGGCGGACGACGGAGTTCACCTCCCTGCCCTTCGTGCACCACGTGAGCCGACCATGGGAGCCCGAACCGTTCCGGTGGCTCGGCATCAACATCGGCCTGGGCCTCGCGACGTGGGCCGATCACTACGAGCGGCGCACCGGTCGGCCCACGCGAGCGACCGCGTGGCTCGAGAAGCTCCTCGGCTGATCAGCGCAGGCTGACGGGGTTCGCCGTCGACCCGGTCGGGGCGACGGGGGTCGATCCGCCGGTCCGTGGGGTGACGAGCGACCCGCCGAGCGACGGAAGCGACAGGCCCCCCAGGATCTGGCCCAGTTGACGACCCGTGATGGGACGGACCTGGCTGGCGGGGGGCGCCGTCACGTGCACCGGCTGGTTGTAGGAGGCCACCGTCATCGAGATCGTCATGGTGGAGGATCGCGTCGTCGTCGTGAGCGTCCCCGCCGTCAGCTCACCCTGCGACCCGACCGAGAGCGAGAGCGTGACGTCCGAGCCGGCCGGCACGCTGAGCGGGAGGGCCGACGGTGCGTGGTAGTGGGCGTGAGCCCAGTGGAACGTGTAGGTGGTGATCCCGTTCGCCGTCGACACCGAGCGCGAGTCGTAGGCGCTGATGAGGGCGATGTCGGGCTTGGTCATCTCCAGGGCGATGCCGTAGAGCGCGATGCGGGGCGACGGCACGCTGACCCACGGCGCGCCCACGACGGAGGCGAGGTTCCCGATGCCCACGTAGGTATGGCCGTTCACCATGCGCACGTCCGCCGACACCGACGAGAACGCGAGGGGGATCTGGACCTTCCCCTCGAGCGCTCCGGTGGAGAAGTCCACCGCGACGGTTCCCGACACCGAGGATCCGGCCCCGGTGCTCGCGGTGAGGTCGATCGTGGCGGTCGTCGGGGGGTAGCCGTTGAGGGCCAGCGCGTCGGCGCCGGACGAGCCCGAGACCGACGAGTCCGTGGCGGCGATGACGACGCCCGTCACCGTGAGACCGAGGGCGACCACGGCGAGAGCGGCCGCGGCGAGGCGAGAGGTGGGGGCCATGCGGCCACCCTATCGGGGGCCCCGGCCGACGGGCCCTCAGCCCTCCGAGAGCAGTTCGATCAGCAGCTCGCGGGCGATATTGCGACCGCTCGCGATGAAGCCCACGAGCGAGTCGTCGGTCGCGACGAGGCCCCCGGCGATGGCGGCGAGCGGCGTCGCGGCCGATCCCTCGAGGACGAGCCCCGTCGCCTCGGCCGCGCGGCGCACCCCCTGACGAATGGCCGACTCCGGGACGAGCACCAGAGGGACACCGGAGCTCGCGATGATCTCGTTGGTGATGGAGTCCTCGTCGCCGCCGCCGGCGAGCCCGTCGGCGATCGTCGGGTGGTGGACCACCTGCGACATCGGAACGCCCCGGAGCACGTGGTAGAGGGCGCAACTCTCCTCGGGCTGCACACCCGTGAGGGCGACGCCCTCGCGGCCGTGTCGGGCGCGAGCGAGGATCACCCCCGACATCAGCCCGCCACCGCCGACCGGGACGACGAGGTGCTCGATCTCGGGCGCCTGGGAGATCAGCTCGTCGAAGACGGTCGCCTGCCCCGCGATGACGTGCGGGTCGTTGAACGGCGAGATGTAGTGGATCGACCGCTCCGCCGCCAGCGCCTTCGCGTGGGCCTGGGCCTCGTCGTAGGAGGAGCCGATCTGGATGAGCTCGATGCCGTAGGCGAGCAGCTTCTTCACCTTCGCCGCCGACGCGTTGGCCGGGACGACGACGGTGGCCGGGACGCCCAGCTGCGTCGCGGCGTGGGCGATGCCCAGTCCGTGATTGCCCGCCGAGGAGGTGATGACGGCCCCCGTCGGGTCCTCCCGGTGAGCGGCCGATACGGCGGCCAGGCCCCCGCGCACCTTGAACGACCCCGTGACCTGCAGGCTCTCGAGCTTCGCGATGACCCGCCGTCCGTCCAGTCGAAGGGAGACAGTGGGCGTCGGCGCGAGGTGCGAGGCCACGACGGCACGCGCGGCCTCCATCTGCTCCGCCGTCGGCGGAGGTACGGAGGGGAGGGTGCTCACCCGTGCGAGCCTACCTGGTCCTCCCCGCTCGACCTGGTCGGCGGTGGATAACCTGCGGCCGGTGCACCCTGTCCTCGTCACGATCCTCGGCGCCGCGATCGCGTACGCGGGCACCATGATCGACAACTTCGTCGCCTTCGCCGCGCAGCTGTCGGCGACGCCGCGCGAGCGGCACCGACGGGCCGCCGAGGGTCAGGTGATCGGCGTCGCGAGCCTCGTCGTGATCGCGGTGACCGTCGGCGACGTGCTGCGCGCCGTCCCCCGTCCCCTTACCGCGCTCTTCGCCGTGGCCCCGTGGTGGCTCGCCGCGCGGGCCTGGACCGAGCGCGCTCGCGCCCCGGAGGAGGTCCCGGCCCGCGGGGCGATGACGACCTTCCTCGTCACGGTCGCGCTCGGGGGCGACAACCTCGGGGTCTGGATCCCCCTGTTTCGCCTCGACGGCGTCGCCCGGGGTCTGATCGCCGTCGCCGTCATCGCCGTCGCCGAAGTCGTCTTCGTGACCACGGCGGGCGCCATCGCCCGCCACCCCCGAGTCGTCCGCGGTGCGCGCCGACTGATCCCGCGACTCCTCCCGTTCGTCTACCTCGCCCTCGGCGCCGTCATCGTGATCGAGGCCCTCGCCTAGGGCGCCACCGCGGTTGCTAGCGTCGACGCCATGGCCTCGGCGAGTCCGCAGCAGATCCTGCGCCGACTGACGGTCATCGTGGCCCTCCAGTGGATGGGGGCCACCCTGGGGCTCCCCCTCCTCCCCCTCTTCCTCGAGCGCCGCGGGGGGACGCCCTCGGTCATCGGCATCATCATGGCGGCCTTCTTCGCCGCGGGCGTCGTGACGCAGTTCGCACTCGGACACCTGACCGACCGCTACGGACGTCGCCCGATCCTCATCGGCGCCCTCGGCCTGTACGGCGTCGCCAGCATGACCTACCTGTTGCCGGTCTCGGCCCCGTGGTTCGCCCTCACCCGCGCCGTCCAGGGCTCGGCCGCCGGGGCCATCGAGGTCGCGTCCCTCTCCGCGGTCGCCGCGCTCTTCGCCGAGCACGAACGGGGCCGGGCCGTGTCGAAGGTGCTGGCCGCCCAGCTGACCGGCATCGCCCTCGGACCCGTGATCGGCGTCGTCGCCTCGGTGCGAACGCTCGGCTGGGCCTTCTTCGTGACGGGCCTCGTCAGCCTGGCCGCCGCCGCCCAGACGTGGCGCACGCCCCTCGGCGATCGACTCGCCCCCGAGACGCCCCTCCCCCATCTCCAGTGGACGCCCCAGGTCGCCGGGGCACTCGTCGCGGCGTGCGCCGCGGGTCTGACGGTGGGCGTCTACGAGGCCTGCTGGAGCCTGCTCATGCACGCCCACCACGCCTCGACCCTCCAGATCCGGCTCAGCTGGACCCTCTTCAGCATCCCGTGGGTCCTCCTGAGCCGCGCCGGGGGCTGGCTCGCCGACCACGCCGACCGCCGCTCCATCGCGGTGCTCGGGCTGCTCAACATCGCCTTCTTCCTCGCTCTCTATCCCCACATCCACAACAACGTCGCCCTGCTGCTGCTCGGGTCACTCGAAGCGGTGGGGTCCTCGCTGTCGGTCCCCTCGATCTCGTCGCTCCTGACCCAGGGGGCGGAGCACCGCGAGCTCGGGCGGCGCCAGGGCCTCTACGCGACGGCCAACACCGCGTCACTCGCCGCGGCGGCGCTCGTCTCCGGCTACCTCTTCACGATCGACGAGGCTCTGCCGTTCAGTCTCATGGCGGCCATCTCCGCGAGCCTCGCGGTCACCGCCTACGTCGTCTGGCGTCACATCGAGGGGCGGGTCCGCCCGCAGGACCGGGTCGCCGATTAGGCGATCCAGATCTGGTCCCAGCGCGCCGAGCCGCCGTCCGGGTTGAGACAGCGCGTCGTGCCGTCGCCGGCCGTCGCGAACGCCCAGTTCTGGATGTTCTTGCGCGCCGCCCAGGCGGTCACCAGCGTGGTGAGGAAGAGATAGGGCAGATCCTTCGCGAAGCGGGAGTTGACCATGGCCCAGCCGTTCTTCTGCCCCGCCGACCCGTTCGGGGCCGCCAGCGCGCTGAGCATGGCCCCCTCGACGGCGGGGTCCGCCTGGTGGGCGAAGTTGACGGCCCCGGCGATGTAGGTCCCCGACGGCAGTGCCGACATCCCGAGTCCGCCCTGGGCGAGCGACGTCGTCGCCGGCTGCGAGTTGAACCACACGTAGTTCTCCGACGGCTCGACGCCACCGAACTGGTTCCAGGTCGCGCAGTCGTACTGACCGAGAATCACGTTCTGGATCAGCGTCGACTGCGTGAGGGGACGCGGGGTGACCGTGATCCCCACCGCCTTCAGCTGCGCGGCGACGAAGGCGAAGGCGCGCTGTCCGGACGAGCTCCCCGAGACGATGTCGAGGACGAAGCCCACCGAGGAGACCTTGTTCTTCTTCTTGTAGGCGTCGACGAGCGACTTCGCCTTGGTCGGATTGAAGACCGGGTAGCCCGGGTTGCGGTAGAACCGCGACGACTTGCGATAGAGCCCGTCGGCAACGGGAGCGAAGCCGTTGCCCACGACCTTCGCGTAGGTCGCCCGGTTGATGGCCATGGCGCACGCGAGACGGATCGTCGGGTCGTTGAGGACCGGCTTCAGCTTGGTGTTCCAGGAGAGCGAGGACGGGTCCACGGCGCCGAGGGTTCCCTCGAAGTCGGCCATCTGGACCGCGGCGGGAGCCGCCTGGCCCTTCAGCAGGTACGGGAGGGTCCCCGGCACGCCGGCGGAGGAGAACTCCCCGGCCCACGCGAAGTACTGGTTGAGCGTGCCCGTCGTGTTGACGATCAGGCAGTTGACCGAGGGGTCGCGGGGATCCTTCTCGTCGGTCCGGTAGCTGATCCCCGGCATCGTCGTGAGCGCCTTCACGCTCGAGGAGTCCTGGGTCACGATCATGTCGACCTGCCCCGACTGGAGCGCCAGGTTCCGAGTCGGGTCGTCGGGGATCGTCTTGAAGACGATGCCGTCGAGGTAGGGCAGCTGGCGACCGTGGGCGTCGTGACGCCAGTAGCCCTTGTTCTTCGCGAACGTCGACTGGTAGTTCAGCTGCCACGAGACGACCTTGAAGGGACCGGTCCCGATCGGCGTCCCGGTGAAGGTCGACGAGAACGAGCTGGGGTGTGCCATGTAGCAGGTCTGCTGCTCGGAGAGGGCCCCCCAGGGGAAGGTCGAGTACGGGATGACGAGGTTGAACTGGACGACGTGGTCGCTGACCTTGGTCACCGACGCGATGATCGGCTTGACCGCGAGTCCCACCGTGGGGTCGGCGGCCGCGGCCTGGAAGTTCGCCACGACGATGTCGGCGTTGAAGGCGTCGCCGTTCGTGAAGGTGACGCCCTGGCGCAGCGTCACGGTCCAGGTCTTGTAGCCGTTGCTCGGCGTCGCCGAGAGCGCGAGCATCGGCAGCCACGTCTTACCGTTCGCGGCCGAGACGAAGAGCGGGTCGTAGAGCGCGTTCGCGAGACAGAACCCCGAGGCGTCCATCTTCCCCTGCATGCCGTTGAAGATGTGGTAGTTGGGGACGTCCGAGATCAGGCCGACGCGGAGCGTCCCCCCGCGCTTCGGAGTGCCCCCGTTGACGCCGGCCGCGGCCCCCGCCGCCGTCGCCATCAGACCGTCGACGATCGAGCCCGAGAGAGCGACGCCGCCCACGGTGGCCGCTGAGTGGGTCAAGAACTGCCGGCGGTTGATCGTCGAGGCCATGGGTGTCCCCCCGTGTACTGGGGAGCACCCCCCCGGCGCCCCCCTTGTCGCCGCAACTTAGCGCCCGCACCCCCGCAACTGTCGACCACGTCCCCGCGTGCTTGCTGAAGAGCGGCTCAGGTTCCCGGACGCGACGACGCCCGGGTGGCGGGGAGGGAGCCACCCGGGCGTCGGGGAGTCGACGGGACTACATTCGTCCCATCATCCCCCTGGGCCCACCGGCTCGGGGGCCGAAGCCTCCGCCGGGAGCAACCGGGGCACCGCTCGGCACGCCGATGGCCACGTGGGTCGCGTCGAGCGACGTGTGGTTGCCGTCGACCAGTCCCACCGCGAAGACCACCGAACCGGGGGTGACGTCGGCGAGCGTCGCGCTCGCGCCTGACTTCGAGTACGTGGTCGAACCGCTCACCACGACCGTCCGGTAGAAGCCCTCGCCGTCAGCGACGACGACGGTGCTCCCGTTCACCGAGACGACCCGACCCGCCACGTGGGCGAGCTCGATCTGGATGCTGGTGGCGCTCGTGGCGTCCGTTGCCGACACGCCGATGCGCACGCGCTCGCCCACCGCCAGCGCCGACGCGCTGGCCGTCTGACGACCCTCGGTAACGGTCGTCGACGACGAGATCGCGTAGGTCGTGCTCGTGCCGGTCCACGCGTTGGTGACGGTGATCGAGGTAGCCGTGACGGAGCTCACCACGCCCTCGACACCGGCGGCGAATCCGGCACCCGCACCCGGTCCCGGTCGTCCCGCGGGGAGGATCACGATCGTCGCCGCCGTCGTCGATCCGGCCGACGTCGGGAAGACGGCGACGACGTCGCCGACCTTGATGTCGCCGACCGTGGCGGAGGCACCGCCGGTGCGCACCGTGGTGCTCGACGTGATCGCGTAGGTCACGGCTGCGCCGGTGCGCACGTCGGTGATGGTGAGGGACGTCGCCGAGACGGCGGTCACCTTCCCGGCGCCACCGGGGAAGGGCAACGTCGCGCGGTGTGGTGCACTGGCGACGCTCGCGGGCGCGGTCGGGGCGGACGGCGACGCGGCACCCGCGGCGCCGATGCCCGTCGCGATCGCGCCCAGGGCCACCGCGGCGGAAGCGCTCGCCTTGACCAGCCGGGACTTCTTCACTCGGTTCATTCTGCCTACCTGCTTTCCGTACGCGGGGAAACGTACGGGACCACCCTGCTTCCGCGAGGTGAAGTCACCGTGGGGTGGGACTAAAAGCCCCCTAAGAGTTGGCCGTAACGCGGCGGAAACAAATACCCGCCACCGGGCAACCCCGGGCGGCCAGACTGGCTCCGTGCGACTAGCCCCTCACGGAGTCGCACGGATGGCTCACATCTATTAGGGAGGACCCACCAGTGTCATCAGCTCTGGGCTCGCACGACGGATCCGTCGACGACCAGCCCTTTCACATCGAACTCCACGGGATCGACCACATCCCCGAGACCGAACGGTGGGCGAGCGCCCGCAATATCGGTGCCCTATGGGCGGGAACCTCGGTCAACGTGGAGTACTTCATCTACGGGGCCCTGCTCATGGGCTTCGGCTTCAGCTTCTGGACCGCGTTCAGCCTCATCGTGCTGGGCAACATCTCGTACCTGCTGCTCGGGCTCGCCTCACTACAGGGGCCGGAGGCCGGGACGACCGCCTTCGCCATCAGTCGGGCCCCCTTCGGACTACGGGGATCGCGCATCCTGAGCTTCTTCAACTGGATCACCCAGCTGGGTTTCGAGACCGAGGGCTTGATACTGATCGTGGGAGCGGCGATGGTCCTGCTCGAGATGGCGGGCGTCCACGTGTCGAGCCCCCTGAAGGTGGTGCTCATCATCCTCGCGGCGGCGATTCAGGCCGTCCTGCCCTACCTGGGTCACGCGACCATGGTCAAGGTGATGCGAGCGCTCATCATTCCCTTCGTCCTCATCTTCGCCCTCCTCGCGGTCTTCGACGCGAAGCACGGCTCCGTGCACTTCAAGGGATTCGGTGGGGGCTGGGAGCTCTACACGGCGGGGCTCGCCTTCACCATCGCGCTGTCGGGACTCGGCTGGACCGAGTGCGGCAGTGACTACACCCGCTACCTCCCGCGGGACGCGAAGAAGTCCTCGATCGTGGGGTGGATCTTCCTCGGCACGGCCCTGCCAGAGATCGTGATGATGACCCTCGGAGCCCTCACTTACACGTTCCTCTCCTCGAGCGCCCAGGCCGCGGCCTGGAACAGCGCGAACCCCTTCCAGGCCTTCGACGGGCAGCACGCCATCCCCACGTGGGTGGTCGTGGTGTTCCTGATCTTCGCGATCGTCCAGCTCTTCGGCATCAACTCGCTCGACCTCTACAGCTCGGGCGTCTCGATCCAGGCCATGGGCATCCGACTGAAGCGGTACCAGGCGGTCGTCCTCGACTCGATCATCGCGGGGCTCCTCACCATCTGGGCGATGTTCCAGTCGACGTTCGCCAACTTCATGAAGGAGTTCGTCGGCGTCATCATCGTGTGGATCGCCCCCTGGCTCGGAGTCTTCATCGTCGACTGGCTCCTGCGCCGCATGCGCTACCACGCCAAGGAGCTGCAGCGCACCGACCGCGAGGGCCTCTACTTCGGGGGGCGCACGGGGATCAACTGGAACGCGCTGGTCGCCTTCGCCGTTGGGCTCGTGACGGCCACCCTCGCCTTCTCCAAGGCGCCGCCCCCGGTGAACTTCCCGTTCCACTGGATGACGCCCATCTCCAACCACTTCGGGGCTGCCTGCGCCGGCCCCCTCCAGCACGGCGTGTGCACGGCCGGCTGGTACGGCGGCGCCGACTTCTCCATCCCCACGGGGATCATCGTCGCGGGCCTGCTCTACTACCTCCTCGAGAAGGTCACCGGCTACGTCGGGATGCAGGTCGCCCGCCAGGAGTCACTTCCCCGTTAGCACGAGAGCCCCGGCCGGAGTCGTCCGGCCGGGGCTCTCGTGCTCGTCACCGGGACATCAGTTGCCCGTCGGCGCCACCCTCACGGCGAGCACCGGCAGCAGACCTCCCGCCGGAGTCGTGCCCAAGCTCAGGTCCACGCGCTGGTTCACGCCGATGGACGTCGACGAAACCGTCTGCCCCGCCTGCAGGAACACGGTCGCGGGGGTCACGCCGAAGGTGAAGGTGTTCGTTCCGATGCTCACCTGCAACTCCGTCGCGGTGAGGCTCTTCACCAGGCCGCGAACGTGCAGGGAGTCCGGCGACGCGATGGCGACGTTCGCCGCGGTGAGCGCCCCGACGACCGATGTCGGCGTCGGAGTCACCGCGACGCGCTCGCCGTCCGCCAGGCTGGCCGACGTAGCCGACGCACCGCCCATCGTGAACGTCGTCGGGGACGCACCTGTTCCAAGGGCGAAGGTCACTGTCGTGCGACCGTTCACGATGGTGAGCGCGGTCGGCGACGCGACGCCGCTCCAGCCGGTGACGACGCCCTCGTAGTGGCGGACCTCCGGGGCCTTGATCACGATCGTGGCGGCCGTGAGGGCGCCCGGCGTCGAGGTCGGCGTCGGGGTGATCGAGACCTTCTCGTTGAGGGCCAGCGCCGCCGTGGTGGAGGTCGCGTGGCCAAGGACGACCTGCGTTCCCGTCAGGACGAAGGCGAAGGACACGCCGGCGTGGGTCGTGATCGTGACGCTCGGCGGTGTCGCCGAGAGCGAGAGCGCCGTGACGAC
>DAIDKS010000049.1 GCA_027449885.1 Acidimicrobiaceae bacterium
ACCATAGCGACCCCAACTGTACCGGTCCGACACTCGACTTTTCAGGGCGCGTGAGATACGACTCGCGAAAGCAGGTAGTGTTGTCGGGCCCAGGGCGAGTGGCGAAATGGCAGACGCGCAGGCTTCAGGTGCCTGTGTCCGCAAGGACGTGCGGGTTCAAGTCCCGCCTCGCCCACCATCACCGGTCGTCCGCGACCGCCCGGCACCGCAGATTGCGCCGTGGGCCGGCGCCGTATCGTCGGTGGGCACCCGGGCCGACCACTCCCATCAAGGCGCGACGACGGCCCCTCGTGAGCGACCCGACGGAGCGCGACCATCCCGAGCCCGCGACCGAGCTCGCCGGCAGTCCCTCCTCGCCGCCGCGATCGACGTGCACCGGGCCACGCCCGCGACGCAGGGGGCGTGGCGGCAACGAGCCCCCGCCGTCCACCCGACCGACGTGCTCGCCCCACAACCCACGACCCCGCACGCCGTCGGAGCTCTCATGGCACCGGAACCCGGCGTCGGGGTGCGACTCGGTGGGGTCGTCCTCGGTCAAGGATCAGCCCCGCGCGGACGGCCGGACGTCCCGGGACGGTCACGCCGGGGCCGCTGCCGAGCGCGTCGGGTGACGGGGCGAACGTGGACCCGTCGCGGGGCCGACCCGTCCGAGGTGGGCCCGCGTTCGGCGCGATCACCGGGCCGTCAGCACGTACGTCGTCGCGAACCGGTGCTCATCGACGACCTGGCGCAACAACGTTTTTTGGGCCGACAACTCTTATTGATGACGTCGGTTAACTTGTGCATTAGATGAGACCGTATGGCTATCTATCAGCACTTACGCCAAAAATCAGGTGTGTCTATAGGAAAACCTGTTTTTGCCCATCAGTCATCGACATTGGTGTGACTCCACTCTGATCGCTATCTTCCCGATTGGAGGTGATGTCTATGAGCACTCACACGATGCCTCGGCACCTCACCCACCGCGCGAGTCGCGCGGTCGCGGCCTTCGCCCTGCTGGGCGGACTGATGACGATCGCCACGTCCGCACCGGCGGCGGCGGTCACCGGAGCGTGCCTACCCGGTCAGGTGGGCGCCACCGCCACGGTCTCGAGTCTGCCGGGTGGGACCACCGCCCAGCTCGTCATGACGTCGCAGGCCTTCCCCAACTGCTGGTGGGCCGTGCCCACCGGATACCAATTCGTCAACTCGGCTGGCACGGCGATCGGTCCCGTCGTCTACCCGACACCACACCCGGCCGTGACGCGGTGGGTCCCGCTCAACTACGGATTCCAGGTCGTCGCCCGCGTGACCACGATGTCGGGCGTCAACTGCACGACGCAGATCGCGTCCAAGGTGCGCGTCACGGTTCCCGGGCGAGTGACCCCTCTCGACGTCACCTTGCCGTCCACGATCGGCGTCTGCGTGGGCGGCACCACGGCGTGGACGAGCGTCACCGAGACCCGCCTGACGGTCCCGCACTGTGACGCCGGCCAGTTAGCGCTCTCGATCGGGGCGCCGAGCGGTGCCGCGGGCACCTCCTACTACCCGCTGCGCGTCCGCAACACGGCGACCGTCGCGTGCGCGATCTGGGGGATCCCGCTCGTCCGCGCGTGGGCCACGCCCACCGGGGCGCCCGTGGGACCCGTGGCCCGACGGCTCAGCCTGCCCGGCTACGGGGCGATGATGCGCCTCGCCCCCGGGGCGAGCGCCAGCGTGGCCCTGGGTGTGGGCAACGTGGGCAACTGGCCGGCGACGCGCTGCTCGCCGGCGACCGCTCGAGCGTTGCAGGTCTCCGTCTCCGGTGTGCGCCTCGTCGTGCCGGTCTCGTTCCAGGTATGCACCCGTGTGGCGAGTCTCAGTGTGCGGGGCTGGGTCCCCGGCCTCAGCGGCCAGGTCTAGGAGCTGAGGCGACGCGTCGCGACCGACGCGTCGATGGATCGACCCCGGGTCAGCGTTCGTCCTCCCCGCGTTGGCCCGGGGTCGCTGTGCGAGCACCGGCAGCGCCACGCGCGACGGCGCCCCGTGATGACGTCGTCGGCGCCGGTCAGCGCCCGTCCCAGGTCGACATCTCGCTCGTGAAGCGGTCGAGACCCATCGGGCCGAGCAGGAGGGCCCGGGCGTGGAATCGCCGTAGCGAGAACTCCCCCGCCACGCGGCCGCGCGCCGCCTCCCGCGCCGCGAGCCAGGCTCGCTCGCCGACCTTGTACGACATCGCCTGACCGGGGATAGCGAGGTAGCGATCCACCTCGCTGCGTGCGTAGTCGACGTCGAGCAGGGCCTCGTCGACGAGCAGGGCGACGGCCGACGCCGCCGTCCACACCTCGCCCCGCGGGTCGCGCAGTCCGAGGTGGAGTCCGATGTCGACGACGACCCGCGCGGCGCGGAGGGCCTGCCCGGAGAGGAAGCCGAGCTCCTCGCCCGGGTCGTCGAAGGCCCCGAGGTCGTCCATCAACCGCTCGGCGTAGAGGGCCCAGCCCTCGACG